>NZ_BSSY01000003.1:135732-681903 GCF_030269225.1 Actinoplanes sp. NBRC 101535 | reverse complement strand
GTACCCGTCGTCCAAGGTCTGCTCGGCCTGCGGAGCCATCGCTGAGAAGATGCCGCTGAACATCCGGTCGTGGACCTGCTCCTGCGGGGTAACCCACGACCGCGACGTCAACGCGGCGAAGAACATTTTGGCCGCCGGGCTGGCGGTGTCTGCCTGTGGAGCTGGTGTAAGACCTCAACGGGGGAATCTCCGTTCGGGGCGGTCGGCTGTGAAGCAGGAAACCCGGCGGGCGACCGCCGGAATCCCCGTCCTTTAGGGCGGGGAGAAGTCAATACCGTCGATCCTGTAGAAGGCACGGGACCCGGCGGCGCAGCGCACCAACTCACCGGTCCGGCTGCTGCTGTGCGGCTCAGCGCTGTCGCTCATGGGCGGCCTGCGCTCCGGCATCGCGCCACTACGCGGCCGCGCCGGACTGGAACCGGTGGTGCCCACCCTGGACTACCGGCTCGCCGCCACCACCGATCCCCGCGTCGAACCGGTCGGCCTCGACCGGATCTACGGGCGCTGAGTCGTCAGCCGGGGATGTTCCAGGCCGACACGCGAAGGGCGACCGTCTCGTCCTCGGCCACGCCGGTCACCGCGACGATCAGCATCTTCCAGGTGATGCCGGCGGCATCGGCGGCCGTCCGCGACGTGGTGACGCAGTAGACCTGCCCCTGGCGGATCGGCTGCGACGCCCCAGCGGCCAGCGGACTGTAGTTGATCAGGTCGACGCAGCCGCCCGGTTCCACCGCCTCGGAGGAGGCCACACTGCCCGTCACGCCGCCCTCCAACCCCATCAACGGCACCGTGCCGCCGCAGTCCACCGAGAAACGCACCTCGGCGACGGCCGACGCGACCTGCACCAGAGGCTCGTCGAGGTCGACGAAGATCGCGTCACCGCAGCGTGCGGCCGGCGGGATCTTCAACGCCTTCTCGATGTACTGCCCGGTGTACTGGGCCTCCCTCCTCAACACCGGCGTGGTCGCACTGACCGTCGCGGTGGGCTCCGCGGGAATGCTGACCGGCGGCTCCTCCGGGGCCGGGACGTCCGGCGTAGGGGTGGCGGGCTGCGCGCCCACGCCGGTCTCGAGGGCCTCGATCCGGTCGGCGGCGCTGCTCGCCAGGCTGTGCGCACGCCAGGACAGGACCACGGCAGCACCCGAGAGGAGAAGGGCGAGCAGAGCCACCGCGGCGGCGAACGGAAACCGCCGCCTCGGTTTCGACTTCTTCGGGGCGTCGGGTGGTGGCTGAATCGGATCAGTCGCTTGTTCGTCGCTCACGAGAGAACGTCCTTCGGGATCTCGGACCAGGAGTAATGCGGCACCCTAGTCGCACCGGACCCCCGGCGTGACTGTCGTCTATGCGTCAGAAATATCCCAGCGGGATCGCCTGCCGTCGATCGATAATGTTTCCCCGCGGATCACCGGTTCGCCGGCTCAGCGATCCACTCGGGGAGGGGCCGTGAGCACCACCGATTCCACCGCCCAGACGTCCGGTCGTGCCGGGCGGGCCCGACGTGACCACTGGGCCGTCGTGGGGGCGGTCGCCGGGGTGGTCGGGGCACTCGCCGCGGTCGGCGCCTGGTTCTGGCCGCGGCCCGGGTCCGATCCGGCGAACTCCCCCAGCACAGCCGCTCCCCCCGCCGCCACCGGCTCCCCCGCTCCCCGAACGGCGACGATCGGGGACCCCACGGTGACGCATCTCGACACGATCACCGCCGAGACCGGTGGGGAACACCTCGTGCCGGTGCCCCGGGCCGTGCGGGACCAGGCCGGATTCGCCGACCATCCGATCGCGATCGCCTGCCCCACCAACCAGACCGGCGACCTGGAACGCATCGTCACCTGGCCGCTGAAGGGCCGCTACCTGGACTTTCAGGCCGACGTCCGGCCGTGGTACCCGGCCGGCACCGATCAAGAATCGGCCACCTACGTGACGGCGCTCTCCGGCCAGCGGCAGCCGGACGGGGCGATCACCACCTCGGTGAGCGGACGGCAGCAAAACGCCACGGTCGCCGCCGCCCAGCCGCTGACCGCAAGCGTGGAGGGGGCGGAAAAACTCGCTCTCAAAGTCGAATGCGGCGATCCGAACGGCATCGTCGTCCTCACCGCGGTCCGTCTGACCCCGGCCTGACCGGCATCCGCTTCGTGCCGTTGGCCGGTGACCCCGACCGCCTCACACCGCTGGGCGGCAGGGCAGCCGTCAGTCGATGAGGGCTGCCTCGACGAGTTCGTCCAGGAGTCGCTGGATGGCCGGGGCGCAGCGGGGGCGCTCGGCAGAGGAGAACCAGGCCAGCTCGGCGATCTCGTTGGCGACGGCGGGTTCACCGGCACCCGGGCCGATGAAGCAGATCAGGCGAACCCGGGTGCCGGGCGGCCGGTTGTGGGCGGGCGCCTCGATCGCGGTGAACAGGCGAAGCGTCGCCGGGTCGACGTGGATGCCGACCTCCTCGCGCACCTCACGGGCCGCGGCCTCGGCGTGTGTCTCGCCCGGCTCCGGCTTCCCACCCGGCAGGTAGAAGGCGTCCGAGCCGGAGGCCCGCACCACGAGCACTCGGCGGTCGCGGACGTGCACCCAGGCCGCGGCGACCACCTCGGAGGCTGTCATGTGTGCGGCTCCCCCGCGTGGGGCGCAGACGACGGAATCGCGGCGGGAACAGGGGTGGCGGTCCAGGCTGGCACGGGTGGAACCTACCGCAGGGCGGACCGTTCCCGTACGACAGGCCGGGCCGCGCCACAAGCCGAGCCGCGCCACAGGCCGGGCCGCGTGACAGCACGGCCAGGATCGGGGCGGCGTCGGAACGGGACGACGGCCGACAGCCGAGCGGGACGGGACGACAGCGGGACGGGACGACCACTGACAGTGGGCGGGACGGGACGACCGCTGGCAGTGGACCGGACGACTGCCAGCTGCCGCACGGGACGACAGCGGGACGGGACGACGGCCGGCGGCGGGGCTACAGCGGCGGGGCGAAGGCTGGCAGCGGTGACAGCAGGTACAGCACACGAAGGGGCGCCATGACCGGTTCTGATCGGCTGTCACGGCTGGCCGCCGGCGGGGCGACAGCGGCGCTCACCGCGGGGGCGGGGCTGGTGGTGTGGACGCTGGTGCCGCTGCTGTTCGGGTGGTCGTCGTCGATCGTGACCGGCGGATCGATGCGGCCGGCCGTGCAGCCCGGCGACGTGATCATCTCGTCGTCGCCGACACGGTTCCAGCCGGGTGACGTCATCCGGTTCCGCGTGCCGGGGCGGATCGGGCGGCCGGTGCTGCACCGGATCGTCGGGGTCACCCCGGATGGGGCCCTGCTCACCAAGGGTGACGCGAACGCTGTGGTGGACGGGATCCCGGTGCCAGTCGGTGCGGTCACCGGAACCGGGCGGTGGCGTGTGCCCTGGATCGGGCTGCCGGTCGTGTGGTGGCTGAACCGCGACTACCCCCGTCTGGCAGCGGCCCTGACCACGGTGGTGCTGCTGTCCCTCCTGGCCCTCCGGAGGCGCCCTCCAGCTTCGTGACCACCTACCCAGCCGTCGTCCACGGCTCGCCGCCCGCCCCGTAGCCACCCACCCCAACCGTTCCGCGTCCCGCCGCCAGCCCAAGACGACCATGGACGACCAGACCACGGACGACGGCCGAGAGGAGGCGGCCCCAGACGACGGCTGAGAGGAAGCAGCAGCAGACGCCGGCCGAGAGGAGGCAGCCGCAGACGACGGCCGAGCGGAGCGGGCCGTGACCCAGGGCTGAATTCTGAGTTCGACAGAGCCGTGTACTACGGCTGAGGAAGGTCGAGCCGTCGCCTACGGCTCGTTTTCGCCCAGGAAACAGCCATCGCCGACGGCCGACCCGACCGGGCCGTGCGTTACGGCAGGTTTTCAGGGGGCGGCCCGACCATAGACGACGGCTGACCGGGGCAACGCCGCATGCACCGGCCCCGTAAGCCCGCCGGCAGCCATGGACGACGGCTGGGGCCACCCGCACACACCGGTGCGGGCGCCGCGCGAGCACGGAGCGAGCACGGGCCGACCTTGGTGCGTCGGCCACCGATGCAGGTGGGCAACGCACCAAGATCCGCTGACGGCCCCACGGCCTGCGAGGCGGATCAGCAACCCGCGGAGCGAATCAGCAAGCTGCAGAGCGGATCAGCAACCCGCGGAGCAGATCAGCAAGCTGCGAGGCGGATCAGCAAGCTGCGAGGCGGATCAGCAACCTGCGAAGCGGATCAGCACGCAAAAACCGGGTGCGACGGCAGGCGTACCCGGGAAGGGTTGTCAGATCTCGTCGATCAGGTCGGCGACACTGTTGATGATGCGGGACGGCCGGTAGGGGTAGGTCTCGCTCTCCAGGCGGCTGCTGATGCCGGTGAGGACCAGAATGGTCTCCAGCCCCGCCTCCAGACCGCACAGCACGTCGGTGTCCATCCGGTCGCCGATCATCGCGGTGGTCTCGCTGTGCGCGCCGATCGCGTTCAGCGCCGAGCGCATCATCATCGGGTTCGGTTTGCCGACGAAGTACGGCTTGACGCCCGTCGCCTTGGAGATCATCGCGGCGACCGAGCCGGCCGCCGGGAGCAGGCCCTCGTTGGAGGGGCCGGTGGCGTCCGGGTTGGTGCAGATGAACCGGGCGCCGCCGCTGATCAGGCGGATCGCCTTGGTGATCGCCTCGAAGCTGTAGGTGCGGGTCTCGCCGAGGACCACGTAGTCGGGGTCGAACTCGGTGAGGATGTAGCCGGCCGCGTGCATCGCCGTGGTCAGGCCGGCTTCGCCGATCACGTACGCCGTCCCGCCCGGCCGCTGGTCGGAGAGGAACTGGGCGGTGGCGAGGGCGGCCGTCCAGATCGACTGTTCGGGCACCTCGAAGCCCATGCGCAGCAGACGGGCCTGCAGGTCACGCGGGGTGTAGATGGAGTTGTTCGTCAGGATCAGGAACGGCTTGCCGGATTCCTTCATCCGGTTGACGAATTCGGGGGCGCCCGGCACCGGTTCGCCCTCGTGGACGAGGACGCCGTCCATGTCGGTGAGCCAGCTCTCGATCGGCTTGCGTTCCTTCACTGGGGTGCTCCTCGTCGCGCGGGTGGGGGGCAGCAGTCCGCGGGGCAGACGTCCCAGGTCGGCAGCGTACCCAGTGCCGGCCGGGATCGATCATCGGTACGCTCCTGCACGAGTTCCCGCACCATGGACACGAACTGCGGGTGCACGCCCGGTGTCGCGGCCCGGGCGTATCCCAGGCCGAGGCCGGCGGCGGTGTCCTTGGCCTCGTTGTCCAGGTCCCAGATGACCTCGAGGTGGTCGGAGACGAATCCGATCGGGCTGACCACCACGTCGGTGACGCCCTTGTCGGCGAGCATCGGCAGGTGGTCGTTGATGTCCGGTTCGAGCCACGGGATGTGCGGCGGGCCGGAGCGGCTCTGCCAGACCAGGTCGTAGCCGAGGTCGGGGGCGGCAGCGGCCCGCACCAGCCGCGCGGTCTCCTCCAGCTGGGCGGTGTACCGGCCGCCTTCCGGACCGGCCGTCGAAGCCATGCTGACCGGGATGGAGTGCGCGGTGAAGACGATCCGCGTGGTCGCCCGGCGGGCCGGGTCGAGGGTGGCCAGTGCCGCGGTGACGGCCTGCGCGTGCGGTTCGACAAAACCGGGATGGTCGTGGAACTGCCGCAGCTTGGCGATCTTCGGGGCTTTCGGGCCGACGTGCGCCCGCGCCTGGGCGATGTCCTCCCAGTACTGCTTGCAGGAGGAGTAGCCGCCGTACGCGCTGGTGGCGAATCCGAGCGCGTGCTCGATGCCGTCGTCGCGCATCTGCGCGACGGTGTCGGCGAGCATCGGGTACCAGTTGCGGTTGCCCCAGTAGGTGGGGAGCGTGATGTCGTGGGCCGCGAATTCGGTCTCGATCGCGGCCAGCAGGTCACGGCACTGCTGGTTGATCGGGGACACCCCGCCGAAGTGCATGTAGTGCTCGCGCACCTCGGCGAGGCGCTCATCCGGGACTCCGCGCCCGCGCACCACGTTGCGCAGGAACGGCATCACGTCATCGGGCTTTTCGGGACCGCCGAAGGAGAGCAGGACGAAGGCGTCGTAAACCACCCGCCCATCCTGCCACCACCGGGCGGCCCCAGCCCCGGCGGTCAGGCGTATCGGGCGTGGAAACCGCCGTCGACGTGAACCATCTCACCGGTGGTGGCCGGGAACCAGTCGGACAGCAGGGCGCACACGGCCTTGGCGGTCGCCTCCGGGTTGGAGAGGTCCCAGCCGAGTGGCGCGTTCTGGGTCCAGGCGTCCTCGAACTCGCTGAAGCCGGGGATCGACTTGGCGGCCATCGTCCGCAGCGGCCCGGCCGCGACCAGGTTGCTGCGGATGCCGTGCTTGCCCAGGTACATCGCGAGGTACCGGGACGCCGACTCGAGGCCGGCCTTGGCGACGCCCATCCAGTCGTACAGCGGGTAGGCCTTGGTCGCGTCGAAGGTCATGCCGACGATCGAGCCACCGGCGTCCATCATCGGCAGGCAGGCGATGGCCAGGGACTTGTACGAGAACGTCGACACGTGCAGTGCCTGCGCCACGTCCTCCCACGGCGTCTCGAGGAAGGTGCCGCCGAGCGCGCTCTGCGGAGCGAAGCCGATGGAGTGGACAACGCCGTCCAGTCCGTCGACGTGCTCACGAACCCGGGAGGGCAGGCTCTCCAGGTGCTCGGGGTTGGTCACGTCCAGTTCGATGACGGGCGCCGGCTCGGGCAGGCGCTTGGCGATCCGCTCCACCAGCGAGAGCCGGCCGAAGCCGGTGAGCACGACGGTGGCCCCGGCCTCCTGCGCGAGTTTCGCCACCGAGAAGGCGATCGAGGCGTCGGTGATCACGCCGGTGACGAGCAGCCGTTTTCCGGCCAGCAGTCCAGACAAGTTTTCTCTCCTGAAAAGTCTCTCGGAAAAATCAGTGCCCCATGCCGAGGCCCCCGTCAACGGGGATCACGGCGCCCGAGATGTACGCCGCACTGTCGCTCGCCAGGAAGGTCACCGCCGCGGCGACCTCGTCCGTGCTGGCCAGGCGACCGGCCGGGACGGACTTGATGATCTCGGCCTTGCGCGACTCCGGCAAGACGGCGGTCATCTCCGTCTCGATGAAGCCGGGCGCCACCACGTTCGCGGTGATGTTGCGGGTGCCCAGTTCACGGGTGATGCTGCGGGCCATGCCGACGAGGCCGGCCTTGCTCGCCGCGTAGTTCACCTGGCCGGGTCCGCCGTACAGGCCGACGACCGAGGAAATGAAGATCATGCGGCCCCACTTGGCGCGCAGCATCTTGCCGCTGGCCCGCTTCGCGCACCGGTAGGCGCCGGTCAGGTTGGTGTCGATGACCCGCTCGAACTGCTCCTCGGACATCCGCAGCAGCAGCGTGTCGTCGGTGATGCCGGCGTTCGCGACGAGGACCTCGATCGGGCCGAGCTCGTTCTCGACGAAGGTGAAGGCGGCGTCGACGGCCGCCGAGTCGGTGATGTCGCACTGCACCCCGAACAGGCCTTCGGGTGCGCCGGAACCACGGTGGGTCACCGCCACCCGGTCACCCTGCGCAGCGAACGCCTGGGCGATGGCCAGGCCGATGCCGCGGTTTCCTCCGGTCACCAGAACGGTGCGAGCCACAACGCATCCCTTCGACGGGGTCGGGGGCACGACAGCCTTTCGTGACCGCCCTACCCTGCTGGGAATGGAGACTAACGGCCCGCGGTCCGGAGGCGGAGTGACGGGGCCGCTGACTTACCTAACGTTCAAGCAGGAAACTCCCAGGCCAGCGGGTCGCCGATCGACGTACGTGGTGCCCGTGCTGCTGTTCTCGATGGTCGGGCTCGGATTCGCGGACGCCGAATACCTGGCCGCCAACCGTGATCTTCCGTCCTGGCTGACGACCCTGCTGGCGGCCGGTGCGGTGGTCCCGGTGCCGCTCGCGCTGCGGTTACCGGTGTGGGCGTGGCGGCTCGGTTTCGTGATGCTGTTCCTCGGCGTGCTCGGCACGACGGCGCAGGAGAGCTGGCCGTGGGCCACCGTGCAGATCCTCGGTTTCCTGTTCGTCCTGCTCCGTCTCGCCGCGACCAGCGAGTCGGCGGTCACGCTCTGGGCGACCGGCCTCAGCCTGTGCCCGGTCTTCCTGTTCACGCCGCCGTCCAACGCGTGGGGTGTGGCGGTGCTGCTGGTGGCGATCGCCGCGCTCGGCGACATCGTCTCGCGGCGCCGTAGCGCCCGGGAGATGTCCGAGATCACCGAGCTGGAGCGGGCCCGGCGGGCGGTGCTGGAGGAGCGCGCCCGGATCGCCCGGGAGATGCACGACGTGGTGGCGCACCACATGTCGATGATCGCGGTGCAGGCGGAGACCGCGCCGTACCGGGTGGACGGGATGAACGACGAGACCCGTCAGGAGATGGCCGGGATCGCGACGACCGCCCGGTCCGCCCTCACCGACATGCGCCGCCTGCTCGGTGCGCTGCGCGCCGAGGACGCGGAGGCCGAGAAGCAACCCCAGCCGGGGTACGCGCAGATCACCGATCTCGTGGCGACCGCGCGGAAGGCCGGACTGCCGTTGGAGGCTTCCGTGGCGGAGGTCGACGGTGTCTCGGACGCGAGCGGACTGGCGACGTACCGGATCGTGCAGGAGGCGCTCGCCAACGCGGCCCGGCACGCCCCCGGCGGCACGGTCCGGCTCGGCATCCGCCTCGGCGACGACGCCCTGCTGGTGGACGTCGTCAACGAGCTCACCAGCGAACCCGGCCGCAACCGGACGGGCCACGGCCTGATCGGCATGCGCGAGCGTGTCACCCTTCTCGGCGGCGACCTGACGGCCGGACCCGACGGCGACGGCGGGTACCGGGTGGCGGCCCGCATCCCCCGGCGACCGGAGACTCGATGATCACGGTATTGATCGTGGACGACCAGGCGATGGTCCGGCAGGGCTTCGGGGCACTGCTCGCCGCCCAGCCCGACCTGCTGGTGGTCGGCGACGCCGCGGACGGGGCGGCCGCGATCACCGCCACCCGGGCCCTGAACCCGGACGTCGTGCTGATGGACGTCCGGATGCCGGTGATGGACGGTCTGGAGGCCACCCGCCGGCTGCTCGCCCCGGGCGCGGCCACCGGCACCGGCTGCCCGAAGGTGCTCATCCTCACCACGTTCGACCTGGACGACTACGTCTACGAGGCGTTGCGCGCCGGAGCCAGCGGGTTCCTGCTCAAGGACGCCCCGGCCGCCGACCTGATCAACGCGGTCCGGGTGGTCGCGTCCGGCGAGGCGCTGCTCGCCCCCTCGGTGACCCGGCGGCTGATCGCCGAGTTCGCCGCCCGGCCGCACCGTGACCGGATCCGTCCGGTTCAGCTCAACGGGCTCACCCCGCGGGAGACCGACGTGCTGCGCCTGATCGCCCGCGGCCGCTCCAATCAGGAGATCGCCGCCGAGCTGGTGGTGGCGGAACAGACCGTGAAGACCCATGTGGGCCGTGTGCTGGGCAAACTCTCCCTGCGCGACCGCGCCCAGGCGGTGGTCTTCGCCTACGAGTCGGGGCTCGTCGCCGCGGGAGAGTGACCCGATTTTCTTAAGTGGTACTTAAGGAGTACGCTCCCACACGGTTCCTGGCCCGACGACTTGACGGAGGTGATCGCTGTGCGAGATAGCGATCCTCCTAGTCGCGGCCGGGACGCTCGTCAGCGTTTCTGACCGCTGACCAGACCTCCCTGTCCCGCACCCACGGCCCGCCGCCTCGCGCTCGGGCCGGACCGGTCGTGTGCGCCACGACGCCGGGTGCCGGGATACGGCCGCACGTGATTTGCGCGCTCTCCCCCGCAAAGTCACCAGCGGAAGTTGGTTCATCATGAAGAACTTCGTCGCGCCACTCGGATTCACCCTGCTCTCGGCCTGGGTGGTCGTACTGTTCGTGCTCGCGCACGCCGCCCCCTGACCGGGCGGCGCGCGCGCTCACCTCACGGCAGGCGGGACGTCCAGAGCAGGCTCATCGCCGCGCCGACCAGACCCAGGAACAGGCCTGCGGCCGCGTACCACTGGGTCACCTCGCGCGGCTCGGTCCGGTGCCCGATCGAACTGCCCATGTCCTCGTAGACCTGCTTCAGCTCGGTCACCGACGCGGCCTCGTAGAAGTAACCCTTGGTCGAGTCGGCCAGATCCTGCAGCGAGACCCGGTCCACCGGCACCCGCTGCACCGACCCGCGGATGTCCACCACCCCGCTGTCGGTGCCGAACGCGATCGTCGACACCGGCACGTTGGCCTGCGCCGCCGCGGTCGCCGCGTCCTCGATCGACCGGCCGGACGTGCGGTAACCGTCGGAGAGCAGCACGATCCGCGCGGGCGGGGCACCGTCGGCGCCGTCCGAGGGCACCGTCCGGATGGCGTCCAGCGAGGTGAACACCGCCTCACCGGTCGCGGTCGCCTCGGCCAGGGTCAGGCCGTCGATCGCGCTGATCACCGCGGACCGGTCCTTGGTCGGCGAGACCAGCACGTTCGCCGCCTTCGCGAACGACACCAGGCCCAGGTTGTAGCCCTCCGGCAGCTCGCTGACGAACGCCTTGGCCGCCTCCTGCGCGGCCTCGATGCGGCTCGGCGCCACGTCGTCGGCCTGCATCGACAGCGACACGTCGATGGCGAGCATCACGGTCGCCCGTTCGAGCGGCTGCTCGGTGTCGACCGAGGGCCGGGCGGTCGCCGCCGCGAGGGCGCCCAGCATCAGCAGGAACGCACCGGCCGAGACGTGCCGCCGCCAGCCGAGGCCCTTCGGCGCGAGGGTGCGCAGCAGGTCGACGTTGGTGAAGCGCATCGCGAACTGGCGTTTGCGGAACTGGCGCCAGACGTACAGGCCGGCCATCGCGACGACCGGCAGCAGCGTCAGCAGCCACCAGGGCTCCAGGAAACGGATCATCGTGTGGTCCCTCGGGTACGGGCGTGGCGCTGAGCGGCCACGAAGCGGACCATGTCGAGCAGCCAGTCGGTGTCGGTACGCAGCCGCAGGTGGGCCGCTCCGGCGGCCCGCAGTGCCCGGGCGATCTCGGCGCGCTGCTCGGCCGCCGCGGCGGCGTACCGCCGGCGCAGCCCGGCATCGGAGGTCTGCACCTCGTGCAGCACACCGGACTCCGGGTCGGCCAGGGTCAGCACGCCGACGTCGGGGAGCTCCAGTTCGCGGGGGTCGACGACCTCGATGGCCAGCACGTCGTGCCGGACGCCGAGCTTGCGGACCGGGCGTGCCCAGCCGTCCACCGGTGACAGGAAGTCGGAGATCACCACGGCCACGCCGCGCCGGCGGGGTGGCCGGTTGAGCATGTCGATCAGGGCGCCCAGGTCGGTGCGCCCGGGCCGGATCTCGGTGCGGGCGATCGCGCGGAGCAGGCCCTGCGCCTCCTTGCGGCCGGGCCGGGCCGGCATCCGGACCACCGGGGCCTGCGGGGGCGGCGCGGGCGCCGTCGCCGTCCTGCGGCGCCACCAGCTCGTGCCGGGACCCTTGTCGGGTACGCCGGAGCCGGTGCCCACGACCGCGCCGATCCGGTTGCCGCCGCGTGCGGTCAGGTGTGTGACCGCGGTGGCCGCGGCGATCACCAGGTCGCGTTTGAGCCACCGGGCCGTGCCGAAGTCGAGACTGGCGGAGAGGTCGACCGCCAGCCACGTCTCCAGTTCGCGGTCGGCGACCGTCCGCCGCACGTGCGGCATCGTGGTCCGGGCGGTGACCGGCCAGTCCATCCGGCGCACGTCGTCGCCGGGGCGGTACTCCCGGGACTCGCCGGCCTCGGAGCCCGGGCCGGGCAGCAGGCCCGCGTAGTCGCCCTGGAGCAGACCGTCCAGTTTGCGGGTGACCAGCAGTTGGAGGCGGCTCAGCACGGCTTCGCCGCGGGCCGCCTCGTCCGGGGCGAGGGGTGTCTCCGCGCCCGGTGTGCTCACGCCGCCTCCTCCCGTCCGGTCACGACTGACCGTGCCATGCTCCGCCGCCCTGCGGGTAGGGCTGGCGTCCGTCGAACGGTGCCGCCGGGACCCCGCTGGTCGGCTGCACCCCGTTCGGACCACCGGGAACGCCGGGTCCGGCCAGGCCGTTCGGGATGCCCTGCCCGTTCGGCATGCCGGGACCGCCCGGGATGCCCTGGCCGTTCGGCATGCCCTGGCCGTTCGGCGAGACGCCCTGGCGGGAGGCGACCGACGGCATCGGGACGGCCTGCATGATCCGGGCCACGATCTGGTCGGCCGGGATGTCGTCGGCGAGCGCGTCGTAGCTGAGCACCAGTCGGTGCCGCAGGATGTCCGGGGCGACGTCGAGCAGGTCCTGCGGGAGCGCGTAGTCGCGGCCGCGGAGCAGGGCCAGCGCCCGGGTGGCCCGGACGATGCCGAGCGAGGCGCGCGGGCTGGCGCCGTACTGAATCAGCTGGGCGACGTCGGGCATGCCGTGCTGGGCCGGGGCGCGGGTGGCCAGCACCAGCCGGACCGTGTAGTCGACCAGCGCGTTGTGCACGAAGACCTGGTCGGCCCGGCGCTGCAGGGCGAGCAGGTCGTCCGGCGTGAAGATCTGCTGCGGCTCGGGCGCGCTGACCCCCATCCGGTAGACGATCTCGCGCTCCTCGCTGTCCGTCGGGTAGCCCACGACGATCTTCATCAGGAAGCGGTCGCGCTGCGCCTCGGGCAGCGGGTAGACGCCCTCCTGCTCGATCGGGTTCTGGGTGGCCATCACCAGGAACGGGTCGGGCACGTCGTAGCTCTTGCCGCCGATCGACACCTGGTGCTCGGCCATCACCTCGAGCAGCGCCGACTGCACCTTGGCCGGCGCACGGTTGATCTCGTCGGCGAGCAGGAAGTTGACGAACACCGGGCCCAGCTCGACGTCGAACTTCTCACTGGTCTGCCGGTAGATCCGGGTGCCGATGATGTCGGAGGGCACCAGGTCGGGGGTGAACTGCACCCGGGAGAACGATCCGCCGACCACCTTGGCCAGGGTCTCCACGGCGAGGGTCTTGGCCACGCCGGGAACCCCCTCGAGCAGACAGTGCCCGCGCGCCAGCAGCGCCACGAACATCCGCTCGACCATCCGGTCCTGGCCGACGATGACCCTCTTGACCTCGAACATCGCCCGCTCGAGCAATGACGCGTCCTGCGCGGGCGGCACCGGCGCTGCGGCGTCCGGACTGGTCTCGGTCTCGGGCGTGCTCGGCTGCGACACCGGTCCTCCACAACGGTATGAGGCGCCGGCGCGGGTGCCGACGTCCAAGACTTACACGATCCGACTGAAAGCTTCCTAGCAGAGGCGGCTATGTGCCGCGACGAGCACCATAGGCCGGTCGTGTTGATCTTTCTGCGCGATCCGCCGGTTCGGGCACGGTAACCGGGTGGATACGCGCGGATCTGAAGCGTGTAGCATTTGGCTCGTCGCCGGGCGGCTTCCCCCGTGGCCGCCCGGCGCTAAAACTCCCATCCGTCCTGCGAACTACGGTGTGACGGCATGGTTGAGGACAGCATGGTCGAGGATCTCTTTTCCCCGCGTCGACAGTTGGACCCCCAGTGTTCCGCCAAGGGATGCCGGGCGGCAGCCACGTGGCAGCTGCGGTGGAACAACCCGAAACTGCACACGCCGGACTACCGCAAGACCTGGCTGGCCTGCATCGACCACAAGGACAGCCTGTCCGAGTTCCTGTCCCGGCGCGGATTCCTGCGCGAGGTCACCCCCTTCGGCGCGGCGGAGCAGGCGGACATCTCCTAGGCTTCACGTTGTGAGTGACCCGTCGGTACGTACCGTTGTCGATGCTCTCGAACCATGGCCGGACACCGTCGAGTGGCGCCCGGTCTCCGGCAAGTTGTTCTGGGTGCAGCTGATCGGCATCGTCACCTGGACCGTGGTGTTCGCCGCCGGCCTGATCACCGGCTGGTTCTTCGCCGAACATCCGGCCTGGCTGGTCGCGCTCGGCGTCGAGGTGCTGACCGGCATCTGGCGGGTGGTGGTGGCCGCCCGCGCGGTCCAGGCCTGGGGATACGCCGAACGCGACAACGACCTGCTGGTCCGGCACGGCCTGCTGGTCCGGCACCTGTCCATCGTCCCGTACGCGCGGATGCAGTACGTGGACGTCACCGCCGGACCGTTGGAGCGGGCGTTCGGGCTGGCCACCGTCCAGTTGCACACCGCCGCGGCGGCCAGCGACGCCCGGGTCCCCGGGCTGCCACCCGAGGAGGCGGCCCGGTTGCGCGACCGGCTGACCGCCCTCGGCGAGGACCGGGCCGAGGGCCTGTGACCAGCACCGGACCTCTCCACCCCGCGCCCACCGGCCCGGAAGAGCCCGCGCCCACCGGCCTGGAAGAGAACGCCCCCACCGGCCCGGAAAAGACCGTCACCCCGCCGCCGTACCCCGGCCTGCCCACCGAGAACGAGGCCCTGCCGCCCGCCCGGCCACCCGCGGAGGCGGAACCCCGGCAGCGGCTGCACCCACTGAGCCCGCTCCTCAAGGGCGCCAAGAGCCTGGTGGTCATCGTCGCCGCGCTCTCCTGGCAGACGCTGTCCCAGCTCGGCCCGCTGCACTTCGCCATGGTGGTGGCCGCCCTCGCGGTCGCCGTCGTGATCTTCTCGGTGATCGGCTGGTTCACCACCGGATACCAGGTGGTCGGCCGGGAACTGCGGGTCACCGAGGGCCTGATCTGGCGGCGTACCCGGGCGATCCCCCTCGACCGGCTGCAGTCGGTGGAACTGCGCCGGACCCTGCTGGCCCAGATCACCGGCCTCGCGGAGCTACGGCTCGAGGTGGTCGGCGGCGGCAAGACCGAGGCACCACTGGCCTACCTGACGGTCCGGGAGGCGAGTGCCCTTCGGGAGCGACTGCTCGCGCTCTCCGGGCGTACCCCCGTGGTGGCTCCTGAAGAGAGCCCGAGCCCGGCGGACCCGGCGGCGCCGCCCGTCGCCGCACCGCCCGCCGAGATCGCGCTGCACCAGGTCCGCAACGAGAACCTGCTGACCAGCCAGCTGCTCACCCCGCAGGCGTTCTTCCTGCCGATCGGTCTCGCCTGGGTGATCATGCAGTTCGTGCTGGAGGGGTCATGGACCTTCGTCGGCATCGCCAGCACGGTCACCGCGATGGCCGGTGTGCTGCTGCAGCCGATCCGCCGGGTGCTCGCCGACTGGGGTTTCCGCGTCTCCCAGGACCGGGACGGCCGGCTGGTGCTGCACTACGGCCTGACCGAGACCCGCAGCCAGGTGGTGCCCACCCGGCGGGTGCAGACGCTGCGGATCACCTGGCCGCTGCTCTGGCGCCCGAAACGCTGGCTGATGCTGCGCCTGGAGATCGCCGGGGTGTCCGTGCCGGAGTCCGGGAACGACAACAGCTCCGACCGGCTGCTCCCGGTCGGCGACCTGGACACCGCGCGTGCCCTGATCGCCACCGTGATGCCCGGCGTGGAGCTGACCGCGATGGCCACCTCGCCGCCGCCGTCGCGGGCCCGCTGGCTGCATCCGATCAGCCTGCGGTTCCACGGTGCGGGATTCACGCCGGACGTGTTCGTGACCCGCTGGGGGCGGGTGACCCGGGAGATGAGCCTGGTCCCCTACGCCCGGCTGCAGAGCGTCCGGGTCGTCCAGGGTCCGGTGCAGCGGATGCTCGGCCTGGCCACGGTCTACGCCGACACGGCCGGCGGGCGGGCCGGGATCGCCCGGGACCGGGACCTCGCCGAGGCGTGGGCGATCGCCGACGAACTCGCCTCCCGCTCCCGTCGGGCTCGCGCCGTCCAGGCCACACCGCACTAAACTCGATTGATGGAGTTCCCGGAGTTCTCGCCCGGTCTCGGCGCGCGGGTCGAGCTGCTGGTCACCGACGCCGACACCGCGCAGGCGGTCGGGTCCGGTGACGTCCCGGTGCTCGGCACACCGCGGGTTCTCGCCCTCGCCGAGGCGGCCACGGTCGCCGCGACCGCCCGGCAGATCCCCGGCGGGGTCACCACCGTCGGCACCCGCGCCGAGGTGGAGCACCGGGCGCCGACGCCGGTCGGCCGCCGGGTGACCGCGACCGCCACGCTGACCAAGGTGGACGGGCGCAAGCTGCTCTTCGAGGTGACCGTCCACGACGGTGAGACGCTGGTCGCCGAGGTCCGCATCGAGCGGGTGCTACTGGACCGGCAGAAGTTCATCGGCCGGGCGCTGGGTTAGCGGCTCAGCCCCAGCGCGCGGCCAGTTCCGCCGCGGTGGGCATGGCGGTGGCGCCGCCCGGCCGTTCGCAGACCAGGCCGGCCACCGACAGGGCGAACGCGACGTGCTCGCGCCAGTCGTCCGCGCCGGCCGGCCGTCCGTGCTCGAGCAGGCGGCTGATCAGCGCGGCCATCACCGAGTCACCGGCGCCGGTGGCGTCGATCGCGGCGACCGCGGGTGCGGGCAGGTCGATGCTCTCGCCGAAGGCGGTCACCCGGGCGCCGTCCGCGCCGCGGGTCACCACCACGGCCCGGGCGCCGAGCCGCTCGACCGGATCGGTGTCGCCGTAGAGGACGGCCGCGTCGGCGGCGCTGAGCTTGACCAGGTCGGCGGTGGCGGCGAACTCCTCGACCAGGTCGCGCAGTTCGGCCACCGCGGCCGCGCCGGGCAGCAGTGTGGGGCGGACGTTCGGGTCGAAGACGCGGATCGGGCCGGGCACCGCCCACGCCTGCCGGGCCGCGGACCGGAACGGCTCGCGCAGCAGGCAGATCGAGCCGGTGTAGAGCACCGCCGCTCCGGCGATCGTCGACGGGTCCAGGTCGGCCGGGGTGAGCTGCGCGTACGACGGGGGCTCGCCGTAGAAGGTGAAACTCGGCTCAGCGCCCTCGAACGTGGTGACGGCGAGGGTGGTGGGGACCGGCACCCGGCGGATCCCGTCGCCGCCGACGCCCGCCTCGTGCAGGAAGTCCGCCAGCCGGTCGCCGAGGATGTCGCCGCTCAGGGTGCCCGCGTAGGTGACCCGGCCGCCCAGCCGGGCAACGCCGACGGCGACGTTGAGGGGTGCGCCGCCGATCGCCTGACGGTAGATCCGTTCCCCGTCGAGGTCCGCCTCGAGCAGGTCGATCAGCGCCTCGCCCATCACCATCGCGTAACCCATGCCTCAGCCTCTCACCCCGCCGCTGACACCACGAGGCCACCATGGCGGTGCTCGACATCTCGATAATGCACAATTTGCGACAATTCACCCCATGATGAGTCGACTGATGATCCTCGCCGCCCCGCTGGCCCTCGCCGCCTGCTCTGCCGCCGTCGCCGCCCCGGCCGCCCCCTCGCCCTCGCCCAGCGCCTCGGCGCCCGCGGCGTTACTCCCCGGCGAGGTCAGTGGCGGCACCTTCCGGTCCTGGGCCGCGGGCGCGGACGCCGTCACCTACGACACCGCGGCCGTCCCCGAGGGCGCGAAGATCCTGTTCAGCACCGAGGAGACCGACGACACCACCGTCGTCCGGCTCACCGCGCTCGGCCTCGCACCGAGCCGGGGGTACGGCGCCCACCTGCACCTCAACCCGTGCGGCAAGCTGCCGGACGACGCCGGACCGCACTACCAGCAGGAGGTCGACCCGGCGGCCGGCCCCGGCAAGCCGTCCGTCGACCCGGAGTACGCCAACCCGGAGAACGAGGTCTGGCTGGACTTCACCACCGACGCGCACGGCACCGGTGCCGCCACCGCCGAGCAGAACTGGCATTTCGACGCAGGCCGCCCGGCCTGGTCGGTGGTCCTGCACACCGAGCACACCCACACCGACCCCGGTGAGGCCGGTCAGGCCGGTGCCCGGGTCGCCTGCCTGACCCGGCACAGCCAGTACTCGAAGCCGGCTCGCTGACCCGCGGGGCCCGGGCCCGTCCCGGGCCTCTCCACCGGACGCTCAGGCTGTACCGTCGGGGCGAGGAGAGGAACGGAGGCACCCCACCATGGCCGAGCAGAGCGGCGGCACGCAGCCAACGCCCAAGACGGAGTCGCACGACCCCGACTTCCCGGAGGCGTTCCTGCAGTTCATGCGCAGCGGCTGGCGGGAGGACCACCTGTCCGTCTCGCCGCTGCCCGAGGTCCCCAACTACGCCAAACGCCGGGCGGCTCTCTCCGAGGCCTTCCCCGGTGAGACGCTGATCATCCCGAGCGGCAACGAGAAGGTCCGGGCCAACGACACCGACCACGCGTTCCGGCCCGGCAGCGACTTCTTCTACCTGACCGGTGACCACGACCCGGACAGTGTGCTGGTGCTGCACCCGACGGCCTCCGGCCACGAGGCGGTGCTGCACACCCGGGAGCGCAACTCCAAGGAGACCGACCGCTTCTTCCGGGACCGCAACGGCGAGCTCTGGGTCGGGCGCACCCACACCCTGGCCGAGAAGTCCACCGAGCTGGGCCTGCAGACCGCGTCGCTGGGCGGTCTCGGCCCGGTCCTGGCGCACTCCGCCCCGGGCCGCACCCGGGTGCTGCGCGGCTTCGACGCGAACGTGGACCGCGCCATCCTGGCGTACGAGCCGGACCGCGCCAAGCCCCGCGACCGCGAGCTGGCCAAGGTGATCTCCGAGCTCAAGCTGGTCAAGGACGAGTGGGAGATCGCGCAGTTGCAGGCCGCGATCGACGCCACCGTCGCCGGTTTCGAGGACGTCGCCCGGGTCCTGCCCGCCGACCGCCCGGTCAAGGAGCGCCTGCTCGAGGGCGTCTTCGGCCTGCGTGCCCGGCACGACGGCAACGACGTGGGTTACTCCTCGATCGTCGGCTCCGGGCCGCACGCGACGATCCTGCACTGGATCCGCAACACCGGCATGACCGCTCCCGGTCAGCTGCTGCTGATGGACATGGGTGTCGAGGGCGACAACCTCTACACCGCCGACGTGACCCGCACGGTCCCGGTCAACGGCACGTTCACCCCCCTGCAGCGCCAGGTGTACGACATCGTGCACGCCTCCCAGCAGGCCGGCATGGACGCGGTCCGTCCCGGGGTGGCGTTCAAGGAGATCCACCGGACGTGCATGCAGGTCCTCGCCGAAGGGCTGCACGACCTGGGCCTGCTGCCGGTCAGCGTGGACGAGGCGATGAGCGAGCGCAGCACCGTCTACCGCCGGTGGACGCTGCACGGCTTCGGCCACATGCTCGGCATCGACGTGCACGACTGCTCGAACGCGAGCAAGGAGGCGTACCGGGACGGCACCCTCGAGGAGGGTTACGTCCTCACCGTCGAGCCGGGCCTGTACTTCCAGGCCGAGGACGACCTGGTGCCCGAGGAACTGCGCGGCGTCGGCGTCCGGATCGAGGACGACGTGCTGGTCACCGCGGACGGCTGCAAGAACCTGTCGGACGGCCTGCCCCGGTCCTCCGGCGAGGTCGAGCAGTGGCTGGCCGCCCAGCGTGAGGCCGGTCCCCGCCTCCCCGGCTGACCCACCCCGTGTGTCGATTTCGGGCGTCCAGGACGCCCGAAATCCACACACCCCAGGAGGCGTGGTGAGTTCGGGCGCCGAGAGCGCCCGAAATCCACACACCCCAGGACGTGTGGTGAGTTCGGGCGCCGAGGGCGCCCGAAATCCACACACCGATTGGTCAGGGTTTGTAGTCGGAGACGAACCAGCACTCGGCGCCGTCGACGGTGTCGGTCACGTTGATGCTGACCGACACCGGGTGGCCGTCGGTGCCGTCCTGGACCGTGGTCACCTCGGCGCCGTCCTCCTTCGCCGTCTCGGCCATCACGACGAGCTCGGCGAGGGTCGGCACCTCGATCTCCTCGCCCTCCTGGCCGTTGGCCGGGCCGAGATCCTCCTCGGACGAGGAAGCGGACGCCGACGGAACGGGCGCCGCCCCGCCGACCGGTGTGGCCGCGGTGATCACGCCGTCCGCGACGGTGGCCTGATAGCGGCCGATCGGGGCCTTCTCGTCGCAGCCGCGACTCAGCACGAACGAGTACGCCGCCGGCTCGCTCCACGCCGGCGGGGACGCTGCGGTCGACGGCGCGGGCGTCTCCGGAGACTCGTCGGACGAGGTGCAACCGCCGGCCAGCCCGACCAGGACCACCGCGCTCAGGGACAGGGCGAACCGCACCGGGACCTCCGCTCCGCGGCCACCCCTCCGGCGGCCACGCGGCGCAATCTAGCGCAGCCGCGCACGCCCCCGATCATCACCAGGGTTTGACCGTCACACCGGGAAGCTCGTCGATGGCCACCCGGTCCTCGGCGGCCAGCACGGCAAGCATGCGTTCCGCCTCGTCGAGGGTCGCGTACTTACCGACCGAGGCGGATCGGGCGACGTCCGGGGTCTCCAGCCAGAGGCCGCCGTCCTCGTACACCATCTGCACCACCCGCTCCGAACGGCTCACCGCGCACAGCCACGACCGGGACCGCGGGGGCATGCCGCGTAGCACGTCCCGGGCCTCCGGAGCGGTCATCGGGCGGCCGTCGCCCTGCCGGGTCCCGTCCGGCAGCGCCTCGTAGGTGACCTCCAGCAGTCCCGCCTCGGGTTCGGCGGCGGTCGGCTGTCCGTCCAGCAGCCGGAGGCCGTGGAACCGTCCCGCGGAGCGGCCCTGATCGTCGACGAGACGGTCGAACTCCCGGTGCACCACCACGCCGTCCGCGAGCCGGACCGCGACACCGGACGGCAGCCAGGGCAGCAGCACCTGCTCCAGCTCGTTGTCGGCGTACTCCCCACCGGCGCCGGGCAGCCTCCCCCGGACCACCTCCACCGGGATCGTGCGGGTCGCCGGGCGGTCCGGGTACGCCGCCATCCGCCCGTGCCGCCGCCGCGCCCACCGCACCCGGGTGTGGATCCGCTGCCCGGCGACGGCGTCCCAGTCCACGTACAGCCCTTCGGCCCGCAGCGCCGCCGCCACCTGCTCGCCGGCCGCCACGCCCGGCCCGAAGGCGATCCACACCCCGTCGCCGCGCACCGCCCGTTCGGCGTCCTGCTCGTGGTAGAACGCGTATGCCGCGTTCCCGCCCAGGTCCGTCTCTCCGCAGTTCCGGCAGCAGGCGAAGTCCTCCCGGGCGGTCACCCCGGCCGCGTCGAGCTCCCGGAACGCGTCGGTGAGCCGGTCGTTGTCGGTCCAGACCGGCCAGCCGTCCTGGGCGGCCCGGTGCGCGGCGAACGCCTCGGCCGCCAGTGGCACCGCGATCCGCCGGATCTCCGCGGGCTCCGCGGAGCCGTGCAGGTGCTCGACGACACCCTCGACAACACCGAACCAGTCGTGTCCACCCCGCGCGACCTGGGTGGATACGTACTCCCGGGCGGTGTGCTCCATCTCTTCCAGCACCATGGACCGCACCGTAGCAACTAGTCTCGCGAAGTGATCAGCACCTGGGCAGACATCCTCGCCGCCACCGGCCCGGACCCCGAACGGTTCTCCGCGGAGAACGCCCAGTATCTCGTGGGACCGGATGCCGGCGTCGTGGTGATCGCGCCGGGCGACCGGCCGCAGGGCAGTGGGGTGCGCACCGCGGACCGGATCGTGTTGCGCGATCTGCCCGCGCCGGTGGCGACCCTGCTGGACCGCGGGCCGCTGCTCGGTTTCGTCCGGGTGTTCGACGGCTACCTGTCGCTGGGCCGGCTGCATCTGGCGGACGGGACGTTCGACAAGTCCGGGCAGCTGGCCACGGCCGGGCTGCGGGTGGAGGAGCGCCTGTCGTACGAGGTGCTCGACCGGGCCCGTCCGCTCGCCGAGGTGGACCTGCCGGGTGTCGCCTGGCTGGACCGGCTGCCCGCCGACCCGGTCGCCGCCCTGCGCGCCTTCGTCACCGGCTGGTACGGCACGCCCCGCCTGGCCGGGGCCGCCACCGAGGGTCTGCCGCCGGCCCTGGCCGCGTTCCACGAGATCGCCGCGGACCGCCCGGAGATGCTGGGCCGTCTGCAGACCCTGATCGAGGCGCACCGGTACCGGACCTGGATCGGCGGCCTGACCGTGATCGGCCGGGAGAACCAGGGCGCCTGGACGATCCTCACCGACCTGGCGCAGCCCGACCCGCCGGTCTGGTACGACGGTCTGGCCTCGCTGCGGCGGGCTCGCGCCCAGGCGGCCGGCCGTCCCGAGCCGGAGCCGCGGGAGGAGGACCCGCTGCGCGAGCGGGAGCCGCTGAGCGGGTTCCTGCTGCAGTTCGTGCTCAGCACCGCGGCCCTGGAGAGCCCGTTCGGGGCGTGGGCCGACGTCGACGTCGAGCAGGCCGAACGCTTCCACGCCACGCTGCAGCCGGTGCCGCTGGAACCGGCCCGGATCCCGGCCGACGACACCGTGCACCACGCGGCGCCGGGTCTGATCGTGGCGACCGGCGGCGAGGGTGATCGCCGCCGGATCCACGTGGGCGCGTCCCGCCGCTGGGCGTTGCGCGATCTGCGCGATCCGGGCTTCCGCTGGAGCCGTTTCGACGGGTGAATCCCTCAGATCGGACTGACGAACACCGCTACCGACCGTCCCGGCACCTCTACCGCACCGTCCGGGAACGCCGCCGCCCCGCGCAGCAGTGGATCAGCCGACGACACCTGTGCCGGGTGCGGCCGCAAGGAGACGACGTCCGGCACCACCTGCCGGGTGGCCTGATCGGTCACGTTGAAGACCACCACGACGGCCCGCCAGCGCGGGTCCAGCCCGGTCCCGTCCAGGCACATGACGATCACCCCGGGTGTCTCCCCCGGACCGCCCAGCGGGAACGTCAGCCGCCGCTGCACCTCCTCCGCGGTCGGCAGCCCGAACACCGGTGACGACCGGCGGATCCGCAGCAGCTCCCGGTAGCGTTCGGCGGTCAGCTCGACCGCCTCCACCGGCGGGACCAGCGACGCCTCGCCGAGCAGCGGCCGGGCCTGGTCCCACTTGTCGCCGTTGTCCGGCCAGGGCGGCAGTCCCACCCCGAACCCGTTCCCGTCGGCCGGGTCCCAGCGGATCTGGTTGAACCAGTCCCCCGAGTTGTACGAGTTCCGGTCCAGCGACTTCGACCGCAGACGTTCGCTGCCCAGGGCGACGAACCCGGCACCCTGGCTCAGCACCACCAGCGACAGGGCGAGGACCTGCATCCGGGCCCGGTCCAGCGGGTCCAGCGCGACCGGCAGTTTGAACGCCATCGCGTCGTACAGGATCTCGTTGTCGTGCGCGTCGACGTAGTTGACCGCCTCGCCCGGGTCGTGGGCGTACCCGCTGGGTGAGCCGTTGTAGTCGATCTGTGAGCCGCTGTGCTCGGCGCCGGTGTGGGTGACGAACCGGTACGCCGCCAGCGCCCCCGACAGTCCGACTTTGATCTGGTCGTGCAGCCACAGCGGGGTCTCCGAGCCGAGACCGCTCGCGAACCCGCGGACGCTCGGATCGCCGGACGAGCCACCACCGCGGACCGCGTCGCGCAGCCGGTCGTTGAAGGTGCCGATCCCGGTGCCGGCCATGTTGACCTGGGTGGCCTGGACGAACCGGGCGTCGTAGGCGACCTCCCCGAAGTTCCACCCCTCGCCGTAGAGGGCGACGCCGGCCCCCAACGCCTCCCTGGCGGCCAGGATGTTCGCCTTCGGGTGGTGGCCCATCAGGTCGAAGCGGAACCCGTCGACCCGGTACGCCCGGCGCCAGGTGACCAGCGAGTCCACCACGAGGCGGCCCATCATGGCGTGTTCGGTCGCGGTGTTCGGGCAGCAGGTCGACTCGGCGGTGCTGCCGTCGGCGAGCAGCCGGTGGTAGTACCCGGGCACCAGCCGGTCCAGCACGCTGAACCGGTCGAGGCCGTCGTGCATGGTGTGGTTGTAGACCACGTCGAGGACCACCCGCAGGCCGGCCGCGTGCAGGGCGGCGACCGCCGAGCGCATCTCGCGCACGCGGGCGCTGCCGTCCGGGTCGTGGGCGTAGCTGCCGTCCGGCGTGGTCCAGTGCCACGGGTCGTAGCCCCAGTTGTAGCCGTCCCGGTCGGCGACGGCCATCACGGCGGCCTGCTGCGCCTCCGAGTCGGGCGGCAGGGCGGCCAGGTCGCAGGCGGGTACGGCCTGCTCGGAGCGCCGGTCCGGCACTGAGGCGAAGTCGTTGACCGGCAGCAGGTGCACGTGGGTGAGGCCGGCTTCGGCGAGTGAGCGCAGGTGCCGCATGCCGTGCGAGCCGGCGTGGGTGAAGGCGAGGTACGTGCCGCGCTCGCCGTCCGGCACGGTGGGGTCGGCGATGGAGAAGTCGCGGACCGACAGTTCGGAGATCTGCATCCGGGCCGGGGCGACCGGCGGCAGCTCCCCGCCGGTGTTCCAGCCCGGCGGGCACAGCTCCGGGTCGGACAGGTCGACGAGTTGGCTGTGCGTGGAGCCGGCGGCGAGCGAGATCGAGTACGGGTCGGTGACGCTGGTGGTGACGATCCGCTGGGCGGCCGGGTGCCAGACCTCGACGCGGTACCGGTAGTAGCGGCCGAACCACTTGCGTTTGACCGGAAGGGACCAGACGCCGGTGGTGTCGTCGCGGTCCATCGGCAGGACCTTCGGCTCGTCGTCGACGGTCCGGAACAGTTCCAGGGCGACCTCGCGGGCGGTCGGCGCCCAGACGGCGAGGTGCGGGTCGTCGCCGTCGAGTTGTGGGCCGAGCGGCACGTCGAGCGCGTCGGCGTAGAGCTCGTCGAGCACTCCCGCCAGCTGCACGCCCGTTCGTGCGACTTCCCGCCCGTCACGATCCCGGCCGGTCACCACCAGTTGATCACGGAGAAGTTCCGCCAACGCCAAGTCCGACATTTCCGGAATGGCAAAGGCTCGGTAAGATCTCAAGTGCGGAAATTTCCGACTTTGCGCTTGGAAGAGGCCCCCGGGGCGAGGCACCAACGGCAGCGAACCCAGGGAGAAGTCGACAGCGACCATCCACTCCGGCAGCGCCAGCGTGCCCCGGTCCAGGAACACCGCGAACGACCGCGCCGCATCCAGCTCCGGACCGAGCGTGCCGAGGTCCGGGCGCACCGGCGCCGCCACTCCGGCGGTCACCCACACCTCCCGGGCCACGGTCAGGTCGAGCCGCTGGTCGTCCGGGAGGTCCTTCTCCTCGCCACGGTGCAGCACGAACCGCAGCCCCACCGCGCCGGCCCGCACCGGAACCTCGAAGACCGCACCGAAGGAGTCGTAGCGATCGGGCGCCTTGGGCGTACCCCACGAGGTCTTCAACGGCTCCGGAACACCCTCCCAGCAGTGCAGACCCCACTCGCCGTAGTCACCGTCCGGCCGGTGGTAATGGATCACGGCGAAGCCGGGATCGGGAGCAGGCGCCGGCATCGGCGCCTCGGTGAGCACCCGGGGATCGCCGGCGTGCAGCCAGATCTCGCCGACGCCCGCGTCGACCGCAACCCGGCGGTCGGTGGTCACGTCCTTCGCGCCGTCCCGGTGGACGACCAGGAATCCCACCTCATGGGCACCCGGCGCGAGCCGCACCCAGGCGAAGCGCCCGTAGGCGTCGTCGCCGGCGAACGGCGCACCGTCCGGGTACAGCCGGCGTTCGTCGACGTCACCCCAGGCGTGCAGCAGCCAGCCGTCGTAGTCACCGTCCGCACGGTGGTAGTGCACGATCAGCCAGTCAGGGCTGTTCAGAGCGGTGGAGGACGTGTCCGCGGTGATCTCGATCGTGGTCACCGAAACATCTTCGCAGTTTTCCGGACGCTGATCGGCGATCGCGAACACGAAGCCCGGAGGCGCCGGGACTGAGAGGATCGTCGAAGGGACCCCGCCTTGCGATGGCTAGCAAGACGGACGTACGGTTTACCGGAGAAGTGAACCGAGAGTTAGGCATACCTAACCCGAAGGGCGCCCTTTCGGTGCGACAGACTTCGACTTCCAGTCGTCGGGTGTGAAGGAGATGACGGTGGCCAGCCTCGACACCTTTGGTGCGAAGAGCGAGCTGCGCGTCGGAGACGCGAGCTACGAGATTTTCACGATCGACAAGGTGAAGGGGCACGAGCGCCTGCCCTACTCCTTGAAGATCCTCCTGGAGAACCTGCTGCGGACTGAGGACGGCGCGAACATCACCGCCGACCACATCACCGCGCTCGGCAGCTGGGACTCCAACGCCGACCCCAACGTCGAGATCCAGTTCACCCCGGCACGGGTGCTGATGCAGGACTTCACCGGCGTTCCCTGCGTGGTCGACCTGGCCACCATGCGCGAGGCCGTCAAGGAGCTGGGCGGCGACCCCACCAAGGTCAACCCGCTCTCCCCCGCCGAGATGGTCATCGACCACTCGGTCATCGCCGACCTGTTCGGCCGCGAGGACGCCTTCCAGCGCAACGTCGAGCTGGAGTACCAGCGCAACCGCGAGCGCTACCAGTTCCTGCGCTGGGGTCAGACCGCGTTCAACGAGTTCAAGGTCGTCCCGCCCGGCACCGGCATCGTGCACCAGGTCAACATCGAATACCTGGCCCGCACGATCATGGAGCGCAACGGTCAGGCGTACCCGGACACCGTGGTCGGCACCGACTCGCACACCACCATGGTCAACGGCCTGGGTGTGCTGGGCTGGGGCGTCGGCGGCATCGAGGCCGAGGCCGCCATGCTGGGCCAGCCGGTCAGCATGCTGATCCCGCGGGTCGTCGGTTTCAAGCTGTTCGGCGAGGCCCCGGCCGGCACCACCGCCACCGACCTCGTCCTCACGATCACCGAGATGCTGCGCAAGCACGGCGTGGTCAGCAAGTTCGTGGAGTTCTACGGCCCCGGCGTGAGCGCGGTGCCGCTGGCCAACCGCGCGACCATCGGCAACATGTCGCCGGAGTACGGCTCCACCGTCGCGATCTTCCCGATCGACGACCAGACCATCGACTACCTGAAGCTCACCGGCCGCTCCGACGCGCAGGTCGCGCTCGTCGAGGCGTACGCGAAGCGCCAGGGCCTGTGGCTGGACCCGAACGCCGAGCCGGACTACTCGGAGAAGCTCGAGCTGGACCTGTCGACGATCGTCCCGTCGCTGGCCGGCCCGAAGCGCCCGCAGGACCGGGTCCTGCTCTCCGAGGCCAAGCAGGCCTTCCGTGGTGCGCTGCCGAACTACACCGCGCCGCACGGCCACGCCGACGAGGCCAGCGAGGAATCGTTCCCGGCTTCCGACGCGCCCGCCAACGGCGTCTCCGACGAGGCCGACAAGCCGCATGCCTTCAGCGCCGCCCTCGGCGCCGCCGGCCGCACCTCCAAGCCCACCGTGGTCAAGGGTGACGACGGTGTGACCTACGAGCTGGACCACGGCGCCGTCGTCATCGCCGCGATCACCTCCTGCACCAACACCTCGAACCCGCAGGTGATGATCGGTGCGGCGCTGCTCGCCAAGAAGGCGGTCGAGAAGGGCCTGACCCGCAAGCCGTGGGTCAAGACCACCCTCGCCCCCGGCTCCAAGGTCGTCTCCGACTACTACGACCGGTCCGGCCTCACGCCGTACCTGGACAAGATCGGTTTCAACCTGGTCGGCTACGGCTGCACCACCTGCATCGGCAACTCCGGGCCGCTGCCCGAGGAGGTCTCGGCGGCGATCAACGAGGCCGACCTGACCGCGGTCTCGGTGCTCTCCGGCAACCGCAACTTCGAAGGCCGGATCAACCCGGACGTCAAGATGAACTACCTGGCGTCCCCGCCGCTCGTCGTGGCCTACGCCCTGGCCGGCTCGATGGACATCGACATCACCACCGAGCCCCTCGGCACCGGCAGCGACGGCAACCCGGTCTACCTCGACGACATCTGGCCGAGCTCCAAGGAGATCGACGACGTCATCTCCTCGGCGATCGGCGCCGAAGGCTTCAGCGCCGCCTACCAGGACGTCTTCGCCGGCGACGAGCAGTGGCAGTCACTGCCCACCCCGACCGGCAAGACGTTCGAGTGGTCCGAGGACTCCACCTACGTCCGCAAGCCCCCGTACTTCGAGGGCATGCAGGCCGACCCGTCCCCGGTGAAGGACATCGCCGGCGCGCGCGTCCTCGCCAAGCTGGGCGACTCGGTCACCACCGACCACATCTCCCCGGCCAGCTCGATCAAGCCGGACTCGCCCGCGGGCAAGTACCTCGCCGAGCACGGCGTCCCGCGCGCCGAGTTCAACAGCTACGGCTCGCGCCGCGGCAACCACGAGGTCATGATCCGTGGCACCTTCGCCAACATCCGGCTGCGCAACCAGCTGCTCGACGGGGTCGAGGGCGGCTTCACGCTCAACCACCTGACCGGCGAGCAGAGCACGATCTTCGACGCCTCCGTGGCGTACCAGGAAGCCGGCGTCCCGCTGGTCATCCTGGCCGGCAAGGAATACGGCTCGGGATCGTCGCGCGACTGGGCCGCCAAGGGCACCATGCTCCTGGGCGTCCGCGCCGTCATCGCCGAGAGCTACGAGCGCATCCACCGCTCCAACCTGATCGGCATGGGCGTCCTGCCCCTGCAGTTCCCGCAGGGCGAGAACGCCGAGTCGCTCGGCCTCACCGGCACCGAGACCTTCTCGATCTCCGGCGTGACCGAGCTCAACGACGGCTCCACGCCGCGCACGGTCAAGGTGACGACGGACTCGGGCAAGGAATTCGACGCGGTCGTCCGCATCGACACGCCCGGCGAGGCGGACTACTACCGCAACGGCGGCATCCTGCAGTACGTCCTCCGCAAGATGCTCCGCGGCTGACGCAGCACGCCGACGCCCCGCTTTCCGTTGTGGAAGGCGGGGCGTTCTGCTTCCCGACGGTCCTCCCCGCGGGTTTCCCGATCAGAATCGGAAGATCGATGTCGTAGCGGGGTGGTGGGTACGGACCGTCGCTCCCGCCGAGGGCCCGGCGGTCTTCGCCGGCCGCTGCGCGTCCGAAACGCTCAGGCCACCGGGCGACCTGCGTAAATGGTTGCGCCCACGGTCACCACCCCGGTGAGTCGCCTCTCCCCGCCCGCCGGTGAATAGGATTCGGGAATGGATGACAAGACTGTGCTGTCCCGGATCAGCGGGCTCGTCGACGAGGAACACCAGCTCCGTCAGGCCCTGAGCCAGGGCACGATCTCCTCCGACGAGGAGCACGCCCGGCTCAAGGCACTGGAGGAGTCCCTGGATCAGTGCTGGGACCTGCTGCGCCGGCGCCGTGCCGCCCGCGACGTCGGCAACGACCCGGACGCGGAGAACGCCCACTCCGTCAGCGAGGTCGAGGGCTACATCCAGTGACCCGGCTGCGGCCGTCGCCCCACGACGGCCGCAGCACCCGCGGCCCACGGACGAGCCGGCCACCGTTCGCGACCGTCCGCGGGCACCGGCGTCCCCGCGGGTCTCACCAGGTACGCCGACCGGTCCGGGCCCCCGGCACGACCTGCGCCTTCGGACCGGCTGTCGTCCCGGCGCGCACCGCCGTCCCGGCACGGGCCACCGCCCCGGGACCGGTCTCCGTCGTCGTGGCGCCGCCCGGGCGAGCCACCGACCGTCCCGTGGGACCGGCCGGCAGGACCAGCGGGCCGACCGCGAGCAGGAGCGACCGCCCGGCCCGGAGCGAATCCGCGGCGCTCACCGGAGCCCCGCCTCGTAGCGCAGACGCTCGACCAGCCCGTCCGCGTCGACCGCAAGCCCGCGGGCCCGGAACCAGTTCGCCACGTTGTGCACATCGCGGGCGATGAACTCGCCGCCTCGCGGGTTGGCGATCACGTCGACGATCTGCGGCAGGTCGATCAGGACGAGTCGCCCTCGGTGGACCAGGATGTTGTACGGCGACAGGTCCCCGTGGGCGACCTGCGCCCGGGCCAGCACCGACAGCGCGTCGGTCATCTGCCGCCACAGGTCGGCCAGCGTATCGTCGTCGGCCCGCACCTGCGCGAGCCGGGGAGCCGCCTCACCGGTCTCCCAGTCGCCGACGAACTCCAGCATGACCTCGGTGCCGATCAGCTGCACCGGGTAGGGCACGCAGATCAGCCCGCTCTCCTGGCCGACCTGCCACAGTCGGCTGAGCGCGCCGAACTCGGCGGCCGCCCACTGCCCGGCGATCAGCTCCTTGCCGAAGGAGGTGCGGTTGGTCATCGCCCGCATCTCCCGGGACCGGCGGACCCGGCGCCCTTCGAGGTAACCGGCGTCGCGGTGGAACATCCGGTGTTCGCCGTCGCGGTAACGCTTGGCGGCCAGCATGCTGAACGCGCCGGTGGACGGCAGGTAGCGCCGGACCAGGAAGACGTCGGCTTCCTTGCCGGTCTTGAGAATGCCGAGTTCGGTGTCCACGGCGCCGTGCTCGGTGCGGACCCAGTCGGGCCGTGGGTCGGGACCCTGCTCAGCGGCGTCCCAGGTGGACCAGCCGTCGCCCTCGTCGGGCAGGTCGGGGTCTTCTTTCAGGGCCGGCTCGAGCCGGCCCCGCTTCAGGAAGTCGGATTCGTCGTCGTCGAACTTGCGGCGTCCGCGGCGCAGGGTGGCCGGGCCGTCAGAGTCGTGCTCGCGCACTGAAGGGTCTCCTCGGAGAAAGATTCAACTGGGGAAGGCAGGACTGCAGGCATCACAAAGACAGCCATGGGGTCCACCCCCTTCTCTCTCGCGGGCACAGGCCCTTGACGACACGCCACGACCGGCGCGGGCCAAACTCTTACGGATCCCGACGATCCGCGCAACCCATTTACATCACCGTGTGGCCATGATCGCCGACAGACCCTGGATCACGTTGCCGACGATGCGTGTCGGCGCGAACCGGGTGTCCATCCACTCCCGGCCCCGGTGCAGCCAGACGCTCGGTAGGCCCAGCGCGGCCGCGCCACCGATGTCCGCCTCCGGGCTGTCCCCGACCACCCAGGCGCCGGCGAGCCGCATCCGGACCCGTTGGGCGGCGAGCGCGAAGATGCGCGGGTTCGGCTTGCTCACCCCGCACTGCTCGGAAATCACCCAATCGGCGACATAACGGTCCAGCCCCGTACGCCGGATCCGCCCTTCCTGCTGTTCGGAGTTGCCATTGGTGACCACCACCGGGACGATCCCGGCGTCAGCGGCGATCTCCAATGCGCACCCGACCAGCGGATCCAGGCGCTCGAATGCCAGGGGCCCCTCGTACAACTCGTCGACCAGATCGATCGACGGAACTTTGAGCTGGTAGCGGTCACATATCAGGTCGGCCAGGTCCCACCGTGAGGTGAGCCCGTCGGCGTCCACCGAGACAAGCCACTCCAGGTCCTCCTGGGGTGCGGAGATCTCGTCGATGAAGCCTTTGGCCCACAGACGGAACGCACCACTGCGGTCGAGCAGGGTGTCGTCCAGTGCGAGCAAGACTAGAGGCACGCGGGCACTGTACGTGAGCGCTCACGGAGCCGAACAGCCCAGGACCGTTAACAATGCCCCCGTTCCATGACGAAATTCGCATCATCCGATCGAGGGGCGCGACACAATTGGAAGCCGTACGTACGGATTGCAACGGTCCCCGGGCCCATGACACGATCAGCATGTGCCCAGGGTGAGTCAGGATCAGCTAGACGCGCGTCGCCACGAAATCCTCAGCGCCGCCCGCGGTTGTTTCGCCCGGTACGGTTACGAGGGTGCCACCGTTCGTCGTCTCGAGGAGGCGACAGGCATGTCCCGTGGTGCGATCTTCCACCATTTCCGTGACAAGGAGTCGCTGTTCCTCGCGACCGCCGAGGACGACGCCGCCGCGATGGTCGAGACCGTCGCCCGCAACGGCCTGGTCCAGGTGATGCGCGACCTGCTCGACCGGGCCGGCTCCAGCGACGGTGACACGGCCGGCTGGCTCGGCACCCAGCTGGAGGTCTCGCACCGGCTACGGACCGACCCGGCGTTCGCCAAGCGCTGGGCCGAACGCTCCGCCGCCATCGCCGAGGCCACCCGCGAGCGCCTGGAACGCCAGCGGGAGGCCGGTGTGCTCCGCCTGGACGTCCCGGTGGACATGCTCGCCCAGTTCCTCGAGCTGGCCTACGACGGGCTGGTGCTGCACCTGGCGACCGGACGGCCCCCGGGCGAGCTGGCCGGGGTCCTCGACGTCGTCGAAGAGGCCGTCCGGCGCCACTGACACCGTCCCGGCAGACCGGACACCGGCCCGGGACCCGGCGACATCCGACACCGGTCCGGGAGGTCCGATGGCATCGCAGGGTTCGGTCCTGGTCACCGGCGCGTCCCGCGGTCTGGGCGCGCACATCGCCCGCCGCCTGGCCGCCGACGGCTGGCCGGTGGCGGTCAACCACCTGCCCGACCCGGAGGACGCCGCACGGGTCGTCGACAGCATCGTGGCGGCCGGCGGGACGGCCGCGGCGTTCCGTGCCGACGTCACCGACGAGGACGACGTCGCCGCGCTGCTCCCCGCCGTCGAGGCCCGGCTCGGCCCGGTCCGGGTGCTGGTGCCGAACGCGACCGGACCCCAGCCGTCCCGCCCGGCCACCGAGGTCACCTGGGAGCACCACCTCGACCAGCTGCGCTTCTTCGTGAAGAGCCCGACCCTGCTGATGCAGGCGGCCCTGCCCGGGATGCGACGGCTCGGCGGCGGCCGGATCGTCCAGATCGGATCGGACATGCCGGAGCGGGCCGAGCCGGGCATGTCCGCGTACGCCGCCGCCAAGGCCGCCCAGCTCTCCCTGACCCGCACCTGGGCCCGGGAAATCGGTCCGCTCGGCATCACCGTCAACCTGGTGGCGCCCGGCTGGATCCCGGTCGAACGGCACGCCGCCATCGGCGCCGAGCACGTCGAGCGGTACCGGCGGGACGTGCCGCTGGCCCGGATGGGCACGCCCGCCGAGGTCGCCGACGTGGTCGCGTTCCTCGCCTCGGACGGTGCCCGCTTCGTCACCGGCGAACGGATCGCCGTCAACGGCGGCCACGTGATGGGCTAATGACCGGGAACGCGATCCAGGAACCCGTACACGGTGATGATCCTGTCCTGGGTGTCCCGCACGACGACGTCGAACCCGATCACCAACGGTTCCTCCCCCGGCGCACCCAGATGCCAGGTGAACCGCGCCTGGTCGTGGTGCGCGTCCACCGGCCCGCCCAGGCTGAACACCAGCCCACCGAACTGCTTGCGCACCCCCTCGACCAGCGCGTCCAGCGCCGCCCGGCCGTCGACCGCCGCCATCGGGTCCACGTACCGGACGTTCTCGGCGCACACCTCGTCGATCGCGGTCCGCCGGGCCACCGCGTCGTCCTCGTTCCAGACCGCCAGATACCGCTCGATGATCTCCGTGAAATCCATGCCCCGACTGTGCCGCCGGACCGGTCGTCCCGTCGATTACCCGCCAGGTAATCGCCGCGCACCCGGCCGCCCGCCTACGATCCGGCCATGGCGGACGTGGGACGGCTGTTGCGGCAGTGGCGCGGCGAACGGCGGATGAGTCAGCTCGCCCTGGCCGGCCGGGCCGGTGTCTCGGCGCGGCACCTGTCGTTCGTGGAGACCGGCCGGTCCCGGCCCACCCCCGGCATGATCCTGCGGCTCGCCGACGAGCTGGACGTTCCACTGCGATCCCGCAACGAGCTGCTGCTCGCCGGCGGCTACGCACCCGCCTACGAGGAGTCCGAGGTGGACGGGCCCCGCCTGGCGGGCGTGCTTGCCGCGCTGCGGGACGTGCTGGCCGGGCACGAGCCGTACCCGGCGGTCCTCGTCGACCGGCACTGGACCATGGTGGACGGCAACGCCGCAGTCGCCCGGTTCACCGCCGGCTGCACCCCGGCACTGCTCACCCCACCGGTCAACGTGCTGCGGCTGGCCCTGCACCCGGACGGGATGGCGCCGCGGATCGGCAACCTGCCGCAGTGGCGGACCCATCTGCTGCACCGCCTCGACCGGCAGGCCACCGCCACCGGGGACCCCGTCCTGCGCGCCCTCCACGCGGAGTTGTCCGGGTATCCCGGCGGGGAGGCCGCCGACCGCCCGGACGGCCTGGTCGTCCCGCTGCGCTTCGACGGCCTGTGCTTCTTCAGCGTCACCAGCGTCCTCGGCACCCCGCGCGACGTCACCCTCAGCGAACTCGCCGTCGAGGCGTTCCTGCCCGCCGACGACGAGACCGCCGCCGCGCTGGGCGCACGGCCGGCGCGAGAGGTGGCAGGATCGGTGCATGGATCTCGGGCTCGCTGATCGCGTCTTCGTCCTCACCGGAGCCTCCCGCGGCCTCGGCTTCGCCACCGCCCAGGCGCTCGTCGCCGACGGCGCCCGGGTGGTGATCTCCTCCCGGGACGCCGACCGGGTCACCGAGGCGGTGGCCGCGCTGGGCGGCGCCGATCACGCGTTCGGGGTGTCCGCCGATCTGGCCGACCCGGAGGTGGCCCGTGAGCTGGTGGACGCGGCGCAGGACCGGTTCGGCCGTCTCGACGGGGCGCTGATCTCGGTCGGCGGGCCCACCCCGGGCACCGCCGCCGGGATGTCCGACGACCAGTGGCGGTCCGCGTTCGAGACGGTCTTCCTGGGGTCGGTGCGGCTGGCCCGCACGGTCGCGCACGCCCTTCCGGAGGGTGGCGCGATCGGTCTCGTGCTGTCCACCTCGGTCCGGACGCCGCTGGCCGGTCTCGGGCTCTCCAACGGGCTGCGCCCCGGCCTGGCGATGGTGGCCAAGGACATGGCCGACGAGTTCGCACCGCGCGGCGTCCGCGTGCTGAGCCTGATGCCGGGCCGGTTCATGACCGGTCGCAACAAGGAGTTGTGGGCGGCCACCGGTGATCCCGCGACGGCCGCCGCCGAGGCCGCCGCGTCGGTGCCGCTCAAGCGGATCGGCGATCCGACCGAGTTCGGCCGGGTCGCGGCGTTCCTGCTGTCGCCCGCCGCGAGTTACGTGACGGGGGTTGCCGTCGCGATCGACGGCGGCTCGCTGCGCACGCTGTGACCGGCCGCCCCGTGGTCGAAGCATCGCCCACCGGCCGGGCCGTGACCGAGGCAGCGACGACCGGGCGACCCGTGGTCACGAGACCGACGGCCGAGCCACCGGCGGGGTTCCGGAAGCCGAGCGCCGACGAGGTGGCCGCGGCCGCCGGACGGACCATCCCCGACGTGATCGGCCCCGATCTGCGGGTGCTGTTCTCCGGCATCAACCCGAGCCTGTGGTCGGCCGCCACCGGTTTCCACTTCGCCCGTCCCGGCAACCGGTTCTGGCCCACGCTGCACGGCGCGGGTTTCACCGGCCGGCTGCTGCACCCGTCCGAGCAGCACCTGCTGCCCGCTCTCGGCCTGGGCATCACCAACGTCGCCGCGCGGGCCACGGCCCGCGCGGACGAGCTCACCCCTGCCGAACTCACGGCGGGCGGGGAGATCCTGACCGAGGTGGTACGCCGTACCGCACCACGTTTCGTGGCGATCCTCGGGGTGACCGCCTACCGTGCGGCCTTCGCCCGTCCCCGGGCCCGGATCGGCCTCCAACCGGACGGTATCGGTGACGCCCGGGTCTGGGTGCTCCCGAACCCGAGCGGCCTCAACGCGCACTTCCAGTTGCCCGCTCTGATCACCGAGTTCACCGCTCTGCGGACAGTCGCCGACTCCGCGTGACCCGGGCGAGCGGGACGGCCCGGACCCGGCAAGGGGCTCGTTGCGCGGCACGGGCCGGGAGCGGGCACCGGGGCGCGGACAGCCGTGGGACGGGTGCGGCCGTGTGGCGGTCGTGGGAGCGCCGAACGCGTACCCCTAGATGATGTCGCCGGGCCGAGGTGGCAGCACGCGCTGCTCATGCACGGAGATCTCCTGGCGGAAGCGCTCGGCCGACGGGTGCCAGGCCTCGTCGATCGGGCCCATGATGCCGCCGCCGATGCCTTTGGCGCGCACCCAGATCGCAAATCGGGTCATCAGCCACAAGAACACACCGAACACCACGAAGAACACGAGGAACCCCGTCATGGCCCCACCTTAGGCCCTCCCGGGCGCCGCGAGGCGCCGCAACCGCCCGGGAGGCGGGCTGTGCTATTCGCCGCTGCCCAGCAGATCGCTGAGTCGCCTGGTCTGGGCCTCACGCTCGGCCCGGTCCTGCTCGGCGTAGGAGCGCCGGGGCGCCCCGGCGAGCAACGCCTTGATCTCGGTGACCGCGCCGGCGTCGGCGGCCAGGACCGCCGATGCCAGATCCGAGACCGCCGCGTCCAGGTCGGCGCGGGGCACGACCGCCGTGGCCAGGCCGATCCGGTCCGCCTCGTCCGCCGCGAGACGCCGGCCGGTCACGCATATCTCCAGGGCCCGGGACGGACCGACCAGCTCGGTGAGCCGTTTGGTGCCGCCCAGATCGGGAACCAGTCCGAGGGTCACCTCGGCCATCGAGAAACGCGCGTCGTCGGCGAGCACACGCATGTCGCAGTTCAGTGCCAGCTGGAAGCCGGCCCCGATCGCGTGTCCCTGCACGGCGGCGATCGTCACAATGGAGGGACTGCGTAACCAGGTGAACGCGGTCTGGAAGCCGGCAATGCGATCCGCGCACTCGGACGCGGACAACTGTGCCAGGGTCGCCAGAGAAGAATCGCCGTCACCGCGAACCACCGACAGATCCAGGCCCGCGGAAAACGCGCGTCCCTCTCCACGGACAATGACGACCCGTACGTCTCCCGGCAATTTCCGGGAAATGTTGCCCAACTCCGCCCACAGGGCCGGAGTCTGAGCATTGAGAACATCGGGCCGGCACAACGTCACCGTCGCGACCGGCCCGTCCTGTTCGTAGCGAACGCCTGCCCCGTCGGCGGATACCGCGGAAACCCCGGCGTCGGCGGCCGTCACGCCTTCTTCCGGCGGCGCGCGCCGCCACGCTGGCGCAGTTGCACGCCTGATTCGGTGAGCACGCGGTGCACGAATCCGTAGGAACGCCCGGTGGAAGCGGCCAGCGCGCGGATGCTCTCGCCGGAGGTGTATCGCTTCACCAGGTCCTTGGCGAGCGACTGCCGCTCGCTACCGACGATTCGACGACCCTTCTCAGTACTGGTAGCTGTGCCAGTGGCTGCCATCTTGAATCCTCACGTCGCAGACAGTGCGGTCAGATACGGTCCCACCTATTACACCGTCTCCAACGATCATGCGCCAGGCATCCGGCGTGCGTGAACGTGCCCATTTATTACTGTCAGGAACTTGACGGTTACCACCGGCATCAATGTCAGACACTTTGCCGGCGTCACCTCGGACCGCATTTCCGGCGCGCACCGGACTCAGTGATCATCTCACCAAGACCATCGATCACCTGCGGAAACACTCGATCGAGGCAAGTTCACCCAGAGCCCAAGACCCGCTCCGGAGAGTTGTCATCCCGCTCCGGGGCGTGACACTCGGCCGTGCGCGTGGCGCGGGCAGGCCCGTCCGACCTGCCCACAAACGCCCGAACATCGCACTGTCTGTGTGGGCACCAGTTGACAACTGACGATGCAGGCCTGGCGAACACTCACGCCAGCTCGACGAGCTCCAACAGGTCGTCGCTCCACGCGTCCTCGTCGCCGTCCGGCAGCAGGATCGCGCGGTCCGGCTTGAGCGCCTGCACACACCCCGCATCGTGCGTGACCAGCACGATCGCACCCGGGTAGTTGGCGATGGCGTCGAGCACCTGCTCGCGGCTGACCGGATCCAGGTTGTTCGTCGGCTCGTCGAGCAGCAGCACGTTGGCGCCGGAACAGACCAGGGTGGCCAGGGCCAGACGGGTCTTCTCGCCACCGGAGAGCACCCCGGCCGGCTTGTCGACGTCGTCCCCCGAGAAGAGGAAGGCACCCAGGATCTTGCGCAGCTCGGTGTCCGTCTGCTCGGACGCGGCACTGCGCATGTGGTCCAGGATCGAACGGTCGACGTCGAGCGTCTCGTGCTCCTGGGCGTAGTAACCCAGCCGCAGGCCGTGGCCCGCGCGGACCTCACCGGTGTCCGACTCGAGCAGTCCGCCGAGCATCCGCAGCAGGGTGGTCTTGCCGGCACCGTTGAGGCCGAGGATGGCGACCCGGGAGCCGCGGTCCACCGCCACGCTGACGTCGGTGAAGATCTCCAGCGAGCCGTACGACTTCGACAGCCCGACAGCGGTCAGCGGGGTCTTGCCGCACGGTGCCGGGCTCGGGAACCGCACCTTGGCGACCTTGTCCGAGGTCCGGGTCTCCTCCAGGCCGCCGAGCAGCTTCTCCGCACGGCGCGCCATGTTCTGCGCGGCGACCGTCTTGGTGGCCTTGGCCCGCATCTTGTCGGCCTGCGCCATCAGGGCACCGGCCTTCTTCTCCGCGTTGGCCCGCTCCCGGCGGCGACGGCGCTCGTCGGTCTCGCGCGCCTCGAGATACGTCTTCCAGCCCATGTTGTACATGTCGACGACCGAGCGGTTGGCGTCGAGGTACCACACCTTGTTGACCGCGGCGTCGAGCAACTCGACATCGTGGCTGATCACGATCAGGCCGCCCTTGTGCTGCGCCATGTAGCCGCGCAGCCAGGCGATCGAGTCGTGGTCGAGGTGGTTGGTCGGTTCGTCGAGCAGCAGGATGCCCTTGCCGTTCTGCCCGGAGTTGGCGAACAGGATGCGGGCCAGCTCGATGCGCCGGCGCTGACCGCCGGACAGGGTGCCGATGGTCTGGGCCAGGGCGCGGTCCGGCAGACCGAGGTTGGCGCAGATGCGGGCGGCCTCGGCCTCGGCGCCGTAGCCACCGAGGGCGGAGAACTGGTCCTCCAGATTGCCGTACCGCCGGACCAGTTTGTCGTCGGCGCTCTCCTCGAGCTGCACCTCGAGTTTCTGCATCTCGGCAAGGATGACGTCGAGCCCGCGGGCGGACAGCACCCGGTCACGGCCGGTCACGTTGAGGTCGCCGGTGCGCGGGTCCTGCGGCAGGTACCCGATCTCGCTGGTCCGCTCGACGGATCCGGCGTACGGGATGCCCTCGCCCGCCAGCACCTTCAGCGTGGTGGTCTTGCCCGCACCGTTGCGGCCGACGAGGCCGATCCGGTCACCTGGCTGCACCCGCAGGGTGGTGGGGGAGATCAGGATGCGCGATCCCGCGCGCAGTTCCAGTCCGGTGGCGGTGATCATGAAGTCTCTCGCTCTCGGGAATCAGGCTGGCTCAGGGCACACGAAAGCGCCGGCCGCCGGGTAGGGGCGGTCGGCGCGGGCACGGTCAGCCTTCGCAGAGCAGCACGCCGCCATACTACCGGTCCCCGCACGGCACCTCCCACCCGATTAATTTGCAAGATCAACGGGTACACGCGGGGACACCCGTGCTGAAGGTGGGACAGATGGAACTCAACGAACGTGCCGACATCGACACCAGTCAGATCGAGGACGGCCGCGGCGGCGGCGGTGGTGGTGGCATCGGCGGCCTGCCCATCGGGGGCGGCGGCCTGGCCGGCATCGTGGTGACCGTCGTTCTCATGCTGGTCGGCGGATACTTCGGCGTCGACGTGATGAACGGCGGCGGCAGCGGCGAGTCGACCGGCACGCCCCTGACCAGCTGCAGCGACGACGCGCAGAAACTGCAGGCGCTGGAGTGCCGCAACGGCCTCTACGTGACGTCGATCCAGGCGTACTGGCGTGACCAGCTGCCGAAGTCGTTCGGCGAGGACTACCAGCCCGCCAAGACGCACATCTTCTCCAGCCAGGTGACCACCGGCTGCGGCGCGGCGGACTCCGGCGTCGGACCGTTCTACTGCCCCGCCGACGACAAGGTGTACATCGACCTGACCTTCTACAAGGTGCTCGCCGATCAGCTCGGCGCGCCGGGCGAGTTCGCCCAGCCGTACGTGCTGGCCCACGAGTACGGGCACCACGTGCAGGACGTCCTGGGCACCGAGGCGGAGATGCGCCGCCGCCAGGAACGCGACCCGGGCTCGGCCAACGAGGAGTCGGTCAAGCTGGAGCTGCAGGCCGACTGCTACGCCGGCGCCTGGGCCCACTCGGCGTCGACGACGACCGACAAGGACGGCGACAAGATCTTCACCAGCCTCACCGACGAGGACATCCAGCAGGGCATCGACACCGCCGGCAAGATCGGCGACGACGCGCTCCAGCAGCGCGGCGGCGGCGAGGTCAACCCGGAGGAGTTCACCCACGGCACGTCGGCGCAGCGCCAGCAGTGGTTCCGGGTCGGCTACGACTCCGGCGACCCGAAGAAGTGCGACACCTTCGCCGCCGGCGCGGTCAGCTGACCTCTCTGATCAGAATCGGAACAGCCCGGGCCATGGCGATCGCGGACACCAACACCGCGTGGCGTGGCTCGGGCACCTCCAGCAGCCGCTCGTGACGCAACGCGGCGAGCGCCGCCAAGGGTGGCGCGGCAAGGATCGCGTCGACGGCCGTGCGGTCACCGCCGGTCACGAGCGCGGTCATCTCGCGTACCCGGGGCAGAAGAATGCGGCCCGCGATGCCGGCGCCGTCCGACGCGGCCGCCTTCGCCTGATTGTCCCGGCGGCGCGCGAAGCGCTGCTGTGACCAGCCACCGGCCGCCGTGCGGCCCTGCACGTAGTGCGTGTCCACCTTGGAAGTGATCAGTTCCGGTCCGTCGGCGATGCCGACGGCGACCGCGCCCTTGCGCGCGAGGAGCAGGCCCAGCAGCCGTCTCCGCGACGCCGCACCGATCAGCTCGTCGATCGTCGTGACCGGGCCGGCTCCGGGCGGGGCGTGCAGCGTCGCCGACGCGCCGTCCGCGCCGGTCACGGTCAGACCGCTCGCGGTGTACGCGCCGTGCCGGCCCCCGAAGTTCTCCAGCCATCGCGGCAACCGTTCCGGCGCGACGTCCACCCACTTCCCGCCGCCGGCCGCCGCCCGTTCACCCATCCCGCCAGCCTACGGCGGCAGGCCCGCAGGCGCGTCAGAGCACCAGCCGTACAGCGGCAGGCCGGCAGGCGCGTCAGAGCACCAGCCGGACCGCGAGGACGGCGATCACGACGCTCGAGACCAGCGCGGTGATCAGGCGGCCGCGGGGTCCGGTCAGCAGGCGCCCGATCAGGGAACCGCCGCCGGCGACGAAGAGTTGCCAGCTCGCCGAGGCCAGGAAGGCACCGGCGACGAACCACGGCCCTCCGCCGGAACCGCCGCTGCCGAGGACCAGCGCGGCGAAATAGATCACCGTGGCCGGGTTCAGCAGGGTCAGGGCGAGCACACCGGCGTACGCCCGGAGCGCCGTCGTGGGACGCTCCGCCCGCTCGGTCGCGGCGCCGCGGAACGCACCCCGGGCCGTCCAGGCGGCCAGTCCGAGCAACACGACCGCGCCCACCCAGCGCAGCGGGACGGCGACCGGCGCGATCAGCCCGGCGACGGCCGCTCCCCCGGCGACGGCGACCAGGGCGTACAGCCCGTCGGCGGTGGCCGCGCCCAGGCCGGCGGCGGCACCGACGCGCAGCGAGTCGCGGGCGCTCAGAGTGGCGATCAGCACGCCGATGGCGCCGACCGGCACGGCGATGCCGTATCCGGCGATCACGCCGTTGAGGAAAGCCCCGGTCACGGGCCCCACCTCCCCCACTAGACGCTCATCACTTTTCGCTTCTCCCTGATACCAGAAAGTGACCGATGGCGTCCGGCTGGGTAGGGTCCGATCATGGTCGCTGAACTGATCCTGGTACGGCACGGACAGAGCCTCGCCAACGTCGCCCTCCCCGCCGCGGACGCGAAAGGCCTGATGGAGGCCGAGGTGAGCGGCCGCGACGCGGAGGTCCCGCTCACCCCGCTCGGGGAGGAGCAGGCCCGCGCGCTGGGCGCCTGGCTGGGCACGCTGCCGGAGGAGCAGCGGCCCGACGTGGTGATCACCTCGCCGTATCTGCGGGCCCGCGAGACCTGGCGGGTCGCCGCCGAGGCGTCCGGCGTCGACTTTCCCGAGCCGACGACCGACGACCGTCTGGTGGACCGCCTCCAGGGTGATCTGGAGCTGCTGACCCGGGCGGCGATCACGGCCCGGTTCCCGGACGAGGCGGCACGGCGGGCCGAGGCGGGCGAGTTCCGTTACGCCCCGCCCGGTGGCGAGTCGTTCGCCGACATCGCGGTCCGGCTGCGGTCCTTCCTGGAGGACCTGCACCGCGATCACGACGGCCGGCGGGTGATCGTGGTCGCCCACGATGCGGTGGTGCTGATGACCCGGGCGGTGCTCGAGGAACTGGACTGGGACGGGGTGCTGGCGGTGGAGGCCGCGTCGGGGTACGTCCGCAACGCCTCGGTCAGCCGGTTCCGGCGTACCGGCGAACGACTCACCCTGGACGGGTACAACGTCATCGATCATCTGCCGCCTGCATGAATGCCCGAAAAATATCGATGAACGTATTGCAAAGGTATATTTGCAAACTTATCTTTTGACGGTGCTCCCTCCACACACTCTCCGTGGCCTCGCCCATCCGCTACGTGTCCAGATCCTCGGGATCCTGCGGGAACAGGGCGCCTCGACCGCCACCCGGCTGGCCGGGCGACTCGGTGAGTCGTCCGGATCCACCAGCTACCACCTGCGCAAACTCGCCGGATACGGGTTCGTCGAAGAGGACGCCGGCCGCAACACCGGCCGGGAACGATGGTGGCGTGTCGTCGACCCCGGCGACACGGCGACCGGAAGCCGGATCCTGCGCCTCACCCCCACTGAAGCGGCCGACCTGCAACGCCGCATCGAATCCCTGCTCGACGAATACCCCGGCGATCCGGTCCGGTCCGACGCCCGGCGGGTGGTGTTCCAATGGCGGGCGTTACCGCAACTCCCGGACGGCATGTGGTGAACCGCCAGCTCACCGGCCTCCTCTCCGCCGAGGCCGTCTCCATGCTCGGCAGCCGGATCACCTTCGTCGCGCTGCCCTGGCTGGTCCTGACCAGCACCGACTCGGCACTGCTCGCCGGCCTGGCCGGATTCGCCGAAATGCTGCCGTACATCCTGGCCGGGCTCCTCGGCGGTCCCCTCGTCGACCGGATCGGCCCCCGCCCGACCAGCGTCGCCGCCGACGCCGCCAGCATGCTCGCGGTAGCCGGCATCCCGCTCTTCGCGGCCTGCGCAGCCGGTGGACTGTCCCTCGGCGCGCTGATGGGACTCATCGCCCTGGCCGGCGCCCTCCGCGGATTCGGCGACGCCTCCAAACGCGCCCTGCTCCCCCGCACCATCGACGCCGCCGGGCTCACCACCGAACGGGGCACCGCCCTCTACGACGGGGTCAGCCGCGCCGCCACCCTGATCGGGCTGCCGCTGGCCGGCGTGCTGATCGCCGCATCCGACCCGGTCATCGTGCTACTCGCCGACGCGGCCACCTTCGGCGTCAGCGCCCTGATCATCAGCACCGCGGTCCGGGTCGGCCCGGCCGAGACAGCACGCCCCGGCGAGTGCTACACTGCGGCGCTCGCCGGCGGATTCCGGTACGTACGCCAGGACCGGCTGATCCTCGGCATCATGTCGATGCTGTTCGCCACCAACATGTTCGACCAGGCGTACTCGACGGTGTTCGTCCCCGTCTGGGTCCGCGACGGACTACACGGACCGGCCGCCCTGGGCATCGTGGGCACCGCCTTCGGGCTCGGCGCGGTCGCCGGCAACATCATCTACACGATCCTGGCACCTCGGCTGCCGCGGCGGCGTACCCTCGGCATCTGTTTCTTCCTCGGCGGACCGGCCCAGCTCATCGCGGTGGCCGCCACCGACCGGGTGTGGGCCGTGCTGGCGACCGCGGCGGTCTCCGGCGCCCTGATGTCCGCGGTCAACCCGATCCTGCTGGCCGCCGCCTACGGGCGCATCCCGTCGCACATGCACGGCCGGGTGATGAGCGTGCTGATCGCGGTGTCGTGGGCGGGCATCCCCTTCGGCGGCGTGCTGGGCGGGTGGGCGACCGACGTGCTCGGGCTGCGGACGGCGGCGCTTCTCGCGGCCGCGGGATACCTTGCGGTCACTGCCGCGCCGTTCTTCTTCCCGGCATGGCACGCCCTCGATGCCGTACGCGACGAGCAGCGTCCCGCCAAAGCGGTCGTCCCGGCGTAGCAGTCCTGACCTGTCGTCCCGTCGACCCGTCGACCTGTCGACCTGCCGTCTCGGCGCCCTCGGTCCTCCGGCGCGGGTCTACTGGGGTGCGGGCGTTCCCGACGGGTCGCTACAGTCCTGCTCGATGACTCTCAATCATGATGTGACCGGCTCCGGGCCGGTCGTGCTGCTGCTGCATTCGACAACCGGCGACCGCCGCATGTGGGACCCGCAGGTCCCCGTCCTGGCCGGCGCCGGATACCGGGTGGTCCGCTGCGACCTCAACGGTTACGGCTCGACCCCGGTGCCCACCGGCGACTACAACGACGCCGACGACGTCCTCACCCTCCTGACCTCCCTGGGCGCCACCCGGGCCGCGGTGATCGCCGCTTCCGGAGGCGGACGGGTGGCCCTCGACCTGATCGCCCGCTCCCCGCAGACGGTCCCGGCCCTGCTCCTGATCGCCACGGCGATGCGGGGCCACGACCCGAGCCCGGAGCTGAGCGCGTTCGGCGACCGCGAGGACGCCCTACTGGAGGCCGGCGACGCCGAAGCGGCCACCGCCCTCAACGTCGACCTCTGGCTGGGCCCGCTGGCCGACGACGCGACACGCGCCAAGCTGCACCTCATGCAGCACCACGCCTTCACCATCCAGCTGGCCGCCGACGCCGAAGCCGCCGCCGCTGACACCGAGACCACCACCGGCGTGGACTCCGCCTCCGGCGCTGAGGCTGAAACCGACACTGAGATCTCCGACCCGACGGAAGCCTCGCCGTCGGAAGCCTCGCCGTCGGCAGACCTTTCCGAGTTCACCGCGCCTGTCCTGCTCCTCTCCGGCGCCCACGACCTGCCCGACTTCCGGCAGATCGCCGCGCACCTCGCCACCGTCTTCCCGAACGCCCGCCACCGGGAGCTCGACTGGGCCGGCCACCTCCCCACCCTGGAAAGCCCCGACCGAGCCAACCCCCTGATCCTGGAGTTCCTGGCCGAGTCCTTCCCCATCGGGCCCGCCTGACCCCCGCTCCCGGATCACATCGGGCGCCGCCGGACGCGACACCACTCAGCTTCCTTCGGCGCCCGCCCATGGCGTCGGTCAGCCACACCTGTTCGCGGAGCCGGACGCGGAGCCGTTCGCGGAGCCGGACGCGGAGCCGGACGCGGAGCCGGACGCGGAGCCGGACGCGGAGCCGTTCGCGGAGCCGTTCGCGGAGCCGGACGCGGAGCCGGACGCCAATGGAGCGCCATGTCGCGAGTCCGCATGCTCTCGTTCACGCTGCGCGGTGCCACGGGCGGCAGGACCGAACCGGGGACGCACGCTCTACCGAGGATTGATGATCGTGGTGCACAGGCCACCCGCCGAAGTGGTCAGCGCACCACGATCGATCCGCATGGGTGGTTGCCGTTTCGATCGTGGTACGCCGACAACCCAGGACGGTGATAGGCGCACCACGATCGCCGACGCAGGAACGCACGCAGCCAGAAACGCGGGCAGCCAGAAACGCGGGCAGCCAGGAACACGGGCAGCCAGGAACACGGGCAGCCAGGAACACGGGCAGCCAGGAACACGGGCAGCGGAGACGGCCAGCCAGCAAACGGCGAGCGGCAACAGCCAGCGGCGAACAGCGATCGGCCAACGGCAGCCGGCCAGCAGGTGACAGCGAGCGGGGTCAGTCGAGCGGGGTCAGTCGGCGGAGAGCCGGGTCAGTCGATGCGGCACCACTCCCGCAGCTGGCCGGCCACCTCACGATCGCCGTCGACCCGGACGTCCGCGAGGGGGATCCGGCGGTAGAGCGCCAACACCAGGTCACTGGCCCGGCCCTGCAACCTGGTCACCGGATCGCCGGAGGCGGCAGGGCCCACAGTGGCGCCGGACGGGGAGAGGTCGAGGGTCCACGACGGGCCCTCGATCGCCTGGAACGCCACCCGGGCCGGGCGGTGCGGCCACGGCGTGCGGGAACCCAGGCAGACGGTCAGGAACTCGCTGACCCCGTCGACGGCGGCCGCGGCCGGGATCGGCTCGGGGCTGCCGATGGTCTCCTGGGCGTCGTAGGCGTGCACGGCTGCCTCCTGCACCTGGTGACGTGCCACCGTGCCGGCCGTCAACGGTGCGACCGACGACTCCCACCAGGCCCAGCAGGGCGTGTCGGGGCCGGCCGCGCGCAGGGCCGTGAGCAGGGACTCCGTGGAGGCGGCGAACCAGTCGAGCAGCACGTCATGGCGCTCGTGCCCGCCGCGAGTCGCACCCGCCGCCGCGCCGCCCGCAAGCCCGGCCCTCGACGGACCGTCACCGCCAGTAGGCCCGGCACCCGCCGGATCGTCACCGCCGGGACTCATGGACGGCGGTTCGCGGTCGCCGAGCTGCTCGGCGGTCGGTGGCCCGGAATCGTCGGCCGCTGTCACCGCCGCCGCCCAGAACCGCTGCACCTTGCCCGTGTGGGTGACGAGGTCGCGCAGCGTCCATTCGGGGCAGCCGGGAACCGTCGCCACCAGGTCGGGCGCGGCTGCCACCGCGTCGCGGAGGGCCGCCGACCGGCTGTCGATCAGGGCGAGGAGCTCGGGGAAGGGCGGTGTCGCAGTCATCCTCGGTTTCTATCACCGAGGTACGACAAACCACCGGGGTACGACAAACGACCGGCGTGCGAGACAACCCCCGGGGTACGACGCCCCCGGATACGAGGCAAACCCCGGGGTACGGCACAGGGCGGCACGCTGATCGCGTACCGCCCTGTCGAGGGACAGCTCAGACGTTGAAGCCGAGCGCCCGGAGCTGCTCCCGGCCATCGTCCGTGATCTTGTCAGGGCCCCACGGCGGGAGCCAGACCCAGTTGATGCGGAAGTCCTGGACCAGGCCGCCGCCGGGACCGGTGGTCAGGGCCTGACGGGTCTGGTCCTCGATGACGTCGGTCAGCGGGCAGGCCGCCGAGGTGAGCGTCATGTCTAGGGTGGCGATGTTGTCCTCGTCCACGTGGGCGCCGTAGACCAGGCCCAGGTCGACGACGTTGATGCCGAGTTCGGGGTCGACGACGTCCTTCATCGCCTCCTCGATGTCGGCCAGCGTCGCCTTCGACACCGCGACGGGGGCGTCGGGGGTCTCGGCGGCCGCGGAGACGCCGACAGCCGGCACCTCGACGGGCTCGCCGGCCTCCTCGGCCTCGGCGCGTTCGGTGGCCAGCCAGCCGGGCACCTCGTCGTCGACGGCCGACGCGTCGCCGGGGACGGAGGCGACGGTCTTGACGCCTTCCTCCTCGGCGGGCGGCGACGACAGGATCGTCACCGCCTCGCCGGCGGCGACGGGCGGGGCCGTCTCGGGGTCGGGGGCGGTCGACACTGAAGAAGCTGTTTTCTCGGTCATGCCTTCACCTCCGGGCTCACGCCCACGTCCACACCGGCGCGCGCCGCGGCGTCCTTGAACGCCATCCAGGGCAGCAGCGCGCATTTGACCCGGGCCGGGAACTTGGCGACCCCGGCGAAGGCGATGCCGTCACCGAGGACCTCCTCGTCCGGCTCGATCTGGCCGCGGCCCTGCATCAGTTCGACGAAAGCATGGTGGATTCCGGACGCCTCGGCCACGTCCGTTCCCTGCAGCAGTTCGTACAGCACTGATGCGGAGGCCTGGCTGATCGAGCAGCCGAGCCCGTCGTACGAAATCTCGGACAGATCGGAACTCACCCGCATGGTGATCTCGTCGCCGCACGTCGGGTTGACGTGGTGCGCCTCCCCGTCGAACGGGTCCCGCAGACCACGACCGTGCGGATGCTTGTAGTGATCCAGGATGATCTCCTGGTAGAGACCGTCGAGCATCATCAGCCGAACACCTTCCGGACCTGGTCGAGGCCGCGCGCCAGGGCGTCGATCTCGTCCGTGGTCGTGTAGAGGTAGAACGAGGCGCGCGTCATCGCCGGCACCCCGAACCGCGCGCACACCGGCCGCGCACAGTGGTGCCCGACCCGCACCTCCACGCCGAGCGCGTCCAGGATCTGTCCCACGTCGTGGGGGTGTACCCCGTCGACGCCGAACGACACCGTGCCGCCCCGGCCCTCCGGAGAGGACAGACCGAAGATCCGCACATCGGGTACGCCGCTCAGAGTGTCCAGCGCATACCGGGTGATCTCCAGTTCGTGCTGGTGGACCGCTTCCATGCCCAGTCCGGTCAGGTAGTCCACCGCCGCGCCCAGGCCGATCGCCTCGGTGATCGGCGGGGTGCCGGCTTCGAACCGGGCCGGCGGGGCGGCGTAGGTCGTGCCGGTCATCGTGACCGTCTCGATCATCGAGCCGCCACCGAGGAACGGCGGCAGCTGTTCGAGCAGGTCGAAGCGGCCCCACAGGACGCCGATGCCGGTCGGTCCGAGCATCTTGTGCCCGGTGAACGCGATCAGGTCGGCGCCCAGGGTGCGCACGTCGATCGGCAGGTGCGGCACCGACTGGGAGCAGTCGAGAACGACCAGGGCACCGACCTCGTGGGCCCGGGCGGCGATCCGGGACACGTCGTTGATCGTGCCGAGCACGTTGGACATGTGCACCAGCGAGACGATCTTCGTGGCCGGGGTGATCAGCGCGTCGAGGTCCGACTCGTCGAGCCGGCCCTCGTCGGTGATCCCGAACCAGCGCAGGGTCGCGCCGGTCCGCTCGCAGAGGAGCTGCCACGGGACGATGTTCGAGTGGTGCTCCATCTCGGAGATCACGATCTCGTCACCGGGGCCGAGCCGCAGGTGCTGTCCGGCGGAGTGCGCGACCAGGTTGAGGGCCTCGGTGGAGTTCTTGGTGAAGACCACCTCGTCCGGGCTCGCCGCGCCGATGAACGCCGCGATCTTGGCTCGGGCACCCTCGTAGGCCTCGGTCGACTCGGTGCCCAGGGTGTGCACCGAGCGCGACACGTTGCCGTTGTACTTCTCCTGGTGCGCGCGCATGACGTCGAGCACCTGCACCGGTTTCTGCGAGGTGTTGGCGCTGTCCAGGTAGACCAGCGGGTGGCCGTTCACCTCCCGCTCGAGGATCGGGAAGTCCTTGCGCACCCGCGCGACGTCGAAACTCATCGGAGAACCTCTCAGGCCTTGGTGAGGAACTTCTCGTAGCCCTCGGCCTCGAGCTGCTCGGAGAGCTCCGGACCGCCCTGCTGGACGATCTTGCCGCCGACGAAGACGTGCACGAAGTCCGGCTTGATGTAGCGCAGGATCCGGGTGTAGTGGGTGATCAGCAGGAAGCCGGTCTCGCCGGTCTCGCGGACCCGGTTGACGCCCTCGCTGACGATCCGCAGCGCGTCGATGTCCAGGCCGGAGTCGGTCTCGTCGAGGATCGCGACCTTCGGCTTGAGCAGCTCGAGCTGCATGATCTCGTGACGCTTCTTCTCACCGCCGGAGAAGCCCTCGTTCACGTTGCGCTGCGCGAAGGCCGGGTCCATCTGCAGCTTCTCCATGGCGCCGCGCAGCTCGCCGGCCCAGGTGCGCAGCTTCGGCGCCTCGCCGTCGATCGCCGTCTTGGCGGTACGCAGGAAGTTGGCCACCGACACGCCGGGAACCTCGACGGGGTACTGCATGGCCAGGAAGAGGCCGGCCCGGGCACGCTCGTCGACGGTCAGCGAGAGCACGTCCTCGCCGTCGAGGGTCACCGTGCCGCCGGTGATCTCGTACTTGGGGTGGCCCGCGATGGAGTAGGCCAGCGTCGACTTGCCGGAACCGTTCGGACCCATGATGGCGTGGGTCTCGCCGGCCTTCACGGTCAGGTCGACCCCGGCCAGGATCGGCTTCAGCTCGCCCTCGGGCAGCTTCACCGAAACCTGCAGGTCACGGATCTCCAGGGTGCTCACGGCTCTACTCCATTACTCGGTTCGGTCGAAACGTAGATGTCGCCGTCGCGGATCTCGACGGGGTAGACCGCCACCGGGTCGATGGCGGGCGGGCCGGAGGGCTCGCCGGTGCGCAGGTCGAAACGGGACCCGTGCAACCAGCATTCCAGCGCGCAGCCGTCCACCTCGCCCTCGGAGAGGGCCACCGAGGCGTGGCTGCACTCGTCGCGTACGGCGTAGAACTGGTCGTCGTCCGCGTGCACGACCGCGACCTCGACCCCGTCGACCTCCACCTGGAGGGCGGTGCCCTTGGCCACGTCCGTGACGGACCCGACGTTCTCGAACGGCATGACTATTGCCCGGCCTCGGCCAGGCGCGCCTCGATGGTGTCGCCGAGACGCTCGCGCAGCTCCTCGACCGGGATCTTGTTGATCAGCTCGGCGAAGAAGCCCCGGACCACCAGCTTGCGCGCCTCCCCCTCGGGGATGCCGCGGGCCATCAGGTAGAACAGCTGCTCGTCGTCGAAACGACCGGTCGCGCTGGCGTGGCCAGCCCCGGCAACCTCACCGGTCTCGATCTCGAGGTTCGGCACCGAGTCGGCGCGGGCGCCGTCGGTCAGCACCAGGTTGCGGTTGATCTCGTACGTGTCGGTGCCGGTCGCCTCCGCCCGGATCAGCACGTCGCCGACCCAGACGGTGTGCGCCGACGCGCCCTGCAGCGCGCCACGGTAGCCGACGTAGCTGCGGCAGTCCGGCACGCTGTGGTCGACCAGCTGGCGGTGCTCCTGGTGCTGGCCGGAGTCGGCGAAGTACAGACCCCAGAGCTCGGCGTCGCCGCCGCGGCCGGCGTATTCCACGCTGGTGAACTGCCGGACCAGGTCGCCGCCCAGGGTGACCTGGACGTGCTGCACCCGGGCGTCCTTGCCGACCTTGACCTTGACGTGCTGCGCCTGGACGGCGTCGCGGTCCCAGTCGGCCAGCGTCACGAAGGTCAGCTGCGCGCTGTCGGCGACGACGACCTCGATGTTGTCGGCGAGCGTGACCGTGCCGACCTGCTCCAGCACGATCGTCGCCTTGGCGAACGCGCCGACCGTGACGACGGTCCGCGCGGCCGCGGCGTCGCCGCCCTTGCCGACCACCCGGATCACGGCGGCCTCGGCCGGCTCGGCCTCGGCAGCCACCTCGATCAGGGTGATGCTCGACGCCGAGCCGTACGCCAGGGCGCTGATCCGGTCGAACGGGGTCAGGATCGGGTCGACCGCGGAGACGGACGAGACCGTGACGCCGGCCGGCAGATCGCCGTATTCGACCGACGGTGCGGCGCCGGTCAGGGCGGTGGCCTTGACCAGGTCACGCAGACGCTTGAGCGGGGTGAAACGCCACTCCTCCTCCAGCCCGTTGAGGGCCGGGAAGTCGTTGACGTCGAAGGAGCGCAGCACCTGGGACTTGGTGCTCGGCGGGGCGATGGCCTCGGTTGTCATTTCGTCCTTTTTAAGATGATCGTCCGGAACGCCAGCTCGAAATCAGCCGACAGCGCCTTCCATCTGCAGCTCGATCAGGCGGTTCAGCTCCAGGGCGTACTCCATCGGGAGCTCCTTGGCGATCGGCTCGATGAAGCCACGCACGATCATCGCCATCGCCTCGTCCTCGGTCAGGCCACGGCTCATCAGGTAGAAGAGCTGGTCCTCGCTGACCTTGGAGACGGTCGCCTCGTGCCCCATGTTCACGTCGTCCTCGCGGATGTCGACGTACGGGTACGTGTCCGACCGGGAGATCGTGTCGACCAGCAGCGCGTCGCACTTGACCGTGCTCTTGGAGTTGGCCGAGCCCTCCAGCACCTGCACCAGACCGCGGTACGACGTGCGGCCGCCGCCCCGGGCGATCGACTTGGAGATGATCGTCGAGGAGGTGTGCGGCGCGGCGTGCACCATCTTGGCGCCGGAGTCCTGGTGCTGACCCTGGCCGGCCATGGCGATCGAGAGGACCTCGCCCTTGGCGTGCGCGCCGGTCATGTAGACGGCCGGGTACTTCATCGTCACCTTGGAGCCGATGTTGCCGTCGACCCACTCCATGGTCGCGCCCTCTTCGCAGGTGGCGCGCTTGGTGACCAGGTTGTAGACGTTGTTCGACCAGTTCTGGATGGTCGTGTACCGCACCCGGGCGTTCTTCTTCACGACGATCTCGACGACCGCGGAGTGCAGCGAGTCGGACGAGTAGATCGGCGCCGTGCAGCCCTCGACGTAGTGCACGTAGCTGCCCTCGTCGGCGATGATCAGGGTCCGCTCGAACTGGCCCATGTTCTCCGTGTTGATCCGGAAGTAGGCCTGCAGCGGGATGTCCACGTGCACGCCCTTCGGCACGTAGATGAACGAGCCGCCGGACCACACGCTGGTGTTGAGCGCGGCGAACTTGTTGTCACCGACCGGGATGACCGTGCCGAAGTACTCCTGGAAGAGCTCCGGGTGCTCCTTGAGCGCGGTGTCGGTGTCCAGGAACAGGACGCCCTGCTCCTCGAGGTCCTCGCGGATCGCGTGATAGACGACCTCGGACTCGTACTGCGCGGCGACACCGGCGACCAGGCGCTGCTTCTCGGCCTCCGGGATGCCCAGCTTGTCGTACGTCGCCTTGATGTCCTCGGGCAGGTCCTCCCAGCTGGCGGCCTGCTTCTCGGTGGAGCGCACGAAGTACTTGATGTTCTGGAAGTCGATGCCGGTGAGGTCGGCGCCCCAGTGCGGCATCGGCTTGCGGTCGAACAGGCGCAGGCCCTTGAGCCGCAGGTCGAGCATCCACTGCGGTTCGTTCTTCAGAGCGGAGATGTTGCGCACCACGGATTCGGACAGGCCGCGCTGCGCCGCCGCGCCGGCAACGTCAGCGTCGGCCCAGCCGTACTCGTACCGGCCAAGAGCGGCGAGGTGCTCTTCCTGGGTCACGATCTGGTCCGTCATTGCAATCTGTCCTTACTAACCGTGGTGGCAGGAGCGCACTTCGAAGCGGGAATGTGCGTGGTGCACACCCCGTCGCCGTGCGCGATGGTGGCGAGGCGCTGCACGTGGGTGCCGATGAGCCGGGAGATGACTTCGGTCTCGGCGTCGCACAGCTGAGGGAACTCGGCAGCCACGTGAGCCACCGGGCAGTGATGTTGGCACAGTTGGCCACCCGACGCGATGGTGGTCGCATTGGCAGCGTATCCCTCGGCCGTCAATGCCTCGGCGAGCGCCTCGGCACGGGCGAGCGGGTCCTGGCCGGCCGAGGCCAGCGCGGCGTGCAACCGACCCTCGAGGGCGCCCACCTGGGTCTCGGCGAACGCGGACACCGCTTGCGGGCCATGCGTCGAGGCGATCCAGCGCAGGGCGGCGGTGGCCAGACCGTCGTAGTGGTGCGGGATCAGACCCTCACGGCCGGCGGCGGTCAGCACGAACGCCTTGGCCGGGCGGCCACGGCCCCGGGGACGGTCCGAGCGGACGGCCCGTGTCTCCACCAGATGATCGGCGAGCATCGCGTCGAGGTGTTTGCGGATCGCGGCCGGGCTCAGCCCGAGCACCTTGCCGAGCTCCGCGGCGGTGGCGGCACCCCGCTCGATGAGCAGGTGCGCGACCCGGTCACGGGTGCGCCCGTCCGTCACGGTGGCCGGAGCCCCCGCGCCGTCGCCGGACAGCACCTCGTATTTCACTACGCCAACGTTACGTATTTCGTCCAGCCCCTGCAAACCGAACCCCGGTGATCCACCACACCGGTTACCGGAGCTGCTGAAAGGCCCGTTCGCATCCGGGCGTACGATCCCCGGCGTGAGGTCCCTGGCATCCGCTTTACGCCCGCTGGCCCTGGCGTCCCTGATCGCCAACATCACCCTGATCGTCACCGGAGCGGCCGTTCGGCTCACCGGTTCCGGTCTGGGCTGCCCGACGTGGCCGCGGTGCACCGACGACTCCTACACGACGACGGCCGAGATGGGCGTCCACGGGATGATCGAGTTCGGCAACCGCCTGCTCACGTTCGTCCTGGTCGGTCTCGCCATCGCCACGTTCGCCGCCGCGATCGCCCAGCGCCCGCGCCGCAAGGCCGTCGTGTGGCTGTCGGTCGCGGTCGGTTTCGCCGTCCCCGCGCAGGGCGTGGTCGGTGGCATCACCGTGCTCTCCGGCCTCAACCCGTGGGTGGTCGGCCTGCACTTCATCGTCTCGATCGTGATGATCGCCGGCTGCTACGCGCTCTGGCGCCGGGCCGGCGAGGGTGACGGCGACAAGATCTGGCACGTCCCGGCCCCGATCCGGCACCTGGCGTGGCTCACCACCGCGGCCAGCTTCGCCGTCATCGCGGCCGGCGTGGTCGTGACCGGTTCCGGTCCGCACGCCGGTGACCACGGCGCCGCCCGCAACGGTCTCGACCCGACGCAGATCTCCCAGGTACACGCCGACCTGGTCTTCCTGCTGATCGGCCTGAGCGTGGCGCTCTGGTTCGCCCTGCGCGCGACCGGCGCCCCGGCCACCGCCGTCCGGGCCGCCGCGGTGCTGGTGATCGTGGAGTTCTCCCAGGGCCTGATCGGCTTCGTGCAGTACTTCACGCACCTGCCGATCATCCTGGTCGGCGTGCACATGCTCGGCTCCGGCCTGGTCTGGACCAGCACCCTCGCCGCGCTCTGGGCGCTGCGCGAACGCCCGGTCGTCGTCGCCGCCCCCGCCGGGGAGCCCGCGCCGGCCAAGGAGCCTGCCGCGGTCTGAGCCGCCCCTCTCACCCTCGGCTTCTGCGGTACGAGCCACACCCGTCACAAACGCAACTCATCCGTCCCGGAGTGGCCCAGCGGAAGGGCTACCACGGTCACGGGCCGTCGCTCGCGTGGCCGGCGGGTGACCGGGCAGGTGCTCGCGCTCCGGACAGCTCCGGGACGGTCGTGCTGCGTCTGTGACGGGTGTGGCTCGTACCGTAGAGAAAAGGCCGACCGGAAGTCCCGGCCGGCCTTTCGCTGGTTCTGAGGGTCTCGCTGGTCCCACTGGTTTGGCTGGTCTCGCTGGTTTGGCTGGTTCTGCTGGTCTCGCCGCTTGTCGCTGGTGGATCCCGGTCAGAGCCGGGCGAGGATCGCCGCGGCGAGGCGTTCGGCGGAACCGGGTGCGGTGCGCAGGAACAGGCTCGGCTCGGTGAGCTCGAGTTCGATCAGCAGCGGACTGCCGTCCGGGCCCGGGATCAGGTCGACCCGGGCGTAGAGCAGGCGTTTCGCGTCACCGGGCACCGCCTCCAGGACACGGCGGGCGAGCGCCAGTTCGGCGCTGGACGGCTCGCGCGGGGTGATCACCTCGCTGCCGACCTCGATCGCGCCGCCGCCGGTCTCGGTGAGCATCGCCCCCTTGCGGACACCGTGGCTGAAGGTCAGCGCACCGGTCACGTCGGGAACGCACAGCACCGCGGTCTCACCGGCGGTGTCGACCGCCGCCATGTACGGCTGGATCATCGCGGTGCGCCCGGCGGCGATCAGGCGGTCGACGTGCGCCCGGGCCGGACCGGCCTGCTCCGGGAGCACGTAGCGGCCGGTGTCCTGGCTTCCGGCGCTGATCGTGGGCTTGACCACCCACTCCCCCTCGGCCGGCGGCGTCCAGGTGTCACCCGGGCCGGCGAACGTGGTCGGGATGATCGGCACGCCGGCTTCGGCCAGCTCACCCAGGTACCGCTTGTCGGTGTTCCAGGCGATCACGTCGGCCGGGTTGGCCAACCGTGGCACGCTCCGGGCCCACGCGACGAACGCGTCCCGGCGGGCCACGTAGTCCCACGGGGACCGGACGACGACCAGGTCGTAGGCCGCCCAGTCGGCGCCGTCGTCGTCCCAGCGGAGCGCGTCGACGAGCACCCCGCTCGCGAGCAGGGCGTCGCGCAGCGGGAGGTCGTCCGCATAGAGGTCGGGAAAGGTCGCGCAGGTGACCAGCGCGACGCGGGACGGATCGGCCACTAGCGGGCCATGCTCCGGCGCGACATCGAGCGCCACAGGTCGTTGCTGGGGCGCATCTGCTCCATCAGCTCGCGCTCCCACTCGTTCTCCACCTTCACACCCGCGCCCTCGCAGGCCTCACGGGCGACGCCGGTGTCCTTGGCGAACTGGTCGGACCACTCGCCGTCCTCGCCGACGAGGACGATGCGGGCGCCGCGCTTACCGACATACTCGATCACTGCCTTCGCGCCGCCGTGACCGGCGGCGAAAGTCTTGATGTCGGAGGTCAGTGTCGAAACGGAACCATCTGCCATGGTCCGCAGCCTAAGCACTCACGCGGATCCGGTGGGTGCATCGACGATCCTTTTGTGACCCCTGTTACCAGCAGGTTTCGAATGATCGACGATCGTTTCGCGGCGATAAAGTCTGATTTGCACCCGCGCACTGATTCCCACGAATGAGTGACGGACAGTAACCACCTGTAGCTACATTCCGGGCATCCTGTGCGACGAAGCCGTAACCGGAGTCACACAGAGCGATCCGCGAGCCGGATCAGACGAGCGCGTCGACCGCGACGGCCAGGAAGAGCACCGTCAGGTAGGTGATCGAGAGGTGGAAGAGCCGCATCGGCTTGACCACCTCGCCGGCCCGGTTCTTGTAGGCCAGACGGATCGCCTCGGCCAGGAACACGAGTCCGGACACGATCGCCGTGCCGCCGTAGATCCAGCTCAGACCCAGTGCCCAGACCCACGCCGAGGACGCGAGAGTCAGGACGGTGTAGAAGAGGATCTCGAAGTTGACCCGCTGGGCGGAGCGCACCACGGGCAGCATCGGGATGCTGGCCCGGGCGTAGTCCTCCTTGTACTTCACGGCGAGCGCATAGAAGTGCGGCATCTGCCAAAAGAAGACAACCGCAAAAAGCGCCCACGCCATCGGGGACAGTCCGCCGGTCACCGCGGCCCAGCCGATCAGGACCGGCGCCGCGCCGCAGACACCGCCCCAGAACGTGTTCGCCGGCGTCCGGCGCTTCAGCCAGAGCGTGTAGACCACGTCGTAGTAGAAGATCGACGCCGCGGTGAGCGCGGTGGCGAGCCAGTTGGTGAGGACCGCCATCATCACGACCGAGATGACCGCGAGCGTCAGGCCGAAGATCAGCACCGCGCGCGGGGTGATCGTGTTCGTCGGCAGCGGCCGGCGCTTGGTGCGCCGCATCAGCTGGTCGATGTCGCGATCGATGTAGCAGTTGAGTGCGCTCGCCGCGCCGCCCGCCAGCGCGCCGCCCACCAGGACGACCACGAAGGTCAGCGGATCCGGCCAGCCACCGGCCGCCAGCATCATCGTCGGCACCGTGGTGACCAGGAGCAGCTCGACGATCTGCGGCTTGGTCAGCGAGACGTAGGCCCGGAGCAGGGCGGTCCAGTCACGACGGGCTTCGGCCACAGCAGGAGGGGCGCCTTTTTTCGGGCGCTCCACCACGCCGGGCGCCCGCCGCTGGGCGGGACGCTCGGTGATCATGCTCACGGACAGCCACCTTCCGGCATCGGCTTTATTTCGCGGCCGTTGCCGGGGATAGCACCCGGCGGCCCGCCCGGACAGCCTACGCGCAGTCGTCTGCGCTGCTCGGGCCACCCGGTTCGGGTGCAGAGAGTCACATCGTTTGAACCGGCGTGTCCGCTCACAGCGTATGTGCCTAGGGCGTTCACTGCGCACGTGTTTAGCCCTACTGGATAGGGTCAAGCCGAAAAGGGTTCCACAATTTTGCCCGAGGAGCACAACCGACGTGGCTAGCAAAGATCCCGCTCTCAACTGGTCCGACCTCGACCGCAAGGCGGTGGACACCGCCCGGGTGCTCGCCATGGACGCGGTCGAGAAGGCCGGCAACGGTCACCCCGGCACGGCGATGAGCCTGGCCCCGGCCGCCTACCTGCTGTTCAACCGTGTCATGCGGCACGACCCGACGGATCCGAACTGGGCGGGCCGCGACCGCTTCGTGCTGTCGTGTGGTCACTCCAGTCTCACTCTGTACGTTCAGCTGTTCCTCAATGGTTACAGCCTGTCACTCGATGATCTGAAGTCCCTGCGCCAGTGGGACTCCCTGACCCCGGGCCACCCGGAGTACGGGCACACCCCCGGCGTCGAGATCACTACCGGTCCGCTGGGCCAGGGCATCGGCAACGCGATCGGCATGGCCATGGCCGCCCGTCGCGAGCGGGGCCTGTTCGACCCCGAGGCCGCCGCCGGCGAGTCCCCCTTCGACCACCAGGTCTACGCCCTGGCCTCGGACGGCGACATCGAAGAGGGTGTCAGCCACGAGTCCAGCGCCATCGCCTCGGTGCAGAAGCTCGGCAACCTCACGGTGATCTACGACGACAACGAGATCTCCATCGAGGACGACACCCGGATCGCCAAGAACGAGGACGTCGGCGCGCGCTACGCGGCGTACGGCTGGCACGTCCAGACCGTGAACTGGCGGTCCGAGGGTGGTTACGCCGAGGACGTCGAGGCGCTCTGGGACGCGATCCAGGCCGCCAAGAAGGTGACCGACAAGCCGTCGTTCATCGTCCTCAAGACCATCATCGGCTTCCCCGCGCCGAACAAGCAGAACACCGGCAAGATCCACGGTTCCGCCCTGGGTGGCGCCGAGGTCGCCGCGACCAAGGAGCTGCTCGGTTTCGCCGCCGAGCCGTTCGCGATCGACGACGAGGTCGTCAAGCACGCCCAGCAGGTCGTCGAGCGCGGCCGCGCGGCCAAGGCCGAGTGGCAGAAGGCGTTCGACGCCTGGGCCGCCGGCAACGCCGAGGGCAAGAAGCTGTTCGACCGGCTCGCCGCCAAGGCGCTGCCGGAGGGCTGGGCCGCCGCCCTGCCCGAGTTCGCCGCGGACGAGAAGGGCCTGGCCACCCGCGCCGCGTCCGGCAAGATCCTCAAGGCGCTCGCCCCGGTCCTCCCCGAGCTCTGGGGTGGCTCCGCCGACCTGGCGGAATCCAACAACACCACCATGGAGGGCGAGCCGTCCTTCATCCCGGCCGAGTACGCGACCAAGGCGTTCCCCGGTCACGAGTACGGCCGCACGCTGCACTTCGGCATCCGTGAGCACGGCATGGGCTCGATCCTGAACGGCATCGCGGTGCACGGCGGCACCCGCCCGTACGGCGGCACCTTCCTGGTGTTCAGCGACTACATGCGCGGCTCGGTCCGCCTGTCCGCGCTGATGAAGCTGCCGGTCACCTTCGTCTGGACGCACGACTCGATCGGCCTCGGCGAGGACGGCCCGACGCACCAGCCGATCGAGACGCTGACCGCGCTGCGCGCGATCGTCGGCCTCGACGTGGTCCGCCCGGCCGACGCCAACGAGACCGCGTACGCGTGGCGTGGCGCCCTGGAGCACACCGACCGGCCGACCGCGCTCGCGCTGTCCCGGCAGAACCTGCCCACCCTGGACCGCACCAAGTACGCGTCGGCCGAGGGCACCCTCAAGGGCGGCTACATCCTCTCCGAGGCCTCCACCCCGGGCGCCCCGAAGGTGATCCTGATCGCCAGCGGTTCCGAGGTCGCGATCGCGCTGACCGCGCAGGAGCGCCTCGAGGCCGACGGCACCCCGACCCGGGTCGTCTCGATGCCCTGCCAGGAGTGGTTCTTCCAGCAGGACGTGGCGTACCAGCAGGAGGTCCTCCCGCACGGCGTGAAGGCCCGCGTCTCGGTCGAGGCCGGCATCCGGATGAGCTGGGACCGTCTCATCGGCGACGCCGGCGAGGCTGTCAGCATCGAGCACTACGGCGCCTCCGCCCCGGCGAAGGTCCTGTTCGAACAGTTCGGCTTCACCGCCGACAACATCGTCGCGAAGGCTCACGCCTCGCTCGCCAAGGTCGGCGAGATCACCGGCCACAAGACCGGAAACTGAGGAGAAATCACATGACCGACAGGCTTGCCGAGCTGTCCGCCGCGGGTGTCGCGGTGTGGCTCGACGATCTCTCCCGGGTTCGTCTGACCAGCGGTTCGCTGGACAAGTCGCGCCTGCAGCAGCACGTGGTCGGCGTGACCACGAACCCGAGCATCTTCCAGAAGGCGCTCTCCGACGCTGACGCGTACGACGAGCAGCTGCGCGACCTCGCGGTACAGGGCGTGACGGTCGAGGAGGCCGTCCGCCTGATGACCGCCAAGGACGTCCGCTGGGCGTGTGACGTCGAGCGTCCGGAGTACGACCGGAGCAACGGCATCGACGGCCGGGTCTCCATCGAGGTCGACCCGCGCAAGGCGCACGAGACCGAGTCGACCGTCGCCGAGGCGAAGACCCTCTGGTGGCTGGTCAACCGGGAGAACCTCTACATCAAGATCCCGGCGACCCTCGCGGGTCTGCCGGCCATCACCCAGGTCCTGGCCGCGGGCATCAGCGTCAACGTCACGCTGATCTTCTCGCTGGACCGCTACAAGGCCGTCATGGAGGCGTTCCTCGACGGTCTGGAGCAGGCCAAGGCGAACGGCCACGACATCACCAAGATCGGTTCGGTGGCGTCGTTCTTCGTGTCCCGGGTCGACTCCGAGATCGACAAGCGCCTGGACAAGGTCGGCACCGATGCGGCCAAGGCGCTCAAGGGCCAGGCCGCCATCGCCAACGCGCGTCTGGCGTACGAGGCGTACACCCAGGTGTTCGGCAGCGAGCGGTGGAAGGCCCTGGCCGCCGCCGGCGCCCAGCCGCAGCGTCCGCTCTGGGCGTCCACCGGCACCAAGAGCCCGGAACTCCGCGACACGATCTACGTCGAGGAGCTCATCGCCCCCGGCACGGTGAACACCATGCCGGAGTCGGTCATCCTCGCGTTCGAGGACCACGGTGAGACCAAGGGCGACACCATCACCGGCAACTACGAGCACGCGCGGTCGGTCTTCGCGGGCATCAAGGCCGCCGGCATCGACTTCGACGACGTGGTGAAGGTCCTCGAGGAAGAGGGCGTCGAGAAGTTCGAGACGAGCTGGAACGAGCTGCTCGAAGGCGTCGACAAGTCCCTCAAGGCCGCCGCGGCCGGCTCCTCGAAGCCGAGCGACGCCGCCTAGGCACGAACACTCTGCGGCCTGTCGCGGGCTCCCCGCGACAGGCCGCTCAACACCCTTGGAACTGGCAGGATGGGGACGTGGGTAATCCGCTGCGCACCGCACAGGACCGTAGGCTTCCACGGATCCCGGAGCCCTGCGCTCTGGTGATCTTCGGGGTCACCGGTGACCTGTCTCGAAAGAAACTGATTCCGGCCGTATACGACCTGGCCAACCGCGGTCTGCTGCCGCCCGGATTCGTGGTCCTGGGCTTCGCTCGCCAGGACTGGGGCGAGGGTGACTTCGAGTCGCTCGCCTACGCCGCCGCCAAGAAGGGCGCCCGCACACCGTGGCGTGAGGACGTCTGGCGACGGCTCTCCGAGCAGTTCCACTTCATCCCCGGCTCGTTCGACGACGACGAGGCGTTCGACCAGCTCTCGGCCACCCTTGACGACCTGCGGGAACGCAACGGCATCACGGGTAACGCGGCCTTCTACTTCTCGATCCCGCCCGCGGCGTTCCCGCTGGTGCTCAACCAGCTCAACCGGACCGGCATGGCGGACAGCGCCAAGTCCGGCGGCTGGCGGCGGGTCGTGGTGGAGAAGCCGTTCGGGCACGACCTGCAGAGCGCCGTCGAGTTGAACCAGCTGGTCGACGAGGTCTTCATTCCCGAGGACGTCTTCCGCATCGACCACTATCTGGGCAAGGAAACCGTCCAGAACATCATGGCTCTGCGCTTCGCGAACAGCCTGTTCGAGCCGGTGTGGAACTCCAAGTACGTCGACAGCGTGCAGATCACCATGGCCGAGGACGTCGGCATCGGCACCCGGGCCGCGTTCTACGACGCGTCCGGCGCCGCCCGCGACGTGCTGCAGAACCACCTCCTGCAGCTCCTCGCCCTGGTCGGCATGGAGGAGCCCACCAGCTTCGACCCGCAGGAGGTGCGGGCCGAGAAGCTCAAGGTGCTCCGGGCGATCAGCCTGCCGGACAACATCGCCACCGGCTCGGTCCGCGGGCAGTACCTCCCCGGCTGGGTCGCCGGCGAACGTGCCGTCGGCTACCTGGAAGAGGCGAACATCCCGCCGAAATCCAAAACTGAGACCTACGCGGCGGTCCGCCTCGGCATCCAGAACCGGCGCTGGGCCGGCGTCCCGTTCTACGTACGGGTCGGCAAGCGGATGCCACGCCGGGTCACCGAGATCGCGATCCTCTTCAAGAGGGCGCCGCACCTGCCGTTCGACCCGGCCGACGTGGAGATGCTGGGCCACAACCAGCTCGTCATCCGGGTCCAGCCGGACGAGGGCGTGGTGCTGAAGTTCGGCTCCAAGGTGCCCGGCACCGCCATGGAGGTCCGCGACATCGCGATGGACTTCCAGTACGGCGAGGCCTTCACCGAGTCCAGCCCGGAGGCGTACGAGCGTCTCGTGCTGGACGTCCTGATCGGCGACCGGACCCTGTTCCCGGACGCCGCCGAGGTCGAGCAGTCATGGCGGGTCATCGACCCGCTGGAGGCGGCCTGGAAGGGCAAGAAACCCGAACCGTACCGGGCCGGCGAATGGGGTCCGCGGGCCGCGGACGAGATGCTGGCGCGCGAGGGCCGTGCCTGGAGGCGAGCATGATCGGACTGTGGGACACCACCGGCAACGAAGTGGTGAAGGCCCTGGCCGCCGAACGGCGCAGCGCCGGCGGCGTCGCCTCCGGCCTGGCACTCACCCTGGTCGCGGTGGTCGAGGAGAAGAAGGTCCGCGAGGCCGAGGCAGCGGCCACCATCGCGGCGTCGGCCCACCCGTGCCGGCTGCTCATCGTGGTCCGCTCCGACATGGAGGGCCGCAGCCGTCTGGACGCCGAGATCGTCGTGGGCGGGCGCCTCGGCCCCGCCGAGGCGGTCGTCATGCGGATGTACGGTCGCCTCGCGCTGCACGCCGAGTCGGTCGTCATGCCGCTGCTCGCCCCGGACGTCCCGGTGGTCTCCTGGTGGCACGAAGAGCCGCCGAACATGATCGCCAACGACTTCCTGGGTGTGGTGGCCGACCGGCGGATCACCGACTCGGCGCAGGCCCCCGACCCGGTGGCCGCGCTGCGCCAGCGGGCCGTCGACTACGCGCCCGGTGACACCGACCTGACCTGGACCCGGATCACGCTGTGGCGGACGCTGGTGGCCGGCGCCTTCGACAGCACCGAGGCCCGGGTCACCGGCGCCAAGATCGTGGCACCGGAGAACGACCCGACCGCCTGGCTGATGCTGGGCTGGCTCAAATCCCGGCTGGGCATCGAGCCGACACTCGAACACACCGACCGGGCGCCGCGCCTGCACTCGGTCGAACTCCAGTGTGAGAACGGCGACTGCGTGCGTGTCACCCGCGAGGAAGGCACCGCGCTGTTCAGCCGGACCGGCCAGGAAGACCGGTACATGCCGCTGCCGCGCCGTCCCGTCGGCGACGAACTCGCCGAAGAACTGCGGCGGCTCGACCCCGACCAGATCTACGCGGACGCCCTCGCAGCGATGGCCGGTCTCAGCGACCTGAGCCACCGGGCGCCGATGCGGGTGCACGTCTGGAAGGACCCGGCACTGGCTGCCATCGCCGGTTCAGCTCTCTGACCGAATATTTACCGACAGAGCCGTCCGCCGCACCGATGGCGGGCGGCTCTGCGATGGAGGAGCAAAATCCGTGAGTGAGACCGCGGTCGTGGTGGTACCGGACGCCGACATCCTGGCGTCCACGGTGGCGGCACGACTCGTCATCAAGATCATTGACGCGCAGGCCGCGTACGGGACGGCGAACGTGGTCCTGACAGGCGGCCGGGTCGCCGCGAAAGTGCTGCGAGCCGTCCGCGAACTACCCGCCTCCGCCGCCATCGAATGGTCCCGGGTGGACCTGTGGTGGGGCGACGAACGGTTCCTGCCCTCCGGCGACCCGGACCGCAACGAGACCCAGGCCCGCGAGGCCCTCCTCGACAAGCTGCCGCTCGACCCGGCCCGGGTGCACGCCATGCCGGCCTCCGACGGCCCCGACGGCGACGACGCCACCGCCGCGGCAGCCCGCTACGCGACCGAACTGTCCGCCGCGGCCGGCCCCGGCGGCGGCTCACTGCCCCGCTTCGACGTGCTGATGCTGGGCGTGGGCGAAGACGGCCACGTAGCGTCCCTCTTCCCGGAACACCCGGTGCTGGCCGAAACCGGCACGACGGCGGCGACATTCGACAGCCCGAAGCCGCCGCCCACCCGGGTCACGCTGACCCTGCACACCATCCAGAGCGCCGACGAGGTCTGGTTGATCGCGGCCGGTGCGGACAAGGCGGGCCCGATCGGCGTGGCGGTCGAGGGCGGCGGCGACAAGCACTTGCCGGCGGCCAGCGCGACCGGCACCCGCAAGACCCTGTTCCTGCTGGACAGGGCCGCCGCGGCGAACGTTCCCACCCAGCTCTGACCGTTCCCGGCGCCCTTCGGACAGCCCCTGCCCGAAGGGCGCCGGTCCTCGATAGCCCCCTGCCCGAAGGGCGCCGGTCCCCGGCAGCTCGCTACCCGGCCGCAGGCCGCAGGCCGCAGGCCGCAGGCCGCAGGCCGCAGGCCGAACCCAGGCCAACGGTCGGCGCAGGCAACAGTTCGGCGCGAGTCAACGGCCGCGCAGGTCAACGGCCGGCGCAGTCGACAATCGGCGCAAGTCGGCCGTCGGCCGCCGGCGTCGGCGCTGGCGGCGTCGGCGCACACTTCGACACGACAGGCAGACGACGATCGACAGGCAGACGACGATCGACAGTCAGACGACGATCGACAGCCGGGTACAGGTCCACAGCCGCCGGATACAGCTCGACAGCCGCGGGTACAGCTCGACAAGTGGGTGCGCTCACCGCCTCCAAGGCCGGTGGCCGCACCCACAACGACTTCGGGTGCACCCGCCATCCCGATCAGAACGGTGAACGCACCCGTCAACGAGATCGGGTACCCCCACTCACCAAACAGGATGGCCAGCGCACCCAGAACCACTTCGGTGCAGCTGCCGCACCAACCGGACGGTGAACACACCCGCAAACGGCTTTGGGTGCCGCTACCGCCCCGATCGGTCGGGTGAGCGCTCCCGGCATGCGGAACGGGTGCAACCAACGCCACATACGAGAAGGTCAGCTCACCCGCAAGCGCTTCGGGTGCCACCGCCACCCCGCTGAACGGCCAACGCACCGCCAACGGCTCCGGGTGCCGCTGCCACCCCAATCGGGAAGGTCAGCGCACCCGGCGGCCGGACCGGGCGCGACCACCACCATTACGAGATGGCCAGCGCACCCACAAGCGCTTCGGGTACCACTGCCGCCCTTCGGGACGATGAACGCACCCACCGGCCGCCTTGGGTGTCGCTGCCACCGGGCCACTGCCATCGGGCCACTGCCACCGGGCCAGGAGATAAAGGCACTCACAAACGGCTCTGGGTGCCGCTACCGCCCCGATCGGCCGGGTGAGCGCTCCCGTCGTTCGGAATGGGTGCGCCGAACGCCCGAAACGAGATGGCCGGCGCACCCACAAGCGATTCGGGTACCACTACCACCCCGCCGGACGGCAAACGCACCGCCAACGGCTCCGGGTGCCGCTGCCAACCCCGACCGGGAAGGTCAACGCACCCAACGATTCTGGGTGCGGCTACCGCCCTGATCGGGAATGTGCGAGCTCCCGGCGAACGGAAGGGGTGCGGCCACCACCCATCACGAGATGGCCAGCGCACCCACCAGCCCTTCGGGGTGCCACTACCACCCCGTCGGACTGCGAACGCACCCACAACAGCTCCGAGTGCGGCTACCACCCCGCCGGACGGCGAGCGCACCCACAACAGCTCCGAGTGTGGCTACCACCCCGCCGGACGGCGAACGCACCCACAAGCGCTTCGGGTGCGGTTGGCGGCCCGCGCCCAGGAGCGGATTCGGCTTCGAGCTCGGGCGGTGTGTGGAGCAGGTGGTCTTTACGGGCTGGGTCTCGGGCGGGGGCGGGGCGCGGGACGGAGAAGGCGTGGCAGGAGGCCGCGTCGCGGGAGCCAGTGATGGAACGGGTAGCTCGTACAAGAAAAGGGGTCATGGGCGCGCGGAGATCTGCTGGACCGCCCAGCTGTTGCCGTCGGGGTCTTCGAAGAAGAAGAAACCGATGTTGTCCAGCGGATCGGGAACGGGGTTCGGGTTTGCGCCCAGGCGCTGGATCTCGGAGACCGGGACGTTGCGGGCGGTCAGTTCGGCGTGGGCGGCCTTGATGTCGCGGACCACCAGTTGCAGGCCCTTCAGGGAGCCGGGCGGCATGTGTGGGACCGCGCCCCGGCCGATCACGATCGAGCAGCCGCTGCCCGGTGGGGTGAGCTGCACGATACGGACGTCGGGGGCGGGGGCGACGTCGTGGTCGAGGGTGAAACCGAGCTGGTCGGCGTAGAAGGCCTTCGCCTGGTCGATGTCGGTTACCGGCACGACGACGACCTCGAGAGTCCAGTTCATCCTCCCAGCCTGCCAGTCAGGACGGCGGCGTGGCGGGGATCGTCGTCGCCGGCGGCTTCGTGGTGGGCGTGGCGGCTCCCGGGTCGTGCTCTCCCGCTGTCACGGTCGGCGGGGTGTCGTCCGGGGAAAGCTCGGGCCGGCCGGGCTTGCTCGTCGTCGCGGAGGGGTTTGTGGACGCCGACGGGGCCGGCGTCGACGGCGGGAACAGGGGCACCGACGGTGAGATGACGGTTGACGGTTCGGCCGACGAGGCGGGCGGGAGTGGCTTCGGATCGGGTGACGGCGGCTGACCGGTCAGGGTCAGCGCTCCCAGCACCGCGCCGGCCACTGCCAGGCCGGCCGGGAGCGGCACCCACCACCAGCGCCGCCACCGGCTGGGCGAGGTGAGGGCCGCGACGGTGGGTGGTTCCCCGAAGCGCAGGCGCTCCTGGGTGATCTGTTCCGCTCGCGCGGTGAGGGCGTCGCGCAACCGCTCCTCCAGTCCGTTTCCGGTCACCGCTCCCCCAGTCGGGCACGCAGGACGGACAGCGCGCGGTGCGCTGTCGACTTCACCGTTCCGCGGGAGACGCGCATCACGTCGGCGATCTCCTCCTCGGACAGGTCGGACCAGTAGCGCAACACCAGGACCTGCCGTTGCCGCCCGGTGAGGCCGCGCATCGCCCGCAGCACCTCCTGGTCGCCGGCGCCGAGCATCGCCTCGTCCTCGGCTGCGGGCGCGGTGCCGGGCGGCGGCGGGACGTAGGCCCGGGCGGTGCGCCGGCGCCGGAGCGCCGAGCGTGCCGCGTTGGTCACCCCGGCGACGAGATAGGCGTTCGGATCAGCGATGGTACGCAGCTCCGCCCCATGTTTCCGATAGAGCGCCGTGAAGACGTCCTGCACGATGTCCTCCGCCGTCGACAGATCGTCGACCATGAGCACCGCCAGCCGGACCATGCTCAGGCGACGGCTGTGGTACAGCTCGTTGATCGCCGGAGGGCCGGCCGGCCCGACGGTGGATCGGGCCGGCGTGTCGGCTCCGGTGAGCACTCGCCGCAGCCAGCGGAGCAGCGGCGGCATCGGCAGGACGATCGTCACGAAGGGAATCTCCGAGGGTCGACGGCGGAGGACGAGGGTCAGCGGCCGGTCAGCGGCCGGCGACGGCGGTCGGCGGCGGGGTGACCGGCGCGGCGGTGGCGCTCGGCGCCGGCGGGTTCGTCGGGGCCGGCTTGGACGCGGACGGGCCTGGCTTTCCGGGGGTGGCGGCCGGCTTGGAGACGGTCGGGCCCGGCTTTCCGGGGGTGGCCGCCGGCTTGGAGACGGTCGGGCCCGGCTTCCCGGGTGCCGACTCGGGCTTCGCGGGCGACGCCTCGGGGGAGGCGGTGGCCTTGAAGCTCGGCGGTGGGGTCGCGGCGGCCGGCGACTGCTCGGCGCTCACGGCGGTGGGGGCCGGCCGGGGTGCCGGTGCCTCGTCGGCGAAGGCGGCGGCGGCCGAGAGCCCACCGAGCCCGAGCACGGAGGCGGCGCCGACGGAGATGGCCAGTCCACGGGTCGAGATACGCATCGAGCTCTCCTGCACCAGTCGTTGATGTTGCTGTCGCAGGAGTAGACGTCCGGGGCCGGATAAGGTTGGCGATACCCAAGTGATGCCGGTCACACAATTAGACTGCGTTCGTGGAACCGATCATCCGCGGGTACCGCCCGGCCGACCTGGACGCCGTCTACGACATCTGCGTACGGACCGGTGCCGCCGGGGGTGACGCCCGTGGACGCCACAGCACCGACCGGCTGCTCGGGGACATCTGGGCGGTGCCGTACGTGACCCGGGAGCCGCAGCACGCGTACGTGGTCGACGACGGTCACGGTAACGCGGTCGGGTACATCCTCGGCACCGCGGACACCCCGGCGTTCGTCTCGTGGTTCCGCGCCGAGTGGCTGCCGGCGACCGCTGCGCGCTATCCGGACGGCGACCCGCGCGACGACGCGATGCTGACCAACCTGCACGACCCGGAGCGGATGCTCATCCCCGAACTGGCCGGGTACCCCGCGCACCTGCACATCGACCTGCTCCCCGACTGGCAGGGCAAGCGGCTGGGGCAGGGGCTGATGGCCGCGTTCCTGGACGGCCTGCGGTCGGCCGGCGTGGAGCGAGTGCACCTCGGGATGGCCCCGGAGAACCACGGGGCGTACGCGTTCTACCGCCGGCTGGGATTCCACGACGTCCCGGTCGCCGACTCGGGAGCGAAGTTCCTAGGCCGCGGCACCAGTCCGCTGGGCTGACCCGTCTCACCGGCCGACGCCGGCCGGTGAGATCAGGATCGTGCTGTCAGGCCCGCTCGCCCCGCCGCTGGCGGACCTTGGCAAGGGCCTCGGCGAGGATCGCCGCACCGTCCTCCTCGGACCGGCGCTCCTTCACATAGGCCAGATGAGACTTGTAGGGCTCGGTGCGCGACCGCCCGGGCGGGCTCGACCGGTCGAGACCGGCCGGCTGCCCGCATCGCGGGCAGTCCCAGGTGTCCGGTGTCGCGGCCTCGGCCGCGAACCAGATGTCGCTGTCATGCCCGGCCGCGCAGAAATACTTGACCTGCCTGCGCGGTGCGGGTTCGCTGCGCTCGTCGGGCCGCATCGGGCTGGACCCGACGCGACTGCCGCGAATAGCGCTGCCACTGGACACGGACGTCACTCCTGTCTCGAGGGCCGGTACTCCCCGCCCGGGCAATCAGCCGGAAATCGGACGGTAGATACAAAATACCGCGCGGCCGGAGAAACCGGCCGCGCGGTGGATTGTACGACCAGCAGCGGCCGTCAGGAAGCCACCGCAAGCTTGAGCCAGAACCCCAGGCCCACGATGCAGGCGAACCAGATGATGCCCACCAGGACGGTGTAGCGGTCGAGGTTCTTCTCCGCGACCGAGGAACCGGCCAGGCTGGACGTGACACCGCCACCGAACATGCTCGACATGCCGCCGCCCTTGCCGCGGTGCAGCAGGATCAGCAGAGTCAGCAGAATGCTGGTGATGATCAGCAACACGATCAACGTGTAAGCGAACGCGATCGGCATCGTCGGGTTCATTCCTCTCGAAGGGCACTGCAAGCCGTCCCACAATAGCGAATGCCCGGCCGAACGATACGGCCGGGCACGCGCGAATCACGCTCAGCGCGCAACATGCTCCGGGAAACGCACGATGGCGGCGAATTCCTCGCCGTCCAGGCTCGCTCCACCGACCAGGGCGCCGTCCACATCGGGCTTGGCCATGATCTGGGCGATGTTGCCCGACTTGACCGAACCGCCGTACTGGATGCGGACCACGTCGGCCACCTCGGCACCGAACTTCTCGACCAGACGGGCACGGATCGCTCCGCACACCTCCTGAGCGTCGTCCGGGGTCGCGGTCTTGCCGGTGCCGATCGCCCAGACCGGCTCGTACGCGATCACGATCTGCTGCAGCTGCTCGGTCTTGAGCCCCTCGAGGCCCGCGTCGACCTGCGCCAGGACGTGCGCGACCTGGTTGCCGGCCTCACGGATCTCGAGACCCTCGCCCACGCAGAAGATCGGCACGAGGCCGGCCGCGAAGGCCGCCTTGTTCTTCGCGTTGATCAGGGTGTCGGACTCGTTGTGGTACTCACGGCGCTCGGAGTGCCCGACGACCACGTAGCTGACGCCGAGCTTGGCGAGCATCGCACCGGAGATCTCACCGGTGTACGCGCCACCGGCGTGCTGCGAGATGTCCTGGGCGCCGTACTTGATCGCGAGCTTGTCGCCCTCGATCGCGGTCTGCACGGTGCGCAGGTCGGTGAACGGCGGCAGGACGACCGTCTCGACGGCCTCCAGCTGCTTCTCGTTCAGGCTCGCCGAGAGCTTCTGCACCAGAAGGTTGGCCTCGTAGTGGTTGAGGTTGCTCTTCCAGTTGCCGGCGATGATCGGCTTGCGGGTCACGTCACCCATCACTTCTCCAGAGCGGAGACGCCCGGCAGCGCCTTGCCTTCGAGGTACTCCAGGGACGCGCCCCCACCGGTGGAGATGTGACCGAACGCGGACTCGTCGAGCCCGAGCGTGCGCACCGCCGCGGCCGAGTCACCGCCGCCGACGACCGAGAAGCCGTCGATCTTGGTGATCGCCTCGGCGACGCCGCGGGTGCCCGCGGCGAACGGCGCCAGCTCGAACACGCCCATCGGGCCGTTCCAGAACACGGTCTTCGCACCGCCGACGGCGTCCGCGAAGATCTTGACGGACTCGGGGCCGATGTCCAGACCCAGGCGGTCCGCCGGGATCTCGGAGACCTTCACCGTGCTGCGCTCGGCGTCGGCGGAGAACTCCGTCGCCGCGACGACATCGACCGGGAGGACGATCCGGCCGTCGGCCTCCGCGAGGAGCGCCTTGCAGGTGTCGATCATCTCGGCCTCGAGCAGCGACTTACCGACCTCGTGGCCCTGGGCCTTGAGGAAGGTGAAGCACATGCCTCCGCCGACGAGGAGCTTGTCGACCTTGGGCAGCAGGGCCTTGATCACCGCGAGCTTGTCGGAGACCTTCGAGCCGCCGAGCACCACCACGTAGGGCTGCTCCGGGCTCTCGGACACCTTCTTCAGCACCTCGACCTCGCGCAGCACCAGGCCACCCGCGTAGTGCGGGAGCCGGGCCGGCACGTCGAAGACCGAAGCGTGCTTGCGGTGCACCGCGCCGAACGCGTCGTCGACGTAGAAGTCGGCGAACGCGGCCAGCTGGTCCGCGAAGGCGCCGCGCTCGGCGTCGTCCTTCGAGGTCTCGCCGGCGTTGAAGCGCAGGTTCTCCAGGAGCAGCACCTGGCCATCCTGAAGGGCACCGACGGCGGCGGTGGCCGACGGGCCGACCGTGTCGTCGGCGAAGACCACCGACGAGCCGAGCAGCTCACCCAGCCGCTGCGCGACCGGCGCGAGCGTGAACTTGGGGTCCGGAGCGCCCTTCGGACGGCCCAGGTGGGACGCCACGATCACGCGGGCGCCCGCGTCACGCAGGGCGATCAGCGTCGGCAGCACCGCGCGGGCGCGGCCGTCGTCACTGATGACACCCGGGTTTGCCTTGTCGAACGGGACGTTCAGGTCGGCGCGCACGAACACGCGCCGACCCGAGACACCCTCGCCGAGCAGGTCGTCGAGAGTCTTCAAGGCTGATCAGGCCCCGACGAGCTTGACCAGGTCGACGAGGCGGTTCGAGTAGCCCCACTCGTTGTCGTACCAACCGACGACCTTGACCTGGTTGCCACCGATGACCTTGGTGAGGCCGGCGTCGAAGATGCAGGAGGCCGGGTCGGTGACGATGTCGGCCGACACGATCGCGTCCTCGGTGTAGACCAGGATGCCCTTGAGGGGGCCCTCGGCGGCAGCCTTGATCGCGGCGTTGACCTCTTCGACCGTGGTGTCACGGGCGGCGGTGAAGGTCAGGTCGGTGGCCGAGCCGGTGGGGATCGGCACCCGCAGCGCGAAGCCGTCCAGCTTGCCCTTGAGCTCCGGCAGCACCAGGCTGACGGCCTTGGCGGCACCGGTCGAGGTCGGCACGATGTTCAGCGCGGCGGCGCGGGCACGGCGCAGGTCGCTGTGCGGGCCGTCCTGCAGGTTCTGGTCCTGGGTGTACGCGTGGATCGTGGTCATCAGACCCTTTTCGATCCCGATCGTGTCGTTCAGAACCTTCGCCATCGGGGCGAGGCAGTTGGTGGTGCAGGAGGCGTTCGAGATGATGGTGTGCTTCGCACCGTCGTAGAGGCCGTCGTTGACGCCCATCACGATGGTGATGTCCTCGTTCTTGGCCGGAGCCGAGATGATGACCTTCTTGGCACCCTTGTCGACGTGCGCCTTCGCCTTGGTGGCGTCGGTGAAGAAGCCGGTCGACTCGATGACGACGTCGACGTCCAGCTCGCCCCAGGGCAGGTTGTTCGGGTCACGCTCGGCGAACGCCTTGAAGGACTTGCCACCGACGGTGATCTCGTCGGCGGAGGCCTTCACCTCGTGACCCAGACGGCCCAGGATGCTGTCGTACTTCAGCAGGTGAGCCAGCGTGGCGTTGTCGGTCAGGTCGTTCACACCGACGATCTCGATGTCGGCGCCGGAGGCGAGAACCGCCCGGAAGAAGTTACGGCCGATACGGCCGAAGCCGTTGATGCCAACCCGGATGGTCACAGGTGGATCTCCTCGTTTCGGTCCGCCGGATTCTGCGACCGGCGGAGGGGTCTGCATGCCCGCCGAAGTTCAAGGCAGGCACAAGGGCGCCCGGCCGCCGCGCCCGAAGGGAAGCGCGAGCACCGCAGCAGGAGCTGGCGGCGTCACAGCGGGGGGTTCGGCCGAACTGCCGGCACCGTCGCCGTCACCAGTGACCCTATCCGAGACCACGTACCGGCGGAGCAGCGGGGCGCTACCTGAACGTTATCTAAATCGGATCACTACGACGTCGTTGTCAGCAGTTCAAGCCTCGTCCAACGGGGCGGGACTGATAAGGACCGAAGGTCCCTGCGGACCGGGTATCACTACCCGGGATCAACAGGCCATCATCTCCGGAGTGACGGCCGCCTCGGTGTCGGGAATGCCGAGATCCCGGGCCCGCTTGTCGGCCAGGGCCAGCAGCCGCCGGATCCGGCCCGCGATGGCGTCCTTGGTCAGCGGCGGGTCGGCCAGGGCGCCCAGCTCCTCCAGGGAGGCCTGGCGGTGCTCCAGCCGCAGCCGGCCGGCCGAGGTCAGGTGGTTCGGCGCGTCGTCCGCCAGGATCTCCAGAGCCCGGGTGACCCGGGCCGCCGCGGCGACCGCCGCACGGGCGGACCGCCGCAGGTTCGCATCGTCGAAGTTCGCCAGCCGGTTGGCGGTGGCACGGACCTCACGGCGTACCCTCCGCTCCTCCCAGGCGAGCACGCTGGAATGCGCGCCGATGCGGGTGAGCAACGCGGCGATCGCGTCCCCGTCCTTGATCACCACGCGGTCGACGCCGCGCACCTCCCGCTCCTTGGCGGTGATGCCGATCCGGCGCGCGGCGCCGCGCAACGCCAGCGCCGCCTCCGGGCCCGGGCAGGTGATCTCCAGCGCGCTGGAGCGCCCCGGCTCGGTGAGCGAGCCGTGCGCCATGAACGCGCCCCGCCACGCCGCCACCGAACAGCACACGTTGCCGTTCACCACGTGCTGCGGCAGGCCACGGACCGGCCGGCCCCGGACGTCGAGCAGACCGGTCTGACGCGCCAGCACCTCGCCGTCCTTGACGATGCGCACGATGTAGTGGCTGCCCTTGCGCAGGCCGCCGGAGGCCAAGACGTGCACCTCGCTGGGGTAGCCGTAGACATCGGCGATCTCCCGCCGCAGCCGCCGGGCGACCGCGCCGGTGTCCAGCTCGGCCTCGACGACGACCCGCCCGGAGACGATGTGCAGCCCGCCGGCGAACCGGAGCAACGCTGCCATCTCGGCCCGGCGACAGCAGGGCTTGGGTACGTCGACCCGGCTCAGCTCGTCCTTGACCGCTGCCGTCATCGCCATTACGTCACCTCATGCGCCGGTTTTTCAAAGTGTGTGCCGCACTACGCCACTGATTAACGAGCGGCGCCCAATACTGGCACCAGTGCAACGCCCAGTGACTGAGGATCATGCCGTGGGCTGCCGTCGGCCACCGCGAGGGGTGCCAGAACCAGCTCCGCACCCAGGTCCTGGGCCGCGGCCCGGACCGGTTCCGGCTCGCCGGCCCACTTCGTGTCGGCCAGCACGGTGTCCAGTCGCAGCGACGGGAGGTACCACCGGAGGGTCGCCAGGTGGTCGGCGGCGGACAGCCCGACCGTCTCCTTGTCCTCGGAGAGATTGAGCGTGACCAGCCGGCGGGCCGGGCTCGCCACGATCGCGGCGGCCAGTTCGGGGACCAGCAGGTGCGGCAGGACACTGGTGTACCAGCTGCCCGGACCGAAGATCAGCCAGTCCGCGTCCCGGACCGCGGCGATCGCCTCCGGGCACGTCGGCGGATCCGACGGGACCAGGCGCAACGCCGCCACCCGGCCGTCTGCCACCGCGACCGCGTGCTGGCCCCGGACCGTCGACGGGACGCCGTCGGCGGCCACCATGTCCGCCTCGATGCCGACCGCGTGCCGGGCCATCGGCAGCACCCGGCCCCGGGCCCCGAGCATCCGGGCGGCGTGATCCAGTGCCAGCACCGGGTCGCCGAGCATCTCGATCAGGCCGAGCAGCAGCAGGTTGCCGACCGCGTGCCCGGCCAGGGTGTCCTTGGTCCGCTCGGCACGGCGCTCCACCCGCGGTCCACGGGTGAGCACCCGGTCGACCGGGGCCGGGACACTCAGCGGCTCGGTGCCGCCCTGCACCGGGATCTCCGGCATGGCCGCGAACCGGTGCTGCATCAGTCTCGCCGTCAGCCGGGTGGTGGGATCGTCGTCGGCGAGCGCGGCGAGCGCCTGCCGCAGATCACCCGGGGGCAGCAGCGCGTCCCGCTCGACGCGCAGCCGGCCGCTGGAACCGCCGTCGTCACCGACGGTCACTATCGCCGTGATCTCCAGGTCGAGGTCGCGGGCACTGTGCCGCAACGCGCGCAACGAGGCGCTCAGACCGTGCCCGCCGCCGAACGCCACGACGCGGATCGGCTTCACTCGCGGCCCAGATCGCGGTGCGACGTGTGCGCGGACAGACGCATGCCACTCAGCCGGGAGGCGAGCTCCTCGGTGATCGCCACGCTGCGGTGCTTGCCGCCGGTGCAGCCGATCGCGACGGTCAGGTAGCGCTTGCCCTCCCGCTCGAAACCGGGTGCGGTCGCCGCGATCAGGCCGGCGTAGGTCGCCACGAAGTCGGTGGCGCCCTCCTGGCCCAGGACATAACTGCTCACGCCCTCCTCCAGGCCGGTGTGCTCGCGCAACTCCGGCACCCAGAACGGATTGGGCAGGAACCGGGCGTCCAGCACGTAGTCGGCGTCCGGGGGCAGGCCGTACTTGAAGCCGAAGGAGAGCACGGTGATCCGCAGCTTGCGGGAGTCCTCCCCGCCGAAAAGCTCCTCGACCCGGCGGCGCAACTGGTTGACGTTGAGGTGGCTCGTGTCGATTATCACGTCGGACTGCTCGCGGGCCTCCTCGAGCAGTTTGCGCTCGGCCGCGATGCCGTCGGCCAGCCGGCCGTCACCCTGCAACGGGTGCGAACGGCGCACCGACTCGAACCGGCGGATCAGCACCTCGTCGTCGGCGTCGACGAACACCACGCGCGGCGAGAAACCACGCTCCTTGAGGGCCCGGACCGCACCGGCCAGGTCGGTGGAGAACGCCCTGCTGCGAACGTCGAGCACCATCGCGGTACGCCGTGCGGCGCCACCGGCGGCGAACGCCAACTCGGCCATCTCCAGCATCAAGGCCTGCGGCAGGTTGTCGACCACGTAGAAGCCGACGTTCTCCAGGGCGCGCGCCACCGTGCTGCGCCCACCGCCGGACAGACCGGTGACGACCACCAGATCCGTCCCGGCCTCGTCCGGTTCCAGCACCTCACCGGCTCCGATGTTCGGCTCAGCTCCGAAGTCCGGGTTTGCTTCCGTCACCACGCCTCCCGCGTCGCTCCGCCCGCGTCGCACGAGCGGACACAACATCCTAGGCCGACGACCGGGCTCCCGGCCGCCGGACAGCGTGTCCGCTACCCGTCCGAGCTGTCACCAGGCATGTCCGCGGTCTTCGCCACCGTCTTCGCCACGGTTTTCTCCACCGTCTTCGCCACGGCTTTCTCCACGGCTCTCTCCCCCGCGGCTCCGGCCGCCGGGTTCAACGCGGCGAGCACCGTCTCGGCGGTGCGGCGGCCGACACCGGGCACCTCGGTGATCTCCTCCGGGGTGGCCTCGGCCAGCCGTTTGAGGGAGCCGAAGTGCCGCAGCAGCGCCTTGCGGCGCACCTCGCCCAGACCGGCGACCTCGTCGAGCGCCGACGCGGTCATCCGCTTGGACCGGCGCTGCCGGTGGAAGGTGATGGCGAACCGGTGCGCCTCGTCGCGGACGCGCTGCAACAGATAGAGAGCCTCGGAGGTCCGCGGCAGGATGACCGGGAAATCCTCGCCGGGCAGCCACACCTCCTCGAGCCGCTTGGCCAGGCCGCACAACGCCACGTCGGTGACGCCCAGCTCGGAGAAGACCGCCGCGACCGCGTTGACCTGCGGCTGGCCGCCGTCCACCACGACGAGCTGAGGCGCGTACGCGAAACGGCGGGGCCGGCCGGTCAACGGGTCGATGCCGGGAAGCGCGCCCTCGGCGGACTCGTCACCGGCCGAGGGCTCCGGGGCCGGCGGCTCCGGAGCCGCCGGCGTGGCCGCCGGGGCCGCTGGCGTGGCCGCCGGGGCCGCTGGGGCCGTGGTGGAGCGGGCGAACCGCCGCCGCATCACCTCGGACATCGCCGAGAGATCGTCCATGCCGCTGCCGTCCGCGTTGCCGCGCACCGCGAACCGCCGGTATTCGCTCTTGCGGGCCAGACCGTCCTCGAAGACGACCATCGAGGCGACCACGTCGGTGCCCTGGATCTGCGAGACGTCGAAGCACTCGATGCGCAACGGGGCGGCGTCGAGACCGAGGGCGTCGGCGATCTCCTCGAGCGCCTTGTTGCGGGTGGTCAGGTCACCGGCCCGGCGCAGCTTGTGCCGTTGCAGCGACTCGGCGGCGTTGCGGGCCACCGTCTCCATCAGCGTCTTCTTGTCGCCGCGCTGCGGGATCCGCAGGCTGACCCGGCTGCCGCGGCGCTCGGAGAGCCAGTCGGCGAGCGCGTCGGCGTCGTCGGGCAGCGCCGGGACCAGCAGCTCGCGGGGCACGTCGGCCTCGCCCTCGGTGTCGCCGAACATCTGGGTGCAGAAGTGGTGGACCAGGTCGCCGGTGCTGAGGTCCTCGACCTTCTCCACCACCCAGCCGCGCTGGCCGCGGACCCGGCCGTCGCGGACGTGGAAGACCTGCACCGCCGCCTCGAGCGGGTCCTCGGCGAAGGCGACCACGTCGGCGTCCGTGCCGTCGCCGAGCACCACGGTCTGCTTCTCCATCGCCCGGCGCAGCGCCGCGATGTCGTCGCGCAGCCGGGCCGCCCGCTCGAACTCGAGCTCCTCGGAGGCCTGCATCATGTCGCGCTCGAGACGCTTGACGAACGCGTCGGTGCGGCCGGCCATGAAGTCGCAGAAGTCGTCGACGATCGCCCGGTGCTGCTCGGCGTCGACCTGCCCGACACAGGGGGCCGAACACTTGCCGATGTAGCCCAGCAGGCAGGGCCGGCCGATCTGGCCGTGCCGTTTGAAGACGCCGGTCGAGCAGGTCCGGGCCGGGAAGACGCGCAGCAGCAGGTCGAGGGTCTCGCGGATGGCCCAGGCGTGCGAGTAGGGACCGAAGTAGCGCACGCCCTTGCGCTTGGCCCCGCGCATCACCTGCAGGCGGGGGAACTCCTCGTTGAGCGTGACGGCGAGGAAGGGATAGGACTTGTCGTCCCGGTATTTGACGTTGAAGCGCGGGTCGAACTCCTTGATCCAGGAGAACTCCAGCTGCAACGCCTCGACCTCGGTGCCGACGGTGACCCAGTCCACGGCGGCCGCGGTGGTGACCATCTGCTGGGTGCGCGCGTGCAACGACCAGACGTCGGCGAAGTAGGAGTTGAGCCGGTTACGCAGGCTCTTGGCCTTGCCGACGTAGATGACCCGGCCGGCCGGATCGCGGAATCGGTAGACACCGGGAGCGTCCGGGATGGTACCGGGCGCGGGGCGATAGGTGGACGGGTCTGGCACATCTCCCAGACTAGAGGGTGGGACTGACAGAATTGCCCGGCCGGAGGTCCGGTGCCGCCGCCACGGCCCGGGCCTCCGGCCCACACGGGGGTGACCCGATCAGGCGGTGACGACCTGGTCGCCGTCCAGCTTCACCTTGGTGGCCTCGAGCGGCGACTTGGCCGGGCCGGAGGTCGGCGAGCCGTCCTTGATCGAGTAGTGCGCGTTGTGGCACTTACAGATGATCTCGCCGTCCTCGATCTCGGTCACGTCGCAGCCCTGGTGGGTGCAGACCTTGCTGAACGCCTTGAAGGTGCCCTTGGTCGGCTGGGTGACCACGTAGTTGTCCAGGATCACGCCGCTGCCGACGGAGACGTCGGCCGCCGCGACGAGCGCGGTGCCACCGCTCGAGCCGGTGCCGCTGGTGCTGTCGGCGCCGCCCGGGGCCGCCGCGCTGCCGGCCGGGGCCGGGTCGTTGGCGAAGTCGGTGCCGTTCGGGTTGCTGTCGGTGGACGTGCCACACGCGGCGAGGACCGCGGTCGCGCCGGCGGCGCCCGCACCCAGCAGGACGGCCCGGCGTGACGAGCAGCACGTCCCCGCTGCGTTCTCCTGCTTGGCCTCGACCTCGGGCCGGATCTGCACGTCAGTCATCTCGTCGCTCCCCACTACCTGTTTCCGCTCGTATGTCACACGGAGTCGCCTGTACATACGGGCCTGCCACCGTCATCAGTTCAGCGCGTGCGGCGGAAATATCGAACGTCACGAGGCTGTTCGATCCCGGTTCGTACGCAATCGCCCGGCGTCGTTTGCTTGCCGTTACAAACAAAGCCGGGCCCGATCGAGACTAGATGCTCGACCGTGCCCGGTTGCTTTGAGTCACCTGAGAACCTGCTGTACAGGTTCTTAGACTATTTTTAGTAACACACCTTGACGGTGCTCTATGTCGACACCCCGGTGCACCATGCCGGCGCCTGCGTGCACTATGCCGATGCCTTGGCCCGGGACTTCGTCGCCCGGGTCTTCGCGCCGTTCGCCTTCGCCGCCCGCGCGGTGGCCGCGGCCGATCCGGCCGGCTCCCCCTTGAGACCGAGCACGTGCCGCAGGAACTGGCCCGTGTGGCTCTCGCCCACCTCGGCGAGCTCCTCCGGACTGCCGGTGGCCAGCACCATGCCGCCCTTGTGACCGCCCTCCGGACCCATGTCGATCAGCCAGTCCGCGGTCTTGATCACGTCGAGGTTGTGCTCGATGGTGATCACCGTGTTGCCCTTGTCGACCAGGCCGTTGAGCACGATCAGCAGCTTGCGGATGTCCTCGAAGTGCAGACCCGTCGTCGGCTCGTCCAGCACGTAGACCGTCCGGCCGGTGGACCGTTTCTGCAGCTCGGAGGCGAGCTTCACCCGCTGCGCCTCACCGCCGGAGAGCGTGGTGGCCGGCTGTCCCAGCCGCACGTAACCCAGACCGACGTCGACGAGCGTCCGTAGGTGCCGGTGGATCGCCGGCAGCGCCGAGAAGAACTCCGCACCCTCCTCGATCGGCATCTCCAGCACCTCGGAGATGGTCTTGCCCTTGTACCGCACCTCCAGCGTCTCCCGGTTGTACCGGGCGCCCTTGCAGACCTCGCAGGGGACGTAGACGTCCGGGAGGAAGTTCATCTCGATCTTGATCGTGCCGTCGCCCGAGCAGTTCTCGCAGCGACCGCCCTTGACGTTGAAGGAGAACCGGCCGGGGCCGTACCCCCGGACCTTCGCCTCGGCGGTCTCCGCGAACAACTTGCGGACATGATCGAAGACACCGGTGTACGTGGCCGGGTTGGATCGCGGGGTCCGGCCGATCGGTGACTGGTCGACGCCGACGACCTTGTCCACGTTGTCGATGCCGGTGATCCGGGTGTGCCGGCCGGGCACCAGGCGGGCCCGGTTGACCTGGTTGGCCAGCACCGTGTGCAGGATGTCGTTGACCAGCGTCGACTTGCCCGAGCCGCTGACCCCGGTGACCGCGATGAACTGGCCCAGCGGGAACGGCACGGTCAGGTTGCGCAGGTTGTGCTCGCGGGCCCCGTGCACCACGACCTCACGGCCGGCGGTCTGCGGACGGCGGCTCTGCGGCACCGGGATCGTCTTGCGGCCGGCCAGGTAGGCACCGGTCGGGGACTCCTCGTTGGCGAGCAGGCCCTCGACCGTCCCGGAGTGCACGATCTTGCCGCCGTGCTCGCCGGCGCCCGGGCCGATGTCGACGATCCAGTCGGCTGTCCGGATGGTGTCCTCGTCGTGCTCCACCACGATCAGCGTGTTGCCCAGGTCGCGCAGCCGGACCAGGGTCTCGATCAGCCGGTGGTTGTCACGCTGGTGCAGACCGATCGACGGCTCGTCCAGGACGTAGAGGACGCCGACCAGGCCCGACCCGATCTGGGTCGCGAGCCGGATGCGCTGCGCCTCACCGCCGGAGAGCGTGCCCGCGCCCCGGTCCAGCGAGAGGTAGTCCAGACCGACGTCGACCAGGAACCGCAGCCGGGCGTTGATCTCCTTGAGCACCCGCTCGGCGATCATCTTCTGCCGGTCGTCGAGCTCCAGACCGGCCAGCAACTCGGCGCACTCCCCCACCGAAAGGTTGCAGACCTCGGCGATGCTCCGGCCGGCCACCGTGACCGCGAGGACCTCGGGCTTGAGCCGGGCGCCGCCGCACACCTTGCACGGCACGTCCCGCATGTAGCCCTCATACTTGTCGCGGGACCAGTCGCTCTCGGTGTCGTTGTGCCGCCGCTCGATCCACTGCACCACGCCCTCGAAGCCGGTGTAGTAGGAGCGCTCCCGGCCGTACTTGTTGCGGTAGCGCACGTGGACCTGGTCCTCGGCGCCGTGCAGGATCGTCTTCTGCACCCGGGTGGGCAGCGAACGCCACGGTGCGTCCAGGCTGAAGCTCTCCGCCGCGGCGAGCGCCTCGAGCAGGCGCACGAAGTACTCCTGGGTGGTGCCGCCGGCCCAGGGCTGGATCGCGCCCTCGCGCAGGCTCCGCTCCTCGTCCGGGATGATCAGCTCCGGGTCGACCTCCTTCTTGGTGCCGAGGCCGGTGCACTCGGGGCACGCGCCGTACGGCGCGTTGAAGGAGAACACCCGGGGCTCGAGGTCCTCGATGGCGAGCGGGTGGTCGTTGGGGCAGGCCAGGTGTTCGGAGAAGAGACGCTCGCGGTCCGGGTCGTCCTCGGCCAGGTCGACGAAGTCGAGCAGCACGATGCCGCTCGCCAGGCCGAGCGCGGACTCCACCGAGTCGGTCAGCCGCTGCTTGCTCGACGCCTTGACGCTGAGCCGGTCGACCACCACCTCGATGGTGTGCTTCTCCTGCTTCTTCAGCTTGGGCGGCTCGGTGAGCGGGTGCACCACACCGTCGACCCGGGCCCGCGCGTAGCCCTTGGCCTGCAGCTCGGCGAAGAGGTCGACATATTCCCCCTTGCGGCCGCGCACGACCGGGGCGAGCACCATGAACCTGGTGCCCTCGGGCATCGCCAGCACCCGGTCGACGATCTGCTGCGGGGTCTGCTTGCTGATCAGCTCACCGCAGACCGGGCAGTGCGGGATGCCGGTGCGGGCGAACAGCAGACGGAGGTAGTCGTAGACCTCGGTGATCGTGCCCACGGTCGACCGCGGGTTGCGGTTCGTCGACTTCTGGTCGATCGAGACGGCCGGCGACAGGCCCTCGATGAAGTCGACGTCCGGCTTGTCCATCTGGCCGAGGAACTGTCTCGCATAGGAGGACAGCGACTCCACGTAACGCCGCTGGCCCTCCGCGAAGATCGTGTCGAAGGCGAGGCTGGACTTGCCCGACCCGGACAGGCCGGTGAACACGATCATCGCGTCCCGGGGCAGGTCAAGTGAGACGTCACGCAGGTTGTGCTCGCGGGCGCCACGGATAGTCAGTCGGTCGGCCACTGCCAGCCTCTCCGTACAAGTGTTTGAAGTAGCGCAGACACTCTAGCGACGGGGTACGACATTTTCTGTCGGCCCCGGTGCAGCGCCTTCCACCTGCCGGACATTCCCGTAAAGCGGACGTATTAGTCGTCACTCTTTGGGGGCACAGGCAGATCGCGGACGTCCCAGATCTCCACGCCGCCGACCAGTCGAGGCCGGCCGAGGGCCTGGACGAGCACCGCACGCTGGGCCGGGACGTTACGCCCCTCGGGGACCAGCACGATCACGCCGGCCCGCCAGTAGACCAGGTCCTCGGTGATCCGCGCCTTGTCCGTCGCGGTCAGGATCGGCCGCAGGTCGTACTCCCGGACCTCCCACAACAGGTACGACGTGAACCGGTGCGGCGCGTTCCAGGAGCCGGTGTCGTCGCCCCGCTCCGGGTCGGCCGGCCCCATGAAGTAGCCGCGCGGCGTCGCGTACTCGAAGTTGTTGAGCGCCGCCCACCGCTGGCCGGTCCGCCCGGTGGTCACGTCCGGCAGCGGGACGGTGACCAGGGTGCGGTCACCGGCGGTGTACTGGCGGTAGGTCCCGTCGGCGATGAACGCCGGGATCGGGTCGCCCTGCACCACCGGCAGCGGCTTCGGGAAGAGCGGCACCAGCGCCAGGACCAGGCCGACCTTGAACCAGGTCCGCCGCTTGTCCGGGTAGTCGCGGATCCGGTCGACGGCGAACGCCAGCAGGACGCCCACGATCGTGGCCGGCACCATCGCGAACCGGGTCACACTCACCAGGTTGATCACCGGCAGGTGACTGATCAGACCGAACGGCAGCGGGAATCCGGTGTCGTGGCCGAGCACCCGCAGCTGCGGGCCCATCGACATGAGCAGCACCACCAGGCCGGCCACGGTGGCCGCGCGCAGCGCCGTGGTCCGCCACAGCATCACCGCCGCGACCACGATCAGGATCAGGCCGGCCGGGCCGAAGAAGGTGTTGTCCTCGGTGGCGCTGACACTCATCAACCGGGTCACCTCGGCGTTGCCGGCCAGCGACTGCCGGGCGAAACCGGCGAGCGACGCCAGGTCGGTGACGTAGTCGGTCGGCGCGAACGGCTGCCCGTGGTAGTTGCCCTGGGCGAAGAACTGGTACCACAGCGGGTAACCCGCCAACGCCACCGCGATGGCCGCCGCCACGCCGAGACCGGCGACGAAACGCTTCCACACCGCGCGCACGGTGGCCCGCTCGGACACCGCGTACACCACGACGAACACGGCCAGGGTCATCGCCGTGAAGAGCAGCGCCTCCTCGTTGATGAAGATCTGCGCCACGATCAGCAGGGCCAGGATCACCCCGCCGCGCACGATCCGGCCGGGCTCGCGCAGCCGGAACACCTGCCACACGATGAACGGGATCAGGTAGTTGCTGACGAAGTTCAGGTGGCCGTTGGCGTGCGAGATCATGGTGGGCGCGAAACCGCACCACAGGCCGCCGATCCAGGCCGCGAGCCGGGTGTCGGTCAGGTGCCGGGACAACACCCAGTACCACGCGGCGGCGGTGCCGGCCAGGCCACCGGTGACGATCAGGGCCGCCGAGACGCCGGCGCCGAGGAAGTGCGTCACCGGGGCGAGCGGCAGGGCCAGGGCGAGGATCGACGTGTTCGCCATCATGTTCACGCCGACCGGCACGTTGAGGCTGTCCGAGTGGAACAGCGCCGCGCCGTCGAACACCACCCGCTCGGCGTGCGCCAGCATGAACAGGAAGATGCCGTGGTCGTCGTCGTTGCCGGCCAGGATCCGCCCGTTCGGATCCAGCCACAGCTGCACGGTCACCAGCACGGCGAGCGCCAGGAACCCGAGGAACACCCACAGGTCGATCCGCCGCCACGGCATGCGCCGCGACGTCCCGGTCGTCTCCTCGGGGGTGGTCACGGGGTCCTCGATGATGTCCTCTGCCGCACGCACCGGCCGAATTCTGCCAGAGGGACGCCCGGGTCCCGGCATTGCCGCCTTCCGGTGGCCTCCCTCACAGGAGGCCATTGACGTGCGCTTTCGCACCTCACCGGCAGGCCGGGACCATGGGGTACGCGGTCAGCCGCGTCCCCGCCGGCCGGCGGACTGTGCCATCCGCACGGATTTACGGCGGCTCTCCACCTCGACCTCGTGTCGCAGCTTGCGCCAGCTCGCCAGACGCCGTGGCGGCAGCGAACCGTCGGCGAGCGCGGCCTGCACGGCGCATCCCGGCTCACCCTCGTGGGCGCAGTCGCCGAAGCGGCAGCGGCCGGCCAGGCCGGTCACGTCGGCGAACGCCCGGTCCAGCCCGCCGCCGGTATCGAGCAGGCCGACACCCCGGATGCCCGGGGTGTCCAGCACCGCACCACCTCCCGGCACCGGAACCAGATTGCGGTACGCCGTGGTGTGCCGCCCCTTGCCGTCCGCGTCCCGGATCGCCTGGACCGGCATCACGGTGGTCCCGGCCAGGGCGTTCGCCAGGGTCGACTTGCCGGCGCCGGAGCGCCCGAGTAACGCGAGGGTGCGGCCGGGACCGACGAACTCGCGCAGCCGGTCGAGACCGGAACCGGCGGTCACGCTGACCGGCAGGACCGGCACGCCCGGGGCGAGCTCGCCGAGCTGGCGGGCCACCGCCGCGGGGTCCGACGTGGTGTCGCTCTTGGTGAGGACGAGCACCGGGTCGGCGCCGGACTCCCAGGCGAGGGAGAGCAGCCGTTCGACGCGGGCGTCGTCGGGTTCGGGATGGATCGGCTCGACCACCGCCACGGTGTCCATGTTCGCGGCCAGGACCTGACCGGTGGAGTCCTTGTCGGCGGTGCGCCGGATCAGCGTGGTGCGCCGGGGCAGCACCAGCTCGAGGGTGGTGCGCCGGTCCGGCCAGCGCCGCAGCACCACCCAGTCGCCGGCACAGGGCAGGCCGGCCGGGTCGCGGGCGCCCTCGATGAGGACACCACCGCCGAGACTGGCCCGGGTCACGCCGGAGGCGGTCAGCACGGTGCAGACGCCGCGGTCGGCCCGGAGGACCCGGCCCGCGTCGGTGTCGGCCCGGTCGAAACGACGGTAGGAGGATGCGAAGAAGTCGTCCCAGCCGAGCTGGGACAGGTCGTACGACATGTGAACCCTTGTTTTCGATAACGGGAGTGGCCGGTCTGGGGTCAGACGGCAAAAGCTCCCTGGAGAAGGGACGCGGAATCCAACTGCACGCTCCTCACCTCCTTCTGCGGGTTCGATCTCGAGTCGCGTCTGGCACCGACGGTACGGCCGTGGTCACCCCGGCGAAAGCGAATTCCGCCGCGGGTGCCTTCGCCGGGCCACGACGTGGTTGCGGAACCGGCTAGGGTCGTCTCGTGACGATCGACCCGCTGGTGTTGATGACCGATGTGGAGGCCGCCACGGCGACGCTCCTGAGCGCCGTGGAGGGCCTCGGTGACGACGCCGTCGGCGAGCCGTCGCTGCTGCCCGGCTGGACCGCCGGCCACGTGCTGACCCACCTGGCGCGCAACGCCGACGCACTGACCAACGCGCTGACCTGGGCCCGCACCGGCGTCGAGACGCCGCTCTACCCCTCGGTCGAGGCCCGCGCGGCGGCGATCGAGGAGGGCGCCGGACGTCCGGTCGCCGAGCAGGTGGCGGATCTGCGGGCCGCGCACGAGCGGTTCGCCGACGCGGCCGCCGCGATGCCGGCCGAGGCGTGGACGTTCCACCTGCCGCCGTTGAAGCGGTCGGCCGCGGTGGTGCCCTGGGTGCGGCTGCGCGAGGTCGAGGTGCACCACGTCGACCTGGGACGCGACTACACCCCGGTGGACTGGCCGGACGCGTTCGCGCTGCGGCTGCTCTACGAGATCGCCGGTGACCCGCCGGAGGGCACGCCCGCCATGGTGCTGCGGCCCGCCGGGGTGGAGCACGCGACGGTGATCGGCTCGGCGGACGGCCCGGTGATCACCGGTACGGCGAAATCGATCGCGGCCTGGCTGACCGGGCGCGCCGACGGCGCCGACCTGACCGTCACCCCCGACGGCGACCTGCCGCAACCCGCGAGGTGGAGATGAGCATTTACACCGGTGACGTGGTGGCCGGGGGCGAGCCCGCGGTCCGCGACCTCGGCGGCGGGCTGACCCTGACCAAGGTGTCGGTCGGCCCGATGGACAACAACGCCTACCTGCTGCGGCACGGCACCGAGCAGCTGCTGATCGACGCGGCCAACGACGCCGGCACGCTGCTGGAGCTGATCGGGCCGGACGGCCTGCGCACGGTGGTGACCACCCACCAGCACCGCGACCACTGGACCGCGCTGGAGGAGGTGGTCCTGATGACCGGGGCGGCCTCGCTGGCACACGCCGACGACGCCTCCGCCATCCCGGAGGTGAGCGGCACGCTGCGCGACGGCGACGTGGTCGAGATCGGGCCGCACGCGCTGGAGGTGATCCACGTGGTCGGGCACACCCCGGGCTCGATCATCCTGGCGTACCGCGAACCGGACGGCGGCCGGGCACATCTCTTCACCGGCGACAGCCTCTTCCCCGGTGGCGTCGGTAACACGCGGGGGAACAAGGAGAACTTCGCATCGCTGATCGGCGACGTGGAGACCAAGGTGTTCGGGCGGTTCCCGGACGACACCTGGTTCTACCCGGGGCACGGCAAGGACTCGACGCTCGGGGCGGAGCGGCCGCACCTGGGCGAGTGGCGGGAACGGGGCTGGTGAGCCGCCGGGTCCCGGGCAATTGGCGTGCCCGGGACCCGGTTGTTTCCGTTCTGACCGCGATCGGTCAGCCGCGCGACTGCTTCGCGTTCTCGTTCACGTGGATGCCCTCGGCGAACTCGATGACCTGCGCGGTCGACCAGTCGATGTTGTCCCACATCTGGACCTGCAGGTTCACGCCGTTCGGCTGCGGCAGGTACAACGTACGGGCCTCGCCGCCCTTGTTCACGATCTTGCCGGCGACACCGTTCACCGTGACGGCCTCGCCGCCCTCCGGGGTGCCCTTCTCGTCGACCGACTGCAGCCCGACCATGACCTTGCCGACGAAGCTGTGCGGGTCGGTGTCCGGGGTGTCGCCCAGCGGGTCGGCGCTGTTGCGCGGCTTGGCGCCGAGCGGCGACAGGGTCAGCGTCGTCTCGTCGACCCCCTGGACCTCGAATCCGGCCGGCACCTTGTCGATCGAGAACCCGGCCGACTGCTCACCCTTGTAGGCGACCAGCTCGAACGAGCTCGACAGGGACACCCCGGCCGAGGTGGCCGGCGGGTTGGCCAGCGTGCCGCCGTTGCCGGACGGCCCGCCGGTGGTGGTGAAGGCGAACGTCGCCGCGGCGACGGCGACCGCGAGGGCCGAACCGGCGGCGGACTGCGCCAGCCGACGGCGGCGCAGGGCGCCACGGCCCCGGCTCAGGTCGGCGTGGACCTGGTCCGGCGTGGGCAGGATCTCCGGACCGGCGATGCCCGCCAGCTCGTCGTGCAGACTCTTCATGGTCTCTCTCCCGGAATCAGTTCAGTACTGGTGACGTGTGACGGCCGAGTGCCGCGCGCAACTTCTCCAGAGCCCGCGCGGTCTGGCTCTTCACCGTTCCCTCGGAGCACCCGAGGGCGTCGGCGGTGTCGGCGACGTCGAGGTCGTAGAAGTAACGGAAGACGACAGCCGCCCGCATCCGTGGCGGCAGGTCCTTCAGAGCCGCGCGCAGCCCCTCGGATGCCTCGTCCGCCGACCGTTCGACTGCGGGGCGGTCCGGGATCTCGGCCATCGACCGTTCCCGGCGCCGCCACCAGCGCCGCCGCTCGTCCGTCAACGCGTTGACCATCACCCGCCGTACGTAACCGTCGGGGTTGTCGGCCCCCCGGTAGGACGGCCAGGCCACGTACAGCTTGGTCAGCGTCGACTGCACCAGGTCCTCCGCCAGGTGGGCGTCACCCGCCGTCAGCAGAGTCGCCGTACGCAGCAGATGTGCCCGCCGTGACACGACGAACTGATGGAATTGCTCATCACGTTCGGCCTTCACCGAAGCCCCTCCCTCGCTCTCACACACCCCTGACGACCCGGGCGTCACAGGGGTTGCACCGATTACGGGAGACGCGCGAAATCGGTGAGCAGACCGGTGTATCCCTTGACCGGCGGGGAAGCGTATTCGTCGTGCCGCGAGGTGTACAGACCGAGCGTGACCAGGGACTGGACCAGAACGGTGGCGGCCGACACACCGTCGATCACGGGAACGCCCACCTCGGCGGAGATCTGATGGCACAGATCGGCCATCCCGGCACAGCCGAGCACGATCACGTCGGAGCCGTCCCGTTCGAGGGCGTGCCGGGCGAGCCGCACCACCCGGGGCAGGACCGTGGGGTCGTGCTCCAGCTCCAGAACCGGGATGTCGCAGGCGTGCACCCCTCTGCAGGCTCCGGCCGGCGCATAGCGGGTGGCCAGGTCGCGTGCTCTTCCCCCCGTACGAGAAAGGGAGGTGACCACGCTGAAACCGCGCCCGACCAACAAGGCCGCATGCATCGCGGCCTCGGCGATGCCCACCACCGGGCCGGCGGCGATCTCCCGGGCCGCGTCCAGACCGGGGTCGCCGAAGCAGGCGACGACGTAGCCGTCGCAGCCGGACCGCTCCCCCGCGGCGATCTCGGCCAGCAGGCCCGGCACCGCCAGGGCCTCGTCGTAGTGGCTCTCGATGGAGGCCGGGCCCATCGCCGGGGTGACCGCCTCGACGACGACGCCCGGGCCGGCGACGGCCCGGGCGCTCGCCTCGATCAGCGTGGTCATCGACGCCGTGGTGTTGGGATTGATGACCCGGATGCGCATCAGACGGTCTTCCGCCCCAGCGCCATGTGGATCAGGAAACCGAGGGCACAGCCGATGAACCAGCTGTACTGGGCGACGTCCTTCATGGACCCGAGCACCGGGATCACCGCGACGGCGGCACCGACCGCGGTGGCGATGACGGCAGGCGGATTCACGCCGTTGCGGTACCAGTACTTTCCGGTGGGCGCCATCGTGAACATGGCGTCGACGTCGACCTGCTGCCTGCGGATCAGGTAGTAGTCGGCGATCAGGACGCCGAACAGCGGTCCGATGAACGCGCCGAGGGTCTCGAGGGTGTAGTGGATCACCTCGGGGTTGTTGTAGAGGTTCCACGGGGTGATCAGCACCGACCCGACCGCGGCGATCATCCCGCCGGCCCGCCAGGAGATCTTCTGCGGGCTGACGTTGGAGAAGTCGAACGCCGGGGAGATGAAGTTCGCGACGATGTTGATGCCGATCGTGGCGATCGTGAAGGTCAGCGCGCCGAGGACGATCGCGAAGGTGGAGTCGATCCGGGCGACGGTCGCGACCGGGTCGGTGATCAGCTCGCCGAAGACCGGGACGGTGAGGCTCGCGGTGACGACGGTCAGGATGCTGAACATCAGGAAGTTGACCGGCAGGCCGAGGAGGTTGCCTCGTTTCACGGCTTGAAATGACTTTCCATATCGCGAAAAGTCACCGAAGTTCAGCATCGGGCCGGAGAAATAGGAGACGACCAGGGCGATCGCACCGAGCATGACCGGGATCGCATCCGTGCCGGTCACCGTCACCTCACCGAGGTTCAGGTCGACCGCACCCCAGCCGGCCTGCGAGATCAGGTAGCCGGTGAGCACGAACATCACCACGTAGACGGCCGGTCCGCAGAAGTCGATGAACTTGCGGATCGACTCCATTCCGGTCCAGAATACCGCCGCCTGCAACACCCACAGCAGGGCGTAGGTGCACCAGCCCAGCAACGGAAGACCCAGGAAACCGTACTGGTCCACATCCGCATAGGGCATCAGTGACGGCCACAGTTTCAAAAGCACGACATCGAGGGCCGCAGACGCGAGGTACGTCTGAATGCCGTACCAGGCCACCGCGATCAACCCGCGGATGATCGCCGGAAGATTGGCGCCCAGCACCCCGAAGGCCACCCGGTTGATCACCGGATAGGGCACGCCGGTCACCTGGCTCGGCTTCGCCACCAGATTGCAGAAGAAGTAGACGATCGTGATGCCCACGACCAGCGAGACCAGCACCTGCCAGCTGGACAGCCCCAGCGCGAACAGACTGCCCGCCGTCACGTAACCGCCGACGCTGTGCACATCGGACATCCAGAACGCAAAGATGTTGTACGAGCCCCAGTGCTGCTTCTTCAGCGGCGCCAGGTCCTCGTTGGTCAGACGGGGGTCGTACTCGGGTTTGATGACGCCGCTGCCGACCGGCATGCCGGCGGCTTCGACCAGGTCCTCGTGGGGTGTGCCCGGGATGGTGTCGGCCATGGCCGTCACGCTATGAATCCGCTGTTTCACCCAGATGAGCGGAACTGTATATCTTCCGTTCGCACACCCCACGACGACGTCGACGTCCGGGGCGTCAGTGCGCGGCGACTCCCGCCGGTACGTCCGCGCCGGCCAGCGTGGACATCGGGGCCTTCGCGGAGCGCATCACCACGAAGGCGATGGCGGCACTGATCAGCGTGAGGACCGCCGCCCACGTGAAGACGACCCCGTAACCGTGGATCCCCGCCTCAGCGGGCATGCCCGGGTTCGCGGCGGCGAAGTCGGTGAACGCATCGGCGAAGACGGTGGACAGCACGGCGATGCCGATCGAGCCACCGACCTGCGACGCGGTGTTGATCATGGCGGAGGCGACACCCATGTCGTTCCAGGACACCCCGAGCGTGCCCGTGGCGAACGTCGTCGAGTACAGAAGTCCGGCACAGACCCCGATCAGGAACAACCCGGGCAGAACACTGAGGTAGCCGGAGCCGACATCGATCAGGGCGAGCGACGCCATGCCGGCAGCGCCGAGGACGAGGCCGAGGACGATGAGGTTGCGGGGGCCGAACCTCGGCAGCAGACTGCGGCCGGTGACCGCCGAGACGACAAGAATGGTGAGGTTGAGCGGCAGGAACGCGAGCCCGGCACGCAGCGGCGAGTAGTGCAGATTCTGCTGGAAGTAGTAGGTGAGGAACAACGTCGCACCGAACATGGCGATGCCCAGCGCCGCGACCGCGAAGTACGACCCGCCCCGGGTGGCGTGCCGGACGACATGCAGGGGAAGCAGCGGCGCCGCCACCCGCTTCTCGATGAGGACGAACGCGAGCAGCAACACCGGGCCGCCGATCAGCGCCGCGATGGTCACCGGCGAGTCCCAGCCACGGGTCTCCGCCGACGAGAACGCGAAGACGACCAGGAACAGCCCGAGCGTCGCGGTCACCACACCCGGAATGTCGATCGTGGCCTTGTGCCGCTTCTCGCTCCGGGACTGGACGGCGACGATCGCGAGGACCGCGGCGGGCAGCGCGAACAGCAGGTTGACATACATGCACCAGCGCCAGGACAGCCACTCGGTCAGCACCCCGCCGAGCAACAGCCCGACACCGGCGACGGCACCGAAGACGCCGAACGCCTTACCGCGTTCCCGCGGGTCGGTGAAGGTGGTCGAGAGCAGCGCCAACGCGGCGGGGGCGAGCATCGCGCCGAAGACGCCCTGCCCGACCCGGAAGATCACGAGCAGGGTGAAACTGCCGGCGGCGCCGCCCAGCGCGGACGCGACGGCGAATCCGAGAAGGCCGGCGACGAACATCCGCTTGCGCCCGAACAGGTCCCCCAGCCGGCCGCCGGCCAACAGCAGCGAACCGAAGGCCAGCGCATACGCCGTGATGATCCACTGGCGGTTGCCGTCGCTGAAGGCCAGGTCGATCTGCGCCGACGGCAGTGCGATGTTGATGATGGTGGAGTCCAGAACCACCATCAACTGCGCGATGCCGACAGCAGCCAGAACAAGCCACCGTTGGGCGAACTGCGGGTCATGGGTGGTGGGTGATTCACGAGTCCCGAAGGCACTCACTCAAAAACTCCTAGCGTCGGACAGCGGGGCAGGCAGAACCCACCCCTGGTATCGGGGTGGTCTTCGCCCTTGCCCTGGCGCCACGACCGAGGAAGCACTACTCGCCGGCGCCGCCACCTGCGCGATCATGACGGCCACCACCGGGATCGCCGCACCCGCGTCGGCCGCCACCGGACCGGGCGTGGTCGTCGACTACGCCAGCACATCGGTCGTCCAGGTCAAACCGCGGGAGATCCGGCCGTACAAGGACCTCTTCTACGCGGACCTCACCTGGACCAAGCTCACCCCGAGCACCGGCGCCGCCACCGGCGTCCGCCGGATCAACACCTGCCTGCCGTCGTGCGGCGACGGCAACTACAAGTCCGACAAGGTACGGCTGACGTTCTCCCGCATCCGCGAGCGGGTCTTCACGCAGGTCACCGTCACCGCCATAGGTACGGGTACCGTCGACAGCCACCCGCTGCCCGCCCGCGGGTCGAGTACACCGTGAAACGCCCCGGCCCGGACCGTCCACAGACGATCCGGGCCGGCGCATCTCCCGTGTTACTGCTCATAATCCTGCTCGCCCAACACCTCGCTCAGACTTCCTCGGCCAGTATCTTCCAGTCGAGTGGCGCGTGCTCCCTCAGAAGAATGCTGATCCGCTCGTGGAGAGCGTCGTCCAGGAATTTCACCCGTGGACCCTGCGGCCAGCGGGTGTAGAACCAGGCGAGCCGCTGGCGCACCGCCGCCGCCGGGTCTCCGAGGAACTCGGCACCGTCGGCACCGAGCCGGACCAGCGACTCGGCGGCACAACCGCGCAGCAGATCGTCGGTCTCCGCATCGAACAGCATGCGCACCAGCTCCGCGTCGAGTTCCGGCTGGCCGGAGATGGAACCGAGAAGCAGACATGCCATTGCCCGCACCTCCGGATCATCGTCGACGAGTTCCTCACGGACGACGGCGTCAAGTCCGGCGAGGGCCTCGAACACCGCTTCCTCCTCCGCGATACTCGCGTCGAACTCACCCCGATACCGATCCCGCATCAACCGAAGCGAACGCCATTCGTACGCGTGGTTCAGGACGTACATCAACATGCCGTAGGCATCAGCCCGCCACCGGCACCCGTCCTCGATCACACGGCGGACCGCCCGCACGACCTCGTCCGCACCCGGCGAGACGGCGACCGCATCGTCGACGGCCACCCGCGCCAGGTCGACGGCCGCCCGCCTCGCCACGTCACGGTCGGCGCCTTGCTGCAGTATCTCGCAGGACACACTCCATACGGGACGCTGATCCACGATATCGCCTTCTTAGTCAACACATCGACATCCGGCCCCTCCCAGCCTGCAGGAAAGCATCTACGCAGCCGCGCTGCGCGTGCTCCGAGGGAAGCTTGAACCAGAAGCCCCAGCCTACGGGGCCGCCGGTTTCGTCTTCAACGACTCGGCCCTACTATCCACCATGATTTCGCGGACGGTAGGGCCGAGCCATTCGCATGGTCGACGAGAATCCCACCGGAAGCCTGTGAGACCAGTCAACAGCAGAACGAAATCAGGATCTTGGAGAAACCATCGAAGCCCAGTCGAGCATCAACCGTTCCATCGTCTGGAAACGGAGCCGAGCCAACGCTTCCACGGACCCGGTTCACCGACCAGCAGACTCTCCAGCGCCTGCATCGGGGAGGTCGCGACCTCCCTCTCGTGGAATTCCGTGAAGACGATCATGACATGTCCACGATCGCCGACCCACAATCCGTTCTGCGAGTCCCACACGCCCATAGGACAGAACGACTGCTGGTACTCGGACTCCCATCGCTCCGGCGGATCCCAAAGGTGAAGAGCCTCCGTCGGGTCGAGTTCGAGGGGGGGCTTGTATCGCCCTCGCCCCAGCACCTTCAGGCCACCGAAGCTCTGCCAGAAGTCATGAGCGACCGGGGAAACGGGGATGCCCTCGGCCTCGACCGCACGAGCCCAGGAAATCGTATCCACTTGACGCTCAGGACTCCAGCCAGCAGCGGTCAGAGCCTCGGTCAGCTGATCGCTCAGCTCATAATGTGTGCTCGAGTCGCTCATTTGACCTGATCCCACTTGATCCTGAGCCAGCGTAGTCGCGGCTGACACATCAAGGCACAGAGCGGAATCGCGAAGCTGGGCCCTTCGGTTGAGTTCTTCGGCCGGATGCGCATTGCCCGCATCTTACCCCCGAAAAGGCCTCGGATACCCTCATGCCGATAGGCCTTCACCAGGCAGGCGGTCTCTGCGCAGCCGGAGTGGACATCCTTCGTCCTCTTCCGAGGAACAAGACACATATAGATACGCAATGGCAGCGGAACCTTCATCGTGGTTCGGTGGATCTCGCCGGTATAGCCGGGATACCGCCCGCCAGCACGCGTCTCGTAGACAGCAGCAACGCTGATCGTCCCCGTACCTGCCGCTGCGGCCTCCTTCTTCGTCCTGCTGCCGAGGACCGCCATGTGATCGTCGTAGCTCTGTCCGTCAAGGAGATCCTTCGGGCCAGGCTTATTCAGGTCCTTGATGGCCTCTTTGGCTGCCTTCGCCAAGCCGCCTGCGCCCCGAACCGCATTCTTGGCCTGACGGACACCGGGAACCATGCCCATGATCCCGGCGGCGCAAGCCCCACCACCGCCGGTCACACAACTGTTCGCGGTATCGATCGCTCCGGCGACCGCCGCCACTGCACCAGCTGCCGCGGCGACAACCTGAGCGGGCGGCGGCAGCACCGATGACACCATGGCAACAGTGCTGGCCACCGTGGAGATGGTGTCGGCGTTGTTCACGACCCACTTTGCCGCCGACATCGCATTGCTGGCAGCACCCGTGGCGGCCCTCTGCAGACCGTTCTTGATCGAACCCCAGAAGAGGCCATCGGGGTCAGAGAAGGTGGTCGGATTGTTGTTCGCGTAGGCGTATGGATGCAGACGTTGCGGGTCGTACTCGTCGATCTCCGGGTCGACCGAGAGGAACGCACCTGTTCTGGGGTCATAGAGTCAATCCGGAAGATCACGGAACGCATCAGCCACTACACGAGGGGTCGCGGGTTGCGCAAAGTTCGCTGTGACATACAGCCAGCTGGGGCGCTAGTCCGAACTGGACCCTGCGTTGCGCGGAGCGACATGGATCACAGTCGCGAGACGGGCCAGGGCGGCGATCATTCGGTCGTCGATGCCGGGCGGGCCGGGGAAGGCGCGAGTCACGGCCCGCTGATGAGCCAGGCCGTGCAACCCGAGCCAGAGGGCGACCGCGTCGGATCCCGGATCGTCGCAGGTGGACGCACCGACGGCGACGCAATCGGCCAGGGCGGCGGCCAGTAGCCCCAGGGCGCCGTCACCCAGTCCGCGCAGGTCGTCGTCGGTGACCGAGGCATCAGCAGCGGGTTTCCAAAGGCCGCCGAAGAGGGTGCGGTAGCGCTGCGGGCGTTCCCGGGCGAAGTCCAGGTAGGCACGGCAGACGGCCAGCAGCCGCGGCACCGGGTCGGTGGTGCTGTCGGCGGCGACGCGCAGGGCCTGCTCCAGCTCGGCGAACCCGCTGCGGGCGACGGCCAGCATGATGGCCGGCTGGTCCGGGAAGTGGGCGTAGATCGAGGGTGCGGCGATGCCCGCCCTGCGCGCGACCGAGCGCAGCGTGACCGCGCGTTCGTCGTCGGACTCGTCGAGCAGGGCCACCGCGGCGGCCACGATCTCGTCGCGCAGGCGGCCGCCCTCACCTCGGCGGTTGCGGGTCCGGGCGGTCTTCGTCGTCTCCATGCCATGACCTTACAACTGAAAACTTCCACCCGTAAGGTTGCGAGTGTTAGTTAACGGCTGTTAGTTTAAGTCGAAGCCGAACGAGGGAGCACGTCATGACCAGTCAGATCACCGAGATCGTCCTGCCGGGCAAGGTCGAGCCGAGCGGTCTCCAGCTCAGCGTGCGCCCCGCCCCCACGCCCGCCGCCGGGCAGGCACTGGTCCGGATGGAGGCGACCGGGGTCTCCTTCGCCGAGCAGCAGATGCGCCGCGGCCGCTACTACGACCAGCCCGCCTACCCGTTCGTGCCGGGCTACGACATGGTCGGCACGGTCACCGCGACCGGCGACGGGGTGGACCCGGGCATGACCGGCCGGCGATACGCCGCGATCACCAAGGTCGGCGGCTGGGCGAGCCACCTGCTGGTCGACGCGGCCGACCTGATCCCGGTGCCGGACGGGCTGGACCCGGTCGCGGTGGAGACGCTCGTCGTCAACGGGGTGACCGCCTGGCAGATGCTGCACCGCACGGCCGAGGTGCGCCGGGGCGGGACGATCGTGGTGCTCGGCGCCAACGGCGGGGTCGGCTCGACGCTGGTGCAGCTGGCCCGGCACGCCGGGATCACCGTCATCGGCACAGCCTCGGCGCGGCACCACGACACGGTCCGGGCGCTGGGCGCGACTCCGGTGGACTACCGCGACCCCGAGCTGTACGCCACGATCCGCGCGCTGGCGCCGGAGGGTGTGGACGCGGTGTTCGACCACGTGGCCGGACCGGGGCTGAACGAGTCGTGGCGGCTTCTGCGGGCCGGCGGGACGCTGGTGGCGTACGGGAACGCGTCCACCAAGGAGGACGAGGGCGGCAACTTCTGGCCGACGATCCGGCTGTTCAGCCGGCTCGCCCTCTGGAACTACCTGCCGAACGGCAAGGGCGCCCACTTCTACAACCTGTGGGCCGGCCGCCGGTTCACCATCGCCGCGTTCCGGGCGAAGCAGCGCGAGGACCTGACCGCGGTGCTGCGGCTGCTCGGCGAGGGCGTGATCACCCCGCAGGTGGCGGCCACCATGCCGCTCTCGGCGACGGCCGACGCCCTGACGCTCGCCGAGTCCCGCACCGTCGCCGGCAAGGTCGTCATCATCCCGGACGCATGAGAGGACGCGGGCTCACCGCGTACCCCCTAATGAGCGTGAGCGGGAGTCGCGGCCGGCACCGCGACCGGTTCGGCAGGGATCGCCGCGATCCCGGCGAGGATGAGCAGCCCACCGGCCATCTGCAGCGGCGTGAGACTCTCCCCCAGCACCAGCCAGGCGAAGATCGAGGCGAACACCACCTCGAGCAGGCCGACGAAGGACGCCAGCCGGGACCCGAGCCGCCCGGACCCGAAGATGCCGGTGGCGTACGCGATGGCGGTCCCGAAGACCGCGACCACGGCCAGCGACACCCACCAGGGTGCGGTCGTGTCGAGAAGGTGCACGTCACCGGTGGTGACCGTGAACGGGACCAGCCCGATCAGCCCGGCCAGGCCCAGCCCGAGCGCGCCGAGCAGCAGACCGGCCCCGGCCAGGGCGACCGGCGGCAGACCGTCGGCCGGGCGCGCGCCGACCACGAAGTAGACCGCGCAGCCGATCGCCGCGGCGAACGCCAGCAGCAGGCCGAGCGGGTCGACCGCCTGCAGCGCGCCGGGGCCGATCACCAGGACCAGACCGCCGATGGCCAGCACCGAACCGGCCAGCACGGCTGGGCGGGGCAGGCGCCGGGTGGTCACCCAGGCCCAGAGGACCAGCAGCAGGGGTGCCAGATATTCCACCAGCAGGGCGGTGGAGATCGGGATGCGCTGGATCGCCGCGAAGTAGGCGAGCTGGGTGAACGCCACGGCGATCAGGCCCATGCCGAGGATCCGGCCGCGGGCCCGCCGTAGTGCGTCCCAGCGTCCGCGCAGCGCGAACAGCACGATCGGCAGCAGGAGGAGCCCGGCGACGAGTGCCCGGGCGGTGACCGCGGCGGCCGGCGACCAGCCGGCCTCCAGCAGGGGTTTGATGAACGCCCCGGAGGTGGCGAAGGTCGCGGCCGAGACGAGCGCGGCGGCGAGCCCGATGGGGGAAGTGGAGACCTTCACGAACATTGACGCTAGGGTGGGCTGTGTGAGGAGTCAAATTGCATTTAGCCCCTGACACCGAAGAGGCTCTCGCCTTCGTCGTGGCACTCGCCAACACCGATCCCGGCGCCACCCGCACCGGCGGCGACGAACTGGACACCGTCGACGGCCTGAGCGATCTACTGACCCGGTACACCTACTCCGGGCGCATCGACCATGACGAGGCGGAACTGCGCGACGTCCGGCAGGCCCGCGACGCGCTGCGCGCCGTCTGGGTGCTGGATCGTGACGACGCGGTCCGGGCGGTCAACACCATGCTGCGCGAGGCGCGCGCCCTGCCCTACCTCACCCGGCACGACGACCAGGACTGGCACCTGCACGCCACCGACCCCGGCGCGCCGCTCGCCGAACGGATCAGGGTCGAGGCCGCGCTGGCCCTGATCGACGTGATCCGGATGAACGAGACCGGCCGGCTGCGGGTGTGCGCGGCCGACGACTGCACCGGCCTGTTCATCGACCTGTCCCGCAACGGCTCCAAGCGGTTCTGCGGCGTGCGATGCGGCAACCGGATGAACATGACGGCCTTCCGCGCCCGGCGGTCCGCAGCCGGATAACCACAGCTCATGTCGATGTTGACTGACGTTCATACAATGCTTACCCTCACTGTCCGCTGTGGCTATGCAACCCAGCGGGATCCACGGGGGACTACCGATGAACGCCTTTTTTCACGCCGCCCTGCGTCGAGTACGGAGCGCGGCATGATCGCCTTGAAGTTCTACCGTCTGCTGCCCAAGGACTACCGGCTCCGGCTCGTCCAGCTGCTGCCGGCCCACCGCCAGTTGTGGCTGGTCCGCCGGCTCACCCGACAGCGCCGACTGCCGATCGCGGCCGCACCGGGCAGCCTGGTTCCGGTCCGCGACGCCGGCCGCAAGGTCCGTGCCCGGGTGGTGCCGGACATGACCCCGGCCGCCGCCTGGACCACCAATCTGGAGGCGGTGATCGCGGTCCTGGACCGGGCCGGGATCGACTACTTCTGCATCCGCCCGGTCAGCGATCTGCACAGCGCGGTGGCCGTCCACCGGCGCGACCGCGAGCGGACGCTGGACGCTCTGCGCCGTGATCCGGAACTCACCGGTGCGGAGATCCACACCGGGACGATCGACGACGAGGGCTTCCGGTCCGGTCGCGGCCGGACCGGGGCGCAGGTCTACTTCCCGGTGACCGGCTCGTACGGGACGACCGTGCTCGGCAGCGGATCCGCCTGCGAGATCGAGTTCTGGCGTACCGAGAAGGGTGTGGACGGCGCCCCCGACACCATCGTCGCCCCCCGCCGCAACGCGGTCGCCTCGGCAATGCCCGCCGAGCCGGAACACCACCTGGTCACGCCGGTCGACCTGAACCCGTCGATGCCGCTGGACGACACCACTCCCCGGTACCGGACCCGGTCCGAGTTCGTCGCGGTGCCGGCCGAGGCGGTCCGCTTCCCGATCGACATCGTCTACACCTGGGTCGACGGCAACGATCCGGACTGGGTGGAGCGCAAGGCCGCCTCGCTCGCGGCACTCGACCCGGACAACATCAACACCATCGCGACGAACGCGTCCCGGTTCATCAGCCGGGACGAGCTGAAGTATTCGCTCCGCTCGATCGCGACCTACGCCCCGTGGGTCCGCAAGATCTTCCTGGTCACCGACGACCAGGTGCCGGCCTGGCTCGACGACACCCACCCCGGCCTGACCGTGGTCAGCCACCGGGAGTTGTTCGGGGACACCGGCGTGCTGCCCACCTTCAACTCGCACGCCATCGAGTCCCGCCTGCACCGCATCCCGGGCCTGGCCGAACACTTCGTCTACTTCAACGACGACATGTTCCTGGGCCGGCCGGTGCCACCCACCGCGTTCTTCCACGCCAACGGCATCGCCAAGTTCTTCCCCTCCAAGGCGCAGCTGGAAGCCGGCCCGGCGACCGTCTTCGACGCCCCGGTGACCGCGGCAGGCAAGAACAACCGGGTGCACATCGCCGAGCGGTTCGAGCGGGGCATCACGCAGAAGATGCAGCACGTGCCGTACGCGTTGCAGAAGAGCGTGCTCGAGGAGATCGAACAGACCCTGCCGAAGCAGGTGAAGGCCACATCGGAGCACCCGTTCCGGCACCCGGGCGACCTGTCCATCCCGTCGTCGCTGCAGCACTACTGGGCGTACCTGACCCGGCGGGCGGTGCCGGGCTCGATCAAGTACACCTACGCCGACCTGGCTCACCCGTCCACCCCGGTGCAGCTGGCGTTCCTGCTGGCCCGGCGGCACTGCGACGTGTTCTGCCTGAACGACACCGACACCGCGGCGGTGGCCTTCAGCGAACAGGCCTCGATGATGGCCGACTTCCTCCCCCAGTACTTCCCGTTCCGCTCGCCGTACGAACTGCCCGACGAGGTGGCCGCCGAACGGGCCGAGTTCAGCGCCACCCAGCTGGGCCGGGCCCGGCAGGAGACGGTTCGCCTGCCCCGCCAGGCCCTCCGGGGAGAACTGCATGTCTGAGCGGATCATCCTCCCGGTCCAGTTGGTGGACCGGACCGTGCACGTCCACCCGGACCTGACCCCGCTGCGGGTCCGCACCCTCAACCTGACCGCCGTGCAGGACGCGCTGCGCGCCGCCGGGATCGACAGCTTCGCCGTCCGCGCTCTGGACGACCGGGCCCCGGCCGTCGGGGTACGCGCCGACCAGCGCGCGGCCGTACTCCGGGCCCTGGCCGCCCTGGCCGCGAGCACCGGGGCGTACCTGTCCGTGGTGCTGCCCAAGCCGTCCGGGCGGGACCTGCTCCACGACGGCGGGGACGCCAAGGCCTGGGACAAGGCACGCGAGGCCAAGGTGCTGCGCCTGACCTGGTTCCGCACCGACCCGGCGCAGACCCTGGTGCACGGTCGCGACTACGGCTGCGACGTCGAGTTCTGGGGCACCGGCAAGGACGGCGAGCGGATCTGGGCACCGCGGCCCAACCAGGTCACCCGGGTACTGCGCCGCGACGACCCGGTGGTCGAGGCCCCGGCCGAGCCGTTCACCCGGCTGGCCGGCCCTCGGCCGGTCCTCCCGCCGCTACGGACCCGCCCGGAGATGAACACCCGGCTGCCGGAGGACATCGGCTTCCCGATCGACGTGGTCTACACCTGGGTGGACGGCACCGACCCGGCCTGGCAGCGCCGGAGGGCGGGCATCACCGGGGAGACGTACCACGCCGAGTCGGCCAGCGCGGCCCGGTTCCTCAGCCGCGACGAGCTGCGGTACTCCCTACGGTCGCTGCACGCCAACGCCCCCTGGGTGCGCAAGGTCTGGATCGTCACCGACGAGCAGACCCCGGCCTGGCTGGACACCGCCCACCCGGGCGTTCAGGTGGTCAGCCACAAGGAGATCTTCGCGGATCCGTCGGTGCTGCCGGTGTTCAACTCGCACGCCATCGAGAGCCAGCTGCACCACATCGACGGCCTGGCCGAGCACTTCCTCTACTTCAACGACGACATGTTCATCGGCCGGCCCCTCGCGCCCCAGGCATTCTTCCTGGCCAACGGCCTGTCGAAGTTCTTCCTGTCGCAGGGGCGGGTGCCGGTCGGGCCGATCACCGACGAGGACACCCCGGTCGACGCCGCGCACAAGAACAACCGCCGGCTGCTGGCGGGCAAGTTCGGGCCGAGCACCGCGCAGGTGTTCCAGCACGTGCCGTACGCCCTGCGCCGCAGCGTCCTGTCCGAGATCGAGGCCGAGTTCCCGCAGGAGTGGGCGACCACCATGGCGTCCCGGTTCCGCAGCACCCGCGACCTGTCCCCGCTGTCCAACCTGTACCACTACTACGCCTACCTGAGCGGCCGGGCGGTACCCGGTTCGGTGAAGTACGGCTACGTGCAGCTGGCCGTGCCGGATCTGGCCGCCCGGCTGAGTCGCGCGCTGGCCCGGCGCGACTGGGACGCGTTCTGCCTCAACGACGCGTACTCCACCGAGGAACAGCTGGTATCGCAGGCCACCATTCTGCGCCCGTTCCTGGACGGCTACTTCCCGGTGCCCAGCCCGTACGAGAAGCGGGGCTGAGGTGCGCATCTCGTTCCTCGTCCACAATGTCTACGGAGTGGGCGGCACCAACCGGACCGTGATCAACCTGGCCACCGAGCTGTCCCGGCGGCACGAGGTGGAGATCGTCTCCATCCTGCGGCGCCTGGACCGGCCGATGCTCGACGTCCCGGATCGGGTGACCGTGACCGGTCTGCTCGACCTGCGGTCCGGGATGCCGGACACCAAGGATCCCCGGTTCACCGAGGTGTCCCGGTTGACCCCGCAGGAGGAGGAGTTCTTCCGGTTCTACAGCCGGCTCTCCGACGAGCGGATCACCAACTATCTGCGGCGTACGGCGTACGACGTGGTGGTCGGCACCCGGTCCGCGCTGAACCTCGCGGTGGCCCGGCTCGGCCGGCCCGGCTCGGTCCGGGTCGCGCAGGAGCACATGACCCAGGACATGATCCCGGCGTCGGTGCACGAGGAGATGCGCCGGTACTACGGGCAGCTGTCCGCGGTCACCGCGGTCACCGAGGCCGACGCCGCCGCGGTGCGGACCCTGCTCGGCCCGGGCGCCCCGCCGGTACTGGCCGTCCCGAACAGCGTCCCGGACCCCGCGGTGGCCCCGGCCGACAGCGACCGGCGGATCGTGATCGCGGCCGGGCGGCTGGACGCCATCAAACGGTACGACCTGCTGGTCCGCGCGTTCGCCAAGGTGATCACCGAGCGGCCGGACTGGACCCTGCGGATCTACGGCAGCGGCGGTCAGTCCCAGCCGTTGGGCACCCTGATCGCCGACCTCGGTCTGCACAACCACGTCTTCCGGATGGGCGGTTACGCACCGCTCGAGGCGGAGTGGGTCAAGGGCTCGATCGCCGCCGTCACCTCGGACAAGGAGTCCTTCGGGATGACCATCGTGGAGGCCATGCGCTGCGGCCTGCCGGTGGTCAGCACGGCCTGCCCGGTCGGCCCGGCCGAGATCATCGAGGACGGGGTGGACGGCCTGCTGGTACCGACCGGCGACGTCGACGCCATCGCCGGCGGCCTGCTACGGCTGATGAACGACCAGGATCTGCGTGCCCGGATGGGCACCGCGGCCCGGGAGAACGCCCGCCGGTACGACCCGGTGCCGATCGCCGCCGCCTACGAGAGTCTCTTCACCGAGCACCTCACCCCCGGCGGCCGGCGGGCCGGCGGGGCGACCGGCCCGGCCCGGCGGCTGCGGTCCGGCGGCCGCGCGCTCTTCCGGGTCCTGCCCGGCCTGCGAATCCGGGGCGGGACCGCCCCGGCACCGGTGGCCGGCGCCCGGCTGGACGGCGACCGGGTCGTGGTCACCCTGCCGGCCACCGGGCTGCCCCGGGGAATGACCCGGCTGGTCGCCCGGCCCCGCCGGCTCGAGGGCGTGACCAAGGCGGTCCGGGTGCCGCTCACCGGCGATCCGGAGAGCGGCTGGCAGGCCTCGTTCCCGGCCTGGGCGGCGACGTTCGCCGAGGGCCGCTGGGATCTGTACGCCGCGGACCGGCGCGACGGTCTGCACCGCCTGCGGGCCGGGCTGCTGGACCTGCGCGGGCTGATCGGCGGACCGGAGACCGCGCCGTTCGTCCGCAACGTCCCCTACCCGACCGCGGACGGATACCTGGCGGTGGCGGCCTGGCAGCGGCCGGAGCACGCCGAGTTGGAGCACCTCACGTTCGGCGAGGAGCACATCACGGTGACCGGGCGGCTCGTCGGGGGTGACTTCGGCGACACCGTGCCGACGCTGATCATGAACCGCCGGGGGGAACACGAGGACGCCTTCACCGTTCCCGGCGTCACCTGCGGCGCGGGACGGTTCACCGTCGAGGTGCCGACCGCCGCGTTCGCCGACCGTCGTCTGTTGCGGTACGAGGACTGGGACGCGTCCGTCGCCCGCGGGCCGGACGGGACTCCGGTGCCGGTGGCCCGCCTGATGGACGACGTGGTCGAACGCAAGCGGGTCTACGTGTACACGTCGATGCTGGTCGAGGATCGGCCGGAGGTGGACCTCTACGAGGAGTACCCGCGGCCGGAGGTACGGGTCCGCCCGTACCTCTCGGTCCCGAGCAGCCTGGCGTTCGCGGTCACCGACAGACCCGGCTGACGGTGCCGGCCCGGGGATCGCGCACTCGCGCGGCCCCCGGGCCTGTACCTAGACAGTGGTCCAGGGGCCGAACGCGTCGGTCGGCAGGTCGCCGTCCTGCCGGCTCAGGTGCAGCCGGCCGTCCAGTCCGTAGACGGCCAGCACACCCCGGCCCGCGGCGTCCACCGCCAGGGCCGGGGCACCGCTGATCATGCCGGGCAGCCGCCGCCACCGGGACCGGCCCTCCTTCGCCGGCGGCACCGCCACGCTGACCGTCCAGAACCGGTTGCGCTGGGCCATCACCAGGTCGCCGGCCCCGGCGTCGGTCCGGTCCAGCGCCGCGACCGGGCCGATCCCGTCGGGGCCGCCGAAGTCCGCGCCCCGGCCGCCCGGCCAGCCGTTACCCGTGTCGTGCGCCCGGTACGCCCGGATCACACTGGTCTCGTCGCGGCTCTCCGGGCCCCGGGCCGGGCTGCCCTGCCGGTACAGCAGGCAGGGCCGGTCACCGGCGGTCCGGACCGCGGTCAGGCCGCCACTGGCAACCTGCCCGGTTCGCAGGGCCAGCGGTTCCAGCGGGCCACCCACCACGGTCTGCCGCCAGGTAGCCACGGTCGTCTTGGCCGCCACGAAGACGCGGACGGTGCCGTCCGCGTCGGTGGTCGCCACCGGGACGTCCTGCAGCGGCCCCCGCCCCAGCGGCGTCCAGTCCTGCCAGACGCCACCGGACTGCCGCCGGTGGCTCAGCCCACCGCTGAAGTCCCGGACGAACACCCACAGGTCACCGGAGCCGTCCACGGTCGCAGCCGGCACCCCGGTCTCCCGCCGGTGATCCGGGTCGCCGGCGTCCGGGCCGCCCAGCGAGGTCCAGGCGGAGGCACGGCCCCGGCCGTCCACGGTCAGGAAGCCCACCTCGACGTCGACGACACCGTCCCGGTCGGTCCGGCGTAACGCGACCACCGACACCGGCCGGTCCGGCGCGGCGGCGACGGCCAGGGTGGGCAGCAGGCCCGGCTCGCCGATCAGGGCCGGGCCCCGCCAGGTGCCGGAGCCGGGCCTGCGCTCGGTCCACATCGCCAGCCGGTCGCCGAGCACCACGAACGCGGCCAGCCGGCCGCCGGGCAGCCGGGTCAGCCAGGTCGTGGTGGCCGCGTACCGCGCGGCGGTGGAGAACATGTGGGTGCTGCGGCACGGGTCCGGGCCCAGCTGGTAGTCGCCGTGGCCGTAGGGCAGGCCGGGATCCGGCGCGCCGTCCGCGCCGGCGTAGGTGGCCAGGAGGCCGGCCTTCGCCGTGGTCATCCGGGGACTCAGGTTGGTCGGCCAGAACCGGTTGGCGTAGGCCCGGTGGTACTCGACGACCGGCGGGACCGGCCGGCGGCAACCGATCCGGTGCACCGCCTCGATGGTCAGCCGGGCCGTCGCGGCGTGCTCGACATGGTCGGAGACCACCCGTCCGGGCTGTCCCCAGTCGTGCTCCGGGTCCGGGTCGAGGGTACGGATCACGGTGGGGCGGTGCTCGTCGATCAGCTCCACCAGCGAGCCGATCAGGGTCTCCCGGTCCACGTCCTGGTCCGGGAGCGGCAGGTCGAGTGGGGACAACACCGGGCTGACCACCGGCTCACCGTCGGCCATCGGCGGCACGGTGTACCGGCTGAACCCGTCGGCGTGCGCCAGGTTGACGAAATAAAGAACGATCTCCGGCCGGGCGGCGAGCCGGTCGCGTTCCACGGTGAGACCGGTGCGGAGGGTCACCGCCTGCTGCTCCCAGGGGCTGTCGACCGGCAGTCCGGCCATCCTGGCGTACGCGCGGCGCAGCCCGACGTGCCGGGCGGTCGCATAACCGGCGTGATCGGCCGGCGCCGACTCCCGGTCCGGGTCGTTGACGTCGACGTTCCGGCCGTCGCTCTCGGCCGCGGTCAGCACGATCCCGGTGACCGGTGCCCCGGCGGTGACCGCGGCGCTGATCGCCGGGTCGAGAAAGTACAGATCGTCGTCCGGGTGAGCCACGATGCTCATGGCCGTGCCCGGCCGCCACCCGTCGACGTCCTCCGCCGGCGTGAACCGGGATCGGATCCAGTTACGCATGTCCCCCGCCGTCCCTCTTGATCGAAAACGAGGGTAACGACCGGATTCCACCCTTGGCCTGACAGCACAGTCCGAGGAACCACCACCTAGACTCCACGGCGCCAAGGACGGCAACCCGGAAGCCGGTGCAATCCCGGCACGGTCGCGCCACTGTTACTCCCGGTCACGGGAGAAGTCAGACCCGGTGCCGTCGACGCTCCACCCCCAGGGACGCGATCTCCCGGAAAGGTTCCCCCGTGCTGCGGCTCTTCACAGCCGTTCTCCTGGCGTGCACGTTGAGCGCCTGCTCCAGCGGCACCGCCACCGCCGACGGCGACTCCATCGCCGTCGCGATGCAGTTCCCGCCCCGGTCCGCGTACGCCTTCGACGCCGATGACGGCGCGCTGCTGATGACCCTCGGCGTCGCCGAGACACTCACCACCGTCGACGCGCAGGCTCAGCCCGCGCCGTCGCTCGCCACCGCGTGGGAACAGACCAGCGACCCCAAGACCTGGCGTTTCACGTTGCGCCCCGGAGTCACCTTCCACGACGGTACGCCGCTGACGCCGCAGTCCGTGGTGACGGCACTGTCGTACATCACCTCGGTCAGTGCGCCGCCCCGCGCGGTCCGCGACATCGGGCTGACCGTCACCGCCGACGGCGACGACGCGGTGCTGATCAGTACCAGTCAGCCCGACCCGGTCCTGCCCCTGCGGATGAGCAGCGGCAACCTGGGGATCCTGGCCCCTTCGGCGTACGCGGCCGGCCAACAGCCCTCGGTGCTCCGGACCGCCACCGGGCCGTACATTCTGGCCTCGGTCGCGGGCGCCGACTCGGCGGTGCTGGAACGCAACGACGCGTACTGGGGTACCAAGGCCGGCGCGTCGACGGTGACGGTGCGCTACGTCACCGACCCGCAGAGCCGGGCGCTCGCCCTGCAGTCCGGGGACGTCCAGTTCGCCGAGGGCCTGCCGCACGCGGCCACCGCCCAGGTCGAGTCGGCGGGTGGGACGGTCACCGCGTACCCGGCCGCCCGCACCGTGGAGCTGCTGCTCAACCAGTCCGCCGCGCCCTTCGCCGACAGCCGCGTCCGGCAGGCGGTCACGGCGGCGATCGACCGGAACGTGCTGGCCGCCAAGGTCCTCGAAGGTGCCGCCACCCCGGCGTCCGACCTGTTCGGCTCGGCGGTGCCGTGGGGTGCGACCACCGCCCCGCAGGCTTCGGACCCGGCCACCGCGAAGCGCCTGCTGGCCGAGGCCGGTCACGGTCCGTCGTCTCCGTTGACGGTACGCCTGTGGACGTTCCCGAACCGGCCGGAGATGCCGGTGCTGGCCACCGCCATCCAGGCGATGCTGGCCGAGGTGGGGATCACCGTCGAGGTGACCGTCGGTGACTACTCCGCGCAGGAGCCGAAGATCCTGGCCGGCGAGTTCGACATGTTCCTGAACAGCCGTAGCTACCTGTCCGACTTCGCGGACGCGGCAAGTGTGCTCACCTCGGACTACACCTGCAAGGGCAGCTACAACATCGACCACTTCTGCTCGGCGGAGTTCGACGCGGCGATCGCCGGCCTGTCCGGCACCGGCGACGTCACCGCCCGGCAGAAGGTGTTCGCCCAGGCCGCGGCCATGCTCACCGAGCAGGCCGTCGGCGTGATGATCGTGCACCCGAACAACACCGCCGGCACCCGCGGCGTCACCGGCTTCACCCCCGACCCGCTCGGCGTCCGGCCGGTCCTGCCGCAGCTGCAACCCGCGGGGTGAGACGGCTGCTCCGGCGGCTGGCCCTGCTCCCGCCGGTCCTGCTGGCCGCGTCGGTTCTGGTGTTCGCGTTACCGCGGCTCACCGGGGCCGACACGGTCCGCACGGTGCTGCGGACCCGGACCGCGTCGGAGGCCCCGGACCCGGTGACACAGGCCCGGGTGGCGGCCGAGTTCGGCCTCGACGGATCCGCGGTGGAGCAGTATTTTCGCTGGCTGGCGGCCGCCTGCCGCGGGGACCTCGGTGTCTCGTTCGTCACGCGTACCCCGGTGGGATCGGCCGTCGGCGACGCCTTGACGATCTCCCTGCTGCTCACCGTCCTGGCTCTGGTCCTGGCCGTCCTTCTCGGTCTTCCCGCCGGGGTGTACGCCGCCCGACGCCCCGGAGGCATGCTGGACCGGACCGTGACCGGCGCCGGGGTGCTCGGGGTGTCGGTGCCGGAGTTCGTGCTCGCGCCGGTGCTGGTGCTGGTCCTCGCGGTGCACGCCGGGATGCTGCCGGCGGTCGGCTGGGGGACGCCGGCCCACGCGGTGCTGCCGGTGCTGACCCTGGCGGTCTACCCGGCCGCGCTGACCACCCAGCTGATACGCGCTGAGACGATCGCCGTCCTCGCGTCGCCGCACGTCCGGACCGCCCGGGCGAAGGGACTCACGGACGGCCGGGTGCTGTGGCTGCACGGCGCCCGGCTGGCGACCACGTCGGTGCTGTCCCTGTCCGGGATGTTCGTGGCCGGGATGATCGGCGGCTCGGTGGTCGTCGAGGTGGTCTTCGGGATCCCCGGGCTGGGACGGCTGCTGCACGAGGCGGTGCTCGCCCAGGACCTGCCGATGATCCAGGCCGGTGCGATGACCGTGATCGGGATCGCGCTGGTGGCGGGCGTGGTCGCCGAGGTGGCGCAGCTGGCCCTGGATCCGGTGGCGCGGGAACGGTCCCGATGAGGCGTCTCCTCATCCTTCTCCTCGTGCTGGTGTTCGGCCTCTCCTACCTGCCGGATCCGCTGGCCGTCGACTACGGCGCGATCCTGGCGCCGCCGTCGGCCGCCCACCTCCTCGGCACCGACCAGCTCGGGCGGGACGTGGCCGCCCGGCTGATCGCCGGCGCCCGGCTCACCCTGGGACTGACCCTGGCCACCCTCGCCGTCACGGCGGTGAGCGGAACCGTGCTGGGCGCGGTCGCGGGTCATCTCGGGCTGCGGGCCGTGCCGCGGATCGCGGACGTCGTCGCGGCCCTGCCGACCATCCTGGTCGGACTGATCACCGCCGCTATCCTCGGACCGGGACTGCCGTCCGTGGTGGTGGCGGTCTGCGCGGTCGGGTGGAGCCCGTTCACCCGGCAGGCGTACCACCTCACCGTCCGGGAGACGGGCCGGGAGTACGTCGAGGCGGCCCGTTCACTGGGCGCCGGCCCGGTACGCGTGATCACCCGGCACATCGCCCCCAACATCGCCGGGCCGGTGCTCGCCCACCTCTGCCTGCGGTTCGCCGGCACGCTCCTGACCGTCTCCGGGCTGTCGTTCCTCGGCCTCGGGGTGCAGCCGCCGGTCGCGGAGTGGGGCGCCATGGTGGCCGACGGGCGTACCTATCTCTTCTCGTCCCCGCATCTGGTGCTGGCGCCGGCCGTGGCGGTGGTACTCACCGCGTCCCTGGCGACAGCGCTGGGGCGCTCAGCCCTCCGCGAATAGACCGGTGTTTCGGGGTATCCCCGATACGAAACCCTGCAACCGGTGGTGGTGTACCGCGGACACCTGGGCCAGTCCCTGCTCGTCCCGGCGCAGGAAGGCGGCCAGCATCCCGGCGTGGTCGGAGTGCAGCAGCTCCCGGTCGGCGGACGTCAGGTGTGACATCGGACGCAGCGGCTCGGTCATGTTCCACGCCGCCTCCAGCATGTGCAGCAGCCGGCGCATCCGGCACGCCCCGATCAGCGCCAGGTGGAACCGGCGGCTCTCCCTGTGATAGGCGGCACCACCGTCGGCGGTCTCGATCGCCCCGTCCAGGGCCCGCAACGCGGCCCGCGCCTGCCGGTCGTCGTCCGATGTCGCCCCGGTCACCGCGGCCCGCAGCGCCGCCGACTCCAGAGCCTCCCGAACCAGGTAGATCTCGCCGAACTCCCGGGCCGTCATCATCGCCACCCGGTAGCCGCCGTTCGGCCGATGGTCCACCAGGCCCTCGCCGATCAGGGTCATCAGGGCCTCCCGCACCGGAATCCGGCTCACCCCGAACGCCGCGGCCACCGCGTCCACCGGGATCGCCGAACCCGGCGGCACCTCACCGTGCAGGATGATCCCGCGCAACTCGTCGAGGATCACGGTGTGCGGGCTGCCCGCCGGCCGGTCCGCGAGCCGCGCCAGCAGCACCGAACGGCGTCGAGGCCCAGACATGGCCGGACCCTAGTCCCCGTTGGTTATCGGCGCATTTCCTGCCGGGTGGATAGGCTGGCCGTGTGTACCCGTCGCGTTGGGGTTCCCCCGGTCCACATCAGCAACCCGACTGGCAGCCGCCCCCGCACGGTCCGGGGATGCCCGGCTGGCTCGAGGAACGGCTCTTCGACCAGCGGATCGTGATGCTGCGCGGGCAGCTCACCAGCGAGGCGTCCACCGGGATCTCGGCGGCGCTGCTCACCCTGGACTCGGCCGGGCCCGAGATGATCCAGCTGCACGTGGCCAGTCCGGGCGGCGACCTGAGCGCGGCCCTGGCGGTGGTCGACGTGCTCGACGCCCTGACCGCACCGGTGCACGCCCTGGTCACGTCCGAGGCGGGCGGGGCGGCACTGGCCATCCTCGTCGCGGCGGACCGCCGGTCGGCCTATCGGCACGCACGGTTCCGGCTGGCCGAACCGCGGGCCGCCGGGGTGACCGGGACGGCCGACGAGGTGGCCGCGGCAGCCGGTCAGCACCTGCGCGAACTCGAGGAGGTGCTGATCCGGGTCGCCGAGGTGACCGGGCAACCACGGTCCCGGGTCGAGGACGACTTCTCCACCGGACGCAGCCTCGGCGCCGCCGAAGCCCTCGAGTACGGGCTCATCGACGAGGTCGTGAGCCCGAAAAAGCCCCGGGAGTGAACTCCCGGGGCTTTCTCTGATCACTCAGATCGACGTCGTGATCATTTCTGATCCTGTGATCAGGACGCGACCTTCACGCCCATGGAACGGGCGGTGCCGGCAACGATCTTGATCGCGGCGTCGAGGTCGTTCGCGTTGAGGTCGGGCAGCTTGCGCTCCGCGATCTCCTTGACCTGGGTCGCGCTGAGCGTCCCGACGGTCGTGGTGAGCGGGTTGGCAGCGCCGGACTGGATGCCCAGAGACTTCCGGATGAGGAAGCTCGTCGGCGGCGTCTTGTAGGCCAGCGTGTGGCTGCGGTCCTCGTAGACGGAGACGATGACCGGGATGATCTCGCCCCGGTTCTTCGAGGTCGCCTCGTCGTACTCAACCTTGACGGCGCGCATGTTGGCACCGGTCGGGCCAAGCATCTTACCGAGGTCGACCATCGCGGCGTTACCCGCCTCAAGCGCGAGGGTTACCTCATGAGTCTTCTTCTTGGGCGGCATTGAGTAGGGCTCCTTAGGGTGAGCTGCACGGGCCGGAGAAACGCAGCTCGCCAGCACAACGACACACGACAACCCCGAGACCTTACTACCGCGGCAACCAGAGGGTCAAAGCGGCGTCGGTGCAGGGGGTCTCGGGTCCGGACTCCAGTGTAACGCGCACTCCGTCGACCTTCGTGACCGGGCTGTTCACCATCCCCGAGACCGGCTTGCAACCGTCTCGCAGCCATCGAGCACAAGAGTTGACCCCGTGTCACTGATCGCAACCTGAGCCGGGGACAATGGCTCCATGCAGACCCGCACCGACCTACGCAACGTCGCCATCATCGCTCACGTCGACCATGGCAAAACCACCCTGGTCGACGCCATGCTGCGCCAGGGCAGCCAGTCCCACGCGCGCGGCGAGATGGCCGACCGCGTCATGGACTCCATGGACCTGGAGCGGGAAAAGGGCATCACCATTCTCGCCAAGAACACGGCGATCAGCTACCAGCCCGCCGAGGGCAAACCGGTCACCATCAACATCATCGACACCCCCGGCCACGCCGACTTCGGCGGTGAGGTCGAGCGCGGCCTCACCATGGTCGACGGCGTCGCCCTGCTCGTCGACGCCTCCGAGGGCCCCCTCCCGCAGACCCGCTTCGTGCTGCGCAAGGCCCTCGCCGCCAAGCTGCCGATCATCCTGATCATCAACAAGGTGGACCGGCCCGACGCGCGGATCAAGGAGGTCGTCGACGAGACGTACGAACTCTTCCTCGACCTCGACGCCGACGAGCACCAGATCGAGTTCCCGATCGTCTACGCCTGCGCCCGCGACGGCATCGCCTCGCTGACCCAGCCCAAGGACGGCACCGTCCCCGAAGACAGCACCGACCTCGAGGTGCTGTTCAGCACCATCATGGACACCATCCCGGCGCCGAAGTTCACCGAGGGCGCCCCGCTGCAGGCGCACGTCGTCAACCTCGACGCCTCGCCGTTCCTCGGCCGTCTCGCGCTCTGCCGCGTGCACGAGGGCACCATCCGCAAGGGACAGACCGTCGCCTGGTGCAAGACCGACGGCACGGTCAGCAACGTCCGCATCTCCGAGCTGCTGATCACCGAGGGCCTGGAGCGCAAGCCGGCCGAGAGCGCCGGCCCCGGCGACATCATCGCCCTCGCCGGCATCCCGGAGATCATGATCGGTGAGACCCTCGCCGACGCCGAGAACCCGGTCCCGCTGCCGCTGATCAGCGTCGACGAGCCGGCCATCTCGATGGTCATCGGCACCAACACCTCGCCGATGGTCGGCAAGGTCAAGGGCGCCAAGGTCACCGCGCGGATGGTCAAGGACCGCCTCGACAAGGAGCTGATCGGCAACGTCTCGCTCCGCGTCCTCAACACCGACCGCCCGGACGCCTGGGAGGTCCAGGGCCGTGGTGAGCTGGCCCTCGCCATCCTGGTCGAGCAGATGCGCCGCGAAGGCTACGAGCTGACCGTCGGCAAGCCGCAGGTCGTCACCAAGCTCATCGACGGCAAGGTGCACGAGCCGGTCGAGCGGCTGACCATCGACGCCCCCGACGAGTACATGGGTGCCATCACCCAGCTGCTCTCCACCCGCAAGGGCCGGATGGAAGAACTGATCAACCACGGCACCGGCTGGCTCCGCATGGAGTGGCTCGTCCCGGCGCGTGGCCTGATCGGTTTCCGCACCGAGTTCCTCACCGAGACCCGCGGCACCGGCATCATGCACCACCTGTACGAGCGTCACGAGCCCTGGTTCGGCGAGCTCCGCACCCGCCAGAACGGCTCCCTGGTCGCCGACCGCTCCGGCGCGGTCACCGCCTTCGCGATGATCAACCTGCAGGAGCGCGGCCAGCTCTTCGTCGAGCCGACCACCGAGGTCTACGAAGGCATGATCGTCGGCGAGAACTCTCGCGAGGACGACATGGACGTCAACATCACCAAGGAGAAGAAGCTCACCAACATGCGTGCGGCGAGCGCGGACAACACCGAAAAGGTGATCCCGCCGCGCAAGCTGTCCCTGGAGCAGTCCCTCGAGTTCTGCCGCGAGGACGAGTGCGTCGAGGTCACGTCGACCGCGGTCCGCATCCGCAAGGTCGTCCTCGACCAGAACCAGCGTGGTCGCGCCGCCGCGCGCCGCAAGCACCAGTAGTCGTTTCGCTGCCGGATGAGCCCGTCACCCTCCGGGGTGGCGGGCTCATCCGTTTGCCACCAGGACTTCCCGGGCCACCTCCTGCACGACCGGCCCTCCACGGGAGCCGGCCGGACCGGGTACGCAACGCCCGGCGCTTCTCCGTCGACGGTGGCGGAACCCCTTCACCCAGCAGCACACCCCGGTCGTGATGGCCGGGGTCCACGGTTCGACCGCTGCCGGTGATGCCTGCTCCTGCGGCTACTCGCCGGGGTGGCCGCTCAGCACGGCCAGAGCTGTGTGAACCTGCCGAAAGTCCTCCGGACGCCAACGCCGACGACCGATCCGGGCGTTGAACTCGCGTGCCCGCCGGTAGTTGTCCTGCTCCTCGGCGACGCAGGTGAACTCCTCGTCCGGCATGCGGACGGCCTCCAGCCAGGCGCGCTGGCCGGGACGACGGCACTCCTCCAGCAGGTCGGCCAGGTCGGAGCCGAACACGTGGTAGAAGTTCTGCTGGCCCAGTTCGGTCTCGTAGATGACGTCACCGGGCTGCTCGATCGGATGCGCGCCCACGGTGCCGGCCGCCAGACGCCCGGCCCACTCGGCCTGCAATTCCACCAGGTCCCCGGAGACCGACGGCGCCACCAGCACCTCGCCACGAGGGTCGGTGACATCGCAGAGCATCCGCAGGAACTCGGCACGCCGGGCGGCGGTCGGAATGTGTGAGACAGCGCTGTACCAGGACGTGGTCACGCCGAACGGCCGGCCCTCGTTGGCCGCCCGGACCAGGAGACCGACGTCCGGGGCGGCGTCGCCCTCCGCGCCGTGCACAAAAGTCACCGACACCGCCGGACCACCGACGGCTGGGCCACCACCGCGGGCCGGGCCTCCAGCGACACCGGCAGCAGGGCCTTCTCCGACAGCAGGACGGGCGACAGTCCCCACCCGGTAACCGCCCGGCGCGTCGTTGTCCCAGGAGAGCTTGTCGACGACGGTGAAACCCTCATCGTGGATCAGGTTGCGTGCTGCCTTGCGGAGGCCGTTGGCCGCCACGTCGTACGCCACGACGTGCAGATCACGCCGCATGTCAGCACAGTCCACCGCGAACCGGGCGACGAACTCGTTGGTGACCCGGCCGGTACCCGACCCGAAATCGAACAGGGTCAGCGGCGCACCGGGCGGCAGCATCTCGGACGCACGGCGCACCGCCTGATGCAGCGCCGACGACTCCGCGGTCAGAACGCGGACGGCCGACCGGTCGTCGTAGCCGGTGCCGAGGTACCGCTCGTCGTAGACAGCCCGCTGCCACTGCATGCGCTTCATCTCTCACCCGTCGGCTCGGCTCGCTGCGCACCCAGTGTCGCCACCCGGCACGCCGCCCACCATAGGAACGAATCGGGTCGTACACGAATTGACGTCACCCGCTGGGGTTCCCCCAGTGTGCCGCTCGACGGTGCTTTCGGGGAACAGACGGAAGCGCCGTCCGGTGGGGGCCACGGGACGGCGCTTTACGCGTACCCCCGGAAGGGGGTTTTGATCTGTCAGGAGTTGGAGGCGATCAGCTCGCGTTTGCGGTCGCGTGAGGATTTCACCAGGCTGGCGATGGTGGCGATGCCCAACGTGCCCAGGATGACCAGCAGGGAGAGCCAGATCGGGATCTCCGGGGCCCAGTGGAAGCCCTCGCCGCCGTTGATGAACGACAGGTTGTTGGTGTGCAGGGCCTCGAGGACCAGCTTGACGCCGATGAAGGCGAGCACCACGGCCAGGCCGATGTTGAGGTAGACCAGACGCTCCAGCAGACCGCCGAGCAGGAAGAACAGCTGGCGCAGACCCATCAGGGCGAACACGTTCGCGGTGAAGACGAGGTACGGCTCCTTGGTGATGCCGAAGATCGCCGGGATGGAGTCGAGCGCGAAGATCAGGTCGGTGGTGCCGATCGCGATCATGACGATCAGCATCGGGGTGAAGAGGCGCTTGCCGGTCTCCGAGACGACGCTGAAACGGCCGTCACCGAACGACGAGGAGAGCGGCAGCGCACGCTTCGCCCAGCGGATGAGGATGTTCTCCTTGAACTCCTCCTCCTCGTCACCGCCCTTGACCAGGGTGATCGCGGTGTAGACCAGGAACGCGCCGAAGATGTAGAACACCCACGAGAACTGGGTGATCAGCGCGGCGCCGGCGGCGATGAACGCGCCCCGCATGATCAGCGCGAGCACGATGCCGATCAGCAGCACCTTCTGCTGAAGATGCCGTGGCACCGCGAACCGGGCCATGATGATGACGAAGACGAACAGGTTGTCGACGCTCAGCGAGTACTCGGTGAGCCAGCCGGTGTAGAACTCACCGGCGGCGGTGCCACCCGCGGTCGCCCAGACCCCGATGCCGAACAGAACGGCGAGACCGACGTAGAAGGCGACCCATCCGCCGGCCTCTTTCATGCTGGGCTCGTGCGGGCGCCGCCCGATGATCAGTAGATCGATCGCCATGACGACGACGAGAGCGAGGAGGGTGACAGCCCACACCCAGGCGGAAACGTTCAACGCGGACCTCCGGCAGACACGAGTCGTCGCTGCTCGAAGTCAAGACGGAATCCCGTCCGGGCAGCAAGCAGTGACGTGCGACTGTCGGAGGTCTCTTCCGCCGCGAACAGAGGTCCGCGACCACCGGCCCCGGGCCCGCCTGCTGAGGCGTTCCGTGCTGACGAGACCGGTGCGGGGGAATACTCCCCTCCCACACGGCCCATTGTTGCGCACTCGACCGCCGGGCAACACATCGGGAGCCCGGGTGTGGCGGACCTCGCGGTCAAACCACTCATCGCAGTCGGTTTCTCCGCGTCCACCGCCGGTTCACCCATGCGCCGCCTCCTCCAGCCGACTGCCACCACGCCAGGTTAACCCGGTATTGCATAAATATGTGCTGGTCAGAACACCGACACAGGGGGTCGAGCATCCTAGTACGGCGACTTCCGGGTACGTATGGGACGCTTGCGGGCATGGTGCTCGAAGTCACGCTGATCGACGTTCTCCCTGGCCGCGAGGATGATTTCGTCAACGCCTACCAGCGTGCGCGGCCGATGATCGCAGGAGCACCCGGATGTCGAGCGGTGCGACTGAGACGGTCGGTGGATGTTTCGTACCGGTTCACGCTTCTCGCGGAATGGGACAGCGTGGAAGCGCACGAACGGAACTTCCGGCGGACCGAACGGTTCGCGCAGTGGCGGGCGCTGATCGGCGGGGCGCTCAAACAGCCGCCGACGACCGAACTGTTCGGCGACTTCCCGACCCGGTTGGATCCGGAGCACGATTTCTCCTAACGCCCTCGCTTTCCCCTAACGCCCTCGCTCGCCTCGCGCGCTCGCTTTCTCCTAACGCCCTCGCTCGCCTCGCGCGCTCCTCGGGGGTCATCGCAGAAACCGGGCACGGCGACCCCTGTCCACGAAGCCGAGCCGCCGGTACACCGATGCGGCCGGGTTGTCGACGTTGACGCACAGCCAGGCGTGCGCGATGCCCGCAGCGGCCATCCGGTGCAGCGACTCCCGCATCAGGGCGGAGGCGAGACCTCGGCGGCGCGCTTCCGGCCTCACACCGATCTGTACGATCCAGCCGACTCCCGCCGTCACGAATCCCGCGTCCCGGCTGCGGTCGACGCTGTTGATATCGCCACCGTCGTCGCGGCTCTCCTCAGGCAGCATCGCGAGCAATGAGAACTCCGGCCGGAAGTCGTCGTCGTCCTCCGTGTCGGCGATCCACTCGGCGGCCGGCGTCCCCGGAAAGCCGGGCCTGTCCCGGAACGCCGCGGTGTAGACGGCATGGAATCGTTCCGCGGTCCCCCCGCTCCACACGGCCGTCGTCGTCCCCGCCGGCCAGTCCGGAGGCATGATGTCCCGATCGGCGAGGTCCATCCGCATCACGTCTTCGGCGAAACTCTGCCGGAACCCGCGGGAGGCGAACAGTTCCGCCGCTCCCGCCGTGAGCCCCTCACTCTCCACCCGGACAACAGCCGTCGCCGGTGCCGCGGGAGGTCTCGCAGACGCGCCTGTGGCCTCTCCGGCTGTTCTCCCCGCATCGGCGGACGGCGGGCCGGGATGTCCCGCCTGTCTCGCGCCGTGCCGGGCTTCGGCGGCGGTAGCGCCGGACTGCAGCAGACCCGCGGCGGCCAGACCGTGGTCCAGCAGACGGCTGCCGATGCCGCGACCACGGGCGTCCGGGTCGACCAGTCCGATGATCGCCACACCGTCGTCCACCGGGCGCACCGCAAGCGCCGCGAGCAGCCTGCCGTCACCGGTCGACGGCCGAACCGCGAATGCCACCGACCCCGGAGCGGCCCAGCGACTGCGGAGGAAGCCGGGTTCCACCGCGAGCGGCAGACCGCCGTCAACTGCCAGGCAACGCCGGACCAGACCGGTCAGCTCTTCCTCGTCCAGTGGGCCGGCCTCGATCGAGCAGGCGCCGATCGAGCCGGCGCCGATCGGGCCAGCGCCGATCCGGGCAGCGTCGATCGGGCCGACGTCGATCCGGGCAGCGTCGATTTGGGCAGCCGCCGCAGGGACAGTCGTCATGGCGCGAGCCTAGCCATTCCGGCCGTTCGCAGCCTCCGAACTCCGCCCGCCCAACTGCCTCCCGCAGCCTCAGGTGCCAGGCCCTGCCGCCTCCCGGCCCTGCCGCCCCCGCGCAGCCTCAGGTGGCAGGCCCTGCCGCCTCCCGATCGCTCCGGCACCCGACACCTGACGCTGTGAGACGGGGTCGGCAACGGCATCGACTTCGCGGCACAGAGCGACAGCGGGCCACCCTCCCACGCCGCTCAACTTAAGTTGATCAAAGCCGTCGCCAGTGATCATGCGATCCCCTTCGCCGCGGCGACTCGTCGGCCGTTGACAGCGGCAGTCACATCGGCGCAGCTCAGCCGCCCGTCGCCGCGCGGGGCCACCTCCAAGATCAACGTAAGCTGAGTGGCATCACGCAACCGCCGACCGTCGCCCACGGCCGTTGTCGACTCGCGTACGAACCATGGCCGACGGCCGAACCGGTCAAGCCGTCAGCCACGGCTGTTCGGGAGGTGGGAATCAGCCGTGGGCGACGGCTCGGGGTCACCCAGCCGTCGACCACGGTTGCTTTCGACTCGCAAACGAACCATGACCGACGGCCGAACCAGTCAAGCCGTCAACCACGGCTCTTCGAGAGGCGGGAATCAGCCATCAGCGACGGCTCGGAGTCACCCAGCCGTCGTCCGCGGTTGTTTTCGGCTCTCGGGTGGACCGTGGCCGACGGCCAGGGGTAGCCGGAACGCCACTCGCCCTATTCCGATCTTGGCGGCGGGTCCGGGGAGGCTGCGAGTGGCTGAACGGTGCCTACTCACGAGGCGACCGGAGACGGCGCCCGGCAGACGTGATCGCAGCCGCAGCAGAGTCGCCGGTCACATTCATGATCAACTTAAGCCGAGTGGCATCGGGCCACCCTCTGCCCTCGGACAAGCACCACAGACGACCGCGGGCCACCCTCTGCCCTCGGACAAGCACCACAGACGACGGCCGGACACAGTAAGAAAAAGCCGGGCAACACGGAAATAGCCCGGCGAGCCGCGCCGCCTGAGCCGCACGCCTCACCGGGACCGAACCGAACCACACCCCGTCCGCACCGAACGCCGACCGGCCGAATCCGAACCACGCCACCCAAGCACCCAAGCACCCAAGCACTCGAGCACCCGAGCACCCGAGCCGAATGTCCACACGGACCACGCCGGACCTGGCCGCCCGACCCGAACCCCGCCCGGACCGAGCCGAACCACGCCGGACCGAACCGACCGAACCGAACGCCTGGGCCAGGCCGGACCGCCCCGCCAGGGCCGTGACGTCGTTACTTCACGCCGGCCATGTCCATGCCGCGCAACTCTTTCTTCAGCTCGGAGATCTCGTCACGGATCCGGGCCGCCAACTCGAACTGCAGCTCGCGTGCGGCGCCCAGCATCTGATCGTTGAGGTCCTGGATGAGCTGGGCCAGCTCGGTGCGGGCCATGCCCGGACGCGCCGTCCCCGAGCCGGCCTTGGCCTTCGAGCGGGTCTCCGGGACAGGCGCCTTGCCGCGCGACATCTGCCGGCCGGCGCCGCCGACCATCGGGCCCGCCACGGCGTCGTCGGTGTCCTCCGCCTCGCGGTAGATGTCGTCGAGGATGTCGTGGATCTTCTTGCGGAGGGCCTGGGGTTTGATGCCGTTCGCCTCGTTGTGCGCGATCTGCTTGTCGCGCCGGCGGTCGGTCTCCTCGATCGCGTTGCGCATCGACGGCGTGATCTTGTCGGCATACATGTGGACCTGGCCGGAGACGTTGCGGGCGGCGCGGCCGATGGTCTGGATCAGCGAGCGGCCGCTGCGCAGGAAGCCCTCCTTGTCGGCGTCGAGGATCGCCACCAGCGACACCTCGGGCAGGTCGAGGCCCTCCCGGAGCAGGTTGATGCCGACGAGCACGTCGTAGTCGCCCTTGCGCAACTCCTTGAGCAACTCGACGCGGCGCAGTGTGTCCACCTCGGAGTGCAGGTAACGCACCCGGATGCCGTTCTCCAGGAGATAGTCGGTGAGGTCCTCGGCCATCTTCTTGGTCAGCGTGGTGACCAGGACCCGCTCGTCGCGCTCGGTGCGGAGCTTGATCTCGTGCATCAGGTCGTCGATCTGGCCCTTGGTCGGTTTGACCACGACCTCCGGGTCGACCAGGCCGGTGGGGCGGATGACCTGTTCGACGAACTCCCCCTGGGCCTGCTCCATCTCCCAGTTGCCCGGGGTCGCGGAGAGGAAGACCATCTGGCCGACCCGGTCGAGGAACTCGTCGAAGCGCAACGGGCGGTTGTCGGCGGCGCTGGGCAACCGGAACCCGTGCTCGATGAGGATCCGTTTGCGCGACGCGTCCCCCTCATACATCCCGCCGATCTGCGGGATCGTCACGTGCGACTCGTCGATCACCGTCACGAAGTCGTCGGGGAAGTAGTCGAGCAGCGTGAACGCCGGGTCGCCCGGCTGCCGGCCGTCCATGTGCATCGAGTAGTTCTCGATGCCGTTGCAGAAGCCGACCTGGCGCATCATCTCGAGGTCGTAGGTGGTGCGCATCCGCAGGCGCTGAGCCTCGAGCAGCTTGCCCTGCCGGTCCAGTTCGGTGAGGCGTTCCTCCAGCTCGGCCTCGATGTCGCCGATAGCCCGTTCCATCCGCTCCGGGCCGGCGATGTAGTGCGACGCCGGGAAGATGATCAGCTCGTCGACCTCGCGGACCACGTCGCCGGTCAGCGGGTGCAGGTAGTAGAGCTTCTCCACCTCGTCGCCGAAGAGCTCGACCCGGACGGCCAGCTCCTCGTAGGCCGGGATGATCTCCAGGGTGTCGCCGCGGACCCGGAAGGTGCCGCGCTGGAAGGCCACGTCATTACGGGTGTACTGGATGTCGACCAGGCGGCGCAGCAGCTTGTCGCGGTCGATCTCGTCGCCGACCTTGAGCCGGGCGGCACGTTCGACGTATTCCTGCGGGGTGCCCAGACCGTAGATCGCCGAGACGGTGGCGACCACGATCGTGTCGCGCCGGGTGAGCAGCGACATGGTGGCCGAGTGGCGCAGCCGCTCGACCTCCTCGTTGACCGACGAGTCCTTCTCGATGTAGGTGTCGGTCTGGGCGATGTACGCCTCAGGCTGGTAGTAGTCGTAGTAGCTGACGAAGTATTCGACGGCGTTGTTGGGCAGCAGCTCGCGGAACTCCTTGGCGAGCTGGGCGCAGAGCGTCTTGTTGGGCGCCAGGACGAGAGCCGGCCGCTGCAGACGCTCGATCAGCCAGGCCGTGGTGGCGCTCTTGCCGGTGCCGGTGGCGCCGAGCAGCACCGTGTGCCGGTCGCCGCGACGCACCCGCCGCTCGAGGTCGTCGATGGCTGCGGGCTGGTCACCGGCGGGCTGATAGTCGCTGACGACCTCGAACCGGCCGTCGAGTCGTGGGATGTCGAGCGCCATGCCACCACCGTACGTCGGGGGTACGACATCTTGGGTCAGGCGGGCTGCCATCCGGTGGACAACGCCCAGTCGTCGGCCGCCCGGGCCTCCTCGTCGAACCACGGCTCCTTCGCGGCGCGGTATCCGGCCCGGTCCGGGAAGCGCACCGCGAGGTCCGCCTTGGCCGCGGCGTAGGCGTCCCGCGCCTCCGGCACCGCGCGCAGGTGGTCGCGCATCAGCAGCGCGAACCGCCAGCCCGGTGAGCCGGCGACCCGTATGTGCAGGTTCACCCGGTACCCCGGGTCGGCGCACCCGTGCAGTCGTTTCGGCCAACGGTGCCCCGGCAGGCCGCGGGCGTTGTCGGTCCACTCCCCCGGCCACCGCGGGAAGCCCAGCTCACCGAGGCGATCGGCGAACGCGTCTGCCTCGGCGAGGGTCCGCACGCTCAGCATGAGATCGATGATGTCCTTGGCGGGCAGGCCGGGCACCGAGGTCGAGCCGATGTGGTGAGCGGTCACGCCGGGACCGAGGCCGTGCTCGATCCGGGCGATCAGCCGGGCGGCGGCACACGGCCAGTCCGGGTCGGCCGCCGTCATCCGGGTCTCCGGGCCTTTCGCGACAGCACGGCCGAGTCGCACATTACGTTCGAAGGGGACGAGCCGGTCGCGCCACAGCTCGTCGATCCGGGCGTGCAACTGGTCGAGATCACCGTCGTTGGCCAGGACCACGTCACCGGCGGCACGGCGGCTCTCGTCGTCGATCTGCGCGCCGATCCGGGCCGCGGCGTCCGCCGCCGACATGCCGCGCATCTGCGTCAGCCGCCGGGCGCGCACCTCACGGTCCGCATCGACCACGATCACCAGATGGTACGTGGCGGAGAGCCCCGTCTCGACCAGGAGCGGAACGTCGTTGACCACGATCGCGTCGGAGGGTGCCTGGTGGGTCAGCGCGGCAGTCCGTGCGCGTACCCGGGGATGAATGATCTGTTCCAGTCGCCGCCGGGCCGCCTCGTCGCCGAACACCTTCGCCCCGAGTGCCGGCCGGTCGAGATCACCCTCGGGGGTGAGCACGCCCGACCCGAACGCCGCCACGATCTCGGCGAGACCGTCGGTGCCCGGCCGCACCACCTCCCGGGCCAGCACGTCGGCATCGACGATCACCGCGCCGCGCTCGGCGAGCCGGGACGCCACCGCACTCTTGCCCGCACCGATTCCACCCGTGAGCCCGACCATCAGCATGCGCCCAGTATCCCGGTGCCGGCCATCGGCCGCGTCCGGCGGATCGTCCGTCTTCAGGAAAGGCGAAAGGCCGCCCCGGCGTGATGCCGGGACGACCTTTCCGGGTATTACCTGCCGACTGTCGCCGGCGCGGCCGAGTCAGGACTCAGCCGTCGTGATGTCAGCCCTTGCCGCCGGCAAGCTTCTCGCGCAGAGCGGCGAGAGCCTCGTCGGTGGCCAGGGTGCCCGCGGGCTCCTCGGTGGAGCGCGACGGGGTCGACGAGCTCGAGGAGGAGGAAGACGACGACGAGGACGTCACGCCGCCGACCGGGACCGGGTTGAGGGCAGCCTCGGCGTCGGCCTCGCGGGACGCCTGCACCTGCTTGGTGTGGGCCTCCCAGCGCTCGCGGGCGTCGGCGTACTGCTTCTCCCACGTCTCGCGCTGCTTGTCGAAGCCCTCGAGCCACTCGCCCGTCTCCGGGTCGAAGCCCTCCGGGTAGATGTAGTTGCCCTCGTTGTCGTACGTGGCGGCCATGCCGTAGAGGGTGGGGTCGAAGTGCTCCTCGCCCTCCACGAAGTTCTCGTTGGCCTGCTTGAGGGACAGCGAGATCCGGCGACGCTCGAGGTCGATGTCGATGACCTTGACGAGGACGTCGGAGCCGACCTGGACGACCTGCTCCGGCAGCTCGACGTGACGCTCGGCCAGCTCGGAGATGTGCACCAGGCCCTCGATGCCGTCGTCGACGCGGACGAACGCACCGAACGGAACGAGCTTGGTGACCTTACCCGGGACGATCTGGTTGATCGCGTGGGTCCGGGCGAACTGGCGCCACGGGTCTTCCTGGGTCGCCTTCAGCGACAGGGAGACGCGCTCGCGGTCCAGGTCGACGTCGAGAACCTCGACCTCGACCTCCTGGCCCACCTCGACGACCTCGGACGGGTGGTCGATGTGCTTCCAGGAGAGCTCGGAGACGTGCACCAGGCCGTCCACGCCGCCCAGGTCCACGAAGGCGCCGAAGTTGACGATGGAGGACACGACGCCCTTGCGGACCTGGCCCTTCTGCAGCTTGTTGAGGAACTCGGTGCGAACCTCGGACTGCGTCTGCTCGAGCCAGGCGCGGCGGGACAGAACCACGTTGTTGCGGTTCTTGTCCAGCTCGATGATCTTCGCCTCGAGCTCGCGGCCGACATACGGCTGCAGGTCACGGACGCGCCGCATCTCGACCAGCGAGGCCGGGAGGAAGCCGCGGAGGCCGATGTCGAGGATGAGGCCACCCTTGACGACCTCGATGACCGAACCGCGGACGACGCCGTCGTCTTCCTTGATCTTCTCGATGGTGCCCCAAGCCCGCTCGTACTGAGCGCGCTTCTTCGAGAGGATCAGACGGCCTTCCTTGTCCTCCTTGGTGAGGACGAGGGCTTCGATGTGGTCACCGACCGACACCACTTCCGCGGGGTCCACGTCATGCTTGATCGACAACTCGCGCGAGGGGATGACGCCCTCGGTCTTGTAGCCGATGTCGAGCAGGACCTCGTCCCGGTCGACCTTGACGACGGTGCCTTCGACGATGTCGCCGTCATTGAAGTACTTGATGGTCTCGTCGATGGCCGCGAGGAATGCTTCCTCCGAGCCGAGATCGTCGACGGTGACCCTGTTGGCGCTCGAGGTGGCCTCGATGCTGCTCGTCATGTGGACTGTTGCTCCGAACGGATGGTGTCGTGGTGTCTCTCGCGCTCTGCGGAACTGCCACCGGAAGCGACACGAGACGAACGAGAACGACCACCCTTGAGCAGTCTGATCAATGCCATCGATCATGCCGAGACCGGCGACCGCGGAGCCTGCTCCCTGCCGAGGCACACGATCCGCGAGCGCATCGACTAGCTTACCGTGCGCATTACCACAGGTTGCAAGCCCTCCTGAGGAGCGCGGCACATTGTTAGCTCCGAACCCGCCATCATGCCCGATTTAGCCCGAATAAGGACAGGCGACGCGCCTGTCGTACCGTTGCCGGGTGACTGAGATCCCCACCGCGGCAGCCCCGCCGGGTCGTAACGTGACTGAGACCGAGGCGCGCCGGGCCAACCGCTCGTGGTGGGACCTCGACGCCGACGACTATCAGGACGAGCACGGCAAGTTCCTCGGTGACGTCGACTTCGTGTGGTGCCCGGAGCGTCTGCGGGAGGCTGACGCGCGGCTGCTCGGTCCCGTACACGACAAGAAGATCTTGGAACTCGGTGCCGGAGCCGCGGCAGCGAGCCGGTGGCTGCGCCGGGAGGGCGCCCTGCCGGTCGCCATGGATCTCTCCGCGGGCATGCTGCGGCATGCGTCCGAGGCCGCTTCCCGGTCCGGGGTACGCGTTCCGCTGATCCAAGCCGACGCCATGGCCCTGCCGTTCCGTGACGGCGCGTTCGACATCGTCTGCACGGCGTTCGGCGCGATCCCGTTCGTGACCGACTCGGCCGCCGCGATGCGGGAGGTCGCCCGGGTCCTCCGGCCGGGCGGGAGCTGGGTGTTCTCGGTGACGCACCCGATGCGGTGGGCGTTCTGGGACGAGCCCGACGAGAGCGGGCTCGTGGTGCGGAACTCGTATTTCGACCGGACGCCGTACGTCGAGCGCGACGACGACGGAACGGTCAACTATCTCGAACAGCACCGGACCCTCGGCGACCGGATCCGGGAACTGGTGGCGGCCGGATTCGTGGTGCGCGACCTGATCGAGCCGGAGTGGCCGGCGGATCACGACGGCGTGTGGGGCCAGTGGAGCCCGCTGCGCGGACGGCTCTTCCCCGGCACGGCGATCTTCGTCTGCGATCTGCCCGGTTCTCACGAGTAGTCACCGTTTCCGCTCGTCGGGCCGGGGTATCCGGTCGGACATGGGAAAAGCTGGTGAAAGCCCGAAAAAGGGTGACAAGGTGAGCTGGCGCAGTCATGGCGAGACCGTGCACGGCACCGTCGAACAGAAGATCACCAAGCGGACCGAGGCCGCCGGGCGGACCGTGGCGGCCTCACCGGACGAACCGCAGTACCGGGTGCGCAGCGACAGGACCGGCCGCGACGCGGTGCACAAACCCGCATCGCTGCGCCGTCGCTGACCGGACGATCGGCCCCGAGGTGCGGACCGGGTTCCGCGAAGCGGTGACCGTCAGCCCCGCGAGCCGGGGACACGACCCACTCACACAGCGGGCGGATCCAGCAGCCCGGCCAGCGCGGTGAGGGCACCCGGAACGAGCCGGTAGTAGACCCAGGTGCCCCGGCGGGAAGCGTCCACCAGGCCGGCCTCCCGCAGAATCCGCAGATGGTGGGAGATCGTCGGGCCGGTCAGCGAGAACACCGCGCCCAGATCGCAGACGCACGCCTCCCCGCCCTCCGCGGAGGCGATCATCGACAGCAGCCGCAGACGGACCGGGTCGCCGAGTGCCTTGAAGACGCCGGCCAGTTCACCCGCCCGGGTGGCATCCAACGAACCGTGCAGCAGCGACGCGACCGGCTTCCCCGGCGTCGCTGCCGGGAGCGGCGAGGCGGTCTCCACCGCCAGGGACCGGCTGGGCATCGAACCAGGGTGGCAGATCATCGCGCTCCCCGCGGCCCCTGAACCACCCGAACGGGCACGATCCATCCCGTCCAGGGCACCCCAGAGCGCCGTTGCGCAGCCCCGAAGGTCCCGGGCACCCCTCCGCCGGCCCGAACCGGCTACAGCCCGATCGGCCGACCACCGATCAGGACCCGATGGCCGCGACCACCGATCAGGGCCGGAAGGCCGCGACCACCGATCAGGACCGGAAGACCGCGACCGGCGGTCGGAGGCGAGCGGTGGTCAGTGGTCGGCGCCGTTCCAGTCGCGGCCTCTGCCGACGGAGACCTCCAACGGGACCGACAGCGGGTAGGCGGCACCCATCTCCCGGCGCACCAGTTCCTCGAGGGCCGCGAGCTCGCCCGGGGCGACCTCGAAGACCAGCTCGTCGTGCACCTGCAGGAGCATCCGCGAGCCGAGGCCGGAGTCCTTGAGCGCCTCGTCGACGTGCAGCATCGCCAGCTTGATGATGTCGGCGGCGGAGCCCTGGATCGGGGCGTTCAGGGCCATCCGTTCGGCCATCTCGCGGCGCTGACGGTTGTCGCTGCTCAGGTCGGGCAGGTAGCGGCGCCGGCCGAGGATGGTGGCGGTGTAGCCGTCCTTGGTGGCCTGGGCGACGACGGCCTGCAGGTAGTCGCGGACGCCACCGAACCGGTCGAAGTACTCCGTCATGAGGCCCTTGGCCTCGTCGGTGGAGATGGTCAGCTGGTTGGAGAGGCCGAAGGCGCTCAGACCGTACGCAAGACCGTAGTTCATCGCCTTGATCTTGCGGCGCTGGTCGGGGGTGACCTCGTCGAGAGCCACGTGGAAGACCGAGGACGCGGTGGCGGCGTGGAAGTCGGCGCCCGAGTTGAAGGCGGCGATCAGCGCGTCGTCGCCGGACAGGTGCGCCATGATGCGCATCTCGATCTGGCTGTAGTCGGCGGTCATCAGCTCGTCGAAGCCGGCCCCGACGACGAAGGCCCGACGGATGCGCCTGCCCTCCGCGGTGCGGATCGGGATGTTCTGCAGGTTCGGGTCGGTGGAGGAGAGCCGGCCGGTCGCGGCGACGGTCTGGTTGAAGGTGGTGTGGATGCGGCCGTCGTCGGAGACCGACTTGAGCAGCCCGTCCACCGTGGATTTCAGCTTGGCGACGTCGCGGTGCCGCAGCAGGTGTGCCAGGACCGGGTCGGCGGTCTGGGCGAACAGGCTCTGCAGGGCGTCGGCGTCGGTCGTGTAGCCGGACTTGATCTTCTTGGTCTTGGGCAGGTTGCGCTCGACGAAGAGGATCTCCTGGAGCTGCTTGGGGGAGCCCAGGTTGAACTCGCGGCCGACCACCTCGTGGGCGGCCAGCTGGGCGGACTTGACCTCGGCGGCGAAGTGCGACTCCAGCTCGGAGAGGTAGTCGGTGTCGGCGGCGATGCCGCGCTGCTCCATCTCGGCGAGCACGACCGACAGCGGCTGCTCCACGTCGGCGAGGATGCCGGCCGACTCGCCGCCGTCGGCGGACAGCTCGGCGATGAGCACCGCGGCCAGGTCGAGGGTGGCCCGGGCGCGCAGCATCACGCCCTGCTCGGCGGAGTGGTCGTCGGCGTCGACCGCGGCGAAGTCGAGGGTGAGCTGGCCGTTCTCCGGCTCCTCGACGCGCAGTTCGCGCTTGAGGTAGCGCAGGGCCAGGTCGTCGAGGGCGTATGCCCGCTGGTCGGGTTTGGCGAGGTAGGCCGCGAGGGCGGTGTCGGTGCCGACGCCGGCGAGCTGCCAGCCGTGCGCGCGGAAGGCCAGCAGCGCGGGCTTGGCGTCGTGGATCACCTTGGGGCGCGACGGCTCGGCGAGCCAGGCCGCGACGGCGCGTTCGTCGTCCTCGTCGAGACCGGCTGGGTCGAACCAGGCGGCCGGGCCGTCGGCGGTGGCGACGGCGATGCCGGTGAGCTGACCGGTGCCCCGGCCGAACGTGCCGGTGACGGCGATGCCGACCGGTGCGGTGCCGGCGTGGTCGCGCAGCCAGCCGGCCACCTGACCCGCGCCGAGGACGTGACCGTCGATGTCGAAGCCGGCCTCGGCCTCGGGCTCGACGGCGTCGAGGTAGGAGTAGAGGCGTTCGCGCAGCACCCGGAACTCGAGGGCGTCGAAGACCTGGTGCACGGCCTCGCGGTCCCAGCCCTGCCAGCGGGCGTCCTCCGGGCGCAGCGGCAGGTCGAGGTCGCAGACCAGGCCGTTGAGGTCGTAGTTGCGCAGCACGTCGGCCAGGTGGGCGCGCACGTTCTCGCCGGCCTTGCCCTTGATCTTGTCGACGTTCGCCACGATGCCGTCGAGGCTGCCGTACTCCTTGATCCACTTGGCGGCGGTCTTGTCGCCGACGCCGGGCACCCCGATCAGGTTGTCGCTGGCCTCGCCGACCAGGGCGGCCTTGTCGCGGTAGAGCGACGGGGGTACGAAGTATTTCGCCTCGATGGCCTCGGGGGTCATCCGCCAGACCTCGGAGACGCCGCGCACCGGGTAGAGGATGGTGACGTGCTCGGAGGAGAGCTGGAACGCGTCGCGGTCGCCACTGGAGATCACCACCTCCATGCCGGCGTCCCGCCCCTGGGTGGCGAGGGTGGCGATGACGTCGTCGGCCTCGTAGTTCTCCTTCTCCACCACCGGGATCCGGAGCGCCTCGAGCACCTCCTTGATCAGGCTGACCTGACCCTGGAACGGCGCCGGGGTCTCGGACCGGCCGGCCTTGTATTCCGCGTATTTCTCGGTGCGGAACGACTTGCGGGAGAGATCGAAGCTCACGACGATGTGTGTCGGCTTCTCGTCGCGCAGCATGTTGATGAGCATCGACGTGAAGCCGAACACCGCGTTCGTCGCCTGGCCGGTGGCGGTGCTGAAATTTTCCACCGGCAGGGCGAAGTAGGCCCGGTAGGCCAGCGAATGACCGTCCAGCAGGAGAAGGCGCGACTTGTCGTTGCTCACGGGTAGGGACTCTATCCGCAGGGCCCGACAAGTTACGGGACGGCCACCCGTGAAGGGTGACCGTCCCGTAGCCGGCTCGGGTCAGGCGACGCCGAGGTACGCCTCCTTGACCGCCGGGTCGTGGAGCAGGTCCTGCCCGGACCCCTCCTTGACGATCCGGCCGGTCTCCAGCACGTAACCACGGTGTGCCCGGGAGAGCGCCTGCTGCGCGTTCTGCTCCACCAGCAGGATCGTGGTGCCCTGCTGGTTGATCTCCGTGATGATGTCGAAGATCTGCTGGATGATCATGGGTGCGAGGCCCATCGACGGCTCGTCCAGCAGCAGCAGCTTCGGACGGCTCATCAGCGCCCGGCCGACGGCCAGCATCTGCTGCTCGCCGCCGGAGAGCGTGCCGCCCGCCTGCTTACGGCGCTCCCGCAGGCGCGGGAACATCTCCAGCACCTTCTCCAGGTCGGCGGCGATCCCGGCGGAGTCCCGGCGGGTGTAGGCACCCATGTCCAGGTTCTCCAGGACCGTCATGCCGGGGAAGATCTGCCGGCCCTCGGGCGACTGGCACAGGCCCCGGACCACCCGCAGGTCGGCCCGGAGCTTGCTGATGTCCTCGCCGTTGAAGGTGATCTTGCCACTGGAGAGCCCGCGCGTTCCGGAGATGGCCCGCATGGTGGTGGTCTTGCCGGCGCCGTTCGCACCGATCAGGGCCACCACCTCGCCCTCCTCGACGGTGAGGCTGATGCCGTGCAGGGCCTCGATCCGGCCGTACGACACGGTGACGTTGTCCAGCTCAAGCAGCATCGGTGGGCTCCCCCAGGTACGCGGCGACGACCTTCGGGTTCCGGCTGACCTCGGCCGGCGCCCCGTCGGCGATCTTTCGCCCGAACTCCAGCACGACGATCCGGTCGGTGACACCCATGACCAGTCGCATGTCGTGCTCGATCAGCAGAACGGTGACGCCCATGTCACGGATCTTGCGGATCAGTTCGAGGAGCTCTTCCTTCTCCGCCGGGTTGAAGCCGGCCGCCGGCTCGTCCAGACAGATCAGCTTCGGCTCGGTGCCGAGCGCCCGGGCGATCTCCAGGCGGCGCTGATAGCCGTACGGCAGGTTGCGGGCCGCGTCGTTGGCCCGGTCCGCGATGCCGACGAAGTGCAGCAGCTCCAGCGCCTTGTCCTCGGCCGCCCGCTCCTCCAGGATGTGCCGCGACAGCCCGAAGGTCTTGGCGAAGGTACGCCGCACCTGCTGCCACGTCCGCATAATCCCGCTCTCGGCGGTGACCTGCGGCAGCTCCTCCTCCTTGGGACGGACCCGGTAGAGGCGGAACAGCGCGCCCGGCACACTGGTCTTGTGCCGGGAGTCGGTGCCGATCATCACGTTCTCCAGAGCACTCATCTCCGGGAAGAGACGGATGTTCTGGAAGGTCCGGGAGATTCCCATCTGGCTGATCTGGTGCGGCTTGCGGCCGGTCACCTGGTCGCCGCGGAACCGGACCGCGCCCGACGTGGGCTTGTAGACGCCCGTCATCACGTTGAACGTGGTCGTCTTGCCGGCACCGTTCGGGCCGATCAGACCGAGGATCTCGCCCTCGTGGATGTCGAAGCTGATCCCGTCGAGCGCGACCACGCCGCCGAAGCGCAGCGTGACGTTGTCGACCTCGAGAAGCTTCTTGCGGGGGCCGGGCTGTTCCGCCGTCTCCGGCGCCGCCACGGTGGTGGTCTCGTCAGACATGAGCGGGCGCCTCCTTGACCTCCGCCGCGCGGTCCCTCAGCTCGCGGGTCCGGCGCCGGCTCGGGACCAGGCCCTGCGGGCGCAGGATCATCACCAGCACCATCGCCAGACCGAACGCCAGCCAGCGGTAGTCGGCGATCTCCCGGAAACGCTCCGGGAGGTACGCCAGCAGCACCGCGCCGAGTGACACGCCGACCATGTTGCCCGAGCCACCGACGACGACCATCGCGACGAAGAGGATCGAGAGGTTGACGTTGAACTGGGTCGGGTCGATGAACGCGTACCGGCTGGCGAAGAGCAGACCCGACAGTCCGCCCAGAGCGGCGCCGATGGCGAACGCCCAGAGCTTGAACTTGAACGGGTACACACCCATCACCGCGGCGGCGTCCTCGTCCTCACGGACCGCCAGCCAGGCACGGCCGACCCGGCTGTGCTCCAGCCGGCGCACGGCGAAGACCATGACCAGGACGAACGTGATCGCCAGCCAGTACCACGGCTTGACGTCGATCAGACCGAAGACCTCGTTGTCGGCCGACGGCGGGCCCTCCGGACCGGGGATCGCCGACAGACCCTGCGGGCCGTTGGTGACGCCCACGGCGTTCCGGGCGATGATCCGGATGATCTCGCCGAAGCCCATGGTGACGATGGCCAGGTAGTCGCCGCGCAGGCGCAGCGTCGGCCATCCCAGCAGAACACCCGAGATCATCGTCAGGACCAGCGCCAGGATCGCGCAGACCGCCCAGGTGACCGCCCAGGTCGGCGGCAGGTCGAACTGCTGCTGGAACCACTTGACCACCGGCGAGTTCAACGAACCGAACAGACCGACGCTGTACGCACCGATCGCGAAGAACCCGATGTAGCCGAGGTCGAGCAGGCCGGCCAGACCGATCACCACGTTCAGGCCGATGGCGACCAGCACGTAGACGGCGCAGGTGAACAGCACACCGGCCCAGTTGCTGCCACCCTCGATCGAGTCGGTCCGCAGCCAGGTCAGTCCGGGGATGCCCAGCAGGGGCAGGTAGTACAGGAAAGCGATCAGGGCGGCGACGCCCAGCATCCGCTGCCACTTCGGCAGCGCGCGCATCCGGTCACCGAACCCCGCCATGGCGGTGGCCCGGCGGGCGTTCGCGTCACGCAGCTTGTCGATCATGCGCGGGCCCTCCCCAGCGACTCGCCCAGCAGACCCGTCGGACGGAACATCAGGATCACGATCAGGATGACGAAGGCGATGACGTCCTCCCACTGGGAGCTGAACAGCGTCGCACCGTAGACCTCGACGACGCCGAGGACCAGGCCACCCAGCAGCGCGCCCCGCAGGTTACCGATGCCACCCAGCACCGCCGCGGTGAAGGCCTTGAGGCCGAGCACGAAGCCGATGCTGTTCTGGGTGATGCCGAACCGCATGCTCCACAGCAGCGCGGCGGCGCCGGCCATGATGCCGCCGAGCACGAAGATCAGCATGATCACGCGCTCCTGGTTCACGCCCATCAGCGCGGCGGTCTCCGGGTTCTGTGCGACCGCGCGCACACCCCGGCCGTACCGCGTCTTGTTGATGAACCAGTCCAGGAGGGCCATCATGACGAGCGCCGAGACGACCACGATCACCTGAACGTTGGTGATCTGGGTGTTCCCGATCGTGAACAGCGTCTCCTGCTGGATGATCGTCGGCATGCCGACGATCTGCCGCGCCCGCCCGAACATCGACGGGATCGCCTTGCCCAGCAGGTCCGGCAGGAGCAGGCCGAAGACCTCGACCAGGATCAGCGAGACGCCGATGGCGGTGATGAGGAAGATCAGCGGCGGCGCGTTCTTGCGCCGCAGCGGGCGGTAGGCGATCCGTTCGATCGCCAGTGCCGTGCCGCCGGAGGCTATCGCCGCGACGACGAACCCGATCAGCAGGAAGAGGATGGCCTGGCCGATGGGCGGGTTATTTTCCACGCCGAGGGCGGTCCAGACGCCCAGCACCGCGAAGGTGCCGACCATGAACACTTCGGAGTGGGCAAAGTTGATCAGTCGTAGGACGCCGTAGACCAGCGTGTACCCCAGCGCGATGAGTGCATAGATCGCGCCTTTGGACAGCCCGTCGACGGTGTGCTGGCCGATGTGGCCGATGAGGTCGTCGAAATTCACCGAGTTCTCCTTGCATCGAACGCGGCCGGGGGCGTTGCCCCCGGCCGCATTCCAGCGCTCGTCGTCAGCTGAGCTTGAGCTCCTGCAGCGGCTCGAACCCGGTGCCCTTCACCTGGTACGACCAGATGACGACCTTGCTCGGGTCGACGTCACCGTTCTCGGCGAACTTGATGTACTTCGAAACGCCCTGCTTGTCGTACGCCTTGACGAACGCGAGGATGTCGGCGCGGGTCTTCTTGCCGGCCTTGAACGCGTCGATCAGGATCTGCGCGGAGTCGAAGCCCTCCGCGCCGTAGGAACCGACGGCCTGGCCGTACTCCGCCTTGTAGTCGGCGTCGAAGGTGCCGCCGGCCTTGTCCGGCGGGAGGCACGGGCAGGTGATGATGGCGCCCTCGGCGCCACCGGACGCACCGGCCGGGAAGGCCGGGTCGTAGACGGCGTCCGGGCCGACGAACTTGGCCTGCACGCCGGCGGCGCGCATCTGGCGGACCAGCGGAGCGGCCTCACGGGTGTAGCCACCGAAGAACACGAAGTCGGCGCCGGCCGTCTTGATCTTGGAGATGGTGGCGTCGAACTGCGACTGCTTCTCCTGGATCTTGTCGGTACCCACGATCGTCGAACCGAGGTTCGTCCCCAGGTCCGCGGTGATACCCGCGCCGTACGCGCTGCCGTCGTCGATCACGAACACCTTCGCGGCGTTCTGCGACTTCAGGTAGGTGGCGACCGCGCCGGCCTGGGTGCCGTCGTTGCCGACCACCCGGAAGAAGGACTTGTTGCCCTTCGAGGTCAGGTCGGTGCGGGTCGCCGACGGGCTGACCATGACGAGACCCGCGGCCTCGTAGACCGGCATCGTCGCGTCCGACTCACCGGAGAAGTGGCCACCGATGACACCGAGGAACGAGGCGTCACCCGCGATCTGGTTCGCGATCGGAGTCGCCTGGGCGGGGTCGCCCTGCGTGTCGAACTCCTGCATGGTGATCTGGCAGTCGGCGTTCGCCGCGTTGTGCTGCTTGAGGGCCAGCTTCGCACCGTTCAGCGACGGCAGCACCAGACCGGCGTTGTCACCGCTGAACGCGCCGAAGATCGCGATCTTGCCGCCACAGCCCTCGCTGGCGGCGGTGTCGTCACCGCTACCAGCGTCCTGACAACCGGCCGCCGCGAACAACGCGGCGGCGAGCCCGACCGCACCAAGGGCCCGTACATAATTACGCCTCAAGGCTTCTGACCTTTCATCCCGGTGCAGGAAGCGGTACATCGAAACCGACCAGGGATCACAAGATCTTCATCCCCCCGACAGCCCGTGCCGCGATACCTGCGCACTGCTCGTGTTGGCGCAGCGTACTGGCCCCGGCATCGACGGGTAAGAACTTGGGCCCGTCCACACCAAACCGTTACCGAGTACTGCACGAACAGGCAGTCGCCCCGAAAAAACATTTCACGAGGTTGTAACGGAGATGAAAATACGCCCGGTTTCGCCATCGTCGGCAATCAACACGATCATGCCGGGCCCGGCCGTCACGGAGAGTTCACTACCGGCCTTTCCCGGAACCGGACGCGGCAACGAACCCGGGCGCCAGAGCGCTCCGCCGTCGTCCGAGACCCACAGGCCGAACTGCGTACCGTCACCGGTGGCGGCCAGCATCCGGGAACCCGCCACCGTCACCGCCCGTACGCCCGACCAGGCCGACGGGCTCACCGCGCCGAACGACGCCAGCGGCCGCCACTGCCCCGACTCCAGCCGCCACACGCCGAAAGCCGGCCCGCTCATCCCCAGGGCCGTCGGCACGCCGCCGAGCACGGTCACCCGCTGCAACTCCTCGTACGCCGGGGTCGCCCCGGCCGTACCGGCCCGCTGCCAGACGCCGCCGTCCCGCGACGACCAGCCCGCCGCGTCCCGGTCCACGCGGCCGGCCGGCAGCAGGCCGCCGACGACGAGCCAGCCGTCCTCCACCGCCACCGCATCCGCCGCCCACGTCAGGCCCGCCGCGTCCGACGCCAGACCGGGCACACCCTCGGCGATCGCGAACTCCGCCGCGTCCGCCGACGACCACACCGCCGCGCCGCTCGCCCGGTTCCCCGCGAGCAGGAACCCCCCGGGCCCGGACGTCACCCGCGACACGTTCACCGCGTTCGGGCCGCCGTACAGCTCGAACGGCGCCGACACCTCCCGCAGCACCCCGTCGCCGGACAGCGTCCACGAACTGACCCGGGGATTGCCGTGCGCCCCACCCGGCTTGGCGCCCAGCACGGCCACCCGGCCGTCCCGGCACGCCGCCGTGAACAGCACGTTCTGCCGACCGTAGTAACTCTGCGCGTCCACTCGTACCGGCACCCACACCGACGCGTCACCACGGGACCGCCACGCCGCCGGACGGGTGCCCCGGTCGCTGTCACGGACCGCACCCACCACGAGCCACTCACCGCCGCACTCCACCGCGTCCCGTACCACCGGGACGCCGGCCACCCCGTCCGGAAGCGACAGAGCCGCCTCCCGCCAGTCGAAGGACACGGGAGACGGCTCCGGAACGGAACTCGGCGAGCAGGCGGACATCACCAGCAGCAGCGCTGCCGCAGTCGCCACGCCCGCCCGGGTCATCGGGGGGCCTAGGCGGTCTCGGTGGTGCCGGCCTCGGTCTCCTGCTCGGCGAGGATCCGGTCGGCGACCTCGCGCATCGTCATCCGATGGTCCATCGCCGTCCGCTGGATCCACTTGAACGCCTGCGGTTCGGTCATCGCGTACTTCGTCATCAGCGCGCCCTTGGCCCGCTCCACCGACTTGCGCGTCTCCAGGCGGTCGGTCAGACCCGCCACCTCGGACTCCAGCGCGGCGATCTCCGAGTAACGCGACAGGGCGATCTCGATCGCCGGGACCAGATCCGATTTCTGGAACGGCTTGACCAGGTAGGCCATCGCACCCGCCGCGCGCGCCCGCTCGACCAGGTCGCGCTGGCTGAAAGCGGTCAGGATCACCACGGGGGCGATCCGGCCGCCGGCGATCCGTTCGGCCGCCGCCAGACCGTCCATGATCGGCATCTTGATGTCCAGGATCACCAGGTCCGGCTTGAGGTCCTCGGCCAGGCGCACGGCGGTCTCGCCGTCACCGGCCTCACCGACCACGTCGTAGCCCTCCTCGACGAGCATCTCGGCGAGGTCCAGCCGGATCAGGGCCTCGTCCTCGGCGATGAGCACGCGTTTGCGCTCGGCACCAGCCTGCGTCTCGGCCACGAAAACCCCTACCCCCACAACGTCGATGTCGCGACACCCCGGTATGTGGGTGTCGCCGCCCTAAGCCTAGTAGGTAGGCTGTCCCCTGCTCGGGTTGGCGTGACCGAAGTGCGCCGGCGCCCGTGATGTCGTCCCCGTAGACCAACCGGCAGAGTCGATGGACTCAAAATCCATTCAGTGTGGGTTCGAATCCCACCGGGGACACACAGCAATCCTCAGGGTGCGAGGCACCCCGATCGACGGCAGCGGTGCGCCGACCGATTCCGCTGTTCATCGTTATCTCGGGCCGATCCACGACACCAGGTTCGTCATGGCGGCGAACCGGGGCCACCGCATTCCGCGTACGCGCGCATTGGCCGCATTTGATTCTGCGGGATGACGTGGGAACGGAACGGTACCGGCCGACATCCCGATGCCGTTCCGCCCGGAAATGCACATGGAAATCACAGCACCGCCGACGACGTCGAATGCGCGCGTGCACGTTACGGCCGGGTAAAAGAATCGGCCGGCATCCTCCCCCGCACCACCACCTTCCCAGGGATCCGGCGCCGGACCGTCGCCCGTTCGGACCGGATCGCGGGACCGAAGTGGTGATCTTGCAGACACCTGGCCTCGCAAGATGGTGTCATTGCCTCATGATGTCCGCTTCGTCGCCCCGGGCCCTCGCGCGCGGAAGCATGTGGGGATTCCTCATGTTCGCCTCGGCTGCGTGGCTGGCCGTCGCCTGGGCGATGCTCCGGCTGGAACCGATGGGAATCGGTCTCGTCGCCGGACCGGTCGTGCTGTTCGGCGCGGTCTGCGAGATGATGCGGGCGCTCGCCGGGACGCGCACCTGGTGGCTGAACGCGGGCCTGGGCATCCTGTTCGCGGTGACCGGGTTGCTGCTGCTGGCCAGCCCGGACTCGTCGCTCACCACGCCGGCGTCACTCGTCGGGTGGTACCTGCTGGTCCGCGGCTCGGCCGACGTCGCGGTGGGCGTGGTGACCCGGGACGCGCTGCTGCTGACCCTGGGCGTGCTGCAGACCGGGCTGGGATTCTTCTCCTCGAGCGCGTTCGGCCGAACACCGGAGATGCTGGTCATGGTGCTGGGCGCGATGGGCGTGCTGCGCGCGGTGGCGGATCTGGTGGCCGCGCTGCGGCTGCGGGAGAACACGCCGGAGCCCGAGGAGCGCACGGAGGGCCTCGCCGGGTACGCCGCGGGCCTGGCCGATTTCGAGGCGACCGGCCGTCACCGCGCCAAGCCGGGCAGCCCGTCCGGAGTGCCCGTCATGGAACCGGCGGTACGCGGCGCCGAGGTGCCGTTCCACTCGCAGGTGCTGCTGTCGTCCGACCAGGATGCGACGCTCACGCCGGCACCGTGGGTCTGACGACCGCCCGGGGCCTCAGCCACCGACGCGCCGCAGCAGCCCCTCCTGCACCGCGCTGGCGATGTGCCGGCCGTCGCGGGTGAACATCCGCCCGTTCGCCAGGCCGCGGGCCCCGCTCGCCGACGGGCTCTCGCTGTCGTAGAGGAACCACTCGTCGGCCCGGAACGGCCGGTGCATCCAGACCGCGTGGTCGAGGCTGGCCCCGATCACACCCCCGGGCCCCCAGACCTCGCCGTGGGTGGACAGCACCGCATCGAGCAGCGACATGTCCGAGGCGTAGACGAGCGCACACGCGTGGATCAGCGGGTCGTCCGGGAGCTTGCCGTTGATCCGCATCCAGACGCGCTGCTGTGCCTGCGCGTCGCGGTCGCCGGGCGGCACCCAGCCGGGCACGCCCACGTAGCGGACGTCGACGGCCTGCGGGGACGCCTTGAACAGGCTGCGCCGATCGGGATATCGGGAGACCCAGTCGAGCATCGTCGGGACGTCTTCGGGGGCGGGCACGTCGGTCGGTGCCGGGCTGAAGTGGTCGAGACCGGTCTCCGGCGTCTGGAACGACGCCGACATGAAGAAGATGGTCTTGCCGTGCTGCTGCGCGGTGCTGCGCCGGACCGAGAACGATCGTCCGTCGCGGATGGTCTCCACGGTGAACGTGATCGGTTCGGTCGGGTCGCCGGGGCGGACGAAGTAGCCGTGCAGCGAGTGCACCTGCCGGTCCGGCTCGACGGTGCGGCCCGCGGCGACCAGCGCCTGTCCGGCGACCTGACCGCCGAACACACGCTGGGCTCCGGTCTGCGGGCTCTCACCCCGGAAGGAGGCCGCGTCGACCTGCTCCAGATCCAGGAGATCCAGGAGCTGGTCGACGGCGGCCTGCCCTTGCAGTGGCAAGGTCACACCGTGGCCGGGTCGACGAGCGAACCGAGCTGGTGGACGCGCAGGGTGTTGGTGGAACCGGGGGCGTTCGGCGGGGAGCCGGCCACGACGACGACGTAGTCGCCGGGCTTGGCCAGGCCGAGGCCGAGCATCTTGGCGTCCACCTGACGGAACATGTCGTCGGTGTGCTCGACGAAGTCGGTCAGGAACGTGTCGACGCCCCAGCTCAGGGCGAGGGTGTTGCGCACCTCGGCGACCGGGGTGAACGCGTAGAGCGGCAGGTCGCAGTGCAGCCGGGCGAGACGGCGCACGGTGTCGCCGGTCTGCGAGAAGGCGACCAGGGCCTTGGCGCCGATGTTGCGGGCGATCTGCGCGGCGGCGACGGTGAGCGCGCCACCGTGGGTGCGCGGGTCGTGCTGCAGGCGCGGGATGATCAGGCCACCGGACTCGGTGGTCGTGACGATCTTGGCCATCGTGCTGACCGTGAGAACCGGGTACTTGCCGACCGAGGTCTCGCCGGAGAGCATGACCGCGTCGGTGCCGTCGAGGACGGCGTTGGCGACGTCGGACGCCTCGGCGCGGGTGGGCCGCGAGTTCTCGATCATGGAGTCGAGCATCTGGGTCGCGACGATGACCGGCTTCGCGTTCTCCCGGCAGAGCTGCACGGCGCGCTTCTGCACCAGTGGAACCTGGTCGAGGGGCATCTCGACGCCGAGGTCACCGCGGGCGACCATGACACCGTCGAAGGCGAGGACGATGGCCTCGAGGTGCTCGACGGCCTCCGGCTTCTCCACCTTGGCGATCACCGGGACGCGACGTCCCTCCTCGTCCATGATCTTGTGGACGAGGTTGATGTCCTCCGGCGCGCGGACGAAGGAGAGCGCGACCAGGTCGACACCGAGGCCGAGGGCGAAGCGCAGGTCCTCCTCGTCCTTGTCGCTCAGGGCCGGGACGCTGACCGCGACGTTGGGCAGCGAGACGCCCTTGTTGTTGCTGACCGGGCCACCCTCGATGACGAGGCAGTGGATGTCCTCGCCCTCGACGTCGGCGACCTCGATCGCGACCTTGCCGTCGTCGATCAGGAGGCGGTCACCGACCTTAACCTCGTGCGGCAGCTTCTTGTAGGTGCAGGAGACGCGCTCCCGGGTGCCGAGGATCTCGTCGCTGGTGATGGTGACCCGGTCACCGGTCTCCCAGCGGTGGGGGCCGTCGGCGAACTTGCCCAGACGGATCTTCGGGCCCTGAAGGTCGGCGAGAACGGCGACGGCACGGCCGGCCTGGTCGGCGGCGGTGCGCACCATCTCGTAGATCTTCTTGTGGTTTTCCCGGCTGTCGTGGCTGAAGTTCATCCGGGCCACGTCCATGCCCGCCTCGACCAGGCCGAGCATGCGCTCCGGCTGGGCGGTCGCGGGTCCCATCGTGCAGACGATCTTTACGCGGCGTGTCACGGCCATCAGGCTAGTCCTTGTCCTGGGGCGGCTCGGCGGCCGACCCCCGTCTTCGGCATGAAATGCGGGTGTCGACGGCGAGGAACCCGCATGAAGGAGGGGTTGCGCTGCGTCGTCCAGCGGGCTTCAGCGACCGCCGCCCCAGCTTATCGGTCCGCTTCCGGCCGTCGGCGGCACATGCCGCAACCCCATTCACGGTACGAGCTGCCCCTGCACCACCAGGCAAGAGGTGCGAGCGGGGCGCGGCGGCCGTCGATCTTCGCCGGGTCCGAGAAGGCCTCCGGCCCTCGTCGTACCCTGCGTAACGTCCGTCACGCGGTATGCCGGGACTTTCGGCACTGTCCGTAACCAACGATGCCCGCCACCCTCGACGGGTGACGGGCATCGGCGCGATCGTGGTATCAGACCGACAACGGCTGCTGGTCGGCGCGGACCGGAGCCGGCAGGTCGCCCGCAGCCCCCAGGTAGTCGTGGATCGCGGCCGCGGCGGCCCGGCCCTCGGCGATCGCCCAGACGATCAGCGAGGCCCCACGGTGCATGTCGCCCGCGACGAACACGCCCGGCGCGGTCTGCCAGTCGGCGCCGGCATCCAGGGCGCCCCGCCGGTTGCGGGCGATCCCGAACTGGTCGAGCAGCGGCTGTTCCTCGGTGCCGGCGAAGCCGATGGCCAGCAGGACCAGGTCGGCGCGCAGTTCCCGCTCGGAGCCGGGGACGACGGTGACGGTCCGTACCCCGTCGACGCGCTGGACCGCGACGTCGGCGAGCCGGATCGCGGTGAGCTTGCCGTTCTCGCCGATGAACTCCTGCACGGCGACCCCGAAGATCCGGTCGCCGCCCTCCTCGTGGGCCGCGTAGTTGCGCAGGATCATCGGCCAGGTCGGCCACGGGTCGTTGATCCCGGCGCGTTCCTCCGGCGGAACCGGGTACTGGTCGAGCTGGGTGATCGAGGCAGCGCCCTGGCGGTGGGCCACACCGAGGCAGTCGGCGCCGGTGTCACCACCACCGATGATGATCACGTGCTTGCCGGCGGCGTCGATCGGCGTGCCGTCCTGCAGACCGGCGACGACCCGGTTGGCCGGCACCAGGTGCTCCATCGCCAGGTGGACGCCGTCGAGCTCCCGGCCCGGGGTCTCCGGGGTGTCCCGGCCCTGCAGCGCACCGGCGGCCAGCAGCACCGCGTCGAACCGTTCCCGCAGGTCGTCGGCGGTGATGTCGACGCCGACCTCGACGCCCGGCTGGAAGACGACACCCTCGGCGGCCATCTGCTCGAGGCGGGCGTCGATGACGTCCTTCTCGATCTTGAAGTCGGGGATCCCGTACCGGAGAAGGCCTCCGATGCGGTCGTCGCGCTCGTAGACGGTGACCGCATGGCCGGCCCGCGCCAGCTGCTGGGCCGCCGCCAGACCGGCCGGGCCGGAACCGACCACGGCGACCGACTTGCCGGACGCGATCGGCGCCGGCTGCGGCACCAGGCCCGCCCGGAAGGCGTGCCCGGCGATCTCCACCTCGACCTGCTTGATCGTCACCGGGTCGTCGCCGATGCCGAGCACACAGGCCGCCTCACACGGCGCCGGGCAGAGCCGCCCGGTGAACTCCGGGAAGTTGTTGGTCGCGTGCAGCGACTCGGAGGCCGCCGCCCACGCCCCGGTCCGCACCAGGTCGTTCCAGTCCGGGATGCGGTTGCCCAGCGGACAGCCCTCGTGACAGAACGGGATGCCGCAGTCCATGCAGCGGGTGGCCTGGTCGCGGATCAGTTCCTCGCCCGCGGGCGGGTAGACCTCACGCCAGTCCATGATCCGCACCGGGACGGGCCGCCGCTTCGGCAGCTGTCGCTGGTAACGAAGGAAACCGTTCGGATCAGGCACTGGTGACCCCCATGACCGCCTCGTCCACATTGCGACCGGCGGCTTCGGCGGTCCTGATCAGTTCCATCACGCGCTTGTAGTCGCGCGGCACCACGGCGGTGAGGCGTTCCGCCGAGGTGGCCCAGTCCTTGAGGAGACGGCCGGCGACCGCCGAATCGGTCTCCGCGTGGTGCTTCTCCACCTGGGTACGCACCAGGTCGCTCTCGTCCTCGGTGAGCGGCGTCAGGTCGACCAGTTCCGGGTTGACCAGGCGCTGGTCCAGGTCGAGCAGGAACGCCTTGCCGCCACTCATGCCGGCCGCGAAGTTGCGGCCGGTCGGGCCGAGCACCACCACGACACCACCGGTCATGTACTCGCAGCCGTGGTCGCCCACGCCCTCGACGACCGCCACACCACCGGAGTTACGGACCGCGAACCGCTCACCGACGCGTCCCCGGAGGAACACCTCGCCGCCGGTCGCGCCGTAGAGGATCGTGTTGCCCGCGATGATGTTGTCCTCGGCGACGAACGGCGCGTCCTCGGCCGGGCGGACGATCACCCGGCCGCCGGAGAGACCCTTGGCCACGTAATCGTTGGTGTCACCGATCAGGCGCAGCGTCACACCGCGCGGCAGGAACGCGCCGAACGACTGGCCGCCGGTGCCCCGCAGGGTGAACGCGATGGTGTCGTCGGGCAGGCCGTTGCCACCGAACCGGCGGCTGACCTCGCCACCCAGCATCGCGCCGACACTGCGCTGGTCGTTGCGGGTGGGCAGCTCGGCACGGACCGGCTCACCGTCGGTGAGTGCCGGCTGGGCCAGCGCGATCAGCTCGTTGTCCAGGGACGCCTCGAGGCCGTGGTCCTGGGCGACGACGCCGCGGCGGGACGCGCCCTCGGGCAGCTCCGGCACGTAGAGCACCGGCGCCAGGTCGAGACCCTTGGCCTTCCAGTGGTCGACCGCGGCCGCCACGTCGAGGACCTCGGCGTGGCCGATCGCCTCGTCGATGGTGCGGAAGCCCAGCTCGGCGAGCAGCTCACGGACCTCCTCGGCGAGGAAGAGGAAGAAGTTCTCCACGAACTCCGGCTTGCCGGTGAAACGCTCCCGCAGCACCGGGTTCTGGGTGGCGATGCCGACCGGACAGGTGTCCAGGTGACAGACGCGCATCATGATGCAGCCGGAGACGATCAGCGGAGCGGTGGCGAACCCGAACTCCTCGGCGCCGAGCAGCGCCGCGATCACCACGTCCCGGCCGGTCTTGAGCTGCCCGTCGACCTGCACGGTGACCCGGTCTCGCAGCTTGTTGAGCAGCAGGGTCTGCTGCGCCTCGGCCAGGCCCAGCTCCCACGGGGTGCCGGCGTGCTTGAGCGAGTTCAGCGGGGAGGCGCCGGTGCCGCCGTCGTGGCCGGAGATCAGGATGACGTCGGCCTTGAGTTTGGCCACGCCCGCCGCGACCGTGCCGACACCGATCTCGGAGACCAGCTTGACGTGCACCCGCGACATCGGGTTGACCGACTTGAGGTCGTGGACCAGCTGGGCCAGGTCCTCGATCGAGTAGATGTCGTGGTGCGGCGGCGGCGAGATGAGGCCGACGCCCGGGGTGGCGTGCCGGGTCTTCGCGACCCACGGCCACACCTTGTTGCCGGGCAGCTGGCCGCCCTCACCGGGCTTCGCGCCCTGCGCCATCTTGATCTGCAGGTCGTCCGCGTTGACCAGGTATTCGCTGGTCACGCCGAAACGGCCGGACGCGATCTGCTTGATCGAGGAGCGGCGCTCCGGGTCGTACAGCCGCTCGACGTCCTCGCCGCCCTCACCGGTGTTGGACTTGGCGCCCAGCCGGTTCATCGCGATCGCGAGGGTCTCGTGCGACTCGGCGGAGATCGAGCCGTAGCTCATCGCGCCGGTGGAGAACCGCTTGACGATGTCGGCGGCCGACTCGACCTCGCTGATGTCGATCGACGGCCGGTCCGGGGTGAACCGGAACAGTCCGCGCAGGTGGCCGGCGTCCGCGGACAGCTGGTCGACCTTCTCGGTGTAGCGCTTGAAGACGTCGTACTGCTTCGACCGGGTGGCGTGCTGCAGCAGGAACACGGTCTCCGGGTTGAACAGGTGGATCTCACCCTCGCGACGCCACTGGTACTCCCCGCCGACCTCGAGACGGCGGTGCGTGCGCTCGGCCCGGTTCGCCGGGTACGCCTTGTCGTGACGTGCCTTGACCTCGGCGTGGATGCCGGCCAGGCCGACGCCGCCGATCCGGCCGGAGGTGCCCGCGAAGTAGCGCTGCAGCAGCTTGTTGTCCAGGCCGACGGCCTCGAACACCTGGGCACCGCAGTACGAGGACACCGTGGAGATGCCCATCTTCGACATGATCTTCAGGACGCCCTTGCCGAGCGCCTTGACGTAGTTGCGGACCGCCTTGTGCCGCTCGATGCCGACCAGGGTGCCGGTGGCGATCAGGTCGTCGACGCTCTCGAAGGCGAGGTACGGGTTGACCGCCGCCGCCCCGAAACCGATCAGCGTGGCGGCGTGGTGCACCTCGCGGCAGTCGCCGGACTCGACGACCAGCGCGACCTGGGTGCGTGTCTGCTCCCGGACCAGGTGCTGGTGCACCGCGGCGGTGAGCAGCAGCGACGGGATCGGCGCCAGGTCCGCGTTGGAGTCGCGGTCGGAGAGGACCAGGATGCGGACCCCGTCCTCGATCGCCTCGGACACGTGCCGGCAGATCTGGGTGAGGCGGGCCTTGATGCCGGCCGCGCCGTCCCGCAACGGGTACAGCCCGGAGACCCGGACCGCCTTGAACCCGGGCAGGTCGCCGTCCTCGTCGATGGAGAGCAGCTTGGCCAGCTCGTCGTTGTCGATCACCGGGTACGGCAGGACGATCTGCCGGCAGCTCGCCGGTCCCGGGTCGAGCAGGTTGCCCTCCGGGCCGATCGTCGCCGAGAGGCTGGTGACCAGCTCCTCCCGGATCGCGTCCAGCGGCGGGTTGGTGACCTGGGCGAACAGCTGGTGGAAGTAGTCGAACAGCAGCCGCGGGCGGGTCGACAGCGGCGAGATCGGCGTGTCGGTGCCCATCGAGCCGAGCGGCTCCGCGCCGGTCCGGGCCATCGGGGCCACCAGAATCTTCAGCTCCTCCTCGGAGTAGCCGAATACCTGCTGACGACGGGTCACCGAGTCGTGGGTGTAGACCTGGTGCTCGCGCGGGGGCAGGTCGTCCATCTCGATCAGGCCGGCGTGCAGCCAGTCCGCGTACGGCTCGGCGGCGGCCAGCTCGGCCTTGATCTCGTCGTCGTGCACGATGCGCCCGGCGTCGGTGTCGACCAGGAACATCTTGCCCGGCTGCAGGCGGCCCTTGGCCACCACGTCGGCCGGCTCGACGTCGACCACGCCGGCCTCGGAACCGAGCACGACCAGGCCGTCGGTGGTGTGCCACCAGCGTCCGGGGCGCAGGCCGTTGCGGTCCAGCACCGCGCCGATGATGGTGCCGTCGGTGAACGCCACCGAGGCGGGGCCGTCCCACGGCTCCATCATGCTGGCGTGGAACCGGTAGAAGGCGCGGCGCTGCGACTCCATGCCGGGGTCGTTCTCCCAGGCCTCCGGGATCATCATCAGCACCGCGTGCGGCAGGCTGCGGCCGGCCAGGTGCAGCAGCTCGAGGACCTCGTCGAAGCTCGCCGAGTCGGACGCCTCCGCCGAGTTGATCGGGAAGAGCCGCTTGATGTTGCCGGGGATGTTCGGCGAGGAGAGCATCGCCTCGCGGGCGGCCATCCAGTTCTTGTTGCCCCGGATCGTGTTGATCTCGCCGTTGTGCGCGATCAGCCGGAACGGGTGCGACAGCGGCCACGACGGGAACGTGTTCGTGGAGAACCGGGAGTGCACCAGGGCGATCGCGCTGGCGACCCGCTCGTCGGTCAGGTCCGGGAAGAACGCCGGGAGCTGCTCCGGCGTGAGCATGCCCTTGTAGGTGATGGTGCGCGAGGACAGCGACGGGAAGTACGCCGCGATGCCCCGCTGCGAGGTCTCCCGCTCCGCCTGCTTGCGGATGCAGAAGGCGACCCGGTCCAGATCGATGCCGGACAGCGGCTCACCGGACGGGCCGGATTTCGAGCCGACCAGACGGTCCGCGGCCAGGAACACCTGACGGATCGCGGGACGGGCGTCCTCGGCGGTCGCGCCCAGGTCCTGCGGGGCGACCGGGACATCCCGCCAGCCGAGCACCTCGGCACCCTCGACCAGCACGTACTTCTCGAAGATCTTGACCGCGCGGGCCGCGTCGTCGGGGTCCGTGGGCAGGAAGACCAGCCCGGCGACGTAGCTGCCGGCGGCCGGGAGCTCGAAGTCCACGACCGCGCGGTAGAACTCGTCCGGGATCTGGATCATGATGCCGGCGCCGTCACCGGTGTTCTGCTCGGCGCCCCGCGCGCCCCGGTGGTCCAGCCGGATCAGCGCCGACAGACCCTTGGCGACCACGTCGTGGGAACGACGACCGTGGATGTCGGCCACGAAGGCGACGCCACACGCATCGCGTTCGAAAGCCGGGTCGTAAAGCCCCTGGGGGTGCGGATATGCCACCGGGCCTCCTGTCGTCACTGGTGTTTCGTTCTGAGGTCGGGACGACGTCGGCCCTGCAAAGTCTCTCGAGTCTACGGTAAGAGACTCTGATCTCCGCCAGATGCGGATTGGTCACACGCGCACCGCGAGGTGCGGACGAACTGAATAGCACAGCGGGTGCGGAGACCGGTAGTCTCGCGCGATGGCGCGAGTGGATTCGGACCTCTTCGACCGGCTCGAGCAGTTCTACGACGCTTTGCCCCGACCCTGGGCACGCGTCGAGGAGATCGGCTCACTGATTCTCTTCATCCGCGAGGGAGAGGGCTGGCCCTACTATGCCCGCCCCGCACGCGGTTCGCACACCCCTTCGGCAGCGGACATCCTGGAGACCCGTCGCCGGCAGCGTGAACTCGGCCTGCCCGAGTCCTTCGAGTGGGTCCACGAGACCACCCCCGACCTGTTGGCGGTCGCCCGGTCCGCCGGGCTGGAGGTGCTCCTCGCGCCGCTGCTGAGCCTGGACGCCGCCGCGCTCGTCCCCGACCTGCCCGTCCCCGGCGCCACACTGCGCTACCTGGACCCCACGGCGGACGACTTCGCCGAGGACCTGCGCGCCGCCCGGGCCGTCGCCCGGCTGGCCTTCGCCACCCCACCGCACCGTTCGCCCCTGACCCCGCTGACGATGCTCACCGCGCTGACCACTCCGGGGGAGAAACCCCTGGCCATCGACCCGTCCGGCCCCGCGGAACGCGACGCTGTGGAACCGTTGAGCACCGAGTCCGTCGACCACGCCCGCGCGATGTTCGCCACCGGTGACTACACGACCCTGGTCGCCGAGTCCCCCACCGACGGCATCCTCGCCGTCGCCACCGGCCAGCGGCACGGCGACACCGCCGAGGTCGCCGGGGTGGCGACACTGCCGTCCGCCCGCAATCAGGGGTACGCCTCGCAGCTGACCGCCACGCTGGCCGGTCACCTCCTCCGGTCCGGCGCCGGCCTGATCTTCCTGGCCGCGGGCGACGACGACACGGCCCGGCTCTACACGAAGGTCGGCTTCCGCCGGGTGGGCACCGCCTGCATCGGCGAGCCGGCCGCCGTTCCGCTCTGACCGAATCCCTCACACTTCCCAGATCTTGGGACCCGGTAAGGATCGGATCGGGTTGCCGGTCCTTACCCAGTTGACCGGTCGCATGGCGCGGGCCACAGCGAACACGGATCCCCGGTCATCTCCGTCGATGTGAGATCTCCCGCATGAAGTGTGGATCACGTTCCCAAATCCCGGCCGCCGACCGCCCTGAACGGGCCGGACGGCGAGCCTGGGCGCAGCAACCGGGGGCGAACGAACGACCTGGGGCCACCACGGGACGGGTAGTGGCGGTGGGGGGAGGTGTGGGCGTACCCCCGAAGGAAGCGTGAGAGAGACGCCCAGGCCCTGGTCCGCCTCGAGCCGTCTCCGTTCGGCTCAGTCCGGCGGGGACCAGTCCAGCACCGGATCCAGTGGACGGCCCAGGAAACGCGGGCGCATGTGACTCAGGGCGGCGTCGCGGGCACGCAGCGCGAGACGACCCCGGGCCTGGACCACCGCGGACATCCGGCGGGTCTGACGGACGACCGTCGTGGTCCGCGGGCGGCGCAGGCGGCTGTAGGCGTCCACCGCGGCGACCAGATCGGGACCGGGCGCCGCGTCGGCCATCAGGGCCCGCAGCGTGGCGGCGTCCTCGAAGGCCAGGCAGGCGCCCTGGCCCAGGTGGTGGGGCATGGCGTGGGCGGCGTCGCCGAGCAGGACCACGCCACCGGGACCGCAGCCGAAACCGTAGGCGCGGGGCAGCGGGCGCAACTCGCGGACCCCCTGCGGGACCAGGTCCTCCGGGCGGGTCGCGTCGAGAAGCTCGCCGATCGGGTCGTGCCAGCCGGCGAACCAGCGTTTAAGCAGCGCAAGCTGGGTGGCGGCGGGTTCCGGGCGAGGGGCGCCGGCCGCGGTGGCCACCCAGTAGATGCCGCCCCGGCCCGCCGCGCGCTCGCCGAGAGGGACCGCGACGAAACGGTAACCGGCGCCGAGGGTCTCGCCGCCCAGATCACCGTGCAGGGTCGGCACCCGGAAACCGGGGATGACCGCCTGCCAGGCGGCGAACCCGGAACCGAGCGCCACCGACTCGGGCGCCACCGTGGTGCGGACCCGGCTGTCGATGCCGTCCGCGCCGACCAGCAGGTCCGCCTCGATCGTGGAACGGCCGTCGCTGACGGCGGGACGACTGCCGGCGTCGCAGCGGATCGTGGTGATCTCGAAGCCGGTGCGGATCTCGGTGTGCTCGCCGAGACCCGCGACCAGGGCGTCGTAAAGGTCCTCACAGTGCACCGCGGCGGGACCCGGGCCGGCGCCGGCCCGGGAACGCGGGGCGATCAGCCACTGGCCGTCGGGGCGCCGCACCCCGCCGTCGGGCAGTGCGGACGCTATCCCCGACCAGCCGCCGTCCGGGTCGAGGGCGTCCAGCGCGCGACGGCCGTTGGGCCAGAGGACGAGAGCGGTGGGTGGCGCGGCCACCCGTTCCGCCCGTTCCAGGACGGTGACCCGCCAGCCGGAACGGGACAGCGCACCCGCGGCGGCCAGGCCGGCCATCCCGGCGCCCACCACCACGGCCGTGCGCACGGGACGTCAGTTCTCGTCGGCGGGGCGGGACTCGGCCTTGGCCGGCTCCGGCTCCGGCTCCGGCTCCGGCTCGGACACACTCACCGGTGCGGGCTCGGCCTTCGTCGCGGGCTCCTCACCTGCGCCTGCGCCCGCGCCGGCGTCCGCGTCTGCGCCTGCGCCTGCGTCGGCCGACAGGATGCCGGTCTTCTGGTACGCCAGGAACTGTTCCTCGCTGACCACCTGGTACGCCGTCGGCGGCTTCGGGGTGCCACCGGACTCGGCGGACACGTCCACCGCGGAGACGTCGTCCTTCTCCGCCACCGTCGTCGGGGCGTCGACCGGGACGACGAACTCCCGCGGGCCGCGGACCATGAAGAAGTAGATCGCGGCACCCAGGAAGATGATGATCGAGGTGAACACGTTGAGGCGGATCCCGAAGAACGTGTTGGCCTCGTCGACGCGCAGCATCTCGATCCACAGGCGGCCGGCGGTGTACGCCATCACGTACAGCGCGAACGCCCGGCCCTTGCCGAACTTGAACTTGCGGTCCAGGGCGTAGACCAGGCCGGCCACCCCGAGGTTCCAGACCAGCTCGTAGAGGAAGGTCGGGTGGTAGAGGTCCGGCTTGGTCACCGGTTCACCGTCGATGACGGTGGCGTGGCCGGGGTTCGCCGAGTCCATCTCGTGCACTTCGAGTCCCCACGGCAGGGTGGTGACCTTGCCGTAAAGCTCGTTGTTGAACCAGTTGCCCAGCCGGCCGACCGCCTGCGCCACCGGCAGGCCGGGGGCGAGCGCGTCGGCGAAGACGCTCAGCTTGAGGCCGATCTGGCGGCAGCCGATCCAGGCGCCGACCGCGCCACCGGCCACCGCGCCCCAGATGCCCAGGCCGCCCTCCCAGATGTAGAAGGCGCGGATCGGCTCACCGCCGGCTCCGAAGTAGTCCTGCGGGGAGGTGATCAGGTGGTAGATCCGGGCGCCGACGATGCCGAACGGGACCGCCCACACCACCACGTCCAGCGACGACCACGGCGCCACGCCCCGGGCGCGGAGGCGGCGCTCGGTGATCAGCACCGCGAGCACCATGCCGGCGATGATGCAGAGCGCGTACGCCCTCAGCGGGAACGGGCCTATGTGCCACACCGAAGTGGTGGGACTGGGGATGGCGGCGATGTACACGGGTGCACACGCTACCGCTGTGCGAGCGTCCTGTGACCCTCAGGGCCAGAGGAGTTCCTTGATCCAGACCGCATCGTTACGCCGGTATCGCAGCCGGACGTGCCGTCGCTCGGCGTCACCCTGCCAGAACTCGATGCTGACCGGACTGATCGCGTAGACCGTGTGGTCCTCGGCGACGGTCTGCGGGGCATCGTGGACGAGACGTTCGGCCCGGGTCAGCGCGTCGGCCAGTTCGCCGGGGCTCCCGAGCACCGCGCTCTGTGGCCCGGCCAGGCTCGCCACCCGGGACGGGACCGGGCGGGCCAGGAAGTCGGCGGCGCAGGCCTCCCGGTCGAGCGGGCGCAGCGGTCCGCGGACCCGGATCTGCCGGGCCTGTTCGCGCCAGTGCAGGCCGAGGGCGGCGGACGGGTTCGCGGCGACCTGCCGGCCCTTGGCGCTGTGCCGGTTGGTGGCGAACTGCCAGCCGAGGTCGTCGACCTCTTTCAGCATGAGCACCCGCAGGTCGGGCAGGCCGTCGGCGTCGACGGTGGCCAGGGTGACCGCGTGCGGTTCGCTGACACCGGCGGCCACCGCCTCGGACAGCCAGCGCACGAACAGCGTGTGCGGGTCGTCCGGGGTGGTGGCGGTGTCGAAGCCGGGGAGGTCGCCGGCCAGGACCGGCAACCCCCGCAACTGCTCGCGGATGCTCATGCGCGGCCGCGGACGCCCTCGGCCAGCTCGGCGCTCAGCGCGCGCAGCCGGTCCAGACCGGTGGACCGGTCGGGGGCGTCGAGGACGCAGCGGATCAGCGCGCTGCCGACGATGACACCGTCGGCGAACGCGGCCACCTCGGCGGCCTGCGCGCCGTTGCCGACACCGAGACCCACGCCGATCGGCAGGTCCGGGTCGACCGCGCGGATCCGGGACACCAGTTCGGGTGCCTGCGAGGACACCGCGGTCCGGGCGCCGGTGACGCCCATCAGGGCGGTGGCGTAGACGAAGCCCCGGCAGTTCTCCAGGGTCATCGCGATCCGGGCGTCGGTGGAGCTCGGCGCGACCAGGAAGGTCCGGTCGATGTCGTGCTTGTCCGACGCGGCCAACCACTCCTGCGCCTCGTCCGGGATCAGGTCGGGCGTGATCAGCCCGGTGGCCCCGGCCGCGGCGAGGTCACGGGCGAACGCGTCCACGCCGTACTTCTCGATCGGGTTCCAGTAGGTCATCAGCACGACCGTGGCACCCGCCGACGAGACCGCTTCGATGATCTTCAGGGTGTCGCGGGTGCGGACCCCGTTGGCCAGCGCGATGTCGCTCGCCTTCTGGATCACCGGGCCGTCCATCACCGGATCGGAGTACGGCAGCTCGACCTCGATGACGTCGCACCCGGACCGGTGCATCTCGATCATCTGCTCGATGCTGTCGTCCACCGTCGGGAAGCCGGCCGGCATGCAGCCGACCAGCACCGCACGGTCGTCCGCCTTGGCCGCGGCGAAGGTGCTCGCGATGGTCACGAGACCACGTCCTTGTCCAGGATGCCGAAGTAGGCGCCGGCGGTGTGCACGTCCTTGTCACCGCGACCGGACAGGTTGACCACGATGGTCGGGGTCCGCCCCAGCTCCTCGCGCAGACGCGGGGCGATCTTCGCGGCACCGGCGAGCGCGTGCGCGCTCTCGATCGCCGGGATGATCCCCTCGGTCCGGCAGAGCAGCTGGAACGCCGCCATCGCCTCGGCGTCGGTGACCGGCTCGTACGACGCGCGACCGGCGTCGTGCAGCCAGGCGTGTTCCGGGCCGACACCCGGGTAGTCCAGGCCCGCCGAGATCGAGTGCGACTCGACCGTCTGGCCGTCCTCGTCCTGCAGCAGGTAGGTCCGGTTGCCGTGCAGCACACCGACGGTGCCACCGGTGATCGACGCCGCGTGCCGGCCGGTCTCCACGCCGTCGCCGCCGGCCTCGAAGCCGTACAGCCGCACGCCCTCGTCACCGACGAACGCGTGGAAGATGCCGATCGCGTTGGAGCCGCCGCCGACACAGGCCGCGACCGCGTCCGGCAGTTTGCCGGTCATCTCCAGCACCTGGGCGCGGGCCTCGACGCCGATGCCGCCCACGAAGTCCCGGACGATCTCCGGGAACGGGTGCGGGCCGGCCGCCGTGCCGAGCAGGTAGTGCGTGGTGTCGACGGTGGTCACCCAGTCGCGCAGGGCCTCGTTGAGGGCGTCCTTGAGCGTGCGGGAGCCGTTGGTCACCGGGATGACCCGGGCGCCGAGCATCCGCATCCGGGCCACGTTGAGCGCCTGCCGCTCGGTGTCCGTCTCACCCATGTAGACGACACACTCGAGGTCGAGCAGGGCGGCCGCGGTGGCGCTGGCCACGCCGTGCTGGCCGGCGCCGGTCTCGGCGATCACCCGCGGCTTGCCCATCCGCTTGGCGAGCAGGGCCTGCCCCAGCACGTTGCGCACCTTGTGGGCGCCGGTGTGGTTCAGGTCCTCCCGCTTGAGCAGGATCTCCGCGCCGAGCGCCTCGGACAGCCGGGTCGCCCGGTAGAGCAGCGACGGGGTGCCCGCGTAGTTCAGCAGCAGATCCTGGAAGCGCGCCTGGAACTCCGGGTCGGCCTTCGCCGACCGGTAGGCGGCGTCCAGCTCGTCCAGGGCCTTGACCAGCGCCTCCGGGACGAACCGGCCGCCGTACTTCCCGAAGTGCCCGGCCAGATCCGGCAGTGACGGCGCGGTCATCGAACCGGCCTGGGCGTGGCGGGGTGGTTGCCGGCGTTGACCAGCTCGGCCACCGCGTCGCGCGGCGACTTCTGCGTCACCAGGCCCTCGCCGACCAGCACCGCGTCGGCACCGGCCGAGGCGTAGCGGATCAGGTCGTGCGGCCCGCGCACACCGGACTCGGCGATCTTGACCACGTTGTTCGGCAGGCCGGGCGCGATCCGCTCGAAGACGGACCGGTCCACCTCGAGGGTGCGCAGGTCACGGGCGTTCACCCCGATCACCTTCGCGTTCGCCTCCAGTGCCCGGTCGGCCTCCTCCTCGTTGTGCACCTCGACGAGGGCGGTCATGCCCAGGGACTCGATGCGCTCGAGGAGGCCGACGAGGACGTTCTGCTCGAGGGCCGCGACGATCAGCAGCACCAGGTCGGCGCCGTGGGCCCGGGCCTCGTGGATCTGGTAGCTGGAGACCACGAAGTCCTTGCGCAGCACCGGGATCTTCACCGACTTGCGGACCGCGGCGAGGTCGTCGAGCGACCCGCCGAACCAGCGGCCCTCGGTGAGCACGCTGATGCAGCGCGCACCGCCCGCCGCATACTCCGCGGCCAGGTCAGCCGGGTCCGGGATATCCGCGATGGCGCCCTTGGAGGGCGAGGCCCGCTTGACCTCGGCGATCACCGCCACGCCCGGCTTGCGCAACGCGGCGTACGCGTCGATCGCCGGCGGGGCTGCCGCCGCTAGTTCACGGACCTGTTCGAGGGGCAGCTTCGCCTGGCGAGCCGCCACGTCCTCGCGCACTCCGGCGAGGATCTCCTCGAGAACGTTCTGCTGCGGCGCCGCTCCGCGCCGCGCGGGTCCGCCACTGCCCGCTTCCGCCTGATCGGATGTCACGTCATGACTCCCCTCTCCGGGTGTCTTCGGCCCGATGCTAGGAGGTGACGGCGGGTGACGGCCTCCCGGGGGTATGGCGCGCCTCACGGATTGGACTCCGGCATAATGCCAGGCTGCCCCACGCGGGCTGTTCGCTCGGTCACAGTCCGGAAAACCTGGCACACGCCCTGTGCAGGGCATCCTCCGCCGTTCAGCCGATCCCGTCCCCCGTTGACCCACGTGTCACCGTGCGGAAACAGGTCTCCGCCACGATGGGCTTCGGGCAGACTTGTCCCGGCGTCGGTGCACGCCGAGAAGTCGGACGATGATGTGGAGACGAGCAATGGCTACTGCCTCCTCTACCCCTCCGATGGGGTTCGCAAGCCTCTCCCGGACGATCGTGTCGATCGCGGCCGACGTGGCCACCGGGGTGCAGAGGGCCGTGGTCGGCCCGGCGAACGTGCGGACGGCACGCGACAACGCCTGGGACGCGATCCAGGCCGACATGGCCCGGGCCGAGGCGCGTGCCGACGTCGGCCGCGCACTGGCCGCGATGGCGGCGACCCGACGGGTGAAGACCTTCGCCCGGGCTTCCTGATTCACCCGAACGGGACCGTTCAGCCCCGGACACGCCGGAAAACGGACTAGGCGCATCCCGTGGGGAAACCGACCGCGAGAAAGTGACTTTCAGGCGGTCGGGTCGTCACCCCGGTCGAGGGCGTCCCACGCCGCGCGGGTGTCGGAGGCGGGACTGTTCACCACCGGAACGGACGTGGACGTGCTCCGTTCGTACCGTGCGGACATGCCGGACCACTGATCGCCGTGCCGCGCCGCCAGCACCCCGCCCAGCACGACGACCGCGCTGCCCAGCAGCGCTCCCCCCGGCCAGACGCCGGAGGCGACTCCGGCCCAGGCCACCACCGCTCCCGCGGCCATCGCCGTGCCCACCACCGAGATCAGACCGCCGAGCCCGCGGCGGACCGGCCCGCGGGCGACCAGCAGCACTCCCGCGCCGGCGAGGGCGACCAGCGCCAGGCCGACCAGCCACGGGTGCAGGTCGGCGCCGGTCTGCTCGGTCCGCAGCTCGGGCAGCCCGGTGCGCTGCTCGACCTCGACCGTCCAGACCCGGGTGACCGACCAGAGGATCAGCCCGCCGCCGGCCAGGCAGGCGACGAGCGAGGCGAGCATGCCGCGCGGGTTCACCGGGCGGCGCGCAACGTCTCGGCGGAGGCGATGGCGGCGAGCACCGCGGCGGCCTTGTTGCGGGTCTCCTGCTCCTCGGCCGCCGGGTCGGAGTCGGCGACGATGCCCGCGCCCGCCCCGACGTAGGCGACACCGTCCTTGAGCAGCGCGGTGCGGATCGCGATCGCCATGTCCATGTCGCCGGCCAGGCCGAAGTAGCCGACCGTGCCGCCGTAGAGGCCCCGCCGGACCGGCTCCAGCTCCTCGATGATCTCCATGGCCCGGACCTTGGGCGCACCGGAGAGCGTGCCGGCCGGGAAGGTCGCGGCCAGCGCGTCGAAAGCGGTGCGGTCGGAGCGCAGCCGGCCGACGACCGTGGACACGATGTGCATGACGTGGCTGTACCGCTCGATCCGGGCGAACTCCGGCACCTCGACGCTGCCCGGCTCGCACACCCGGCCCAGGTCGTTGCGCCCCAGGTCGACCAGCATCACGTGCTCGGCGCGTTCCTTCGGGTCGGCGAGCAGCTCGGCGGCGAGCGCGGCGTCCTGCTCCGGGGTGGCGCCCCGCCAGCGGGTGCCGGCGATCGGGTGCAGCAGGGCGGTACGGTTCGCGCTGACCTTGAGGTGTGCCTCCGGCGACGAGCCGACGATGTCGAAGTCGTCGAAGCGCAACAGGTACATGTACGGGCTCGGGTTGGTGGCCCGCAGCACCCGGTAGATGTCCAGCGCGGTCGCGTCGGTCGGGCGCTCGAATCGCTGCGCCACCACGATCTGGAAGCACTCGCCGGCCCGGATCGCCTCCTTCGCGACCTCGACGGCCTTCTGGTACTCACCCGGGGCGGTGCGGCTGACCGGCTCACCGGCCGGAACGCGCTCCACCGTGGAGACCATCGGCGGGGTGGGCCGCGACAGCGCGGTGGTCATCGCGTCCAGCCGGCCGATCGCCTGGTGGTAGGCGGCACGACGGGCGGTCTCGTCGGCGCCGGCGTCCAGGATCGCGTTCGCCACCAGCAGCGCCGAACCCTCGTGGTGGTCCAGCACGACCAGGTCGGTGGCGAGCATCATGCCCAGCTCGGGCAGCGGCACGTCCTCGGTCGCCGTGGACGGCAGCCGTTCGAAGCGGCGGACCAGGTCGTAGCCGATGTAGCCGACCAGGCCGCCGGTGAGCGGCGGAAGACCGTCGTCGGGCGCGCTCGCGCCGGTCAGCGCGGCCACCGTCTCGCGCAGGGCCGCCACCGGATCACCCCCGAGGGGTACGCCGGCCGGCGGTGTCCCGAGCCAGGCCGCCTCCCCGTCACGTTCGACGAGCGTCGCCGTGCTCCGGACGCCGATGAAGGAGTACCGCGACCAGGCCAGGCCCTGCTCCGCCGACTCGAGCAGGAAGGTGCCCGGTCCGCCGGCCAGCTTGGTGTAGACGCCGACCGGGGTCTCGCCGTCGGCGAGCAGTTTGCGGGTGACCGGCACGACCCGGCGGTCGATCGCGAGGAACCCGGCCTCGTCGGGGACAGTGGCGCCGCTTGTCACTTCGCATCCTCCACGGGGAGATCGTCGGTGAAGCAGGTGTGCGTGCCGGTGTGGCAGGCGGCGCCGGTCTGCTCGACGGTCAGCAGCAGCGCGTCCCCGTCGCAGTCCAGCGAGACCCGGCGGACGTGCTGGTGGTGGCCGGAGGTGGCGCCCTTCACCCAGTACTCCCCGCGGCTGCGGGACCAGTAGGTGGCCCGGCCGGTGGCCAGCGTGCGGCGCAGCGCCTCGTCGTCCATCCAGGCCAGCATCAGGACGTCGCCGGTGCCGTGCTCCTGCACGATCGCGGCGACCAGGCCGTCAGGGGTGCGCTTGAGCCGGGCGGCGATCGCCGGGTCGAGGGAGGTCTCTGCTGCATCGGATACGGGCACGCTCGGATTCTCCCCCAGGCACCGGGCCGCCCGGTAACCGCCTGTGGAAGGCCCACGATCCGGGCACAGGGGATGTGCCGGGCGATCGGGAGCGGTACGGTCGCCGGAACGCGGTACGTGCCCGACTGCCTGCCGTCCGTGTCCGTGCGGTTCTCCGGATCCGGTGGCGGCGCCCCACTACGGGAGTGGTGAAACGGATGGAGCCGACGTCCAACAGTGACAGCACCGTGCCCTCGAGCGGCATGCCGCGGATGTGGCAGGGCCGTCCGGACAGCCTCGCGGACGGCGTGGAGGCGGACGTGGTCGCGCTCGGCACCCGGGGGCCGACGGCCTCCCCACCCGATCCGTTCGGGCTGAACAAGGCGGCCGGGCGGGTCGGTCCGGGCACGCCCCGGCCCCCGGTGGCCGGCCGTCCGGCCACCGGCGCACCCGGCCGGAAGGGGCACGGCGATACTGATCACTCGGTACCTCCGGACGACGAGACGGACCCCGGTCAGGACGTAAAGTCCGTGGAGCCGGAGAGCCGGGTCGGCGGATTCCGGCTCGGCAACGCCGGCCGGTTCCTCTTCGGCGGGCGCACCGTCCCCGAACAGGACGACAAGGCGGAGAAGGCCGAGGACGCCGAGGCGGACACGCCCGGTTCGGGGACCGCGGAAGAACCCGGGGACACCGAACCGGACGCGGCCCCGGCCGATGATCAGGACACCGCCGAACCGGCGGCGACCAGCGATGAGAACGGACGTGAGGACATGAACGGACGGGCAGGCGCGCCCGGCTACGCACAGGCCGGCGAGCAGCTGGGCCCGGACGGCGTGCCGGCATCGCCGGCGGCCGGCACCGGCGACGAGCTCGACCCGGGGACACCCGTGGAGCACGCGCGCCCGGTCGCCGGCTGGGCCTCGGTGCCCAGCGCGGCCCAGCCGGCCGTGCCGACCTCCGGTGTCCCGATGGCCGGGCCGGTCTCCGGAGCTCCGGTCTCCCCCGAGTTCCCGGTGTCTCCGGACTTCCCGGCCGGCCCCTTCGGCGTGCCGGACTTCACCCCGGACCACCCCGCCGGGACGCTCGCGCCGACCTCCGGGGTTCCCGTCCCGGCGCCGGCGCCGGCCCCCGAGCCGCGCCCGGTCGCCGAGGCCGCACCGGCCGCACCGGTCAGCCCGGCGGTGGAGGCCCCCGCGGTCGCCTCGCCGACGATGACGGTGCCGCTGCTGCAGATCCCGGCGACCCGGACCCCGCCGGACGCCGAGCCGGCCGAGAGCTCCACCGGGTACGCGGGACTCCCGCCGGCCGGTGACGGCTCGTTCGGTTTCAGCCCGACCGGATACAGCCTCGGCCGCTCCGGCGAGGTGTACGGGTCGGCCGCGGTCGCCCCGGCGTCCGCACCGGTCGCGCCGCAGCCGGTGTCGGCCGCGCCGCAGGCCCCCTCGGTCGCCGCGCCGCAGGTCGAGTTCCCGGTCTTCCCGGGCAGCGGCGCCGGGGTGACCGGTCTCGCGGGCGGTGGCGTCCGCCGGTCGGCCAGCCTGGAGGACGTCGAGCCGGCCCGCCGGGCACGCCGCCCGGAGGACGCTCTGGACGGGCCGGGCGACGACGCCGGCACCCCGCGCACGATCTGGGACGAGGACGCGGCCCGGCACTTCCGGGCGGCCTGGCACGAGGTGAAGGCGGAGTTCGTCGACGACCCGGTGACGGCGCTCACCCGGGCGCACGACCTGCTCACCGACGCGGTCAACGAGCTGACCGAGGTGCTGCTGGCCGAGCGGGACGATCTGGACCCGCTGCGCGGCACCGACACCCCGGACACCGAGAGCATGCGGATGGCGATGCGCGGGTACCGCGAGTTCCTGGACCGGATCCTGTCGCTCTGACGTCCGGCATGTGATCAACACGACGGAGGGCCGCACCTCGAGGTGCGGCCCTCCGTCGTGTGTGGTGTGGTTGTGCTCTGCCGACCGCGGCACCGGCCGGCAGAGCACATGACGGGATCCCGCGGCCAGACGGCGGCAGAAGGTTGGCCGTCGGGATCCCGCCCGTCAGGGGAGCTCCGGGTCGGAGCTCAGGCCGCGGTGCAGCGGCGGCAGAGGATCGGGTGCAGCAGATGCGCCAGGTCGTGGCGGTCCGTCACCGGCCGCGGGAACGCGAGTCGCGCGCTGCGCCCGCCGAGGCGCACCAGGAATCCGTAGCGGTCCATCCGGACCACCTTGGGGTCGTCGCCGGGGCGGGCGGCTTTGCCCAGCTGGCGGCGTACGTAGTCGCTCATCTCCTCGTCGTGGTGGTCGGCGAGGTCGGCAATCAGGTCGAACTCGACGGCACGCAGCGGGTCGGGGCTCGCCTCGGCGTAGTCGTCCGGGTCGATCTCGACGAGTTTCTCGTTGCGTTCCCAGCGGACCTCGGCGACGTCCATCCGGTAGATCGCCTGGCTCCCGCCGATGTCGAGCAGGTCGCCGGTGGCGTCGGTGTCGGCGTAGTCGAGGGCCGCGGCCCGGGCGTCCTCACCGTCGAGCCGTGCGGCCCAGCCGGAGACCCAGACCCGGCCGAGCGACGGGGATGCCGCCATCGGTGGCACGTCGCGGATGTCGAGAACGAGCGCGGTGTCGTCGTTGCCGTCCTGTGGGCGAAGTGCGGCGGCGAGAGTACCCTCGGCGGGCACGAGGAGCAGGATCCGCCCCTGGGTGTCGGTCACGTGCCGGACCGGCACCGGTCCCGGACGGCAGGCGATGTGGGCGACGGCGGGCAGGTGACCGGCGGCGAGGGTACGCGCGATCTCGCTAGGACTGGGTTGCATGACGAGCACCTCCGGGCACCGGTTAGGCTTACCTAAGTTAGGCAAGGCTAACCGTAACAGGAGATCACGAGTGAACAACTCTCGACCCAAGGCGAAGCTCTCCCGAGCTCTCGGTATCCCGCTGACGCGCAAGTGCGTCAAGTACTTCGAGCGGCGGCCGTTCCCGCCGGGTGTGCACGGCCGGGGACGTCGCAAGAGCTCGGACTACCAGGTTCGTCTGCTGGAGAAGCAGCGCCTGCGCCACCAGTACAACATCAGCGAGGTCCAGATGCGGGCCGCGTACGACGCCGCCCACAAGGCCGAGGGCAAGACCGGCGAGACGATGGTCACCCTGCTCGAGCGCCGCCTCGACGCCACGGTGTTCCGCGCCGGTTTCACCCGGACCATCTACCAGGCCCGCCAGCTCGTCGTGCACGGTCACTTCACCGTGGACGGCAAGAAGGTCGACCGCCCCGGCTACAAGCTCAAGCCGGGTCAGGTCATCGAGGTCAAGGAGACGAGCCGGCAGAAGCCGCCGTTCCAGATCGCCGCGACCGGCACGCACATCGACGGCCCGACCGCGCCGTACCTCTCCACCGTCCTCGAGGACCTGCGCAGCACGGTGATCCGCGCCCCGCAGCGTTCCGAGGTGCCCGTCATGTGCGACGAGCAGCTCGTGGTGGAGTACTACGCCCGCTGAGCCGGACAGGCTCTTGAATCGCTGAAATGGCGGGCCTCTCGCAGCGGTTGCGTACCCCGCAGCCGCTGCGAGCGACGCGCTCATCTCACCGGGATCGTTCCGGTCAGCGCGTTTGTTCCAACCAGCTGGCGTAGAGCTTGGCGTAGATCGACCCCTCCTCGGCGACGAGGCGGGCATGCGGGCCGCGTTGTACGACGCGGCCCGCATCCACCACGACGACCTCGTCGGCGGCCTCGGCCGTGGACAACCGGTGCGCGATGGCCACCGTGGTCCGGCCGCGGGTCACCAGATCCAGGGCGTGCTGCAGGCGCACCTCGGTGGCCGGGTCCACCGCGCTGGTCGCCTCGTCCAGCACCAGCAGGTCCGGGTCCGCGACGTACGCCCGGACCAGCGCCACCAGCTGACGCTCCCCCACGCTGAGCGCCTCACCGCGTTCGCCCACCGGGGTGTCCAGCCCCTCCGTGAGCCCGGCCAGCCAGTCGCCGAGACCCAGTTCGGTGAACGCCCGCTGGAGATCCGCGTCGGTGAGATCCGGGTCGGCGAAACGGATGTTCTCCGCCACCGTGGCGTCGAAGAGGAAACCGTCCTGCGGGACCATCACCACCCGCGAGCGCAGCGACGAGAACCGCACGTCGCGCAGTGGCACCCCGGAGAGCAGCACCTCGCCCCCGGCCGGGTCCATCAGCCGGGTGAGCAGCTTGGCGAACGTGGTCTTGCCGCTGCCGGTCTCGCCGACCACGGCCACCTTGGTCCGGGCCGGGATCTCCTGGTCGACGTCCTGCAGCACCAGCGGGCCGCCCGGATAGCGGAACGACACGTCGCGGAACCGCACCGACAGCGGGCCCTCGGGCAGGTCGACGCCCTTGTCGTCGGGGTCGGCCACATCCGGTTCGACGTCGAGCACGTCCAGGATGCGCCGCCAGCCGGCCACCGCGTTCTGCGCCTCGTTGAGCATGTCGGTGGCGATCTGCACCGGCTGGATGAAGAGCGTCACCAGGAACAGGAACGCGGTCAGCCGGCCCACGGTCAGCTCACCGTCCACCCCGAGCAGCACCCCGACGACCACCACGCCGGACAGGGCGAGACCGGCGCCGATCTCGCCGCTGGAGAAGCTCGTCACACTCGTACGCAGGGCCCGCTGCTGGGCCACCCGCAGATCCTCGATCGCGGTGTCCAGGCGCTGCTCGGTGCGGGCGGCCACGCCGTACGACCGGATCACCGACGCCCCCACCACGCTCTCGGCGACCGCGCCCATCATCGTGCCGGTGCGTTCCCGGACCGACCGGTAGACCGCGGCCAGCCGCTTCTGGAACAGCCGGATCACACCGACGGCCGGGCCGAAGGCGAGCAGCACCACGATGGTGAGCTGCCAGGAGTAGACGGCCATCACGATCGTCGACACGATCAGCTGCCCGCTGGCCAGCAGCAACTGCACGCCGCCGGTCTGCAGGAAGGTGGAGATCTGGTCGACGTCGCTGGTCACCCGGGACACCGAGGAACCCCGGCGCTCGGACTGCTGGTGCAGCATGGACAGGTCGTGGATGTGCCGGAAGGTCCGGGAGCGCAGCGCGCCGAGCGCGGTCTCGCTGACCGCGAACAGCCGCCGGGTCATCAGATAGCCGCAGAGCGTGGAGACCGCCAGGGCGGCCAGGGTCAGCGCCACCACGACCAGCACGATCTGCGGGTCGGGCCCGCCGTCGCCCCGGATGCCGTGGTCGATGCCCTGCTGCACGGCGATCGGCACGGCCACCCGGCCGGCCATCTGCAGGAGCGCCAGTGCGACCGTGCCGCCCAGTCCGGTCCGCAGTTCGGGCGAGAGGGCCAGACCCCGCTTGATGGTGGCGAAGGTGCCGTCGCTGCTCACTGCTGCTCCGCTTTCTCGTACGCCGTGACCAGGTCCCGGTAGCCCGGCTGGGACGCCATCAACGCGGTGTGCGTCCCGGTCGCCACCACTCGGCCCCGGTGCAGGTAGACCACCTCGTCGGCGAGGGCGATGGTGGCCCGCCGGTAGGCCACCACCAGGATCGACGCGCCCGCGTCCGGTCCGCGCAGGGCTCCCAGCACGGCCGCCTCCACCCGCGGGTCGACCGCGCTGGTGGCGTCGTCGAGCACCAGCAGCCGGGGCTTGCCGGCCAGCGCCCGGGCCAGGGTGAGCCGCTGGCGCTGGCCGCCGGAGAGCGACGTGCCGCGCTCGCCGACCGCGGTGTCCAGTTTCGCCGGCAGTCCGGCGGCGAACGTCTGGGCCTGGGCCAGCCGCAGCGCCGTCCAGACCCGGTCGTCGTCGATGTCCGGCCGGTCCAGCGCCACGTTGCCGCGGATCGTGTCGTCGAAGACGAACGGCACCTGCGGGACCAGCGCGGTCGCGGCGGCCAGGTCGGCGGCGGCCAGGTCGGGCAGTTTCACCCCGTCGACGGCGACCGTGCCGGTGTCGGGGTCGACCAGGCGGACCGCGAGGGCGGCGATGGTGGACTTGCCGGATCCGGTGGCGCCGACCAGGGCCACCGTCTTACCGGCCGGAACGGTGAAGCTGACGTCGTGCAGGACCTCCGGTCCGCCCTCGTAGTGGTAGGACACCTGCTCGAAGGCCAGCTCGGCCGGGCCCGCGCCGGGGAGCCCGGCTTGCCCGTACGCCAGATCGCCCTCCGCGGCGAGGACGGCCTGGACCCTCTCCCATCCGGCCACGCTGCGCGGCAGTTCGCCGACCACCCAGCCGATCGCGCGCACCGGGAAGGCCAGCACGGTGAACAGGAACGCGACGCTGACCAGCTCGGACACGCTGATCGCGCCCTGCTGCAGCCGCCAGGTGCCGATCAGCAGCACGGCCAGCGTGCCGATGCTGGGCAGGGTGTCCATCAGCGGGTCGAACAGGCCGCGCAGCCGGCCCACCGCGATCAGCGCGTCCCGCAGTTCGGCGACGAAGACGCCGAACCGGCGGGATTCGTCCGCCTCCCGGCCCATGGTCTTGACCACGAGCGCGCCGTCGAAACTCTCGTGCGCCACCGAGCTGACTTTGGCGCGCATCCGCTGCGCGTGGATCTGCCGCGGCGACATCCGCCGGGAGTAGGCCAGGTTCAGCGCGAACAGCGACGGGAACAGCGCCACGCCGATCAGCGCGAGCACCCAGTCGGTGACGAACAGCGAGATCACCGCGCCGAAGATCATCACGATGGTGCCGACTGCGAACGGCAGCGGCGCGATCGGCACGAACGCCGCCTCCACGTCCGAGGTGGCGTTGGAGAGCAGGCTGCCGGTGGAGTGCCGCTGATGCCAGGCCGGCGGCAGCGACAGGTAGCGGCGGGTCACCGCACGGCGGTACCGCGCCTGCAGCCGGAACTGCATGTAGCCGGCGCCCAGGCGCCTGCCGAAGATGGTCGCCACCCGCAGGCCGGCGATGCCGAGAAGGATCGCGACGATCGTCGCGAGCTCCCCGGCGCCGACCCGGCCCGCCGCGAAGGCCGGCACCACGACGTGCCCGATCACGAAACCCACGACGTACGAGTTGGCGATGATCAGCAATCCGAAGATGCTGCTGCCCACCGCTCCGATGGTGAAGAGGCGTGGTTCGGTGCGGATCGCCTGCCCGAGCACCCGCAAGCCCCGTCCCAGCACGTCATTGCTGGCCCTGCCGCTCAATGTCCTACCCGACTGGTAAGTGTTCGCCGCGCTTTCCGGCCTTACCCACCCATCCTGCCCAACCCGGGCCGCGTTTACATTGTGGCCACGATTACATCGCCTACGATCGACGGATGGTCAACCACGCGCGCACCGAGCGGGCACTCCTCGCCGACCTGCTGCTCCGCACCGGCCCGGACGCACCCACCCTGTGCGAGGGCTGGACCACCCGTGACCTGGCCGCCCACCTGGTCGTCCGGGAACGGCGGCCGGACTCGGCGATCGGGATGCTCGTCCCGCCGCTGGCCGGCCACGGGGAGAGGGTCCGGCTGGCCCGTGCCGCCCTGCCCTACGAGCAGCTGATCGACCAGATCCGCAACCCGCCGGCCTGGGGCCCGCTGACCAACCCGGTGACCGACCCGCTGGTCAACACGGTCGAGTTCTTCATCCACCACGAGGACGTCCGCCGGACGGGTGACGACTGGGCGCCCCGCGAGCTCGATCCGGAACTGACCGCGATCATCTGGCGCAACGTGAAACTGATCGGCCGGGCCACACTGCGCCGCAAGGGTGTCGGCGCCGAGGTGTCGGCCCCCGGTCTCCCGGCGTTCCGGGCCGGTTCCGGCGAACCCCGGGGCCGGATCAGCGGCGACCCCGGCGAGCTGGCGCTGTACTTCTTCGGACGGGAGCAGGTCGCCCGGGTCACCGCGGAGTGGCCCGCCTGAACGGCCCACGACCGGTCCCACCGCGCCGTTCTGCGAGCGGACCGGGCCGAACGGCCTGGCTAGGATCGACGGTAAAGGGCGTGACACCCTAGCCGTGTTTCCACATGACCATTACTCTGCGGTAACGCTGACGTTACGCACCCCCCGTACAGGTTGAAGGCGGCTTCCGATGGCTCTCGAGGTTCCCTACCGGTCGATTCCGGACATGCTCTTCCAGCGCGTGGCGAAAACCCCGGACAGCCGGGCGTTCGCCGCCCCGAACGCCGACGACAGCGGGCCGGCCTGGCTCACCTGGCGCCAGGTGGGTGAGCGCGCCAAGGCGATAGCCGCCGGACTGCACGGGCTGGGCGTCGGCATCGAGGACCGGGTCGCCATCCTGTCCAACACCCGGCTCGAGTGGGTCCTGGTCGACCTCGGCATCAACGTCGCCGGTGCCGCCGCCACCACGGTCTACCCGACCACCGAGCCCGAGGACACCGCGTTCATCGTGGCCGACTCCGGGTCCCGGGTGCTGATCGCCGAGAACCCCCGGCAGGCGCTGAAGATCTCCGGCACCGAGACCTCGGTGACCACCGTCGTGCTGATCGACGGACCGGCCGACGCCGGTGCCACCCCGCCTCAGATCACCCTCGCCGAGCTTGAGGAACGCGGCGCCACCGCGCTGCGCGACGACCCCAGCCTGATCGACGACGTGATCGCCCGGCTCACTCCGGACCATGTCGCCACCCTGATCTACACCTCCGGCACGACCGGCCGGCCCAAGGGCGTGGAACTGCTCCACAAGGGCTGGACCTGGGAGGGTGTCGCACAGGACCACCTGGGCCTGTTCTCCCCCGAGGACCTGCACTACCTGTGGCTGCCGATGTCGCACGCATTCGGCAAGACCCTGCTCTGCGGCATCGTGCACGTGGGGGTGCCGACCTACGTCGACGGCCGGGTCGACAAGCTGATCGACCTGCTCTCGGTGATCAAGCCGACCCTGATGTGCGCCCCGCCGCGGATCTTCGAGAAGGTCTACAACAAGACCGTCACCAGCGGCCTGAGCGGCACCGGCCTCAAGCCGAAGATCTTCAGCTGGGCGGTCGCCACCGGTAAGAGGAAGGTCGCCCTCGAACAGTCCGGCCGGGCGCTCCCGCTGCCGCTCAAGGTGCAGTACGCGATCGCCGAGAAGCTGGTCTTCTCGAAGCTGCAGCAGAAACTCGGCGGCAACCTGCGCGTTCTGGTCAGCGGTTCCGCGGCCCTCAGCAGCGAGATCTCCGAGTTCTTCGCCGCCGCCAACCTGCCGATCCTCGAGGGCTACGGCATGACCGAGGCCTGCGCCGGCAACTTCGTCAACCGCTACGGCCGCCTCAAGATCGGCACGGTCGGTGAGGCGATCGGCGACATCGAGGTCCGCATCGACACCGACGGCGAGGTGCTGCTGCGCGGCGCTCCCGTCATGCGCGGCTACCACAACCTGCCCGAGGAGACCGCCGGCGCCTTCACCGAGGACGGCTTCCTGCGCACCGGTGACATCGGCGAACTCGACGCCGACGGCTATCTGAAGATCACGGACCGCAAGAAGGACCTGGTCAAGACCTCCGGCGGCAAGTTCATCGCCCCGTCCGCGATCGAGGGTTCCTTCAAGGCCGTCTGCCCGTACACCTCGCAGGCGGTCGTGGTCGGCCAGTCCCGCAACTTCGTCACCATGCTGATCTCGCTCGACGAGGACGCCATCAAGACGTGGGCCGCGTCCGGTCCGCTGGCCGGCAAGTCCTACGAGGAGATCATCGCGGCCCGCGAGACCCACGACCTGGTCGAGGGCTTCATCACCGAGCTCAACGGCAAGCTGAACCGGTGGGAGACGGTCAAGAAGTTCACCATCCTCCCCCGTGACCTGAGCATCGAGGCCGGCGAGATCACCCCGTCCATGAAGATCAAGCGCCGCAGCGTGGAAGCCAACTTCGCCGACGAGATCAACAAGATGTATGCGGGCTCGCTCGCCCAGATCTGATCCTCGTCCGTCCCCCTTCCTCCCGAGGCCGGCGCTGCTCAGCGCCGGCTTCCTGGCTTTCCGGGTACGCCCGGAGCCCCGTCCACCGTTCGCGGGCGGTCCGGCGTACCCCGGAAAGGTTCTGACCTCGGAGAGCCCTCCCGGCGCCTACCGTGAGGAGGACGACGGCCGTGGGCACCGCAGGGGGTGGGCATGACGATCCGGACGATCACCGTCCCGGTCAAGGATCTGGACGCCGCGAAGGCGCTCTACCGGACGCTGCTCGGTGTCGAGCCCTACGTCGATCAACCGTTCTACGTCGGGTTCCGGCCCGACGGCGCACCGGAGCTGGGCCTCGATCCGCACGGTGACGTCGGCGCAGGGCCGGTCACCTACTGGCACGTGGACGACATGACAGCGAGTATCGCGGCGCTGGAAGCGGCCGGCGCGGGCATCGAACGATCACCGCACGACGTGGGCGACGGCAGCCTGATCGCGACGCTGCGCGACGTCGACGGGCACCTGATCGGGCTGTTCCAGAAGACCGCGTGACGGACCGCGGACTCAGGCGATCACCGCGGGTGCCCGGCAGGCCGGCGCGGTCACGTGGTCCAGGTCGTGGCGGACCGAGGCGATCCGGCGGACCGCCTCGGTCAGGTCCTCCGGCGGCAGGCTGAACGGCAGGCGCAGGAACCGTTCCAGCGTGCCGTCCAGGCCGAAACGCGGGCCGGGCGCCAGACGCACCCCCACGTCCTCGGCGGCCCGGGAGAGGGCGCTGGAGATCGGCCCGTCCAGCTCCACCCACAGCGACGCGCCGCCGGACGGGACGGTGAAACGCCACTCGGGCAACATCTCGCGCAGTGCCGCCACCAGCACGTCGCGGCGGGTGCGGAGCTGTTCGCGGCGGGCGGCCAGGATCTGGCCGGCCTGGTTCAGCAGGTGCACGGCGACGATCTGCTCGAGCACCGGGCTGGCCATGTCGACGCCGACCCGGATCGCGGCGAGGCGCTGCACCAGCGGGGCGGAGGCGCGCACCCAGCCGATGCGCAGCCCACCCCAGTACGGCTTGCTCATCCCGCCGATCGAGGTGACCCTCGAATGCCGGTCGAAGACGGCCACCGGGGGCGGCATGGCCGGGTCCCCGAGAGGCAGGTCGAGGGGCAGGTCGACGAACGACTCGTCGACGACGAGCTCGGTGCCGCTGGCGTGTGCCGCGGCGACCAGGCGTTCGCGCAGGTCGGCGGTCATCAGGTGGCCGGTCGGGTTGTGGAACTCGGGGATCATGTAGGCCAGGCGCGGCCGGGTCTGCCGGAGCGCGCCGAACAGCATCTCGGCGTCCCAGCCGGTGGCCGTGTCCAGGCCGTGGGTGCCGATCCGGGCGCGGCGGGCGGCCAGCGCGGCCAGCGCGTTCGGATAGGTGGGCGTCTCGACCAGCACCGGGGCGCCCGCCGGCACGGACAGCCGGAGCACCAGGTCGAGGGCCTGCTGGGTGCCGCCGGTGATCAGGATCTGCTCGGCGGAGGTGGGCACGCCGCGGGCGGTGTAGCCGTCGGCGACCGCGGACCGCAGCTCGGGCAGGCCGGTCGGGTGGTAACCCGCGGTGCCCAGGTATCGCGGCAGGTCGTCGGCGGCGGCCCGGGCCGCGGCGACCAGTTCGTCGGGCGCGGCCGACGCGGCCACCCCCAGGTCGATCATGTCGACGTCGTCGCCGGGGGTCCACAGGCCGGAGGTGGCCACCCGGTGCCCGTTCGGCAGGGTGGTCCAACTGCCCGCGCCGCGCCGGCTGGTCAGGTGGCCGCTCTCGCGCAGGGCCCGGTAGGACGCCGACACCGTGGTGCGGCTCACCTCCAGGGACTCGGCCAGCTCGCGTTCGGCGGGCAGCCGGACGCCGAGGGCCAGCCGGCCGTCGGCGAGCAGACCCCGTACGGCGGCGGCGAGCGCCGCGTAGTCCGGGTTGCGCCGCCGCCCCGGCAGCGCGTGCCACCGGCCCAGCAGCCGCGCCAATTGGCCCCCGCGGATCGACGTCGTCATGGCCACCTCCCCAGGATTGGCACTTTATCATCGGCGGATTGGCATCGAGAGTGGCTTTATGATCATGTCCCGTCGACTCGTTCAACTCTTCGTGGGCCTCGGCCTCTACGGCGCCAGCATGGCCCTGATGGTGCGATCCGGACTCGGCCTCAACCCGTGGGACGTCTTCCACCAGGGCCTGTCCCGGGTGACCGGCATCAGCTTCGGATGGGTGGTGCTGCTCGTCGGCGTACCGGTCCTGCTGCTCTGGATCCCGCTGCGGCAACGCCCCGGCGTCGGCACGGTCGCCAACCTGCTCGTGGTCGGCTTCTCCGCGGACGCGGCACTCGCCGTCCTGCCCGAAGCCGAGACGCTGCCGACCCGGGTCGGACTGCTCGTCGGCGGGATCCTGCTCAACGGTTTCGCCTCCGGCCTCTACATCGGCAGCCGCATGGGCCCCGGTCCGAGGGACGGTCTGATGACAGGACTGAACACACGTTTTCCGCGACTCTCGATCCGGGTCATCCGCACCGGCATCGAGCTGACCGTGCTCGGCGCGGGCGTCCTCCTGGGCGGCACGTTCGGGCTCGGCACCATCGCGTACGCCCTGGCCATCGGCCCTCTGGTACACCTTTTCCTGCCGCTGCTGACGGTGCCGGAGAGGGCGCCCGTACCCGCTGCAACGATCTTGAACTGATCGATGCCGGTTTGACGCTGATCACAACCCGGTGATCATCCGGACACATTCGCTTCCCGGTGAGCCGACGGCACGGCATCATTGCGCCATGGGGGCCGGCGGCTGGAACTGGAACGACGCTTGGATCTTCGTCTCCGCGGTCATCGCGGAGCGACTGGAGCGCGATCGGGCGCTGCACGCCGCCCTGCCGGTCGGCGGCGCGACCCTGGCGGACCTGCTGGCCGCGGCCGACTTCCTGCACCAGAGCGTGCCGAGCCGCGACGACCTCGAAGAGTCGATCCGCCGCCTCACCGGCGCCGGCCTGCTCACCGTCGACGACGACGTGATCGAGGTCGCGCCGGCCGGCGAACAGCTATGGCGGACCCGGCCGTTCAGCGGCCTCTCCTCCGCCGTGATGACCCTGCAGGCCCAGCTGAACCGGGCCGCCGAGCCGGGGCGGGCCGACTGGTCCCTGGACGAGCGGGCCTACGCCGCGGCCGTCCGCGAATACAGCCTGCGCCTCGCCGACGGCCGCTGACCCGCGCGCCGGACCTCCCTCCGCAACCACCGATACGGTTGAATGACCACGGAAGGTGACGGCTGAAGGGGGCATCGATGACCCAGACCCCTTTCGTGCTGACCGTCCGCGAAACACTGAGCCTCCTCCAGGCGGGCCGATTTCGGACCCCCTGAGCATGCCGGGACGCCCTGTCCTGGGTCAGATATTCGAGCTGGTCCCTGCGGTACCACCCGTCCGGGCGAACCGCGCTCAGCCCGGCGTACGACTTCGTGTCCACCATCGTCTACCAGCCGTTCCACGCCGACGGACTGGCCCTCAACCTGGACCGGTCGAAGGATTTCGGCACCGTCACGCCCGCGACCTTCCGCCGGTTCGGCGAGCGGATCGGCTATCCCGTACCCGAAGAACTGGAAACGCTCGCCGGGGCCTTCACCGACCGCATGCGGGAGACATGGCGCTCGGTCATCGCCGGCGGCATGCCGCTCACGCCGGAGATGACCGAGCTGATCCGGGCCCGCCTCAGCGGCCTTCCGCTGGCCCGGCTGTCCTGACCGCGGCGCCCACCCAGCTCTTGAGGGTCACCGCGGCCGCGCCCGAGTCGATCGCCTCCGCGCAGCGCCGCATGCCGTCCGCCAGGTCGCACCGGCCGGTCGCCAGCAGTGCGGCGCCCGCGTTCAGCAGCACCGCGTCCCGCACCGGGCCCGGCTCGCCCGCAACCAAAGCGTGCATCACCCGGGCGTTGGCCGCCGCGTCGCCGCCTCGCAACGCGCCCGGCGCCGGCCGGGCCAGCCCCAGCTCGCGCGGGTCGAGCACCTCGTGGCGGGCTGATCCATCACGGACCGTCCACAGCTGGGACGTCGTGGCCGTGCTCAGTTTGTCAAGGCCGTCGTCGCCGCGAACCACCAGCGCGGACTCGCCGCGGTCCCGCAGCACCTCCACGATCACCGGCAGCATCCGCGGGTTCGCCACCCCGACCACCCGGTGAGTCGGTGACACCGGGTTGATCAGCGGGCCGAGCACGTTGAAGACGGTCGGCACCCCGAGGGTCCGGCGGATCGGGCCGGCGTGCCGCATCCCGGGATGGACGGTCGGGGCGAACAGGAACGTGACACCCGCCTCGGCGGCCACCGCGGCACTGCGAGCCGGGGACAGGTCGAGCGGTACGCCCAGCGCCTCCACCAGGTCGGCCGAGCCGGCGCTGGTCGCCGACGCCGCCCGTCCACCGTGTTTGACCACGGTCACCCCGGTCGCGGCGACCACCACGGACGCCATCGTCGAGATGTTCACCGCGTTCGTACCGTCGCCGCCGGTGCCCGCGATGTCCAGGGTGGGGCCGGGAACGCGTACCAAGGTGGCGGCTGCCAGCAGCGCGGTGACGAACCCGCCCACCTCGGCCGCCGTCTCGCCCTTGGCCCGTAGGGCCACCAGGAGGGCGGCGACGTGCACCGGGTCGGCCTCGCCGCCGACGATCCGTTCCATCGCCCAGCGGGCCTCGTCCGGCGTCAGGTCGGTGCCGGCGAGCAGCCGGGCGAGCAGGCCGGGAAAGGTCGTCACGATGGTCCTCCGAGGGTGTCATGCCTCGGAAGGGGGCCACCTCACCGAGGCGGCCGTTGTTTGAACACACGGGGACCGCCGGTCAGGCGGGCCACCACATGTTCGTCATGGCGACGACCCTATCAGCGCACCGAGACGCCGGAGGAGCGCGACGACCCGATCAGCGCACCGAGACGCCGGAGGAGCGCGACGACCCGATCAGCGCACCGGGGCGCCGGAGGAGCGCAGGACGTCCTTGACCTCGCCGATCGTCAGGTCCCCGAAGTGGAAGACGCTGGCGGCGAGCACCGCGTCCGCCCCGGCCTCCACCGCCGGCGGGAAGTGTTCGACCATGCCGGCGCCGCCGCTGGCGATCACCGGGATGTCCACCACGGCCCGGACCGCGCGGATCAGCGCCAGGTCGAAGCCGGCTTTGGTGCCGTCGGCGTCCATCGAGTTGAGCAGGATCTCGCCCGCGCCCAGGTCGGCGACCCGGGCCGCCCACTCGATCGCGTCCAGGCCGGCGCTGCGGCGCCCGCCGTGCGTGGTGACCTCCCAGCCGCTGGGTTGCCCGTCGGAGCGGCGCACGTCGAGGGAGAGCACCAGCACCTGGTTGCCGAAGCGTTCGGCGATCTCCCGGATCAGGTCGGGGCGGGCGATGGCGGCGGTGTTCACGCCGACCTTGTCCGCGCCGGCGCGCAGCAGGACGTCCACGTTCGCCACCGAGCGGACGCCGCCGCCGACGGTGAGTGGGATGAACACCGACTCGGCGGTGCGCCGGACGACGTCGAGCATGGTGCCGCGGTCGTCCGAGGAGGCCGTCACGTCGAGGAAGGTCAGCTCGTCCGCCCCGGCGGCGTCGTACGCCGCGGCCAGCTCGACCGGGTCGCCCGCGTCGCGCAGGTCGGCGAAGTTGACGCCCTTCACCACCCGTCCGGCGTCCACGTCCAGGCAGGGGATAACACGCACCGCGACCGTCATGGCGCAACATTAGCGAGAACGGCGGGACGGGTTCGGACCAGTCCCAGGAGCACACCGCCGACGACCAGTGTCCCGCCGATCACGTCGACGGTGTGGACCCGTTCGCCGAGGAACACCGCGGCGGAGGCCATGCCGAAGAACGGGACGAGCATGGAGAACGGCGCGACGGTGGCGGCCCCGTACCGGCGCAGCAGGAAACCCCATCCGGCGAACCCGGCCAGGGTCGAGATCAGCGCGATGTAGAGCAGCGCCAGCACCGCCTCGACGTTGATCGCCCGCAGCGCGGCGAGGTCGGCGGCCGGGCCGTCGACGATCAGGGAGAGGACCAGCAGCGGGCCGGTGGAGAGGGCGCTGACCCAGACCATGAAGCGCAGCGAGTCCGGCGGCGCGGCCTGCCGGGTGGCCACGTTGGCCAGCCCCCAGGCCACCGCCGCGCCGATCACCAGTAGGAACGCCGGCAGGGCGGCGCCCATGCGGGTGGCCACGAGCAGCACTCCGGCGGCGGCCAGTGCCAGGCCGGCGATCTGCACCGCCCGGGGGCGTTCGCGCAGGAAGAGCACCGCGAAGAGCATGGTGAAGACGGCCTGGCTCTGCAGGACCAGCGAGCTGAGGCCGGCCGGCATGCCGCCGGCCATGCCGGCGAAGAGCAGCGAGAACTTGGTGACGCCGAGGGTGAGGGCGACGGCGGCGACCCAGCGCCAGGGCACTTGCGGGCGGCCCACCAGCAGTACGGCGGGGAAGGCGGCGAGCCCGAAGCGCAGCGCGGAGAAGAGCAGTGGCGGGAAGTGGTCCAGTCCGATGTCGATGACGACGAAGTTGATGCCCCAGATGGCCGCCACGGCGACGGCGAGGGCCAGGTCACGCGCTCTCATCCGGTCAGCCTCGCGCCATCAGACCGTTAAGCACCAGCAAAATAACCTACACGCAGGATGTAGCATCGCTACATGATTGATCTGGGCAGACTGCGGGCGCTGCACGCGGTGGCCAGCTACGGCACGGTCCTCGCCGCCGGCCAGGCGCTGCACTGCACGCCGTCCGCGGTCTCCCAGCAGATCGCCAAGCTGGAACGCGAGACCGGCGCCACCCTGGTGGAGAAGGACGGCCGGCGGCTACGGCTCACCGAGGCCGGCCGGGTCCTCGCCGGGCACGCCGAGCGGGTGCTGACCAGCGTCGACGAGGCGGAGGCCGCACTCGCCGCGCACCGCGACACGGTCACCGGGCGCCTCACCATGTCGACCTTCGCGACGGCCTGCCGGGCACTGCTGCCGCACGTGCTGCGCCGCCTGGCCACCGATCATCCGCAGCTGACCACCGGTGTGATCGAGGTCAACCCGCACGAGGGCCTGGAACTGCTGCGCCGCGGTCACGTCGACCTGGCAGTGCTCGACGACTGGCCGGAGGTGGGCCTGCACTATCCGAGCGGGGTGACGAAACTGACGCTCGGCGACGACCACGCCGACCTCATCGTGCCGGCCGGCCATCACCTGACCGGCACGGTCACCCTGGAGCAGGCCCGCCACGAGCGGTGGATCTCGGTGCGGGCCGGCGACGTCTGCTACGAATACCTGATCCGCAAACTGCCCGGCCTGGTGCCGGACTTCCAGCTGGGCGAGTTCGAGACCCAGCTGACGCTGATCGCCGCCGGGGTGGGCATCGCGCTGATGCCCCGGCTGGCCCGGCCGGTGCTGCCACCGGGGGTGCGGGTGGTCACGGTCACCCCGTTGCCCACCCGCGGCGTCGTGCTGGCCTGGCGGGATTCGGCGGCGGCCCGTCCCGCGATCCGGGCCGCCGTGCGGGCTCTCCAGGAAGCGTGGGCGGCCCGGATCAGCCCGCCAGAACCGCCAGCGCCTCGCGCACCGTGAACGCTCCGGCATAGAGCGCCTTGCCCGCGATGACACCCTCGACCCCGACCGGCTCCAGCGTCGCCAGGGCCCGCAGGTCGTCGAGCGTGGAGACGCCGCCGCTGGCGATCACCGGCTTGTCGGTGGCCGCGCAGACCTCGCGGAGCAGTTCCAGGTTCGGACCACGCATGGTGCCGTCCTTGGTGATGTCAGTCACGACATAACGGGATGCGCCCGCCTTGTCCAGTCGGGCCAGCACCTCGTACAGGTCCCCGCCGTCCCGGGTCCAGCCCCGCGCCGACAGCGTCCGGCCCCGCACGTCCAGGCCGATCGCGACCCGGTCGCCGTACTCGCCGCAGATCCGGTCGCACCACTCCGGGTCCTCCAGCGCCGCAGTCCCGATGTTGACCCGCTGCGCGCCGGTGCTCAGCGCCCGGGTCAGCGACTCGTCGTCGCGGATCCCGCCGGACAACTCCACCTTCACGTCGAGACGCCGCACCACGTCGGCCAGCAACTCCGCGTTCGACCCGCGACCGAACGCCGCGTCCAGGTCGACCAGGTGGATCCACTCGGAGCCGTCGTTCTGCCAGGCCAGCGCCGCCTCCAGCGGATCGCCGTAGGCGGTCTCCGACCCGGCGGCGCCCTGCACCAGCCGGACGGCCTGACCGTCCGCGACATCGACGGCGGGCAACAGTTGAAGAGTCACGTTTTTCTCCAGAGGACGACGAACACCGGCACGGCGAGGACCAGCATGGCGGTGAGGATGATGCGCAGGGGCAGATCCGGGATCAGCGTCCAGACCACGGCGACAGCCAGCAGCGTGACGACCGCGATGCCGAGCCGCTGACGCCGGCTGTGACGGTGCAGCCGGCCGTCACGCCCGAAACGGGGCGTGATCGCCCGCTTCTTCTCCCGGAACCAGGACCGCCGGGCCACCCTGCGGGCCCGGACGGCCTTCTGCCGTTCCAGGACGACGAGCCGTTCCGCCCGCCGCCGCTGACGTTCCTTACTCAAGCCCGGCGACCCAGTTGCGCAGCAACAGGTAACCGGCGTCCGCGGATTTCTCCGGGTGGAACTGGGCCGCGCTGAGCGCGCCGAACTCCACCACGGCGGCGAACGGCAGATCATGGCTCGCGGTGGTCACCTCGGCACCGGCCTCTGCCAGAACTTCAAGATCTTGTGCCGCGTACGAGTGAACGAAGTAGAACCGCTCCCCCGCCTCGAGACCGGTCAGCAGACGGGACCCGGACGGCGCCTGCACGGTGTTCCAGCCCATGTGCGGAATCCGCGCGGCCGACAGCTTGGTGACCGACCCGGGCAGCAGGCCCAGCCCCTTGGTCTCCACGCCGTGCTCCACCCCGGACTCGAACAGCACCTGCATGCCGACGCAGATGCCCAGCACCGGACGGCCCGCCGCGACCCGCCCGGCGATGACCGGTCCCGCACCGAGCTCCTCGATACCGGCCATGCACGCCGCGTACGCCCCGACACCCGGCACCACCAGGCCGTCCGCGGCGGCTGCCACGTCCAGGTCGCTGGTGACCGTCACGTCGGCGCCGGTGCGGGCGACCGCCCGCTCGGCCGACCGCAGGTTTCCCGACCCGTAGTCGAGGATCACCACACCGGGCATGTCAGGCTTCCCCCGTCGGCCACCAGGCGAACCCGCCCGCGGTCGCCAGCAGCGCCAGCACACCGGTGATCCCGATGCTGAACCTGGTCGCGTCCGACTTGACCAGCTGGATCACGCCGCCGACCAGGATGCCGGCCAGCGCGAACAGCGCCATCGAGATCACAGCACCCCCTTGGTGGAGGGCAGCGCACCCGCGTTGCGCGGATCGATCTCGACGGCCTCACGCAGCGCCCGCGAGAACGCCTTGAACTGGGCCTCCACCACGTGGTGCGCGTCCGGGTGACCGCCCGGGCGGCAGGCGCGCAGCACGTCCACGTGCAGGGTCACCTTGGCCGCGTGGCCGAACGCCTCGAAGATGTGCCGGGTCATGCTGGTCGCGTAGACCGGGCCGATGTACGGCGTGAGCAGCGGCTCGTCGTGCACCACGTACGGCCGGCCGGACAGGTCCACGGCGGCCCGCACCAGTACCTCGTCCATCGGGATGGTGGCCGAGCCGTACCGCCGGATGCCGCGCTTGTCCCCGAGCGCCTGCGCGAACGCCTCGCCCAGCGCGATCGCGGTGTCCTCGATGGTGTGGTGCGAGTCGATCTCGAGGTCGCCCTCGGTCCGCACCGTCAGGTCGAACCCGCCGTGCTTGGCGAGCTGGTTGAGCATGTGGTCGTAGAAACCGACCCCGGTGCTCAGATCGCCCTTGCCGGTGCCGTCGAGGTCGATCTCGACGAGCACCTTGGTCTCGTTGGTGACGCGGTCGATCCGCCCGGTGCGACTCACTACAAGATCTCCTCAGCGGCGTTCAGGAATGCGGTGGTCTCGGCCTCGGTGCCGGCGGTGACGCGCAGCCAGCCGGGCAGTCCGACGTCGCGGATCAGCACGCCCCGGTCGAGGAAGGCCTGCCAGTCCGCTTTCTGATCTTTCGAGACGGCGAACAACACGAAATTGGCGTCCGACGCGGCGACCTTGACGCCTCGGGAGGTGAGCACCGACACGATCCGGTCCCGCTGCTCCTTGATCGCGTCGACCGTGGCCAGCAGCGACTCCCGGTGCACCACGGCCGCCCGCGCCGCCGCCTGGGTGATCGCCGACAGGTGGTACGGCAACCGGACCAGCTGCACCGCGTCCACCACGGCCGGGTCGGCGGCCAGGTAGCCCAGCCGGCCGCCGGCGAACCCGAACGCCTTGCTCATCGTCCGGGACACCACCAGCCGCGGGTGCCCGGCCAGCAGGGTCAGCGCGCTCGGCGTGCCCGGCCGGGCGAATTCGGTGTACGCCTCGTCGACGACCACCATGCCCCGGGCCGCGCCCAGGATCGCGTCGATCACCGCCGGGTCCAGCGCGGTGCCGGTCGGGTTGTTCGGCGAACAGACGAACACCAGGTCCGGGTCGTGTCTCTCGATCTCGGCGACCGCGTCCTCCGGGCTCAGCCCGAAATCGGGGTCGCGCAGCGCGCCGATCCAGGTGGTGCCGGTGCCGGCCGCGAGCAGCGGATGCATCGAATACGACGGTCCGAAGCCGAGCGCCGTGCGGCCGGGACCGCCGAAGCACTGCAGGAGCTGCTGCTGCACCTCGTTGGAACCGTTGGCCGCCCACACGTTCGCCGTGGTCAGGCCATGCCCGAGGTACGCCGCCAGCTCGGTGCGCAGGGCGATCGCGTCGCGGTCCGGGTAGCGGTTGAGGTCCCGCAGCTCGGCCTGCACGGCCTTGCCGATCGCCTCGACCACGTCCTCCGGCACCGGGTAGGAGTTCTCGTTCGTGTTCAGCCGCACGGCGACGTCGAGCTGCGGAGCGCCGTAGGGCGTCTTGCCGCGCAGGTCGTCACGGATCGGCAGATCGTCGATCGTCGTCATCGGGCGAACCTGACCTTCACCGCGTCACCGTGCGCGGGCAGGTCCTCGGCGTTGGCCAGCGCCACCACGTGACCGGCGACGTCCTTCAGGGCCGCCTCGCTGTATTCCACGACGTGGATGCCCCGCAGGAAGGACTGCACCGACAGGCCGGACGAGTGCCGGGCACAGCCGCCGGTCGGCAGCACGTGGTTGGAGCCGGCCGCGTAGTCGCCCAGCGACACCGGCGCCCACGCCCCCACGAAGATCGCCCCGGCGTTGCGGACCCGCATGGCCCACTGCCGGGCGTCCCGCGTCTGGATCTCCAGGTGCTCAGCCGCGTACGCGTCGACGACCGCCAGCCCCTGCTCCAGGTCGTCGACGAGCACCACGCCCGACTGCTCGCCGGTCAGCGCGGTGCGGACCCGCTCCTCGTGCTTGGTCGCCGCGACCTGGACCGTGAGCTCGGCCTCGACCGCGTCGACGAGCGCCGGCGAGTCGGTCACCAGGACACTCGCGGCCAGCGGGTCGTGCTCGGCCTGACTGATCAGGTCGGCGGCGACGTGCCGCGGGTCGGCGGTGTCGTCGGCGAGGATGGCGATCTCGGTCGGACCGGCCTCGGCGTCGATGCCGACCGTGCCGCGCAGCAGCCGTTTCGCCGCGGTCACCCAGATGTTGCCCGGTCCGGTGATCACGTCGACCGGCTCGCAACGGTCACCGGCGTCCACGCCGTCAGCCCCGTAGCCGAGCATCGCGACGGCCTGGGCGCCACCGACCGCGTAGACCTCCGTCACACCGAGCAGGGCACACGCGGCCAGCACCCGGGAATCCGGCAGGCCGCCGTTGGACGGCTGCGGCGGCGATGCCACCACCAGCGCGTCGACACCCGCCTCCTGGGCCGGCACCACGTTCATGACCACGGTGGACGGGTAGACCGCCAGGCCACCCGGGACGTAGAGGCCGACCCGGCGCACCGGCACCCAGCGCTCGGTCACCGTGCCGCCGTCGACCACCTGGGTGGTCGTGTCGGTCCGCCGCTGGTCGGCGTGCACCTTGCGGGCCCGGGCGATCACCTCGAGCAGCGCGGCGCGAACCTCGGGCTCGAGCGTCTCGGCCGCTGCGGCGATCGCCGCAGCGGGCACTCGCAGACGCTCCAGGGTGACACCGTCGAACCTCTCGGTCGCCTCCCGGATCGCGCTGAAACCATGCTGATGCACCGCCTCGACGACCGGGCGGATCCGCTCGACAGCCACAGAGACGTCGAGCTGGGCACGGGGCAGCAGTCCGCGCGGGTCCGGCCGGGAGCCGCGCAGGTCGATCCGATTCAGCACTCGACCAGTTTAGGCCGCGACGGAAACGAGTTATCGACCGCGACTCCCCGGCCCAGGCGTTGGGACACGGCGGGTTGACCAAGGTCGGACGGGGACTAGGCTGAACGCGTGAGCGATCGGCTACCGGTCTTCCCGTTGAGCACGGTGCTCTTCCCCGGTCTGGTCCTACCTCTCCACATCTTCGAGGAGCGCTACCGCGCTCTCGTGCGGGAGCTGGTGGCGCAGACCTCGGACGACACCGGCGAGTTCGGCGTGGTCACTCTCCGGCGTGGCAGCGAGGTCGCCCCCGACCCGGAGGACGGCCAGGCCGCCCCCGCCGTGCCGGTCAACGCCGACGACCTCTACGACGTGGGCTGCACCGCCGAGCTGCGGCACGTCACCGAGCTGCCGGACGGTCGCTTCGACATCATGACGGTGGGCCGGCGGCGGTTCACCGTGCTCAGCGTCGAACAGGGCAGCGAGCCCTACCTGACCGCCCATGTGGAGTGGCTCCCCGAGGAGAAGGACGCCGGCGAGATCGCCCAGATCCTGGCGCCGCGCGTGCTGCAGGCCTTCCGGGCCTATCTCGAGCTGCTGCGCCCCAGCAGCGAGGTCCTCGACCAGGTGCCGGACGATCCGACGGTCCTGTCACACCTGATCGCCGCCACCGCGCAGCTCGCCGTCGAGGAGCGCCAGATGCTGCTGGCCATGCCGGACACGGCGAGCCGGCTCCGCGCCGAGCTGCGGCTGCTCACCCGTGAGGCGGGGCTCCTGGCCCAGGTCCGGGCCGTCCCGGTCCCGCTGTCCGACCTGGCCCGTCCCGCCAGTCCCAACTGACCACCGGCACGGCGGTCCCCGCCCTCCCGCAGCACGAGCCACGGCCCGCTGACAGCACGGGTCAGGACGGGCGGCCGGGCTCCCGCGACGCCGGGGTCTGCGGCTCGCCGGCATCCGCGGCGGACACGCCGAGCGGGCCGTACGCCGGGTACTCGTCCGGGTGATTCGGCCCGTATCCCGGGTGCGCGCCCGGCTGGTCCAGGTCCGGGTCGTTGGCCCAGCCCGCCAGCAGGGTCAGCACGATCGCCGCGGCGAAGGCCGGCACGAGCGTCGGCCCGACCGAGTGCACCTCCGGCGGGGCCAGGTAGCTCGCCCCCTGCGCCGCGGTCGCCCGCCAGTCCGCATAGGCGTCGCGCCCGATCAGCTCGCCCACCGCCGGCGCCACCCAGTGACCGGCCACGAAGGTCCCGCCGATCACGCCGAGCAGCAGGAACGGCCCGCGGTCGCGGCGCAGGACGATCCAGGCGGCGATCGCGACCAGGATGCCGAACCCGAGGCCGAGCAGGGTGAACCAGCCGTCGGCCGCGATGTACTGCTCGGGCGACGGGTCGTTGACCACGATGCCGCCCCCGCCGGCGTCGATCACCGGCACGTTCGGGGCGAGCCACGCCCAGAGCAGGCCGAGACCGGCGCCGAGCACCACGATCACCACGGTGAGCGCCACGGTGACGGTCAGGGTGCGCCGCCAGGGACGCCGGGTGCCGTGCTGGAACCGCCACCACGGCTCCCCCGCATCCTCCGCCCCGGGATACAGCGGGTCAGCAAGCGGATCCGCATCACGGAGGTCCGCGGCATGGAGGTCCGCGGAATGGAGGTCCGCGGCATGGAGGTCACCGGCGGGAGAGTCCCCGGTCGACGGATCCCCGGCGCGGGGGTCTGCGGCCCGGGAATCCGGGGTGAGCCCGGCGGACGGCGCTGCCGGCGGCACGGGCGACGGACCGGCCGGCTCATCGGTGGGTTGCACCCTACGATCCTTCCAGATCCCGGACCGACGTCACCCGACGGCCGACGGGCCGAGGATCATCTTCAGGTCTGCCCGCAGCGCCGGGGTAGGCGCCACCCGCATGCCGTTGAGCCGCATGATCGTGGTCCGTTTGCCGTTCTGCAGGTGCACGTGCACCTCGGACTCGCCGGGATGACTGATCAGGATCTCCTTGAGCTGGTCCACCATCGGCGGGGTGCAGCGGGTGATCGGCATGGTCAGCGTGATCGGTTTGGTGTCCGGGTTGTGCGTGACGTCGGGCATGGACATGTCCATCGCCATGATGCGGGCCTGGTCGTCGCGCCGGTCGATCCGGCCCTTGACCACCACGATGGCGTCCTCGGCGATGTACTGCCCGACCAGTTCGTAGGTGTTCGGGAAGAACAGCGCCTCCACGCCACCGGCGAGGTCCTCGAGGGTGGCCGACGCCCAGGCCCGGCCCTGCTTGGTGATCCGTCGCTGGACGCCGGTGAGGATGCCGGCCAGGGTGACGACCTGGCCGTCCGGGACGGATCCCTCCTCGCCCAGCGCGGCGATGCTGGTGTCCGCCGCGTTCTGCAGCATCACCTCGAGGCCCGCGAGCGGATGGTCGGAGACGTACAGGCCGAGCATCTCCCGCTCGAAGGCCAGCTTGTCGCGCTTGTCCCACTCGCCGTCGCCGATCGTCGGCATGGCCACCGTGGCCGCCGAGCCGCCTTCGGTGTCGCCGAACGCGCCGAACAGGTCGAACTGGCCGGCTGCCTCGTTGCGCTTGACTCCGGCGTACGCGTCGATCGCCTCGGCGTGCACCGCGAGCAGTGCCTTGCGGCTGTGGCCCATCGAGTCGAACGCGCCCGCCTTGATCAGCGATTCGATGGTCCTCTTGTTGCAGACCACCGCGTCGACCTTCGACAGGAAGTCGTAGAAGTCGGTGTAGTCGGATTTCTCCTTGCGGCACCGGACGATCGCCTCGACCACGTTGCCGCCGACGTTGCGGACCGCGCCCAGACCGAAGCGGATGTCCTTGCCGACCGGGGTGAACGGCCCGGACGACTGGTTCACGTCCGGCGGCAGGACCTGGATGCCCATCCGGCGGCACTCCGCCAGGTACATCGCCATCTTGTCCTTGTCGTCGCCGACGCTGGTCAGCAGCCCGGCCATGTACTCGGCCGGGTAGTGCGCCTTCAGGTAGGCCGTCCAGAAGGAGACCAGCCCGTACGCCGCGGAGTGTGCCTTGTTGAACGCGTAGCCGGCGAACGGCACCAGCACGTCCCACACCGCCTGGATGGCCTCGTCGGAGTAACCGTGTTCCCGGCAGCCGTCCCGGAACGGGACGAACTCCTTGTCGAGGATCTCCTTCTTCTTCTTGCCCATCGCGCGGCGCAGCAGGTCGGCCTGGCCGAGGGTGTAGCCGGCCAGGATCTGCGCGGCGCGCTGCACCTGCTCCTGATAGACGATCAGGCCGTAGGTGGGTTCGAGGATCTCCTTGAGCGGCTCCTCCAGCTCCGGGTGGATCGGGGTGATCTCCTGGAGGCCGTTCTTGCGCAGCGCGTAGTTGGTGTGCGAGTCGACACCCATCGGACCGGGACGGTACAGCGCCAGGACGGCGGAGATGTCCTCGAAGTTGTCCGGTTTCATCAGGCGCAGCAGCGAGCGCATCGGCCCACCGTCGAGCTGGAACACGCCCAGGGTGTCGCCGCGGGCCAGCAGTTCGTAGGCCTTGGGGTCGTCCAGCGGCAGCTTCAGCAGGTCGAGTTTCGCCCCGTGGTTGAGCTCGACGTTCTTGTTGGCGTCGTCGAGGATGGTCAGGTTGCGCAGGCCGAGGAAGTCCATCTTCAGCAGGCCGAGCGTCTCGCAGGTCGGGTAGTCGAACTGCGTGATGATGACGCCGTCGCTGGCCCGGCGCATCAGCGGGATGTGGTCGATGATCGGCTCGGCGGACATGATGACGCCGGCGGCGTGCACACCGGTCTGCCGGATCAGGCCCTCGATGCCGCGGGCGGTGTCGATGACCTTCTTGACATCCGGGTCGGTCTCGTAGAGGCCGCGGACCTCGCCGGCCTCGTTGTACCGCTTGTCGTCCTTGTTGAAGATGCCGCCGAGGGTGATGCCCTTGCCCATGACGTCCGGCGGCATCGCCTTGGTGATCCGGTCGCCGACCGCGAACGGGTAGCCGAGCACCCGGGCCGAGTCCTTGATCGCAGCCTTGGCCTTGATCGTGCCGAACGTGGCGATCTGGGCGACCTTGTCGTCACCCCACTTCTCGGTCACATAGCGGATCACCTCGGCGCGGCGCCGGTCGTCGAAGTCGATGTCGACGTCGGGCATCGAGATGCGTTCCGGGTTGAGGAACCGCTCGAAGATCAGGCCGTGCGGGAGCGGGTCGAGGTCGGTGATGCCCATCGCGTACGCGATCAGGGAACCCGCCGCCGAGCCACGCCCCGGGCCCACCGCGATGCCGTTGTTCTTCGCCCACTGGATGAAGTCGGCGACCACGAGGAAGTACGCCGGGAAGCCCATCGAGATGATGACGCCCAGCTCGTAGTCGGCCTGCTTGACGTGGGTCTCCGGGATGCCGTCCGGGAACCGGTACCGCAGCCCCTCGTAGGCCACGTGCCGGAAGTACTCCTCCTCGGTGAAGCCGTCCGGGATCGGGAACCGGGGCATCAGGTTCTTGAAGGTGAACATCCCCTCGGTGTCCACCTTCGAGGCCACCAGCAGGGTGTTCCGGCAGCCCTCCTGCCAGGCCTCGGACGAGTCGACGGCGCGCATCTGGTCGGCCGACTTGACGAAGTAGCCGGAGCCGTCGAACCGGAACCGGTTGGGGTCGGCGACGTTGCTGCCGGTCTGCACGCACAGCAGCACGTCGTGGGCCGCGGACTGTTCCTCGTGCACGTAGTGCGAGTCGTTGGTGACCAGCGGCGGGATGCCCAGCTTCTTGCCGATCTCCAGCAGGCCGTCGCGGACCCGGCGCTCGATCGACAGACCGTGGTCCATGATCTCGAGGAAGTAGTTGTCCTTGCCGAGCGCCTCCTGGTAGCGCGCGGCCGACTTGAGCGCCTCGTCGAAGTGGCCCAGCCGCAGCCGGGTCTGCACGATGCCGGACGGGCAGCCGGTGGTGCCCATGATGCCCTCGGCGTGCTCCGCGATGATGTCGAAGTCCATCCGCGGGTACTTACCGAGCTGGCCCTCGATCGAGCCCCGGGAGTTGAGCCGGAAGAGGTTCTTCAGGCCGACCGCGTTGCGCGCCCACATGGTCATGTGCGTGTACGCACCGTTACCGGAGACGTCGTCGCCCTTCTGCTCCGGGCGGCCCCACTTGATGCGCTTCTTCTCCAGGCGCGACTCCGGGGCGACATAGGCCTCGACGCCGATGACCGGGGTCACGCCGGCGGCTTTGGCCTGCGTGTAGAAGTCGTAGGCGCCGTGCATGTTGCCGTGATCGGTGATCGCCGCGGCCGGCATGCCGAGGCGTTTCGCCTCGGCGAGCAGTTCCTTGATCCGGGCCGCCCCGTCGAGCATCGAATACTCAGTGTGCACATGGAGATGCACGAACGAGTCGGACACCCGGAGCCCCCTAACGTCGACAGCGCCAGGAAGCCTAGCCCGGACCGGATCCTGAAAACCACGGGCAACGCCGTGATCATTTACTCCGCGAAGGGTTCCAGCATCGTCGACGCAGCTCGCAGCCACGCCTGCCGGGTCTCCTGCTGCAGATCGCCGTACTCGATCGAGGATCCGACCTCCAGGGCCGGGTCGTAGGGCACCACCGCGACCGCGCGGGTCCGCGTCGCGAAGTGCTTCTTGAAGTCCTCCAGCAACGGCAGGTGACCGGGCGACGGGCAGGAGATCAGCGTCACCGCGTTCGCCACCATCTCGCCCGCCCCGCTCTCCTCGAGCACGTCGAGCATCCAGTCGGCGGTGAACGCGGCATCCTCCCGCGGCACCGTGGTGATCACCAGCTGGTCGGCCATCCGCATGACCGTCTGCCAGTTGACGCTCTCCACGTTGTTGCCGGTGTCCACGCAGACCACATCATGGGTACGCCGCAGCAGGTCCATCACCCGCTGCACGGTGCTCTGGTCGAGCCGCTGGGCGAACCGCGGGTTCTCCTCGCCGGCCAGCACGTCGTACGACCCGTCGGAGGCGTGCCGCAGATAGGCGTCCAGCTCCTGGAGCAGCTCGTCGCCGTGCAGGCCCTCGATCCGCGTCAGGTCGGCCAGCAGGTGCTTTATCGTCCGGGCGTGCCGGGCGCTGCCGGCCCGCAGTCCGAGCGTGCCGCGCAGCTCGTTGTCGTCCCAGGCCAGCACGCCGCGGCCGCGCACGCTGCCGATGGTGGCCGCGGCCAGCACCGTGGCGGTGGTCTTGTGCACGCCGCCCTTCGGGTTGGCGAAGGCGAGCACCCGGGGCTGGCCGAGTTTGCGGCGCATCACCGAGACGACCCGGTCCATGCCGTCCTCGACCCGGGTCTGCCGCCACTCGATCCGGGCGCCGCTGGTGGCCGGGGAGATCGGCGCCGGCTGGACCGCGGGCACCACCCGGGGCACCGGGGGCATCGGGGGCGCGGCCGGCTGCGGCGGCGCGGGCGGCGCCTGCGGGTAGGCGGCGGCCGGCGGGGCCGGGTAGGCCGTGCCGGGCTGTGCCGGATAGCCGTTGCCGACCGGGGCGGGCGGGTAGCCGTTGGTCGGTGGAGGGTACGCGCTGGGCGGATATGCCGACGGCGCGGGCGCCGGAGCCGGCGGCGTCGCATAGCCGGTGGTGCCGTACTGCGCCGTGGGCGGAACCGGCGGGGCGGGTGGCGCGGGCGGTGCCGAGTGCTGCTGGACACCGCGCGGCGCCGGATCGAAGTAGGTGGCCGGCTGCTGCGGCTCGGCCTGCCGGCCCTGCCAGCGCGGGTCGAGCGGGTTGATCGGCCGCTGCGGCACCTGCCGTCCCGGATCGGCGGCCGGGTCCGCGGGCCGGCGGTCGAAACCACCGGGCTGCTGCTGTTGCTGGGCGGCGCGCGGGTCGAGCGGGTTGAAGGGGCGGCGTTCCACCGGCGCCGGCCCACGGCCGCCCGGCTGCTGCTGACCCCACTGCTGCTGCTGTTGCTGCTGCGCCTGCTGCTCAGCCTGCTGCCGCTGTTCGTCGGCCTGCTGCTCGTCGCTGCGGTTCCCATGCCGGGCACGGTCGAGCAGCGCCCGCCAGCGCGGGGCTGGTTCCGCAGGCCGGCCCCAGCCGGTCTCGGTCCCGTCCACGGCTCGTCCTCTCTGCGCCGACCCGTTCAGTGGTCCACGGCGATGGTCCGCCCATGACAGGCTGTCGTCCTCGGCGATTGGTCTCGCCCCTGACAGGCTACGGAGGAAAACCCTAATCGGGCCACCGGCCGAGCGCCCATCCTCCGGTCGTTCTTGATCACATAACGGCACGCTGGTCATGCACGTGCATCCACCCGAACGTCCGCACGCGTGACGTTGCTAACCGCCGGATGTCGCGGCAGGCGTCCCCGACGGCACGCCGGAGCCTTCGTGAGCTGGACTCGTGTCCGAAGCAGAGGGTACGGCAACCGGCGACCCCGACGGCAGTACGGGCGACACCGACACCGGCGCCGCCGCATCCGGTGAGGCGGATGTCACACGTGCCCCGATCGATGACGGTATAGGTGCCGCAGTGGTGGAGGCAACGGCCGGATCGCCGGACGCTCCCGCCGCACGGTCGGAGAGCGACGGCTCCGGAGAGACCGTGCCCACCTCCTCGGGCAGCGGCGGGCGGAATTCGGTGCTGTCCAGACCGCGCACCTCGGGCGCCGGATCGACGGCCCGGACCTGCGGGCTGCCGGCGAGACCACTCAGCGCCGCGGGCAGCGCCCGCACCACCGCGGCGAAGACGCACGCACACCCGGCCCGGTACGCCGCCGCCTCCCGCGCCGCGATGTGGGCGGCCGCCTCGTACGTCTGCCGGAGTTGTTCCTCGCCCCTGCCGGCTCCGGTCAGCGCCCGGCTCAGCCGCTGGTAGTCGGCCTGCTCCCGGTCCCGGACGACGGCCGCGGCGAGCATCCCGGCGGTCACGTCCTCCGGCATCCGGTACACCGGGATCCTGGTCACCGGGGTCCGGATCTCCGGCAGTGGAACCCGGGCGTACACCTGGGCCACCACGGCGTCGCCGAACAGCAGCGGAAGGGCGTCCGGCGACACGTACCCGATCAGGCTCACCAGCGCCCAGGTCTCCCCGGACGCCGGGGCCGACGGGTCGGTGAGCCGGTCCATCTCCACCCGGGCGGAATCGAGGTAACCCGCGACCGTCTGCCCCTCGACCACGCCCACCCGCACCGTGTCACCCGGGTCCGGATCACCGGCCGGCAGGTCGTGGTCGGCCCAGAGGACCCCGAGCACCAGCGCGGCGGTGGCCACCAGCGCCACCGCGGTCATCACCTGCGACCGCAGTGACGTTCCCCCGAACCGGACGAGGGCCGTCCGCAGTCGGTGCGAGGGGCCCACCGTGTCACTCCCCGACGGTCAGCCGGCGTCCCCCAGGACGTCCAGCGCGTATTTCAGGTCGTCAGGGTAGTCGCTCACGAAGCGGACCTCATCGTGCGTCCGGGGGTGGACGAAAGCCAGTTCGCGGGCGTGCAGCCACTGACGGCCGAGTTGCAGCCGGGCCGCGAGTGTGGGATCGGCGCCGTACGCGGTGTCGCCGACGCACGGGTGCCGCAGCGCCGAGAAGTGCACCCGGATCTGGTGGGTCCGCCCGGTCTCCAGCTGCACGTCGATCAGGCTCGCCGACCGGAACGCCTCGAGGGTGTCGTAGTGCGTGACGCTGGGTTTGCCGCCGCTCATCACCGCGAACTTCCAGTCCGCCGTCGGATGCCGGTCGATCGGGGCGTCGACGGTGCCGCGCAGCGGGTCGAGGTGGCCCTGGACCACGGCGTGGTACCGCTTCTCCACCTCGCGCTCCTTGAACGCCCGCTTCAGCACGGTGTAGGCCACCTCGCTCTTGGCGACCACCATCAGACCGGTGGTGCCGACGTCGAGACGGTGCACCACGCCCTGCCGCTCGGCGGCGCCGCTGGTGGCCACGTTCTGCCCCATCGCGGCCAGGCCACCGATCACGGTCGGTCCGGTCCACCCCGGGCTGGGGTGCGCCGCGACGCCGACCGGCTTGTCGACCACCACGATGTCGTCGTCGCTGTAGACGATGCCCATGCCGTGCACCGGCTCGGCCACCACCACGGGCGGGGCCACCGGCGCCGGCAGGGTCACCTCGAGCCAGGAGCCGGCCGTGACCTTCTCCGACTTGATCCGGACCACGCCGTCGACCATCGCGTCGCCGGACTCCACCAGCGTCGCCGCGGCGGTCCGGGACAGCCCGAAGAGCCGGGAGACGGCCTGGTCCAGGCGCATCCCGTGCAGTCCGTCGGGCACCGGGAGGGAACGCTGTCCACTCATGCCGTCTCCTCTTTTCCGGTCGTCGCGGTCTGTTTCTCCCGCTTGCCGGGCAGGCGGCTGCCGTCGCGCTGGCGACCGGTCAGCTCGAGGAGCACCGCGAGCACCACGCCCACGGTCAAACAGCTGTCAGCGATGTTGAACACCGCGAAGTACTCCCCGTACGGCCCGAAGACGCTGATCATGTCGACCACGTGGCCGTGCAGGAACCCGGGCGCCCGGAACAACCGGTCGCCGAGGTTGCCGAGGGCGCCGCCGAGCACCAGGCCGAGGGCGACCGCCCACGGCACCGAGCGCAGTCGTACGGCCATCCAGCCGATCCAGCCGACCACGACGATCGTGATCAGCGGGAAGATCCAGGTGTAGTCGCTCCCGAGACTGAACGCCGCCCCGCTGTTGCGCAGCAGCGAAAGGTGGACCAGGCCACCCAGGATCCGGACCGGCTCACCGGGGACCAGGTTCTCGGTGGACAGGTGCTTGACCCACTGGTCGACCGCAACGGCGATCACCGCGGTGGCCGCCAGCACGGCCACCGCACGGGGAGCGAAACGCGGGGCCGGGCGGCCGTCCGCGGTCGCCGGGTCGTCGGCGTTCAGCGTCGTTCCTCCAACTGCTTGCACGAGACACAGCGGGTGGCGGACGGGAACGCGGCCAGTCTCTCGACCGGAATCTGGTTTCCGCACCGCTCGCACCAACCGTAATTGCCCTCACCGGCCCGCTCGATGGCGCGTTCCACCTGTGTGATCCGCTCGAGCAGGTTGTTGGCCAGCGTGATCTCCTGCTCGCGTTCGAACGTCTTGGTGCCGGTGTCGGCCTGGTCGTCGCCGGCCGAGTCGGCGAGTCGCTCACGCTGCAGCTCGGTGATCTCGCTGAGCGACTGATCGTACTCGGCCTGCAGCTCGTCGCGCCGCGCGACCAGAGCCTGCATGATCTGCTCGGTCTCCTCCGCCGAACGTGTCCGTTCCGCAGCGGTTCCACCGGTTGCCTTGGCCATCGTCGCTCCCTCAGCCGCGCGCCTGCGCGGCGATCGGCGTGTGCGGACCGGGGCGCCGCCGCGCCGTCCGGTCTCCCCTGTCGTGTTCCGGGCGCTGCCCGGCCCGCCGGGTCGCCGCGGTAGATCTTCCCCCACCTGCAGAAACGGCGCGGCAGGAAAGCACCGCGCGCGCCGGAAGGTGGCAAGCATACGAAACGCGAAATGGACCGACAACCCGCCATCCCACCCGGTCCCGACAAATCGGCATGAATACCCCTGCCGTTCGTCCGGATTATCGAGGATACACCCCTCGTGACGCTTGATTCACTGACTGTCATCGCGGAGCGCGGTGAGCCGGGGCTCCCACTGCGCGGCCGGCACGGACACCGTGAACACCTTGTCCCGGCTCGTCGCGCCGAGCCGCAACGCGACCTCACCGGCCCGGACACCCAGCGCCTGCGCCAGCGCCTTACGGACCGCCTCGGTGGCCTTGCCGTCGACCGCGGGCGCCCCCACCGCGACGATCAGAGCCGGACCGTGCGGGCCCTCGTAACGGCCACCGACCCGGGTCCGCCCGGCACCCGGGCGCACCCGGACCACCACCGACTCCTGGGCCGGCACGGGACGGCGCATCGTCAGCCGTGCGCCACGGCGGCGACCAGACGGTCCACCGGGCGGCACAGACCGCAGGGGCTGAAGCCCAGTTCGACGGCCTCGTTCGCGGGCAGCGGCTCGGTCAGCCGGCCGACCAGGTGCGGGCAGTCGGCCATGTGGTAGCGGGGACGGCCGTCGACCACCAGCACCTCGGTGTCGAGGCGGGCCACCAGCACCGCGTCGGCCGGGCGCACCGACTGCGGCAGTGGCTCGTCGTCGGGATCGTCGGCGTCCGGCTCGGCGAACTCGTCGGCCTGCTCGGCCTCCGGCTCGGCATAGACCGGCTCGGCATAGACCGGCTCGGCATAGACCGGCTCGGCATAGACCGGCTCGGCATAGACCGGATCGACATGGGCCGGCTCGGGCTCCGTCGCCTGTGGTGCGGGCGCCGGGACCGGCTCGGGGCGCTCGGCAGACCGGGCGTATTCAGCGGCGGAGTCGGAATCCGCGGAGTCTGCGACATCACGTCCGGCAGCGCGGGTCGCCTGCGGCTCGGCGTGGCCGGCGGCCGTCCGGGCACCGGCCTGATCAGCGAGATCGCCGGCCCACGGCGGGGTGTCCACCGGTTCGGACAGGACCGGCTCCGGAGACGGCGCGGGCGGCGGCGGGAAGTCGTGGACCGCGGTCTCATCGGAGTAGGCGGCGTCATCAGCGGCGGCGGGCGCCCGTCGCATCGGCGGCGGCTGCGGGGCGTAGTCGTCGGGTTCGACGTCACCGGCGACGCCCCGGCGCGTGCCGGCCGACTGCCGCGGACCGACCACCAGGGCGACCGCGGCCAGCAGACTGACCACGATCGAGGCTATGAGCAGACTGCTCGAGCCGTTGTTCAGACCCAGTGCCAGAAACAGCACCGCGACGGGGATGAGCAGGAGACTAGCAACGATCATGGCTCATCCTCGTCGCGGTGCGGGGCTGCGGTCAGCGACCCGATTCGATGGAGTTGGCACGGCTACCGCCGTACGAGCCGGCGAGGCCGGCGGTGGCGAGTCCCCCGGAGCCGCCCACGGCCCGGCCCGAGTCGGCACGCGACAGCTCGGCCTCCAGGCCCTGGCCGCGACCGTCGAGGTCACGCAGCTGGCTCTCGAGATACGCCTTGAGCCGGGTGCGGTATTCGCGCTCGAACTGCTTGAGCTCCTCGATGTGCTTCTGCAACGCGGTCCGCTTGGCGTCCAGGCCACCCATGGCCTCCTGGTGCCGCTGACGCGCGTCGCGCTCGAGGGCGTCGGCCTTGGCCCGGGCCTCACGGGTGACCTCTTCGGCCTTGGAACGGGCGTCGGCGAGAAGCTTGTCGGCCTCCCGGCGCGCGTCGGAGACGTGGTCGTCCGCGGTGCGCTGGGCCATCATCAGCACGCGCAGGGCCTGCTGCTCGCCGTCCGCGCCACCACCGCCGCCACCGGGGCCGGGGCCCTGGGCACGCACCTGCTCGAGCTCGGCCTGCATCTGACGGGCAGCCTGCTCGGCCGCCGTCTTGTCCCGCTGCACCCGGTCGAGCTGGGCTTTGATCTCATTGAGCTCGGCAGCCATGCGGGGGTCGGAATTCGGGCCGGCTGGTGCGCCACCCCGTCCTCCACGCTCCACCTGGGCACGCAGCTCGTTGTTCTCCTCGATCAGACGGGCAAGCTCGCGCTCGACCTCGTCAAGGAAAGCGTCGACCTCCTCCTCGTCATACCCCCGCTTGCCGATCGGGGGCTTCTTGAAGGCGACGTTGTGCACGTCGGCCGGGGTCAGCGGCATCGAAACTCCTCGGGTCAGTCGCGGCCGCGGTTGAGGCTGCTGTCTAGCTGTTGGTAATGATGAGCGGACGTAGCACGAAATCCATGAGCACGAACAGGATAACCAGCAGCACGATGGAAGCCAGGTCCAAACTCACGTTACCAATGCGCAGCGGTGGGATCACACGCCTCAACGCCTTAAGGGGTGGATCCGTGACGCTCCACACCGATTCGAGTGCAGCCGCGGCACCCCGGCTGGGCTGCCACCGGCGTCCGTACTGGAGTACCGCACCCAGCACGAACCTGCCCAGCAGCACCATGAAGAAGAGGTACAGCAAGATGTAGAGAATCTGGAACACGATCGACAGCACGGCAGGCGGATCCCTCGTTCGGGTCAACTCTGGGTGAAGAAGCCACCCTCAGCGATCTTGGCCTTGTCCTCAGCGGTGACCTGGACATTTGCCGGTGAGAGCAGGAAAACCCGGTTGGTCACGCGCTCGATCGTACCCCGCAGGCCGAAAGCCAGTCCGGCGGCGAAGTCCACGAGCCTGCGAGCGTCGGATTCATCCATCTCAGTGAGATTGATGATGACCGGAACGCCGTCCCGGAAGTGCTCACCGATGGTGCGCGCCTCCCGGTAGGTCGTCGGGTGCAGCGTGGTGATCTGGTACCGCTGCTCCTCCTCGACCACCCGCTGCGGCTGGGGCGCGGGCACCGGCTGCGGCTTCAGCGCCAGGTTCTCCCGGGTGGAGTAGGTCAGCGAACCGGACTGCTCCGCCTGCGCCGCCGGACGGGTGATGGAACGCACGCTCGCCCGATCGAGTCGCTCGTTCTCCTCCCGCTCCAGGTCGGCCCGGGCCGAGGACAACCGGTCACCGATCCGGCCCCGCTCGCTGCGCTCCGCGCGCGACCGCGGCACCGGACGCTCCTCCTCCGGCTCCTCCTCGTCGGCGAACTCGTCCGCGTAGCGATCGCTGGTGTACCGCTCCCGATCGCGGTCCCGCTCACGCTCGCGGTTGCGGTAGGTGCTCTCCCGGTAACCCCGGTCGTCGTAACCGCGGTCCTCGTCCTCCTCGACGAGACCGAGCCACACGCCCGCCTTACGCAGAGCGCTCATGAGCCCACCCCGTCCCGCCGGCACTCCTGCCGAGAGTCCATGCCCCCACCTCCGTCCGCTATACGGCACGCGCCCCCTTCGGCGTGCCGCGTCCCCCCTTGACGCGGTTCGAGAACGGATCCGAATCGGACCCACGACCCGCTGCGACGCTGCGTCGTCGGACGCTACGGCCGTTTGTGGTGGCTCGTCGCGTTAAACAACACCTGTGTAGTTTGCTGCCCGCCGCAAGGCTACCGCAGCGAGTTTCGCATCCCGAGTAAAGATGTTCCGATCCGTACGTGTGTCGCCCCGTGCCGAATCGCGGCCTCGAGGTCGCCGCTCATGCCCGCGGAGACGGTCGTCGCTGCGGGGTACCGAGCGGCCAACCGTCCGGAGAGGATGGCCAGCTTCTCGAACGCCCGGTCCGGTTCCCAACCGCGCGGCGCGACAGCCATCAGGCCGCCCAGCCTCAGCCCCGGTGACGAGGCCGCGGCTTCCGATACCCCCCAGAGATCATTCTCAATCACGCCGCCGCGATCCGGGTCCCCATCGATACTCACCTGGATCAGCACCTCCAGCGGGACCGCCCGCTCGGCGGAGGCCCGGTCCAGTGCGGTGATCAGGCGTACCGAGTCCACCGACTCGATCACGTCGGCGTACCGGGCCACCGATCGGGCCTTGTTGCGCTGCAACTGCCCGACGAAGTGCCAGCGCAGACCGGTGGCGCCCGCGGCGCTCACCACGTCCGCCTTCGCGCCGGCCTCCTGGTCCTTGTTCTCCCCGACGTCCGTGACGCCGAGACCGGCGAGCAGGACCACGTCGCTCGCCGGGTACGTCTTGGTCACCGCGGTCAGCGTGACCTCGCCCGGCTCGCGGCCGGCCGCGGTGCAGGCCCGGGCGATACGTTCCCGCACCTGCACGAGATTGGCGGCGAGCTCAGCTCGCCGCCCGTCGTCGTTCTGATTCATGAAGAGAGTCAGGAACCGTTCTTCAGGAAGTCCGGCACGTCCACATCGTCGAAGAGCACCCGGCGCGGCGGCGGGGTGGTCGCGGCCGGCGGCGGCGGGGTGACCGCCGGCGTGGGTGCCGGGGTGCTGCCGCCGGTGGACGGCTGCGGCACCTTACGGACCGATTCGACCGGCTTGTACGAGGGCGTGCCCCCGTCGAAGCCCGCGGCGATCACCGTGACCCGGACCTCGTCGCCGAGCGCGTCGTCGATGACCGCGCCGAAGATGATGTTCGCGTCCGGGTGTGCCGCATCGGTGACCAGCTGCGCCGCGTCGTTGATCTCGAACAGACCCAGGTCCGAGCCACCGGCGATGGAGAGCAGCACGCCGCGCGCGCCGTCCATGCTCTGCTCCAGCAGCGGGCTGGAGATGGCACGCTCGGCCGCCTCGACCGCGCGGTTGTCGCCGCGCGCACTGCCGATGCCCATGAGCGCGCTGCCCGCGTTGCTCATCACGCTCTTGACGTCGGCGAAGTCCAGGTTGATCAGACCCGGTGTGGTGATCAGGTCGGTGATGCCCTGCACACCGGAGAGAAGTACCTGGTCGGCCTGACGGAACGCGTCCATCATGCTGATACCCCGGTCACCGAGAGCCAGCAACCGGTCGTTCGGAATCACGATCAGCGTGTCGCACTGGTTACGCAGTTCGTCGATACCGGCCTCGGCCTGCACCTGACGGCGCTTGCCCTCGAACGAGAACGGCCGGGTGACCACGCCGATGGTCAGGGCGCCCAGCTTGCGGGCGATGTTGGCGACCACGGGCGCGCCACCGGTGCCGGTGCCACCACCCTCGCCGCACGTCACGAAGACCATGTCGGCCCCCTTGAGGACCTCCTCGATCTCGTCGCGGTGGTCCTCGGCGGCATTCTTGCCGACCTCGGGCTGAGCGCCGGCGCCCAGTCCACGGGTCAGCTCACGGCCGACGTCCAGTTTGACGTCGGCATCCGACATCAGCAGCGCTTGGGCATCGGTGTTGATCGCGATGAATTCGACTCCCTTGAGCCCAACCTCGATCATGCGGTTGACGGCGTTCACGCCGCCACCACCGATGCCGACGACCTTGATGACCGCAAGGTAGTTGTGCGGAGGTGTCATCGGGCTCAGCCATCCCTTCCAGGGTTGGCGAATGTCGACGGCCCCTGCGGTCCGAGAGGGGACCGCACTTCGACATCCGCAGCCGTACAAGGGAGGGCGAGGAAACCCTCACCCTCTACTAGAGGTTTAGAGTTATGTCAACTACTGAAACCTCTCGACGCAACCTAAGCGGACATCCCCCCTCGACCAAAGACCCGGGGCGGCGTGTCGCGTCCGCTTACGAGGTGAGTATCCGACTCACCCGTAACCTTGCACGTAATATTCCGTTCATGCCGCAACGTCCGGTATAACCGGCCACTTACCTGATTGTGACGACTGTCGGCGCGCTCACATCGATCTCGTCGCCTTTCTGACCCAACAACGCCGTCGCGACCTTGCTCTTCTCGTCGCTCTTGGTGTCGTCGCCCCAGATGACCTCGCGCCCCTTGCGCAACTCCAGACGGATCTGCACCGGCGACTCCACCGACACCGCCACCAGCTGCTCCCGGAGGTCGTCGCTGAGCGCCGCCAGCACGGTCAGCGCCGAGCCGGTGTTCTCGTCGGCCGGCCCCGGCGTCGCCAGACGGGCCAGCGGCAGACCACCCGGCTGCTCGGTCATCGAGCGGAACGGCACACCCAGCTCGTCGATCAGCACGAATGTGCCGTTCGCCGGCACCACCGCCACCGGCGTCCGCTCCACCACCTCGACCACCAGGGTCGACGGCCAGCTGCGGCGCACCGCCACCCGGCCGGCCGGCGGCAGGCCGCGAACCCGGGCGGCGACCTCGTTCAGGTCGACCCGGGCCAGCGGCAGCAGATCCGGCACCGCGGCGGCCGCACGGACCTGGTCCGGGGTGAGGGTCTCCGCGCCGACCACCTCCACCGCCCGGACACCCAGCACCGCCGTGCCGTACACCGTCCACGTCAGGCCACCGGCCGCGGCCAGCACGCCCACACCGATCAGCCACGGCAGCAGAGCACGCAGGCGCCGCTGCCGGGCCCGGGCCATGAACCGGCGCGCCGACGGCGGCACGGCGTCCGTGTCGGCGCGCACCAGACGCCAGTTGCGCGTGCCCCCGCCCGCCACCGGTGTTACCTCGCCAGGTCCGGCTTGTGGTCGGCCTCGGCCAGCGCGGCCAGCAGCTCGTCGCCCATCAGCGAGATCGGCGGCGCGCCCATGGTGACCACCACGTCACCCGGCCGGGACCGCTTGACCACCTCGGCCGGCACGTCCTCCCAGTCCGGCACGAAGACCTTGCGGTCCGCGGGCAGATCGATCGCCGCGGTCAGCGCCCGGCCGCCCTCACCGGGGCCACGGGTCTCGCCCGGACCGAACACCTCCATGCAGATCACCTCGTCGGCGACCGCGAGGCCGTCGGCCAGCTCCGCCTCCAGGTCCCGGGTCCGGTAGACCCGGTACGGCTGGAACACCACCAGCAGGCGCCCGTCACCGGCCACGTCCCGCAGGGTGCGCAGCGCCGCCTTCACCGAGGTCGGGTGGTACGCGTACTCGTCGTACACCCGCACGCCGGCGGCGATGCCCTTGCGCTCGAACCGGCGGCGGACCCCCGGGAACGCCTCCAGGGCCTCCAGCACCTTGTCCAGCGACAGGCCCAGTTTCAGCGCGGTCAGCACGGTCGCCGCGCTGTTCAGCCCCATGTGCTTGCCGGGCAACGCCAGCTTCACCTCACCGAGCGCCTCCCCGTTCAACTCGGCCTGGTAGCGGACCCCGCTCACGGTGGTGACGATCCCGCTGACCCGCAGGTCGGCGCCTTCGCTCTCCCCGTACGTGTAAACGGTCTTGCCCGCGGCCTTGAGCCCCGCGATGAGTTCCTCGGTGCCGGGGCCGTCCGCGCAGGTCACCACGAACCCGTCGGCCAGCGAGCCGAACTCCAGGAAGCCCGCCTTGAGCGTCTCCAGGTCACCCCAGTTGTTGAGGTGGTCGCCCTCGATGTTCGTGATGATCGCGACGTGCGGCCGGTAGATCAGGAACGACCGGTCGTGCTCGTCGGCCTCGGCCACGAAGTGCGGGCCGGTGCCGTGGTGGCCGTTGGCGCCGGCCGCGGACATCTCGCCGCCGATCACGAACGACGGGTCCAGGCCGGCGTGCTGCAGGATCACCGTCATGATCGACGTGGTGGTGGTCTTGCCGTGCGTGCCGGCCACCGCGATCGTCTGCCGGCCGGTCATCGCCGCGGCCAGGGCCTCCGAGCGGTGCAGCACGCGCAGACCGCGGCGGCGGGCCTCGGCCAGCTCGATGTGGTCCCGCGGGATCGCGGTCGAGTAGACGACCGTGTCCACCCCGTCGAGGTTCGACGCCTCGTGCGCCATGTGCACCGTGCCGCCGAGCGCGCGCAGTGCCGCCAGCGCGGGCCACTCCCGCAGTTCGCTGCCGGAGACCGGGACGCCACGGGTCAGCAGCAGCCGGGCGAGGCCGCCCATGCCGACTCCGCCGATGCCGATGAGATGCACGCTGCCCAGGTCCTCGGCGGTCAACTCGCCGGCCGGCGTCAGCTCCGCCGTGTTCACAGATCCGCTCCTTCAAGAAAATGCATCAGCGCACCGCTTCGAGAACGAAACGCACCAGCGCCTCGTCACCGTCACGACGGCCATAACTCGCGGCGGCGGCGCCCATCTGGGCGAGCCGCTGCCGGTCACGTGCCAGCGGGATGATGTTGTGCTCCACCCATTCCGGAGTCATCTCGCTGTCGTCGACGATCAGGCCACCGCCCGAGTCGACGATCGGTAGCGCGTTACGCCGTTGTTCCTGGTTGCTGTACGGGTACGGCACGTAGATCGCCGGCATGCCGAGCGCTGTCGTCTCGGCCACCGTGATCGCTCCGCCGCGGCAGAGCATCAGGTCGGCGGCAGCGTATCCGAGCTGCATGTCCGACAGGTAGGGCACAACGACATAGGGCACCGGCAGGTCGTTCGGCACGTCGAACGGCTCGTTGCGGCCGCCCTGCACGTGCAGCACCTGGATGCCGGCGTGCGCCAGTTTTTTGGCCGCCGCCGCCACCGCCAGGTTGATGCTGCGCGCACCGGACGAACCGCCGGACACGAACAGCACCGGCAGGTCGGGGCGCAGCCCGAAGTGGTAGAGCGCCTGCGGGCGCAGCGCCGGCCGGTCCAGCTGGGAGATGCCGGTCCGCAGCGGCACGCCGACCAGGCGCGCGTTGCGCAGCGACTCGGCCTGCTCCAGCTGGTGCGGGAAGCCCACCGCGATGCGCTTGGTGAACTTCATGCCCATCCGGTTCGCGACGCCCGGTGGCACGTTCACCTCGTGGATCACGATCGGCAGCTCACGGCGCCAGGCGGCGAGGTAGGCCGGCACCGACACGTAGCCGCCGAAACCGACGACCACCTCGGCCTGCACCTCGTCGATGATGTCGCCGCACGCGGCCGCCGACTTGTACATCCGGTCCGGCGTACGCAGCAGGTCGAGATTGAGGGACCGGGGCAGCTGGAAGGCCGGGATCGGCCGCAGGTCGTAGCCGGCGGCCGGGATCAACTGGTTCTCCATGCCCTTCGGGCTGCCCAGCGTGGTGATTTTGACCTGGGGGAAGTGGCGTCGCAAGGCGTCGGCGAAGGCGATCAGCGGATAGATGTGACCGCCGGTGCCTCCTCCGGCGAGCACGACCGACCGCAGCGGACCCATCACCGTCTCCTCTCGCCCCCCGCGCCCACGGAAGTCCCACTGCTCGTCTTCTTCCCGGCAGGAGGACGTGACTGTCCCGGCCGCCGCGGCGGGGGGAGCGGCGGCAGCGGGGCCCACACTAGTCGTACCCATCTCGGGGTCGGACGGGCGTTCAGGGCTCGTGCGGCGTCCGGTTCCGCGCGGGCGAACGAGGCGAGCATGCCGATCGCCGCGAGCGTCACCACGAGGGCACTGCCACCTGCGGAGATGAACGGCAGCGGCAGGCCGGTGATGGGCAGCAGACCGACCACGCCGCCCATGTTGATCACTGCTTGGGCCACCAGCCAGGTGGTGATCGCGGTCGCGGCGAGGCGGCGGAACGGGTCGGCGACCCGGCGGGCGATGCGGAAACCGGTGTAGGCCAGCACGGACAGCAGCGCCAGCACCACCGCGCAGCCGACCACGCCCAGTTCCTCGGCGACCACCGCGAAGATGAAGTCGTTGTCCGCCTGCGGCAGCCAGTTCCACTTCAGTGCGCCCTTGCCCAGGCCGACACCGAACCAGCCGCCCTCGAAGATCGCCGAGCGGCCCTGGATGACCTGGTAGCACTCCCGGGTCGGGTCGCAGTCCTTCAACGGCGTCAGGAAGCTGGTGAGCCGCTCCAGGCGGTAGTTGGGCGCGTCGGCCGACCCGGAGCCGGCACCCCGTGAGGCTGCGGCGATCAGCAGGCCGATGCCGGCGAGTCCCAGCACCCCCAGCGCGCCGAAGACCCGCAGGCGTACCCCGGCGGCCCAGAGCAGACCGATGATCAGCGCCAGCAGCACCAGCATGGTGCCCAGGTCGTTGTAGCCGACCAGCACGAAAAGCAGGCCCACCACCGGGAACAGCGGCATCGCCAGCTCCCGCCAGTGCGCCAGCGAGGCACCCTTGCGCGCCATCACGTCCGCGCCCCACAGCACCATGCCCAGCTTGGCGAGTTCGGCCGGCTGCAGGCTGACCGGGCCCACGTACAGCCAGTTCAGGTTCGCCTCGAGCGGTCCCAGCCGCGCCGAGCCCAGCAGGCCGACACCTTCGAGCGCCATCAGCACGTCGAGCACACCGAGCAGGCCGATCGCCAGGCCGAGGACGTACTTGCCCAGGGTCCGCAGGGTCAGCGCGGGCAGCCGCTGGCAGACCCAGAACGCCACCAGGCCGAGCAGCGCGAACACCACCTGGCTGGTGAGTGCCGAGAAGGCGTTCCCGTCCTCGGCGTAGGCCTTCACGCTGGTCGCCGAGAAGACCATCGTCAGGCCGATCAGCAGCAGCAGCCCGGCACTGGCGATCAGCAGGTAGTAGGACGACAGTGGTCGCGCCAGCAGCCCGTGCACCGCGGGCAGCAGCTGCCGGCTCAGTGTCGGGCGGGCCGTCTGGGTTCGGTCGTCCGCCATGGCCCCATCATCGTCCGCCGTCCACATCCCCACGCGTCACGAACCGGGCGTGTCGCACGTTTATGCCGTCCGTCACCGGGCGATCGTCAAGACCGATGTCGTAGCAGAGTGGGTGGTGCAGACCGTCGCTCCCGCCGAGGGCCCCGAAGCGCTTCACTGGCCGCTGCGCGTCCAGAGCGTGAAGCCCTCCGGGGCGACCTGCGTGCGTGGTCACCCCCGAAGATCAACCCCGGTACGCGAACAGCGGGCCGCCGACCCGCCGGAGAGGCAGGGTGACGACCCGCTGTACGCGTACCCGAGAAGGGGTTATCCCATGACCGCCAGGTGGTCGCTGTAGAACAGGCCCAGGCCGATCGCCGCGCAGATGCCGGCGATGATCCAGAACCGGACCACGATGTTGACCTCGGACCAGCCCGCCAGCTCGAAGTGGTGCTGAAGCGGGGACATCCGGAAGACACGCTTGCCGGTGGTCTTGAAGGAGATGATCTGGATGACCACCGACATCGTGATGATGACGAAGAGGCCGCCGATGATCACCGAGAGCAGGGTGGTGCGGGTGGCCACCGCGAGGCCGCCGATCAGGCCACCGAGGGCCAGCGCGCCGGTGTCGCCCATGAAGATGCGGGCCGGGTTGGTGTTCCACCAGAGGAAGCCGACACAGGCCGCGGCCGCCGCCGCCGCGATCATCGCGATCTCGAGGGGATCTCGGACCTGATAGCAGTGCGTCTCGGTGAGGGCGCTCGTGGAGCGGTAGTTGTCGTCACCGCACCAGTGCCGGTACTGCCAGAAGCCGATCAGCGAGTACGCCCCGAGGACCAGGATCGACGCACCGGTGGCCAGACCGTCGAGGCCGTCGGTGAGGTTCACGCCGTTCGACATCGCCATGATCACGAAGACGAACACCATGACCGAACCGACCTTGCCGACGTTGAGCCAGTCGACGTCGCGGATGAAGGAGATGTTCTCACTGGCGACCGTCTGGCCGTTGGTGCTGGGCACGTAGAGGGCGGCGATGCCGAACGCGGTACCGATCAGCATCTGGCCGAGCAGTTTGCCCTTGGCGCTGAGGCCGTCCGAGTTGCGTTTACGGATCTTGAGGAAGTCGTCCATGAAGCCGACGGCACCGCAGAAGACGAAGAGACCGAGCAGGACCAGGGCGGTCATGGTCGGCTTCTCCTGGGCGATCTGCCGGTCCGGCAGGGTGGTCAGCGCCAGGTGCCCGGCCACGTAGGCGAAGACCGTGGCGATGATGAACGCCACGCCGCCCATCGTGGGGGTGCCGCGCTTGCCCAGGTGGGTCTGCGGTCCGATGCTCCGGATCGGCTGACCGGCCTTGAGCGCCGAGAAGACCCGGATCGCGATCGGGGTGCCGAACAGAGAGATGAGAAAGGCGACCGCGGCCGCGACGATGACTGCCCTCACGGGGCTAAACCTCCTCGGAGCGCCGCAACCAGTCGGCGACGTCCCATGTCCGATACCGGGAACCCTTGACCAGCACGACGTCGTCGGCGCGCAGGTCCTGCTGCAGAATCTCGATCGCGGCCGCCTGGTCGGCGGCGAAGTGCGCCTGCCCCGTCCATCCGGCGACTTCGGCGGCGCCGTCCAGGACCGGCGCGGCCTCCGCGGAGACCGCGATCAGCCGGTCCACCCCGAGTTCGGCGGCGAGCCGCCCCACCTCGGCGTGACCGGATACTTCGTACTCCCCCAGTTCGGCCATGTAGCCGAGCACCGCGGTGGTGCGCCGGCCCTCACTCATCGCCGCCAGCGCCCGCAGTGCGGCGATGGTGGACGACGTGTTCGCGTTGTACGAGTCGTCGACGAGCACCACGCCGTCCGGGCGGGTGACCACGTCCATCCGGCGTTCGGAGACGATGCCCACCTCCGGAAGCGCGGTGATCACGTCGTCGAAGGCCATGCCCGCGGCGAGCGCCACGGCGGCGGCGGCGAGGGTGTTCGCCACCTGATGCCGCCCGACGACAGCCAGTCGGACAAAACCAGTTTTTTCACCACTTATGAGTGTATAGCTGGCGCGACCGTAGTGATCAACAGTCACTTCCGTGGCCTTCACCGTCGCCGCGTCCGATTCGCCGGTGAGCGTCACCCGGGCGGAGGTCCGCGACGCCATCGCGGCGACCAGCGCGTCATCCGCGTTGATGACCGCGGTGCCGTCCGCCGGCAGCGACTCGACCAGCTCACCCTTGGCCTGGGCGGTGCCCTCCATCGAGCCGAACTTGCCGATGTGCGCCGCGCCGACGTTGAGCACCACGCCGATCCTCGGCGGGGCGATCCCGCACAGGTGGGCTACGTGCCCGACGGCCCGGGCACCCATCTCCAGCACCAGGAAGCGGGTCTCCTCGGTGGCCTGCAGCACGGTGTACGGGAAACCCAGCTCGTTGTTGAGCGATCCGGGCAGCGCCACGGTCGGCCCGAGGTGCGCCAGGAGCTGACCGATGTAGTCCTTGGTGGTGGTCTTGCCGGACGAGCCGGTCACCCCGACCACGGTCAGCTTGTCCAGCCGGGAGGCGACCTCCCGGGCCAGCGTGGTGACGGCGGCCAGCGGGTCCGCGACCACCACACCGGGCACGCCCGCGTCCCGGGAGCCCAGGTAGGCCGCGGCGCCACCGGCGATCGCGGCCGGGGCGAAGTCGTGCCCGTCCGCCTTCTCGCCGGCGAAGGCGACGAAGAGGCCACCCGGGCCGAGTTTGCGGGAGTCGTACTCCACCCCGCCGGTGACGGCCTCGTCGCCGGTGGCGTTGACGACCGTGCCACCGGTGATCGTGGCGATCTCGGTCAGCGTCATCCGGATCATGATCGGCCCTCCAGAGCGGTAGCCAGCTCGATGCGGTCGTCGAACGGCAGCACCTCGCCGTCGACCTCCTGCCCCTGTTCGTTGCCCTTGCCCAGCACCGCGATCACGTCGCCGGGCGCGGCGAGGCGGACCGCCTCGGCGATCGCCGCCCGGCGCCCACCCACCTCGATGATCTTCGCGGCGGTCCCGGCCTCCTCGGCGCCGACGCGCACCGCGGCCCGGATCGCGGCGGGGTCCTCGGTGCGCGGGTTGTCGTCGGTGACGATGACCAGGTCGGATCCCTGCGCCGCGGCCTCGCCCATCAGCGGGCGCTTGCCCTTGTCCCGGTCGCCGCCGGCACCGATCACGCAGATCAGGCCGCCACCGCGGGCGGACGCCAGCTCCCGCAGGGCCGCCAGGGCCGCCACGATCGCGTTCGGCTTGTGGGCGTAGTCGACCACCCCGAGGATCTCGCCGGGGGCGTCGACGCGCTCCAGACGGCCGGGAACGCCCCGGCAGTCCCTGATGCCCTGCCCGGCGGTCGCCGGGTCGATGCCGGCGCCGACCAGCAGGGCCAGCGCGAGCAGCGCGTTGGCGATGTTGTGCAGGCCGGGCAGCGCCACGCCGGTCTCGACGGTGATCCCGTCCGGCCCGTGCGCGGTGAACAGCTGCCCGAAGGCGGAGGGCCGGACGTCGGACGCCCACCAGGTGGCGTCTTCCGCACCGGCCGCCGAGTAGGTGACCGTTCCATCACCCTTTAAGCGCATAACTGCCGAATCGTCGTAGTTAAGCACTTCGACTCGCGCCCGGCCGTCGAAGAGACGCGCCTTCGCCTCGAAGTAGTCCTCGGCCGTCGGGTGGAAGTCCAGGTGGTCCTGGCCGAAGTTGGTGTAACCGGCCGCGGCGAACCGGATCCCGTCCGCCCGCCCCATCACCAGGGCGTGGCTGGACACCTCCATGACCACCGCCGACACTCCGCGCTCCACGCCGGAGGCCAGGATCGCCTGCAGGTCGGTCGCCTCCGGCGTGGTCCGCACGCTCTTGACGACGTGGTCGCCGAGGCGGGTCTCCACCGTGCCGACCAGGCCGGTCACCAGACCGGCGGCCCGCAGACCGGCCTCCACCAGGTACGACGTGGAGGTCTTCCCGGCCGTGCCGGTCACGCCGATCATGGTGAGCCGCCGGGACGGCTCGCCGTAGATCGCCGCGGCGACCGCGCCGAGCACGGCACGCGGGTCGTCCACGACGAGGACCGGCAGGCCGGCCTGCATCGCCGCCTCCCGACCGGCGGGATCGGTGAGTACCGCGACCGCCCCGGCTCGGGCGGCGGCGGAGACGAACTCCGCGCCGTGCCGGTTGGCGCCGGGAAGCGCCGCGTACAGATCTCCGGAACGCACCGCATTGCTACTGTGCGTCACGCCGGAGACCTCTGCGTCAGCACCGCACAACTCCGCGTGCACCAGCTCTGCGAGCTGGGCAAGCGGGTGCGGCGCGACGGTCTCGGGTCGGGTAATGCCGGACACGGCGTCAGACCCTACCCGGTCCCTCACAGCTTCTCGTCAACGCCATGCGGCTGGCGTTCATGGATGGATCTTGAAAGTCGGCGACTTGGTACCGGACGGTGGCACTCCGTAATGAAGGAGGGTGTAGGACATCATTTCGCTGAACGCCGGACCGGACACCTCACCGCCGCTGCCGTTGGCGACGTCCATCGAGACCGCGATGACGAACTTCGGGTCGTCGGCCGGCGCCATGCCGACGAACGAGCTCGCGTAGTGGCTGGTGTACTGCCCGTCCACGAGCATCTTGCCGGTGCCGGTCTTGCCGGCCACCCGGTACCCGGCGACCCGCGCCGACTTGCCGGTGCCGACGTCCGACTCGACCACGGCCTCCATCATCGTCCGCAGCTGGGCGGCCTTGTCCGCATCCAGGACCTTGTGCGTCTCCGGCGCCGCGGACGGCGTCACCTCGCCGTCGACACCGGAGATGGTCTCCTTGATCAGATGAGGCTGCGTGTAGACGCCGTCGTTGGCGATGGCCCCGTACGCCGCCGCCATCTGCACCAGGGTCGCCGAGACACTGTGGCCGACCGGCACCGAACCGCTCGCCGAGCCGCTCCAGTCCTCCGGCTTGAGCAGTTCACCGTCGGCCTCGCCGGGCATGCCCTCCCCGGTCGACTCCCCCAGGCCGAACAGCTTCTGGTACTCGTAAAGCTTCTCCTTGCCGAGCTGGTCGGCGATCAGGATGGTGCCCACGTTGGAAGAGAGCGCCAGCAGCCCCTCCATCGTCATCAGCGTGCCCTTGTCCTGCGGATGCGAGTCCTCGAAGGGGAATCCGCCCCGGCTGATCGCCGGACCGATGGCCAGGGTCGACTCCGGGGTGATGATCCCCTCCTGCAGGGCCGCGCCGAAGACGAGCGCCTTGTGCGTCGAGCCCGGGTCGGTCACCACCGCGGTCGGCACGTCGATGCGCTCCACCGGGTCGAAATCCTGCGGCTTGGCGGCGTTGTAGGGCGGGTAGCTGGCCTGCGCCACCACCTCACCGGTCTCGGCGTTCATCACGACCGCCCCGGCCACCGTCGCCTTCGCCTTCTCCGCGGCCTTCTTGAGGATGCGCTGCACGTCGAACTGCACGTACTGGTCGATGGTGAGCTTCAGGGAGTTGCCCGGCTGGGCGGCGGTGTACTGCTCGTACCCGCCCGGGATCGGCTTGTTGAGGTTCCCCTTGCCGATCTCGAAGATCCGCTTGCCGTCGGTGCCGTGCAGCAGGTCGTCGTAGCGCGCCTCCAGGCCCTCCAGGCCGTGGTGGTCGTCGCCGGTGAACCCGATCAGGTTCGCGGCGAGGTCCTTGCCCGGCACGTCGCGCCGCTCGTCGCTGTGGGTGTAGATCCCGGGCAGGGCGAGCGCCTCGATCCGGTCGGCGACACCGACGTCCACGCCCCGGGCCAGGTACCGGAACTGCAACCAGCGCCCGAGCACCTGCTTGCGCTGCATGTTCTCGGCCAGCTCGGACTGCGCCACGCCCACCAGCGGCGCGAGTTGCGCCGCGATGCCCGGGATGTCCTTCTGCAGGGCGGTGTTCTCCGGGTCGGCGGAGACGTACCGTGCCTCGACGCTGTGCGCCAGCACCTCACCGTTGGTGTCCAGGATGCTGCCACGCGGCGCGGGCAGCTGCACCGTGCTGAGACGCTTCTCCCGCAGGTCGAGCAGCTGCGCCACCTCCTGCTCGGAGGTGCCCAGCTGCAGCACCACCAGCCGCACGCCGATGGTGACGAACAGGGAGAGCGCCAGCACCGTGCCCAGCCGCAGACGCCGGCTGCTGCTCGCCAGTTTCGGCGGCTCCGGCGGCACCGGGCGGGCACGGCGGGCGTCCCGGTCACGCCCGTCGCGTTCCGAACCCCGCTTCACGGTCACGGTCCGCCGTGGTCCGGCTTCCTTGGGGGTACGCGCTGAAGATGATCGTGTCCGGTCAGAGGCAGACCGGTCGCCCCCGGTGCCGGAACGGGGTTCCGCCTTCTTCGGCTGTTCGGCACGGGGCTCGGCGGCACGCTTGCCGCGCTGCTTCGGCGGCTCCTCCGGCGGCGGCTCGGCACCGCGGCCACGCCCGCGGGTGCGGGGCGCGGTGTCGCCCTCACCCCCGTCGAGCACCTGCAGCGCCGGCCGGAACGGATCAGTCGTGCGCCCGGACCGCGGCAGGCGTCCCCGCTCGGCCACGGTGCGCCCGCGCGGCGTGTAGGCGCGCGCCTCACTGATGCTGCTGCGCCCGCGCCGCCCGTCCCGGGGCGGCTGCCCGTCGCGTGAATGTCCGTCGCGTTGCTGACCATCGCGTTGCTGACCGTCGCGGGGCTGACCGTCGCGGGGCTGACCGTCGCGGGGCTGACCGTCGCGGGGCCGCTGCTCCTCGCCCGTCTCGGCGTCCGGAAGGTCTCGCGACGAGCCGCGCCGGGGCGGAGTGCCCCGGCGCGGAGTGTCGTCGTCGTCTCGTGGAGACATCGCGGCCTACTGACCGGCCGCAGCCGGGGCAGAGGCTTGTCCGGTCCCGGCCTGACCGGTCCCGGCTTGTCCAGTCGCGGCTTGTCCAGTCGCGGCCTGACCGGTCGCGGCCTGACCGGTCGCGGCCTGACCGGTCGCGGCCTGACCAGCCGCGGTCGAGGCGGACGCGGACGGCGTCACCGTCGACAGGTTCGGCTGGGCCACCGGTCCGACCGTGCCCTTGCCCGGCTTCGGCGGCCTCACGATCTTGCCGTCCGGCAGCCGGATCATCGCCGGAGTGCCCGGCACCAGACCCTGCTGACGCGCCATCGCCGACAGGTTGCCCGGACCGGACACCTGGATCAGCTGACGCTCCAGCTCCTGCTGCTGCGTGTCGAGCCCGGCCCGCTCCTTCTGCAGGGCGTCCAGACGGAAGGACTGCTCCATCGTCTTGGTGTTGATCAGGAGGATGCCCAGCACGCCGGCGAGCACCACCACGATCACCGAGGCGGCGAAGGTGACCCGCGGCGCCCGGATCGGCAGCGGTGGCGCCACCCACAGGCGGGGCCGCGCGTCCGGCATCCCCGGCGCCTCGCCGGGAACGTCAAGTGCCAGAGCCGCGGTGCCCTCGACGGGCGCACCGGTCACGGGTTTCCCCTTGCCGGACCGCATCCCTGAACGGCGCGTGTCGGATTGACCACGGCGCGTGTCGGCCGACGACCTCGTCGAGCCGGCGTTCGTTGCGGACTGGCGCACCCCCCGGGCGCCAGTCCCCTCGCCGGCCTCGCTCATCCGGCGTCCCCGCTCACCGTCCCCGGTGCGCGGCCGCTCGGCCCGGCCCCCCGGCCGAGGCGCGGCGGATCGCTCGCTCATGATCGTCCCTCCCCCTCCTGTTTCGCCCCCGGGCGTAACCGCCCTTGTCCCCCACCCGTTGACACCCGTGGCCGCTCGCGGCCGGCCATCGGTGCCCGGTCGTACTTCCGTCCCTGCTCCCGCTCGTCGATCCGTTCCACCGCTCGCAGCTTCACCGAGGCAGCCCTCGGGTTCTCCGCCACCTCGGCCTCGGTCGGCGGCTCCGACCCTCGGGTCAGCAACCGCATCGACGGCCCGGTGCCGGGCAGCTCGACCGGAAGGTCGACCGGCCCGGTGCTGCGCACCCTCGCGGTGAAGGCGCGCTTGACGATCCTGTCCTCCAACGATTGATAACTCATCACCACAAGTCGCCCGTTGATCGCCAGAGCGTCCAAAGCGGCGGGAACCGCGGACTCCACCGAGTCCAGCTCCCCGTTCACCTCAATGCGTAGTGCCTGGAACGTCCGCTTGGCGGGATTACCACCCGTTCGCCGCGCGGCGGCCGGGATCGAGTCCTTCACCAGATCCGCCAACCTCGCCGTGGAGGTGATCCGGTTCTTCGCCCGCTCCCGCACGATCGTCGAGACGATCCGCGTCGCGAACTTCTCCTCCCCGTACTGCCGGAGGATCCGCACCAGCTCACCCGGCTCGTAGCCGTTGACGACCTCCTCGGCGGTGGCGCCGCGGGACTGGTCCATCCGCATGTCCAGGGGGGCGTCCTGCGCGTACGCGAAACCGCGGTCCGCCTCGTCCAGCTGGAGCGAGGAGACCCCGAGGTCGAACAGTCCGCTGTCGATCGCCGGAATCCCGAGTTCGTCGAGCACTCGCGGCAGCTCGTGATAGATCGCGTGCACCAGGTGCGTGCGATCGGCGAACCGGGAGAGCCGGTGCCGGGCGTGGGCGAGAGCCTCGGTGTCGCGGTCCAGTCCGATCAGGACCACGTCCGGGAATCGTTCGAGCACCGCCTCGGCATGCCCGCCGAGACCGAGCGTGAAGTCGACGTGGACGGCGCCCGGCCGGCCCAGGGCGGGAGCGAGCAACTCGAGGCAGCGCTCGAGCAGCACCGGCACGTGCGTGCCCCGCGGCTCCCCCATGACGACCCCCATTGCCCCACCATCTTGCGTCTCACCCGGCTCTTGCCGTGCCACACCGGCCCGGCCGCCATTCCGTACCACCAGATCCCCATCCGCTCATGTCCTATGCCCAATGAACCGGGCTCGGACACGCGCCTGGCGCCGGGGAAGAGGCGCCAGGAGCGGGAGCGGCTGGAGATCTCGAGGTACGGCAGCAGTGGCGTCCGGGCCGGTCACAAAGGCCCACCGAGTGCACGCCCTACAGTCCGCCGGGCAGCACCCCCTCCTCGATGTCGGCGAACTCCTGCTCGCTCGCCGCGAGGTAGTCCTCCCAGGACTGCTTGTCCCAGATCTCGACCCGAGTGCTCGCCCCGATCACCACGAGGTCGCGCCCGAGGCTCGCATAATCGCGCAGGTGGGCCGGTATGGTCACCCGCCCCTGCTTGTCGGGCACCTCGTCGTGAGCACTGGCGAAGAACACCCGGCCGTAAGCCCGGGCGGCCTTGTTGGTCACCGGCGCCTCACGTAGCTGACCGGCGATCCGCTGGAACTCCGGCATCGGGAACACGTAAAGACAGCGCTCCTGCCCCTTCGTGATCACGACACCTCCCGCCAGCTCGTCACGGAACTTGGCCGGGAGGATCAGCCGGCCCTTCTCGTCGAGGCGCGGGGTGTGTGTGCCGAGGAACATCCGGCCCCAACCCCCTTGCCGTGGCGTTCCGCTCCTTCGCGGAGGGAGTCGGACCACCTGTCAACTCGGGCCGGCAGGTCCCGTCTCGTTCCTCGGTCCTGCCACTGCGCCCCACTCTACTCCACTTCCCTCCACCTGCAACCCGAAAGCAGCCGCTCGCGAGGCCTTTTCGCGGACGTAATCCCTGTTCACAGGCGGTGGAGCGCAGTGGAGCGCTCTTCCATGATCCACTCCGTCCGGTTTCCGACATGGAGCGCTCACAGTCCCGTATGACCCACTTTCCAACCCGACTTTCCACCCCCCACACCCGCCCGCCGCGCCCCCCGGGAGGAAAGTGGAGGGACGCCACAAACCCCCCACCCCCTCCAGTGGAGCGAAGTGGAGCCCTCTCACCCGCCCCGCCCCTCGACGCCCCGCCCCGCCCCGCCCCGCCCCGCCCCGCCCCGCAAGCCCACACCCCTGCGAGCCCACACGTCACCAAGGGCAACCCCGACCCTCCACCCGACCGAACCCAGCCGTCGCCCACGGCCGACTTGCGGGCGCCGAGGAGGCGTGGCTGACGGCCGGACCCGGTCAGCCGTCGCCCACGGCTAACTTGCGGGCTCAGCGAAGCCATCCGCGACGGCCGGGGCTAGACATGTTTCGTCATCAGGGTCCGCGTGGTGAGTTCAGCCGCCCATCCCGCCCGTATTCACCACACCGCCACGGGCGTGGTGACTTCGGGCGTCCAGCGCGCCCGTAATCACCACACCGCCACGGGCGTGGTGACTTCGGGCGTCCAGCGCGCCCGTAATCACCACACCACCACGGGCGTGGTGATTTCAGGCGTCCAGCGCGCCCGTAATCACCACACCACCACGGGCGTGGTGATTTCAGGCGTCCAGCGCGCCCGTAATCACCACACCACCACGGGCGTGGTGATTTCAGGCGTCCAGCGCGCCCGAAGTCACCACGCGGATGGGCTTCGCACCCTGACCACGAAACGTGTCTAGATCAGCCGTCGGCCATGGCTGGCTTGCGACTTCACAACAACCACCCACGACGGCCAAGCCACCCGAGCCGCCACCCACGGCTCCCCGACCGCCCCACAAGAACCACCGACGACGGCCGAGCCTGCCCAGCCGTCGGCTACAACTAGGGTCTCGGACTCGGTCGCGGCCACGGCGTGAGGCGGGAAGCCGGGACGGTGCGGGACGGCGCGGGACGGCGTACACCGTGAAAGCGGGCCCGGCCGACGCAGGCGGCGGCAGAAGGGCGGAAACGCGCGTGGGGCCGTGACCCCACCAGGTCACGGCCCCACAACGCGTACTTCACCACGGCCGGCACGCCACCACGCCGCCTGACCGGTTACACCTTACTTACTGCACCCGCTGCGCTACTGCGCCGAACGGGCACCGGGGAGCGTCATGCCACCAGTCGGCGTACGACGTAGTTGCTGCTCCAGATCTTGTGCTTGCCGACCCGGGCGCCCGAGTGCGGCGAGTCGTACATGTATCCGTTACCGGCGTAGATGCCGGCGTGGTACCCGTACGACCCGTTACGGAAGACGATCAGGTCGCCGACCTTCTTGTTGCTCTTGGCGACCTTCTTGCCGTAATTCTGCTGGGAGTTCGCCTTGTGCGGCAGGGACTTGCCGGCCGCCTTCTTGTAGACGTACTTGGTGAACCCCGAGCAGTCGAAGCGCTTGGGCCCGGACGAGCCGTACTTGTACAGCGCGCCCTTGTGCTTCTTCGCCTCAGCGAGGATCTTCGCGCCACTCGCCTTGACCGTGATCTTCACCTTGTCGGTGGAGACCTGGTTGTAGCCCGTACCCGTGAAGATCGTCCGCACGTACGCCGTGGTCTTCGGCTTCGCGGAGAGGGTGACCGCACCGCTGCTGCTCGTCTTCGTGGCCAGTGTCTTCCACTTGCCACTGGACAGGGTCTGCAGACGGACGGTGCCCTTGGCGACCTTGCCGGTCTTGGGGTCGATCACCTTGGCGGTGACCTTGACTGCGGATCCCCACTTGATGCTCTTGCTGGCCGCCTTGGCGGTCAGCTTGGGCGTGACCTTCGCGGTGGCCACCGTGGTGGTCGCCGCGACCGGAGTGACCGTGGTCGGTGCGACCTCGGTCGTCGTCGCTGCCGCCGAGGCGGCCGACCCGGCCATGAGCTGGCCGGCGGAGAGGCAGAGGCCCAGGGACAGTGCGGCAGTGCCGGAACCGACGACGGTACGACGACGGGCCTGGCGGTGACGCGCTCTGTATTCGTGCACGGTAGAGATATCCCTCCGGCACGCCTGCGAGGTTAGCTGTCGGGTTCGGGCGGGAAGGTTGCCCGGCCGCACAAGGCGGCTTCACCCCAAGGTCTTCCCCGCTCGCCGCCGGATGTGGCGGTGACGCGGAGGACCGGTATTGGTTCCCCCGTCCCCGCCCCCGAATGCCTTGTTCGTGTCATGCAGTGGTTCCTCTGTCGCACCGACCGACCCGGGGCAGGGCTCGGCGTGAACCGGTTCGGTACGACCGGCGAGCGGTTGCCCCCGGCCACACCTTGGTACCCGAACAACTCCATGATCGTCAGCACCAGTTCCGCCACTCTCCGTGACGTCGAAAGTGGTCACTGTCCATTTTGTTACCGCCACGAGACAAATGCCGCTACCTCAAGTGAGCAGTTCAGTACGATCCGTATAAATCAATGGGTGAACCAGAACACATAAAAACCGAGACCGTCACCCGTTCGAAACACCGAATTGCCCCGACCGGCGGAAATGCCTCCGCCCGTTCAGCCGACCCCCCGACACCCGTTGATCGAGCCGTTCCGGCCACGCGACGTAACAACGGCTTCCGGTACCCTCGCTGGCGTGACGGACGGGAAATTGCCACTCATCGCCAAGGTCGCGACCACCGCGTCGAAGACCGCGGCCGCGCTCTCCAGAGCCGCGGGACGCGGCGACGGCTCGGTGATCGGCGGCTGGATCGGCCTCAAGATCGACCCTGACCTGCTGGCCCACCTCTCGTCCGGCCGGGCCGTGGCGCTGGTCTCCGGGACGAACGGGAAGACCACCACCACCCGCTTCACCGCGGCCGCCATCGGCGTGCTCGGACGGGTGGCCACGAACTCGTACGGCGCCAACATGCCGACCGGCCACACCTCGGCGCTGGCGAAGGAGGGCCACACCCCGTTCGCCGTGCTCGAGGTGGACGAGCACTACATGGCCCAGGTCATCGAGGCCACCCGCCCCCGGGTGGTGGCGTTGCTGAACCTCTCCCGTGACCAGCTCGACCGGGCGAAGGAGGTGGCGATGATGGCGCAGATGTGGAAGACCACCCTGGGCCAGCACCCCGACATCCGGGTGGTCGCCAACTCCGACGACCCGATGGTGGTCTGGTCCGCGAGCAGCAGCCCCCAGGTGACCTGGTTCAGCGCCGGCCAGCGCTGGCAGGACGACTCGTTCGTCTGCCCGGAGAGCGGCCACCCGATCGAGCGCTCCGGCGGCGACTGGTGGTGCACCGGCTGCCCGCTGCGCCGGCCGAAGCCGCAGTGGTCGGTCGAGGACGAGGGCGTCATCGACCCGCGCGGCGACTGGCACCTGGTCAAGCTGCAGCTGCCCGGCCGGGTCAACATCGGCAACGCGGCCACCGCGCTCGCCGTCGCCGCCGAATTCGGGGTCCGCCCGATAGAGGCACTCCCCCGGCTCGCCCGGGTGACCTCCATCGCCGGCCGGTACGCTCAGGTCGAGCGGGACGGCCGCAACATCCGCCTGCTCCTGGCGAAGAACCCGGCCAGCTGGCTGGAGGCCTTCGACATGGCCGAGCAGGCGCCCACACTGCTCTCCATCAACGCCCGCGACCCCGACGGCATGGACACGTCGTGGCTCTACGACGTCGACTTCTCGCCGCTGCGCGACGGCCGTCCGGTGCTGATCACCGGTGACCGTGCTTACGACCTGGCCGTCCGGCTGCAGGTGAACCAGGTGCCGTTCCGGCACGTACAGAGTTTCGACGAGGCGCTGGCGAGTGTTCCGCCCGGCCGCCTCGAAGTGATCGCCAACTACACGGCGTTCCAGGACATCCGAGCGGAGTTGGACCGTGTCAACTGAGTCCCTGCGGATCGTGTGGATCTACCCCGATCTGCTCTCGACCTACGGCGACCGGGGCAACCTGCTGATCCTGGCGCACCGGGCGGCCGCCCGTGGCATCCCGGTGGAGACCTACGAGGTCCGCTCCGATCAGCAGATGCCGACCACGGCCGACGTCTACCTGATCGGTGGCGGCGAGGACGGACCGCAGGCCGCGGCCGCCCAGCGCCTGATCACCGACGGCGGCCTGCACCGGGCCGTCAACCAGGGCGCGGCCGTCCTGGCGATCTGCGCCGGGTACCAGTTGTTCGGGCACTCCTTCTTCGCGAAGGGGCAGAAGTGCGCCGGTCTGGGCCTGCTCGACCTGTACTCGGACCGGGGACCGACCCGCGCCGTCGGCGAACTGCGCGGTGACATCGACCCGCGGCTCGGACTGCCCGCGCTGACCGGCTTCGAGAACCACGGCGGGCGTACCCATCTGGGGCCGAACGCGACACCCCTGGCCAAGGTCACCGCCGGCATCGGCAACGGCGACCAGACCGAGGGCGCCTGGGCCGGCAAGATCCTCGGCACGTACTCGCACGGTCCGGCGCTGGCTCGCAACCCAGCTATAGCCGATCTGCTCCTGCGCTGGTCCACCGGCGCGGATAGGCTTGCGCCCCTCGACGATGCTTGGGCCGAACGGCTCAGGGGGGAGAGGCTCGCCGCCGCGGCGAGCCCGGCCTGACAGACGGATCCTGGACCGACGATGAAGTGGGGACGGTAAGCCTGTATGACCGACATCCTGATCGCCCAGCGGGGCGCCGGTGTGGCCGCGGACTCTTCGGCGGCTCCGGCCGCCCCGCAGGTCACCAGCATCGCCGCGGACCCTCAGGCCGGCCCGGTCGCCGCGCAGGCTGCCCCGATGAGCTGGAAGCGCCGGGCGCTCCGCTTCACCACGCTGGGCGTCGTGGTGGGTGGCCTCGCGGCCGCCGCCGCGATGCTCCCGCTCCGCGAGATCGGTGACAACGTCGACCGCCTGGGCATGGGCGCCCCGGCGGCCGTCGCGGTGGTGGGCGGCCTGCTCCTGTCGGTCCTGGTCCCCCGCACGGCGATCACGCTGCTCTGCGGCCTGCTCCTGGGCGCCGCGACCGGCGCGATCGCCGCCATGGCCGCCGCGATCATCGCCGCGACCGCCACCTACTACGCGGGCCGCTGGGCCGGCCGGGGCGCGCTCAAGGCACACGCCGGCAGCAGACTGGACCGCCTGGACGGCTGGCTGAACAACCGCGGGCTCTCCGCTGTGCTCCTGGTCCGTTTCCTGCCGCTGGCTCCGTTCGGTCTTGTCGGGTACGCCTACGGCACCACCAGCGTCTGCCGCAAGCGTTACCTCCTGGGCACCACGATCGCCGCGATCCCGTCCACGGTCACCTACGCCGTGATCGGCGCCGCGGCCGCCCGCCCGGGCGACATGTCCGCAGCCACCCTGGCGCCCGCGGCCATCAGCTTCGCCCTCTCCACCGCCATCGTCCTGCGCTGGCGCTACACCTCCCGCCGCGCCGCCGCCACCCCGGTCGTGGCCACCGCGGCAGCCTGACAAACCCTCGAAGATCCGGACCGGCCCCGTGCCGGTCCGGATCTTCTTTCATGGGTAAGCGGGAAGCAGGCGAACCTCGGCAGCGGGCAGCGGCTTGGACCACCAGTGGGCGTAACGGCTGTAGACCAGCGGCTCCCGGGCCGCCAGGAAAGCCGACAGGGACGCAGCCTCCGCGGCCAGCGCGTCCCAGACCGGGCGGGACAGGGGGTGGAAGGCCGTCGCCTCGATGCCGCCGGGAACCGCGCGCCAGACGCCCGCCACGTAGCCGTCGACGAGCAGGGTGGGCAGGACATCGCCGTTCATCCGGATCACCAGTCGGCGGTAGCCGGGCGGGATCACCCGGGACCGGTCCGCATAGGCCAGCAGGATGCTGTCCCACATCGGCAGCAGCCGGGGCGGGGCGGGCGCGTCCTCCGGGGGTAGCGGGGCGCCCGGCACGTCATACAGCCGATTGCCGGGCAGATGAGTGAGCTGATCGCCCAGGGCGAGCACCGCGGCGCGCAGATCCGCGGCCGGGATCAGGGTGAACTGGCGGATGTCGGCAATGGTCGCCGGACCGAAAGCGGTCAGGTAGCGCAACACCAACCGCTGGATCGCCTCGTCGCGGGACGGCTCCGCAGACAGGCCCGAGCCGGGAACGGCCCGGGACGACTCCACCGACAGGACCGGATCAGGGGCGACGCGGGACGACTCCAGCGACAAGGCCGGAACGGGAGCGGCGTGGAAGGCCGACCCCGGAACGGGAGCGGCGTGGAAGGCCCGGGAGGCGAAGGACCACGGGCCGCCGGTCGGCGTGTGGTGCAGGGCCGCGAACGTGCGCAACGCCCACCACACCCCGGGGCGCTCACCGCCGAGACGGGCGGCGAGCATGGCCTCGATCTCCGCCGGGGTGCGCGACCGGGCGGCGAAGTCGATCAGCTCGGGCAGCAGGGCGTCCGCGTCGGCGACGGTGAGGCCGCTGCGGGTGAATCGGGTGTCGCCGAGACGGGCGCCGCGCAGCACCGGCAGGACGGCCCGGTGCCAGAACGGATGGTCGTCGGCGTGGACGGCGTGCAGGGTGATCCGCAGAAGGGTGGCCTTCACGAGCGTACCGGAGAGAAAAGCCTCGTCGAGGGAGTCGCCGTCGAAGCCCGCCACCCTGTTCCAGATCGCGAGGTAGGGCGTGGCAGGCGCCTGCGCCTGCAGCCCGACGAGCCGGCGCACCGCCTCCGGGGCCGGGATCCGCGCACGCTCCAGCAGCATCTGCCGGGCCAGGGTCGCCCGGTTCAGCCCCCGCTCACTGATCGACACCCGCACATCCAAGCACCGGCCCCTGACAGAAACAGCCCGCCGCGAGGGTACGCGACGGGCTGTTTCGTGACGTTCGTCAGATGACGACACTCACCAGTCGTCCCGGGACGACGATGACCTTCTTGGGGGTACGGTCGGCGATCACCTCGGCGACCGCGGCCAGGGCCTGCTCGCGGACCTCGGCCTCCGGAGTGTCCGGGGAGACCTCGACGCGGCCGCGGACCTTGCCGTTGACCTGTACCGGGTACGTGATGGCGTCGGCCACCAGCTGCGCCGGGTCGGCGACCGGGAAGTCGGCGTAGGCCAGCGTGCCCTCGTGGCCCAGCTTGCCCCACAGCTCCTCGGCCATGTGCGGCGCGAACGGCGACATCATCAGGACCAGCGGCTCGATCGCCTCGCGCGACACCGTGGACAGCGGGGTCAGCGTGTTGGTCAGCTCGATCAGCTTGGCGATCGCGGTGTTGAAGCGCAGCTCGTCCATGTCCTCACGGACACCGGCGATGACCTTGTGCAGGACCTTGCGGCTCTTCGGGTCCAGCGGTTCGTCGGTGACGCGGACGCCGCCGGTCTCCTCGTCGACCACCAGACGCCAGGCGCGCTGCAGGAAGCGCTGCGAGCCGACGACGGCACGGGTCTCCCAGGGGCGGGAGACGTCCAGCGGGCCCATCGCCATCTCGTACACCCGGAACGTGTCGGCGCCGTACTGCTCGCACATGTCGTCCGGGGTGACGACGTTCTTCAGGCCCTTGCCCATCTTGCCGTACTCGCGGTAGACCTCCTGGTCGCCCACGAACCACTTGCCGTCGCGCTCGACGGCCTCGTCGGCGGGAACGATCATGCCGCGGGCGTCGCGGAACGCGTACGCCTGGATGTAGCCCTGGTTGAACAGCTTCTTGAACGGCTCGAACGACGAGACGTGGCCCAGGTCGAACAGCACCTTGTGCCAGAAGCGGGAGTACAGCAGGTGCAGCACGGCGTGTTCGACGCCGCCGACGTACAGGTCGACGCCGCCGGGGTCGCCCTCGGAACGCGGGCCCATCCAGTACGCCTCGTTGTCCGGGTCGACCAGGGCCTTGTCGTTCTTCGGGTCCAGGTAGCGCAGCTCGTACCAGCAGGAACCGGCCCACTGCGGCATGGTGTTGGTCTCGCGGGTGTAGGTCTTCAGGCCGTCGCCCAGGTCCAGCTCGACCTGCACCCAGTCCTTCTTGCGGGACAGCGGGGTCTCCGGCTCGGTGTCCGCGTCGTCCGGGTCGAAGGTGCGCGGCGAGAAGTCGTCGGTGTCCGGCAGGACGACCGGCAGCATCGACTCGGGCAGCGCGATCGGCAGTCCGGTCTCGTCGTAGACGATCGGGAACGGCTCGCCCCAGTAGCGCTGCCGGCTGAACAGCCAGTCCCGCAGGCGGTAGGTAGTCGCGCCGGTGCCCTTGCCGTTCTCCTCCAGCCACGTGATCATGGCGGCCTTGGCCTCGGCGACGCCCTTGCCGTCCAGCCAGTCGCTGTTGATCGCCACACCGTCGCCGGTGAAAGCCCCTTCAAAACCTTCAGGAGCCTGCACGGTACGGATGATCGGCAGCTCGAAGACCTCGGCGAACGCCCAGTCGCGTTCGTCCTGTGCGGGCACCGCCATGATCGCACCGGTGCCGTATCCGGCCAGTACGTAGTCGGCGATGAAGACCGGGACGTCCGCGCCGTTGACCGGGTTGGTCGCGTAGGCGCCGGTGAAGACGCCGGTCTTGACCTTGCCGTCGGCGGTCCGCTCCTCCTCGGTCTTGGCAGCGGCGGCCGCCCGGTATGCCGCGACGGCCTCCGCCGGGGTGCCGGCACCGCCGGTCCACACGTCCTTGGTGCCGGCCGGCCAAGCCTGGGGAACGATCCGGTCGACCAGATCGTGCTCGGGCGCCAGGACCATGTAGGTGGCACCGAACAGGGTGTCCGGACGAGTCGTGAATACCGTGATTTTGTCCGATTCAGTGGAAAAATCAACGTGCGCTCCACGGGAGCGGCCGATCCAGTTGCGCTGCATCAGCTTGACCGGCTCCGGCCAGTCCAGGCTGTCCAGGTCCTCGACCAGGCGGTCACCGTACGCGGTGATGCGCATCATCCACTGCTTCAGACTGCGCTGGAAGACCGGGAAGTTGCCGCGCTCGCTGCGGCCCTCCGGCGTGACCTCCTCGTTGGCCAGCACGGTGCCCAGCCCGGGGCACCAGTTGACCGGGGCTTCGGACACGTACGCCAGGCGGTATCCGTCGATGATCCTGCGACGCTCGGTGGCGGACGCGGCGGCCCACTCCGGCCCGCGCTCGCCGGCCTCGAAGGAGGCGATCAGCTCGCTGATCGGCCGGGCCTTCTGCACCGAGGGGTCGAACCAGGAGTTGAAGACCTGCAGGAAAATCCACTGGGTCCAGCGGTAGTAGTCCGGGTCGGTGGTCGAGAACGACCGCCGCTCGTCGTATGCCAGGCCCAGCCGGCGCAGCTGCTGCCGGTAGCGGTCGACGTTCGCGGCGGTGGTGACCGCCGGGTGGGTACCCGTCTGCACCGCGTACTGCTCGGCGGGCAGGCCGAAAGCGTCGAAGCCCATCGGGTGCAGCACGTTGTAGCCGGTCATCCGCTTGTAGCGGGTGTAGCTGTCGGTGCCGATGTAGCCCAGCGGGTGGCCGACGTGCAGGCCTGCGCCGGACGGGTACGGGAACATGTCCTGCACGTGCAGCTTGGGCGCGCCGGCGCGCGGGTGCGTGGGGTCGGCCAGGTCACCGGCCGGGTTGGGCGCGTGGAACGTCCCGTTCTCGGCCCAGAACGCCTGCCAGCGCAGCTCGATATCACCGGCCAGCGCAGCCGTGTAGCGGAACGGCGGGGTCTCGGTGTCGCTCATCTTCACCATCTCGTCTAAGTCATCCGGGCTGGGGTCGACGCGCTCCGGGGCATAAAAAAGCCCCTCACGCAGGAGGGGTCGCCGTGCCTGATCCGATCCTCAGGAACCGGTATCGGATCAGCACGGCCGCCTAAGAAGCAGAACGGACCGAGCCATGGCATGGATGATACCCGCCGCCCGTCACGGACGGCGACCGGTATACGGGGCGGGTGAAATGGTCACTGCTGTCCACAGCCGACCCCTTCCGTCCGTCTTACCGGTGTGAGCTGCGGTGTTCCCGCTTGCGATCAGGGCTTTCGGTGATGTGTACGGACGGGGCTAACCTGTGGGGACGGGCGGCGAGCGCCGGAGGCCCACGGACCGCTGGGCGCCCGCAACCTTCGATGCCCCCTGACGGTGGGTGACCGTCGGATCACCGGGGCAAAACGACTTGGAGGAGGCCCGTGACAACGCCGACCTGGGGTGAGCCGGCAGGACCGCTGACGCTTGCCGAGTTCCGCACCGCGACGCAAGCCATCATGGCCAACATCGAGCAGGTCATCGAGGGCAAGAGTGCCACGGTCCGGCTGGCCGTCGCGGTGCTGCTCGCCGAGGGACACCTGCTGATCGAGGACGTTCCGGGGGTGGGCAAGACCAAGCTCGCCAAAGCCCTCGCACGCTCGATCGACTGTTCCGTGCGGCGCATCCAGTTCACGCCCGACCTGCTGCCCAGCGACGTGACCGGGGTCAGCGTCTACAACCAGGAGACGCGCGACTTCGAGTTCAAGCCGGGCGCGGTCTTCGCCAACCTGGTCGTCGGCGACGAGATCAACCGGGCCTCGCCGAAGACGCAGTCCGCGCTGCTGGAGTGCATGGAGGAGCGGCAGGTCACCGTCGACGGCACGACCTATGAACTGCAGGCGCCGTTCATGGTGGTCGCCACGCAGAACCCGATCGAGATGGAGGGGACCTACCCGCTGCCGGAGGCGCAGCGGGACCGGTTCACCGCCCGGATCGCGATGGGCTACCCCGACCCCCGTGCCGAACTGGCGATGCTGACGACACACGGTGACCACGACCCCCTCAACGACGTACGCCCGGTGGCGGACGCTCCGCTGGTGCGGCGGCTGATCGCCACCGCCCGGGACGTGCACGCCGCCGAAGCCGTCCAGCAGTACGCGATCGCCCTGGTCACCGCGACCCGGGAGGCACCGGAGATCCGCCTCGGCGCGTCCCCGCGGTCCACCCTGCAGCTGCTGCGCACCGCCAAGGCGGTGGCCGCGCTGGAAGGCCGCGACTACGTGCTCCCGGACGACCTGCAGGCGCTCGCCGTGCCGGTGCTGGCCCACCGGATCATCCCGACCGCGGACGCCCAGCTGAACCGGCGCACCACGGACGCGATCGTGTCCGAGATCGTGCACCGGCTGCCGTTGCCGCACGACCGGTCCCGCAACCCGTACGACACCAGGAACGGCGGCACGCCGTACGAGTCCCGGGGGCGGTGACCTATGCGAGAGGCGCTGCGGGGGCTCACCACGCGCGGCCGCTCGTTCCTCGCCGCCGCGGTCGCCGCGTCCATCTCGGCGATCATCCTCGGCGAGCGTGACCTGCTGCGGGTCTCCGTGCTGCTCGCTGCCCTGCCGCTGCTCGCCGCGTGGTACGTGGGACGCAGCCGGTACCGCCTGGCGTGCTCCCGGTCGCTGGACCCGGGCCGCGCCCCGGTCGGTTCCAGCGCGCGGGTGATCCTGCGCCTGCAGAACGTGTCCCGGCTGCCCACCGGCACCATGCTGCTGGAGGACCGGTTGCCGTACGCGCTCGGCAGCCGTCCCCGGGTGGTGCTCGAACGGCTCGGCGCGCACCAGGCCAGTTCGGTGGCGTACACCGTGCGGGCCGACGTGCGCGGGCGTTACCCGATCGGCCCGCTGGTCGTCCGGCTGACCGACCCGTTCGGGCTGTGCGAGCTGACCCGTTCCTTCCCCAGTGTCGACCAGTTGACCGTGATCCCGCAGGTCACCGCGCTGCCCCTGGTGCGGCTGGCCGGCGAGTACGCGGGGACCGGCGACAGCCGGGCCCGTTCGGTGGCGGTGCACGGCGAGGACGACGCGGCCACCCGGGAGTACCGCCGGGGCGACGACCTGCGCCGGGTGCACTGGCGGTCGACCGCCCGGACCGGCGAGCTGATGGTGCGCCGGGAGGAACAGCCCTGGGAGAGCCGGGCCACCGTCGTGCTCGACACCCGGCTCACCGCACACCGCGGTGAGGGGCCGACCGCCAGTTTCGAGTGGGCCGTCGCGGCCGCCGCCAGCATCGCGGTGCACCTGCGGCAGAACGGCTACAAACTGCGGTTGGTGACCGGCACTGGCGTCGACATCGACGCGATCGAGGCCGGCGGGGAAGGACTGATCCTGGACACCCTGGCCGACGTCAAGCTGACCGCCGAGGGCGACCTGTCGACCCTGGTCCAGCACGTGCGTCACCGGTCCGACGGCGGGCTGGTGATCGGATTGTTCGGCACCCTCACCCTCGCCGAGGCGGAACTGCTCGGCCAGCTGCGCGCCAACGGTGCCAGCTGCATCGGCTTCGCCGTCGACAGCTCCACCTGGACGCCGCTGTCCGACAGCGACCGTGAGGCCGCCGACCGGGACCACGGCGCCGCCTCCCTGGCCATGGTGCGCAGCGGATGGCGGTCGGTGCCGGTCCGGCACGGCGACACACTGGCCGCGATCTGGCCGGCCGTCAGCCGCGGCTCGCAGGGCTTCGCCTACCGCGCGCCGATGGCCGAGACCGTGAACGGGGTGAACCGATGACCGGCAGGCGACGTCTCGGCATGGTGGCGGCGGCGGCCACCCTGCTCTCCGCCGCGCCCCTGTCCTCGATCTTCGAATCGTGGACCTGGCTACTGCAGTGCACTCTCACCGTGCTGATGATCGCCGGGGCCGCGGTCGGGGCACGGACCCTGCGGTTCCCCACCTGGGCGCAGACCCTCAGCATGATCGTCGCGCTGACGCTGGCGCTCACCTGGATCTTCCCCAGCGGCAAGGAGATCCTGATCCCCCAGCCCGCCACGCTCGGGCACTTCCTCGACCTGTTCCGGCAGGCCGGCGAGGACACCCGGGCGTACGGGGTGCCGGTCCCGGACCGCGACGGCCTGCTCTTCGTCGCCGTTCTCGGCATCGGCGTGGTGGCGATCGCGGTCGACCTGCTGACCGCGGTGTTCCGCCGTCCGGCCCTGGCCGGCCTGCCGATGCTGGCGATCTACTCGATCCCGGTCGCCGTCTACCTCGACAGCGTCCCGGTGCTGCCGTTCATCGTCGGCGCCTGCGGATACATGTGGCTGCTGGTCGCCGACAACGTCGACCGGGTCCGCCGGTTCGGCCGCCGGTTCACCGGCGACGGACGCGACGTGGACGTCTGGGAACCGTCCCCACTGGCCGCGGCCGGCCGCCGGATCGGTGTGCTCGGCGTGATCGTCGCGGTGCTGCTGCCCCTCGCGGTGCCGACCGTCAGCGGCGGCCTGCTGTCCCAGCTCACCCAGGCCGGCTCCGGGGCCGGGCTCGGCTCGGGCACCGGCAGCAACGGGCGGATCAACCTGTTCGCCTCGCTCAGCGGGCAGCTCACCCAGAACGCCACGATCAACCTGCTCAAGGTCACCACGAACGAACCGGACCCGTTCTACCTGCGGTTCGGGGTGGCCGAGGCGCTGACCGACGAGGGCTTCGGCAACCAGACGCCGAAGGGCAACTCGCTGTCGCGGGGACTGCCCGACCCGCGTCAGCTGGCCGCCAGTAGTCAGGCCAACTACTTCGCGTACCGGGCCGAGATCGAGGTCAGTGGCGACCTGCGGCAGAGCATGGCACCGCTGTACACGTACCCGACCGGCGTCCAGAACATCAACGGCAACTGGGCGTACGACTCGTCGCAGCAGGTCCTGTTCGCGGCCCGGACGACAACCAGCGAGCAGAAGTACACGATCGACTACCTGCGTCCCCGGTTCACCGCCGCCGAGTTGCGCACCGCCGAAGCGCTGCCCCGCAACGACCCGCTGCGGCAGTACACCGCCGCGCCCGACGACGCGGTCGTGAAGGCGCAGGTCGAAGAGCTGATCGCGGGCAAGAAGACCGAATACGACAAGGTCCGGGCGATCTACGGGTTCTTCTCCGCGGACAACGGGTTCAAGTACAGCCTGTCGACCCAGACCAGCGGGGCGGCCTCGGAGATCGCGACGTTCCTGAACACCCGGACCGGCTACTGCCAGCAGTACGCGGCCGCGATGGCGTGGATGGTCCGCGAGGCCGGCATCCCGGCCCGTGTCGCCTTCGGGTTCACCCGGGGCACCTCGCTGGGCAACGGCGTCTACCAGATCACCAACCGCAACGCGCACGCCTGGACCGAGGTCTACCTCGACGGCTTCGGCTGGGTGCCGTTCGACGCCACGCCGGCCGGCGGGGTGGCCGGATCGGCCCGCTCCTCGTGGGCGCCGAACGTGGACCAGGCCGAACCGAGCGCCTCCGCGTCGGCCGGCACGACCACGCCGGACGACGACTCGTCGGCGGCGCCGAATCAGCCGCAGACCCCGGACCGCAACATCGACGGCAGCAACCCGACGGCGGAGGGCGCCACCCCGGCCGACAGCGGCGCCTGGACGACGGCCCTGCTGATCGTGGCCGGGTTCGCCCTGCTCGTCGCGCTGCTCCTGGTCCCGGCGATGCTGCGGGTGCTGCAGCGGCGCCGGCGGCACGCGGCCACCGAGAGCGTGACGACGGTGGTGGCGGGCGGACCGGACGGGCAGGACGGCACCGTCTCGGACATCGTGGTCACGACCGAGTCGACCCGGGCTCGTGCGGACGCCCACGCGGCCTGGGACGAACTCATCGACACGATGGTCGACTACCAGGTGACGGTGGACCCGACTGAGACACCGCGGCTCACCGCCCAGCGCCTGATCAAGGAGTCGGAGCTGAGTGGCGACTCGGCCGAGGCGGCGACCCTGCTGGGCACCGCTGAGGAACGTGCGCGGTACGCCCGGCAGCCGATGCAGGGCGTGGAGTTGACGGCGGCGCTCGGCCGGATCCGGGCCGGGCTCGGGGAGGCGGCGACGTTCCGGGTCAAGGCCCGGGCGATGCTGCTGCCCCCGTCGGTGCTGATCGGCTGGCGGCTGGGTGCCGCCGAGGCGTTCACCCGGCTCGCCGAGCGGGCGACGACGGTCCGGGACGCGATGGTCCGGTTCAGTCCGCGGCGGTTCATGAACAAGCGCGCCACACACTGAACGGCTGAACCGAACGGTGGAGGCCGTCACCCCGGATCCGGGGTGACGGCCTCCACCGTTTCCAGCACCGGGCGCGGACGATTCGGCGGGCATGCCCCGTCACCGTGCCGGCTGGTCGGCCGACGTGAGCGCGTGTAGTCGGATTCACCTGCGCGCACAGCCGAGTGAGGCGATACGGCGAGCGCAGAGCGGACCGGCACGAGCGCGATCAGAGGCGAGCGAGCACGGGCTGGCTCAGCGGGCTGGACACGCGCGCACGATGGGGAACAAGCGCTGGGCAGCCCGGCGGGGAAGACAAGCCGCAAGAGCGGGATAAACCCGGACAAGGCTCGCAAAACGAGCGTAAGCGGAAACGACGAAAGGCGGCCGGACGGCCGCCTTCGTCGCCGGAACCCCTGGCGTTACCGCCGGGTCAGCGATGACCTTCCGGCCGCTGGCGCCACCGTTCCTCGAGCCGGTCGATCAGTCCACCCCGGCGGCCGCCCTGCCGCGTGCGCCGCGTCGCGGTGCCCCCGACCGATTTGAGGTCGGGCGCCTGGCCACGACGACGGGACTGCATCGCGAACGCCGCCGCGCCGAGCATGACCGCGAAGCCGGCCACACCGAGCGGCGTGCTCTGGCTCACCGTCCCGTAGACAACGAGGGCGAGACCCAGCACGATGACGAACGCGGCGATGATGAGCCGGCGCCGTGCGTGAAAACGCGGGTCGCTGGCCCGCACAGCCGAGGCGAACTTGGGGTCCTCGGCAAGCGACCGCTCGATCTGATCGAACAGCCGCTGCTCGTGCTCCGAGAGCGGCACGGCATTCCTCCCCGGGCGCATGTCCGGCTCCGTGGTGGAGCCGGTGGTGGTGCAGGTGTGATGATGCGGGGCAGCCGTCGGCTGCCTTACCACGCAAGTCTACGAGCGGGTCGGCGGGTCGGAAAGCGGGACGACCGCCGAGTGCGGGTGATTTTCCGTGCTCCGAAGATCGGTTCGTCCCAAAAGACCGGCTACACCGGCCGATCACCCGTACGGATGACTCCCCTCACCCGCGGTGAGCTGGCTTGACGCATGATCCCGGAAAGGGCTCGCCGATCGACCGGCCCGGATGGGTCGTCATCGTACGATGAGCAGCGGAACCGTCATTTCGGCGGCGGTGACGGACCCGTGGTACGCGACCAACCGCCCCACCTTCTCCGGTTCCCATCCGGTGGCGAGCGCCAGCTCCCTCCCCCGGCAGATGATCACCACGTCACCGATCCGGTCGGCGTGCGCCGCGGGCACCGGACCGAACCAGCCCTCGTCGATCACCTGGTCCCGGGAGAGCACCAGAGAGTCCGAGAGTGCGCGCCAGGTCTCCAGCACGCCGTCCCGGGCGCCCGGCGCCGTGTGGAGGTACCGGACCCGGGGCTCCCCGGCCGCTCCCGTCACCCCGTCGGCCAGCGCCGGCGTGGTGGCCATGTCGAGACGGCCCTCCGCCGGCACGTTCAGCTGACCGTGGTCGGCGACCACCAGCAGCGCCGCACCCGGCGGCAGACCGTGGGCCAGTTCGTCGAGCAGCCGGTCCACACCCCGGGCCGCCTCCTGCCAGGTCGGCGAACCGACCCCGTCCTCGTGCCCGTAGTGGTCGAGGTCCGGGTGGTAGCCGTACACCAGCGCGGGTCCGGTCGCCGCCCGCAGCGCCGCCAGCATTCCGGCGGCCACCGCCGGACCGTCGGCCGCGCCGATGTAGACGCCGCCCCGGTTCGCCGCCAGGCTCAGCCCGCTGCCCTCGAAGGCGGGCCGGCTCACCACGCTGACCGCCACGCCGGCCGCCGACGCTCGTTCCATCCAGGTCGGCACCGGCTGCCAGAGCCGCGGGTCCGGGTCGTCGCCCCAGGAGATGTGGGTGAGCACGCCGCCGTCCGGCCGGCGGACCGTGAACCCGAGGATGCCGTGTTCCCCCGGCGGCACTCCGGCACCGAGGGTGACCAGGCTGACCGGGGTGGTCGAGGGGAAACCCGCGGTCAGCGTCCCGGCGTGGCCGCGTCCACCGGCGGCCAGGTCGGCCAGCACCGGGGCGAGGGGCGCCATCAGCGGCAGCTGGTAGGCGCCCATGCCGTCGACGAGCAGCACCGCGACCTTGGTGATCCCGTCGAGACGGGCGCCGAGACCGAGCACGTCCTCCGCGCCCGGGACGTTCAGCACCGCGCACACGCTGGGCAGCAGATCGGCCAGGCTGCCGGTGCCGTAGGCGGGCGCCACGGTCCGCAGCGCGTCGGGGTGCAGACCGTCGTCGAAAGTCATGATCAGGCCGGCCGCCGGGCGAACAGGTGAACCTGGGAGGCGATGTCCCGGAACGGGCTGAGGGAGCTGAGGGCCGTCTCCAGTTCGAGCACCGCCTGCGGGTCCTCCTCGATCACCGCGGCCGGCAGCAGGTCCGCGAACACGCGTACCCCATGGGTGGCCTCGACCTGAAGTCCCGCGGCCGTGAGCAGGTCGCCGGCGCTCGTCGCGTCGTAGCGGCGCAGCAGCGTGTCGCGCGGACCGGCCCGGCCGGCCGGATCGGTGACCAGCGCGGACGCCGCCCGCAGCTGGCCGTTGACGGCCCGGTTCAGGACGGCGGCCGCACGGTTGGCCACCAGCAGGCTCACCGCGCCGCCGGGCCGCAACGCGGCGGTGATCGCGGCGAGCACGCCGGTCGGGTCGTCGACGATCTCGAGGACCGAGTGGCAGAGGATCAGGTCGGCGCTGCCCGGCGCGACCAGGCCGGCGAGCGCGTCGCCGTCGCCCTGCACCGCGGTGATCCGGTCGGCCACCCCGGCGTCGGCGGCGCGCCGGGTCAGCGCGGCGAGCGCGTCGGGGCTGGCGTCGATCACCGTGACGGCGTGCCCGGCCTCGGCGAGGGGCACCGCGAAGCCACCGGTGCCGCCGCCGACGTCGAGCACGGTCAGCTCGCGTCCGGCGTGCCGCTCCAGCTCAGCTCGGAGGACGGTCCAGACCGCCGCGGTGCGGGCCGTGACGAGCGGGCGTGCCGTGCGCGCAGAAGTTTCCACCCGAGCAGACTAACGGCCGTCCCATTCTCTAGAACGTGAAGAGGACCCCGGTGGCGCGGTTCATCTCGCAGGTGTTGCCGTAGGTCCGCTCCCACGCCACCGTTCTGCCTCGCCAGCTGCCGGCCAGCTGGGCGGTGACCGGTTGATAGAGCATCATGCACATGGTGGGGTCGGCCTCGCGTTTGTCCGGATCGGCGCCGGTACGCGCGAGTTCGGCACACGCCTCGGCGGCCCGGGGATGGGCGCCGCCGACCGGGTCGCAGGTCAGTCTGACCGCGGTGGCGTACCCCGCCTTGGCCATGTAGGTGAGGGTGATCTGGGACTTCTCGGCGGCGGCGGCCGGCGAGGCCGGGCCCACCAGGGCTGCGGCCGCCGCGACGAGGACTATCGGAGTTCGCATCATGCTGCACGATAAGCCTCCTACCGTTCTTATCACCGGAAATCACGAGAAGTCGGACTTACTGGTGGCGTCACCGCGTCCAGCCGGTCCGCCACCAGGTTGAGCACCCCCTCGGCCTTCTCCAGACGCCCCCGCACCAGCAGCGCCGTACTGGTCCGCGCCACCCGCCGGTAGCGCTGCCACAACCCGGGCGAACAGGTCACGTTCAGCATCCCGGTCTCGTCCTCCAGGTTCACGAAGGTCACCCCGCCCGCGGTGGCCGGCCGCTGCCGGTGCGTGACGATCCCGCCGACCCGGATCCGGGTGCCCGCCTCGGTACCGCCGAGCTGGTCGATCGGCAGCGCCCCGGCCCGTGTGAGGTCGTCCCGGATGAACCGGGCCGGATGCGTGTCCGGCGACAATCCGGTCGCCCACACGTCCGCGACCAGGACATCCACGTCACTCATGCCGGGCAGCATGGGCGCCTCGACACCGGTCACCGTGCCGGGGAGACGGTCCGGTTTGTCCTGGGCCGCGGCTCCGGCGGCCCACAGCGCCTCCCGGCGGGAGAGGCCGAAGCCCGCGAAGGCGTCGGCGGTGGCGAGCGCCTCGAGCTGCGCGGTGGAGCATCCGGTACGCCGTGCGAGATCCGTCATTGACCGATACGGACCACGGTTGTCCCGTTCCTCCTCGATCCTTGCGGCGAGCTCTGCTCCGATCGTACGAATAGCGGAGAGACCTTGCCGGACGGCCGGTCCGCGCAGCCCCCAGGCGTGCGGAGGTTCCCCGGCCGCGGATCTTCGCCGGCTCTCCGGTGTGCTCTCCAGGACCGCCGCGGCGTCGCTGAGGTTGATGTCCGGCCGCCGCACCTCGACACCGTGCCGCCGCGCGTCGTCGACCAGCGTCTGCGGCGAGTAGAAGCCCATCGGCTGCGCGTTGAGCAGGGCCGCACAGAACGCCGCGGGGTGGTAGCGCTTGAGCCATGCGCTCGCGTACACCAGATAGGCGAAGCTCATCGCGTGGCTCTCCGGAAAGCCGTAACTGGCGAACGCGGAGAGCTTGTGGAACAGATCGTCGGCCAGCGCGCCGGTGATCCCGTTGCCTGCCATGCCCTCGTAAAGTCTGTTTCTGATCCTCTCCATCCGTTCCGCCGAGCGCTTCGAACCCATCGCCCGGCGCAGCTGGTCGGCCTCCGACGGGTCAAAACCGGCCACATCGATCGCCAGCTGCATCAGCTGCTCCTGGAAGAGCGGCACCCCCAGGGTCTTGGCCAGGGCGTTCTCCATGCGCGGGTGCGGCACGGCGGGTTTCTCCAGGCCGTTCTTCCTTCGGATGTACGGGTGAACCGACCCGCCCTGGATCGGCCCCGGCCTGATCAGTGCCACCTCGATGACCAGGTCGTAGAAGACGCGGGGTTTGAGGCGGGGCAGCGTGGCCATCTGCGCGCGGCTCTCCACCTGGAAGACGCCGACCGAGTCCGCGCGGCAGAGCATCTCGTAGACCTCGTCGTCGTCGAGCGGCATCGTGGCGATGTCCAGCTCGTCGTCGATCATGTCGTAGGCGTAGTGCAGCGCGGACAGCATGCCCAGCCCGAGCAGGTCGAACTTGACCAGGTCGACGGCGGCGCAGTCGTCCTTGTCCCACTGCAGGACGCTGCGGTTCGGCATCCGGCCCCACTCCACCGGGCAGACCTCGATGATCGGCCGGTCGCAGATGACCATGCCGCCGGAGTGGATGCCGAGGTGCCGCGGGAAGTCCTGGACCGCGTTGGCGGCTTCGACCACCTGGTCCGGGATGTCCTCGGCGGTCGCCACGTCACCCCAGCGGTCGATCTGCTTGCTCCACGCGTCCTGCTGGCCCGGGGAGAATCCGAACGCCCGTGCCATGTCGCGTACCGCCGACCGGGGCCGGTACGCGATGACGTTGGCGACCTGGGCGGTGTGCTCCCGCCCGTACTTGCGGTAGACGTGCTGGATCACCTCCTCCCGCCGGTCGGACTCGATGTCGACGTCGATGTCCGGTGGGCCGTCCCGCTCCGGCGCCAGGAACCGTTCGAAGAGCAGGCCGTACCGGACCGCGTCGACATTCGTGATGAACAGCGCGTAGCAGACGGCCGAGTTGGCCGCCGACCCACGACCCTGGCAGTAGATCCGGTTCTCCCGGCAGAACTGCACGATGTCGTGGACGACCAGGAAGTAGCCCGGGAACCCCAGCTCCTCGATCATCCGGAGTTCGTACTCCAGCTGCTCGTAGGCCTTCCGCTCCCCGCCGGGATAGCGCTCCCGGGCACCGCGCATGGTCAGCTCCCGCAGCCAGCTCATCTCGGTGTGCCCGTCCGGCACCGGACAATCGGGCAGCCGCGGCGCCACCAGGTCCAGATCGAAGGACAGGTCCTCGCCGTACATCGCGGCGTTCGCCACCGCACCCGGATAGTCCCGGAACCGGCGGGCCATCTCGTCCCCGCTGCGCAGATGGGCGGCGCCGGCCGCGGGCAGCCAACCGTCCATGTCGTCCAGGCTGCGCCGGGCCCGGACCGCGGCGAGAGCCGTGGCCAGCCGGCGACGGGACGGCGTCGCATAGTGCACGTTGTTGGTGGCGACCACCTCCAGCCGGCGGCTCCTGGCCAGCGCGGCCAACGCGTCGTTGCGGTCCTCGTCGTACGGGTCGCCGTGGTCGGTCAACTCGACGGCCACGTTCGGGGCGCCGAACAGCGCCACGAGACGGTCCAGCTCCCGGGCCGCCGCCTCGACACCACCGGTGGCCAGAGCCGCCGGGACGATCCCCTTACGACAGCCGGTCAGCACCAGCACGTGATCCCGGAGCACCTCGGCGATCTGCTCCGGATCGCCGTAGTCGGGACGTCCCTTCTCACCACCGCGCAGCTGCGCCTGGGAGATCACCCGGGCCAGGCGGGCGTACCCCTCATGGCCGTGCGCCAGAGCGAGCAGGTGCAGACCCTCCGGATCCGGTTCGCCGTTCTGCGGACGGGACAGTCCCAGCGACAACTCGGCGCCGAAAATCGTGGGAAGCCCCAGTTCACGAGCCGCCTGGGAAAACCGCACCACCCCGTAGAAGCCGTCATGATCGGTCACCGCCAGCCCGGTCAGGCCCAGCCGCGCCGCCTCCTCGGCCAGCTCCTCGGGATGACTGGCGCCGTCCAGGAAACTGAAATTGGTGTGGCAGTGCAGTTCCGCGTAGGCGGTACTGCTCTCCGACCGGATCAGTGCCGGGCTCTTCCGGTACGGCTCCCGCTTGTGGGTCCAGGCCGGGGCGTCACCGCCGTCGCCGAGCGCCTTCTCCAGATCACGCCACGGCACCGCCGGATTGTGAAAACTCATCGCCGAACCCGCTCAGTCATAGATCGCCTCCACCAGCCACCGGCCGCCGTCGAGCGAGACCAGCAGCGCCCGCCCGTCGTCCAGCACCATCTGAAAACGCGCCCGCCGCCGGGCCTCGTCCTGCGCCCACCAGCGCTCGTCCACCGGCCACGGACCCGCCCAACCGGTGATCGCCATCGGTCGTCCACGATCGAGAGCCAGGGTGGCGGGCGCCTCGGTCACCTCGAGCCGGGCGCTGACACCGACCGGTAGGCCCGCGCCGTCGAGAACCATGGCGGGCAACGGGCTGGGCAGCACGACCGCGGGCGCCGGGCGCGGCAGACGGCCCGGCCACGGGGGCAGCACGACGGCCCGGCCCCGGCCCCGCTTGCGGCGCACCTTGACTCGGACGCCGATCTCGCCCTGTTCCTTCGTCTCCCGGTTCTCGGCGCTGCTGATGATGAACAGAGGCGGACTCGTCGCCCGGTCCAGTACCGGCACGGTGGCCACTCCCGGCACCGGCTCCGACGACTCCGCGCCCTCCCGTACCGGCACCCGCTCGTCACCCCACGGCACCAGTCGCACCTGGTCGTCCGCCGACCGACCGCCACTCAACACCGGCGTGACCACGGACTCCGGCCCGAGGAGACCCTGCACCCGGCTGAACGCCCGATGCGCCCGGTCACGCTCCGTACCGGTGTCTCCCCAGAGGCCCGGCTGCAGCCCGACATGCGCCAACACCCCGTCCGGCACCAGCCGCAACCGGACAAGCCCCGCCGTGGGACGCTCCGGTCCACGGCGCCGCGCCCCGGTCAGCCAGCCGTCCAGCTGCCAGCGCACCCGTTCGGCGATGGCCGCCGCAGTGAGCAGGCCGTCATGCCGCCACACCCGGCACAACTCCTGACCGTCCGCGGTCACCGCCTCCACCCCGAGCCGCGTACAGGCCAACCCGTACGCGGCCAGCCGGTCATGAACCCTTTCGGCCAGGGCCCGGCCCGCGAACGCCGCCACGTCCACCCGGTCCAGCGGCTCGTCGTATGTCTCCTCCACGGTCAGATCCACCGGCGGCCGTCGCACCGCAAGCGGCCGATGATCCGCCCCGGACGCCAGCCGATGCGACAACGCCCCGTCGAACCCGAACCGGTTCAGCACGTCCCCGGCCGGCAACGCAGCGAACTCGCCGAGCGTCTTCACCCCCAGCCGGTGCAGCAGGTCGGTCAGCTGCGGCCTCTCCAAAGCCTCCAGGGGTACGCGGTGAAGAAAGTCAGGTGTCTCCCCCGCCGCCACGACCCGCCCGGTCCGCGCCGCGATCCCGGCCGCGAACACGCCATCCGCGACCCCGACCTGCGCCTCCACCGCGCACGCCTGCGCCACCTGCTCCACGATCCGTTCGGCCGCGGCCTCCTCCCCGCCGAAATACCGGGCCGGGCCGCGCGCCGCCGCCGCACAGGCACCCGGCCGGATCACCTCGACGCCGGCCACCACCTCCTCGACGGCGGCCACCACCGGCTCGAACGCCCGGGCGTCCCGCACCGGATCGTGCTCCACGACGATCAGCCGGGGACACCGGCCCTGCGCCTCCCGTCGGCGCAGCCCCCGCCGTACCCCCTCCCGCCGGGCAGCATCGGAGCAGGCCACGACCCGGTTGGCGGCGAACACCGCGACCGGCGCGTCAGCCGGGATCCCGTCCACGATCTCCGCGGCGACGACCGGCCAGTCCGGGCACCACACCAGCAACATCCGCGCGGCCGTCTCCATCAGATCTCCCCGCTTCTCGCGCCGGGAACCGCTCTGGTCCCGGGCACCACTCCCGCCCCGGACACCGCTTCCGCCCCGAGTACCGCTCCCGCTCCGGACACTGCTTTCGCCTCGAGTACCGCTCCCGCCCCGGACACTGCTTTCGCCTCGAGTACCGCTCCCGCCCCGGACACCGCTTTCGTCCCGGGCACCACGGTGAGTCGCCCGCGCCCGGTCCCGGCCGGCTCCGACCGGACCGTGACCCCGGGCATCCACATGGTCATCTCCCGCGGCCGGGCGGCCGCGCCCCTGCCCCGGGCCACCACGGTGACCTCCCGGCGCCGAAGACGCCCCCGGCCCGTTCCGATCCCCTCCCACTGCCCGGAGCTGACCTCCAACGTCACGTCCGCCCCGGCCCAGTCCCCGAACGGCACCAGCACACATCCGCGCTGCCGGGCCCGGGCCGCCAGCCGACCGGCCACCGTGCCGGGCACCGGCCCGGGAACAGCCGCCACCACCACGTCCACCCCGTCGATCAGAGCCGCCACCACAGTCGGCCACTCCGGCCCCGGCTCCGGCACCAGAGCCAGCCGTTCCAGCACGACGCCACTCTCGGCCGCGGCCAGCGCCCCCAACTCCGGCACCCCGACGACGGCACACCACGCTCCGGCCCGGGACGCGGCGGCCAGCAACGACAGCATCAGCGAGGTACCTCCACCGGCGTCGGTGGCCCGCTCCCGCACGGAGGCCAACGCCGCCACCCGGGAACCCCGCAGCCCGCCCTCAGGTTTCCGCCAGCCGTCCGCCCCCGCCTCACGACGGTTCTGCCGACCGCTGAGCGTCAAGCTGTTCTTCCCGCCGTACGCCACAGCCACCGTGCTCCCCCGGCGAAGCCCCTGCCCAGGCAGTAGCCCACCCAGCTCGGGCGCCACCGGCAGCATCCGGTGCACACCCGTCTCGTCACTTCCGGTAGCCGGCCGCACCAACTCCGTCAGGGCCACCGCACTGCCGATCATGCGCCCCGCCACGTCCCCGCCCCGTTCCGCATCTCCCCGCTCACCACCCACCTACCGCCGCTGAGGTGTGCCGAAGCCCAAAGCAACCGGATCACCCGGCGGCCGCCCCACCGACGAGCACGGCTCCCGGATCCGGATTCAGACCACGTTCACCGCCACGACGAAGCAGGACCACCGTCGGACAGTCACCACACCGACGAAGCGAAGCCACCCGTCCTGAACGGGCCACCACAACGAAGCGAAGCCACCCTCTGCGGGCGTTCGCCGCCGCAGCGAGGTGATGCCGCCCCTCTCGGAAGCTCACTGTCACGACACGGCGAAGTCACACACCGCCGAAGTCACACCGCCGAAGTCCAGCGCGAGCTCGGAGCCGAGGACGGTCACCACGGCCGGCTGCAGGGACTGTCCCGCTCGCGGTGGGCGCGACGACCACTGCCCAACTGCCCACAGACACGCCGCTGTCTTTCCCGTAACCGGCAGACACTCCCCGCCGACGGCAGAAGCGGTGACCACCGCCCATCCGTCCACAGACACAACGTCAACCGCCCGGCAACCAGCAGACGGCGTCCACTTGTCGGAAGAGATGACAGTGGCAGAGGAGATGACGACCGCCTGGCTGTCCGTAGATGTAACGCTGACTGCCCGGCAGCCGACAGACGCCGCTCTGTTGATCGCAGGTGTGACGGCGGCTGTCAGGCTGTCCGCGGGTGCGGTTCGGCTGAGGGCCGGCTGCGACCGGGAACATCCCCACCCGGTCACGCGGCCAGTGGTGGTTGGCAGGTCAGGCCCAGCGACGACTCGGCGACCGCGACGAACTGCTCGGCGGCGCGCACCAGGTCGTCCGCCTCACGGGCGCTCACCACCTGTGGGATGCCGGCCTCCGCCGCGGCGCGCTTGCCCGCACCGAGGGCGAAGTAACCCGCCCAGTCGCTGAACTCCGGAGCGACCAGCACGAGCAGCGACCACACACTGGTCGCCCGGGTGCGGCGCCCCGGCCCGGCCGGCCGGGCACGAGCAGCGAGCAGCGCGGCGGCCGCCCGCAACGCCGCCAGATGCGCCGCCGCGAACCGCAAACCGTCCGGAGTGGTGTGCACCGCCTCCTCAAGACTCTGCCGGGCGATCACCAGCAGCTGAGCGGGCGTGCGATGCGGAAGCATGTGCGCCGGCACCGCGGGAATGTCCGCCCCACCCGACCGTGACCTGTCCGCCGCGCTCGTCGGCGACACATCCTCCGAGCTGGAAGCCGACATGTCCGCCGCGCTGGACAGGGACCCGCACGCTGCACGGGCCGGCAACGCATCCATCGCCCCGGTGGGTGACATCTCCGCCACGCTGGACCGCGACATGCCCGCAGCCGTGCCGCGCACGGGGGCAGCCTGACGTGGGGAAATTGCGTTCGGGGTGATCATCGGCTCGGCCTGAGCCGGGATGACCACCGTCCCTGCGGGGCGTGGATCGGCTCCCGCTCGGCGCGGATCAGTTCCGGCTGGGTCCCCACCAAGTCCTGTGGAGGCAGAGTCAAGTTCTGCTGCGCGCGGATCGGCCTGCGCTGGGCGCGGATCGGCCATGGGTTCGACCGGGCTCGGGACGAGCGCCGGTCCGGGAACCGTCCTGAAGCCGGGAGCCGTGCGGGCCGTTGCGGCCGTGGTGCTCGCCATGGTCGTTTCTCCTCGCCTGTTCCGCATCCGACTGGGTCGAACCGTGCCGCGGAGGAAGACGCAGCGCACACCGTTTCGCGAGATGGCGGCCGGCCGGGCATGAAGCTTCCCCACACCACACCCGGCCGGACACCGGTAGGCGGGTCCGCCGCCCGCCACCGGGGGTCGGAGGCGACGGGCGACGGCCTGCCTGATGCGAATCCGAGCCCGCGAATGCCCGGATCACGCGTGCGGCGCTTCGCGGGCGCCGCGGGCGGGAGACGAGCCGCGAAACACGCTCCCTCGCCGGAACGAACACCCTTTCGAACATCCGTTCTAACTGCCCCAGAGACTAGCACCCCCCTACGACAAAAAGGCAACCTTCAGGGCCACCTCACCGCGCCTTTTTCGAACAGATGATCGACAGCAGATCGGCCCGCCGCAGGGCTTGAGTCGGCCCCTGGGGCAGACCTCAAACTCGACATCGCACAGGGCCCCGAGACGGCCGTTCAGCACCGGCGCCGACAGCGCAGAGCCGGTGCAGAAGAGAGGAGACACCCGGTGAGGCAGACGAGCCACACGCGCGGCTCACTCCGCGGAGGCCGCCCGGACCAACGCATCCCCGGCCGCCGTCCGGGCATAGAGCACGTTCCGGCCGGCCCGCCGCCGGCCGACCAGTCCGGCTTCCAGCAACACCTTCAGATGCCGCCCGACCGATCCGAGTCCCTGCCCGGTGACCGCCACCAACTGGCTGGTGCTCTTGGGGCGCCCGACCTCCACCAGCACCCGGGCCCGGCCCGCGCCCAGCAGACGTCCCAGTGCTCCGGGCACCGCTCGTCCAACGTCGGCGAGAAGCCCCGAGCAGCGATACATCACCGCGCAGCGGCGGCTCTCCGGCCCGTCCCACGACACCCATCCGTTGGACATGCTCACCGGGACGAAGACCAGACGCTGCCCGGAGACATCACGGGGTGGGTAATCGTATGCATTGATCTGCAAACGTCCCTGGCCCAGCCACCGCATTCCGGTACGCATCCGGCCCAGCGCGGCCTCCCACCCGCCGAGGGTGAGCTGCCGGGTGCGGGCGACCACGTCGGCTTCGAGGATGCGCCGGCGCCGGGGCCAGTCCGGTTCGACGATCCGCCGCCAGATCCAGGTCATCAGGTCGGCGGCCAGTCCGCCCAGGTCGGCGTCCTCGAGCACGGCCGGCAACGGCCCGAGGTCGGCGCGGGCCGCCACCCGGGTGGCCGCGCGCACCACCGCGACCTCCTCCTCGAACGGCCGCTCCTCGTCGCCCGCCGGGAGGGTCATGAAATCGGCCAGCCAGCGGGGCTGCACCGCGAGCTCGACAAGGGCCCGAGTCGCCGGTTCATCCGCGAGGTGAGCGAGATATGCGGGACGGTGCGCCCGCAGCCACTCACGGTCGCCGGGGTGCTCCGCCTTGTCCCAGCGCAGCAGAATCAGCGCGGCCATCGTCTCCGCCAGGGGCGACAGCACGAAACGGCTGCCGGCCAGGGTGTCGGTATCGATGCGCCACCAGCCCACGGGGACCGTCCTTTCGCCGGTGCGCGAAACATTAACGGTCCGGCCGGGACGGGCAGAACACTTCCCGGCCATGCGCACCTATCGACAACTGTTCCGGACACCGGAGTTCACTCCGCTGTTCGCCGCGGCCTGCACGGGCACCGCGGCCACGACCGTGAGCGGTCTGGCCCTGGCGACGAGCGTCTACTCCCGCACCGGTTCTCCGCTGTACGCGGCGCTGAGCATGTTCGGTCCATCCGTGGCGCAGATGGCCGGCGCGATGCTGCTGCTCTCCGCGGCCGATCGGCTGCCGCCCCGGGCCGCACTGACCGGGGTGTCGCTGGCATCCGCGACCCTGATCGCGATTCTCGCCGTTCCGGGTCTGCCGGTGCCGGCGCTCTTCATGGTGCTGCTGGCCATGGGCCTGGTGAGTTCGGTGGGTGGTGGCGCCCGGGCCGGGCTGCTGACCGAGATCGTCCCCGAGGGGGCTTACCTGCTGGGCCGGTCAGCACTGAACATCTCGGTCGGGACGATGCAGATCGTCGGTTTCGCCACGGGCGGCCTGCTGGTGTCCGCACTCACCCCGACGCAGACCCTGCTCGCCGCGGCGTGCCTGCATCTGACGGCGGCACTGGTGCTCCGGCGAGGGCTCACCCGCCGCGCTCCACGCGCGACGGGACGCCCCTCGGTGACGACGACCTGGCGGGTCAACCGTCAGCTCTGGAGCATTCCCTCGGTACGCCCGGTCTACATCGGCCTGTGGCTCCCGAACGGTCTGATCGTCGGCTGCGAGGCACTGTTCGTCCCCTACGCTCCTTCGGGGGCCGGTCTGCTCCTGGCCGCGTCGGCGCTCGGCATGCTCACCGGCGACGTGCTCGCCGGGCGCTTCCTCACTCCGGCGATCCGGGTTCGCCTGGCGCCGTTCATGCGACTGCTGCTCGCCGTACCCTATCTGCCGTTTGCCCTCGGCCTTCCCCTCCCGCTCGCGGCGATGGCGGCGGCGGTCGCCGGGGTGGGTTACTGCTCCACGCTGCTGCTGCAGGAACGTCTGGTGGCCCTGACCCTGCCGGAGTTCCGTGGTCAGGCGCTCGGCCTGCACACCTCGGGCATGCTCACCATGCAGGCGATCTGCGCCGCGCTGGCCGGTTCCATCGCCGAGTGGCTCTCCCCCGCCACCACGATCACGGTGATGGCCGCCGCCTCGGTCGCGGTCACCCTGACCCTCGCCCCAGCCCTCCGCCACACCCGCCCCGCACCAGCACCAGCACCAGACCCGACATCGGCACCGGCACCGGCACCGGCACCGGCAACACAGACATTCCCCACGACCGACGCCGACCATCCCGCTCAAACCCCTCCGGCCACCACCGGCCACTCCCACTCAAATCAGGAGGTCGCCCACGCCAAGGAGGCATAGAGCTCCGTGAACAGCGGTCACGGACAACGAGACCAGCAGGTGGGGAGAGCGCGGCGAAAGGGAAAGGGCAGGGGAGGATGCGGGGGAACAGCGTTGATCAGGAGGCGGCATGGGACAGACGATCGTGGTGACCGGAGGCAGCTCCGGGGTTGGTCTCGCCGCTGCCGAACAGCTGGCCGCCCAGGGGAATGAGGTGATCATCGTCGGGCGTGACCCCGAACGTCTGGCGAACGCGGTCGCCCGGGTGACGACAGCCGCCGGTGGACGCGAACCGGTCTGGTTCCGTTGCGACTTCGACGATCTCGCCCAGGTTCGGGAGCTTGCCGATCGGCTGCTCGAGGTCTGTCCACGGATCGATGTGCTGGCCAACAACGCCGGCGGCATGGTCGAGGGCTACCACTGCACCCCGGACGGCTTCGAGGCGACCATCCAGGGCAACCATCTCGCCCCCTTCCTGCTCACCAACCTGCTGCGGGAACGTCTGCGCGGCGCCCGCGTGGTGAACACCTCGTCCCGTGCCCATCAGCGCGGACGCCCCGACCCGGAGAGGCTGGCCGGCGATCCGGCGCGGTACAGCTCCTGGCAGGCGTATTCCGGGGCGAAGGCGGCGAACATCCTCTTCACCACGGAGGCGACCCGGCGCTGGCCGGATGTGACGAGTGTGGCGTTCCATCCGGGCGTGGTCCGGACGAACTTCGGCGCGGGCCGGATCACCCGGTTCCTGTACCGGTACGCGCCGGGGCTGGTCACCGCGGAGAAAGCCGGCGAACTGCTGGCCTGGCTCAGCACCGCGCCCGAGGCGGAGTTGGTCAACGGCGGCTACTACGTGGGGCGCTCCCCGGCACGGCCATGGGCCCACGCCCGTGACGAGCACCTCGCTGTCCGGCTGTGGGCGGCAAGCGCCGAGGCCACCGGGTTACGGGAGGCGGACACCGACGCGGCCACACCACGGGCTGCTGACAGCACAGCCACGACACAACACAGGACGACCACCGACACCACCGGACCGCGGGCGGCGGATGACGGAACTGCCGCGACGCCCGAAGCGAGCACCGGCACCACCCCGCTGCCGGAGGACGACGGCACCATCTCCCCAACGACATGACCATGAGAAGCGACCCGTTCCCGGAACCGAAATCGGAAGCAGAAACGGAAACAGAAGCGGAGAGGGCAACGAAAGAGGAAGAGGGCGCCAGACCGGCGAACAGCTCGGCGGCGGAGGACACCGCAGCTGACAGCGCTGCGGGCACTGCCAACACTGCAGCGGGCACTGCCGCCACCGCAGCGGGCACTGCCAACACTGCAGTGAGCACTGCGGCGGACAGCCCAGCCGACGATGCAACGGACTTCGCGGCGGGCAGTGCGGTGGGCCGATCGGCGGGCGGATCGGCGGGCGGATCGGCGGAACTGGTCAGGCTGCATGTCTGGCGGGTTCCTCGGCATGCCGTCGGGTCGGCCATGCTGCGGATGGCGTTCGCTCGGCAGTTGCTGCGGGAGCGGGGTGTCCGGTTCGGCAAGTTCCTCGGGACCGGCACGGGGCGGGGGTTCGGCCCCGGCGACGCGGATCTGACCCGCTATGCGGCAATCACCGTGAGCGATCATCCGGTACGGTTCCCGGAATGGGAGCGGATCGCCGTTCAGCAGGCCCACGTCGACCTGGAACCGCTGATCAGCCGGGGTGAGTGGTCCGGTCGGAGTCCGTTCCAGCCGACGGGGCGCCGGGCGTCCGGGATGGTGCTGGCGCTCACCCGGGCACGGTTGCGGCCCACTCGCGCGCTGCGGTTCTGGCAGGCCGTGCCGGCGGTCGTCCGGGAGCTCGATGCGGCACCGGGGCTCCTGGCCCGGTTCGGGGTGGGCGAGGCGCCGATCGGCTGGCAGGGGACTGTCAGCGTGTGGCGCACTGCCGCGGATCTCACCGCTTTCGCGTACCGTCAGCCGGAGCACCGAGCGGCAATCGCCCGGACCCCGGTCGATCGGTGGTATGCCGAGGAGTTGTTCGCCCGGTTCGCGGTGCTCGGCATCAGCGGCGACCGACCGGTGCTGAACTGGACAGCCGACGAAAGGGAGCACACCCCGCTATGAGGCTCGTTGCTTGGCAGCCGGACGACCTGTTACGGCGGCTCGACGACGTGGTGGCGGTGTACGGCGAGGCGATGGGTTACCGGCCGGAACTGTTGCAGACCCGCCGCGGCTACATCGGCTCGCACGCACGGCGCCCGGGTTTCCGGGCGGTCGCCACCCTCACGCCCGAGGGGCGGCTGGCCGGTTTCGGGTACGGCTACACCTCGATGTCCGGCCAGTGGTGGCACGACCAGGTGCGGTCCGCCCTCGACGAGCCGTCCCGGCAGCACTGGCTGACCGGATGTTTCGAGGTGGTCGAACTGCACGTCCGCCCGGTCGCGCAGGGCCACGGCATCGGCGCCCGTCAACTGCGGGCGCTGCTGGCCATGGCCGACGGGCGGAGCGTGCTGCTCTCCACTCCGGAGGCTGACGAGGCGGCATCGCGGGCCTGGCGGCTGTACCGGCGGTTCGGGTTCTCCGACGTGCTGCGTCACTTCATGTTCCCCGGTGACGAGCGGGCCTTCGCGATCCTCGGCCGGGAGCTGCCACTCACCGAGGACCGCGCGGTCGAAGGCGCCGTCGGCGGTTGATCGTGCGTGTCTCATGGTTCCTGCTGGGCGCCCTCGTCCTGGTGCAGATCTGCTATCCGCTGACCTCCGGTGACCTCCGTGACGGGTTGACCGTGACGACGGTAGTACTCGGTGTCGCCGGTTCGGTGTGGCATGCCACCGTGTCCCGGGGTTTCCGGGCGACCGCCACGCTGGTCGGTGCGGCCATGCTGGGCGGGTTCGCGGTCGAGGCCGCCGGAGTGGCGACGGGTTTCCCGTTCGGCACCTACGACTACTCCGGCGAATTGGGCCCGAAACTGCTCGGCGTCCCGCTGATCATCCCGTTGGCGTGGACCTGGATGGCCTGGCCCGCCTGGCTCGCCGCGTCCCGTCTGGTCGCCGACCGTGCGGCCCGGATCGTGGTCGCCGCTGTCGGCCTGACCGCGTGGGATCTGTTCCTGGATCCGCAGATGGTGGCCGAGGGGTACTGGCGGTGGCACGCGCCGACGCCCGCACTGCCCGGCCTTTCCGGCATCCCCGTCAGCAACTATCTGGGATGGCTCGGCTTCGCCCTGTTGGTGATGACGGCGATGTCCACCATCAAAAATGTCGATGTCTCCCAAAACCAGGACAGACCGATGCTCGCGTTGTGGCTCTGGACCTACTTCTCCTCGGTCCTGGCCCACGCCGTCTTCCTGCATCTGCCGCACTCCGCCCTCTGGGGAGGAATCGGCATGGGAGCCGTCGTTCTCCCCCTGCTCATCCGAGAAACAGCACGGCTCACCCGAGCACGGGCCGGGCTCGCCCCAGAAACGACGGGGCTCACCCGGGAAGCAGCAGAACGCGACCGAGGAACGGCGGGACCCACCGAAGAGACAGCGGGACCCACTCGGGAAACGGCGAGCAGACGGCCGTGACCCCCTGGCTCCCCCTCGTTCCGTTGTTGCTGCTCACCGCCCACACCGCGATCAACGCGCTCCTCCTGCGCCGGCCGCCCCGCAACGCCACCTGCGACGAGCACGTCGCCGTGCTCCTCCCCCTCCGTAACGAAGCCGACCGCCTGACCCCCTGCCTCACCTCGCTGCTCGCTCAGCGCGGCGTACCGAACCTGACCATCCACGTCCTGGACGACAACTCCACCGACGACACCGCCGGCCTGGTCCGCGCCATCGACGCCGCCCACGGCGGCGACCGCATCCACCTGTCGACCGGAACCACCCCGCCTCCCGGGTGGCTCGGCAAACCGCACGCCTGCCGACAGCTGGCCGCCCACGCACGGGACGCCGGCGTTCTCGTCTTCGTCGACGCCGACGTCGTTCTGGAACCGGACGCCATCGCCGGGGCGGTCGCCACACTGCGGGAATCCCGGGTGACGTTGCTTTCCGCGTACCCCAAGATCAGCGGAACCGGACGCCTGGCGCAACCGTTGCTGCAATGGTCGTGGCTCACCTTCCTGCCGCTGCGTCTCATGGAACGCTCGCGCCGCCCGTCGCTGGCAGCCGCCGGAGGTCAGTGGCTGATTGTGGACAGTGCCGGCTATCACCGGGCGGGCGGTCACGAGGCCGTCCGGGACGACATTCTGGAAGACATCGGCCTGGCCCGAGCGGTGAAACGCTCCGGCGGCCGGATCGCGCTGGCCGACGGTTCACGGCTGGCCAACTGCCAGATGTACACCTCTTGGCCGGAACTGGTCAGCGGCTACAGCAAGAGCCTGTGGGCGTCCTTCGGCTCGGCGACCGGTGCGGCCGCCGTCGTGGTCGTTCTTCTCCTGGGGTACGCGCTGCCGCTCGCCGCCATCCCCGTCACTCTCGTGGTGGACGCCGGTGGATCGGGTCCCCTCGTGGCGACCGCCGCCTACCTACTCGGCGTGACCGGCCGGATGATCAGTGCCGCCGCGACCGGTGGCCGGGTCCTCCCGGACTCCCTGGCGCATCCGATTTCGATCACCCTGTTCGCCTGGTTGACCGCACGCTCGTTCCACATGCGACGCCACGGCCGGCTGTCCTGGCGCGGACGCCAACTCTGACCGAGAACGAACAGCCCCGACAACGGCCGGCAGCCCTGATGACGACAGCCGGACGACAGCCGGACGACCACAAGCCGACCACCGCTGACCGCTCCGGACGACCAGCCTGGCAGCGGCCACAGGCGGAGACGTTAGCCTCGGGGACGTGCGCAAGATCGTAGTAATCGGCGCCGGGGTGGGCGGCCTGGCCGCCGCGGCCCGTCTGGCCGCCGCCGGGCACCGGGTAGAGGTACATGAACGTGCCGCCGTCACCGGCGGCAAGCTGGGCGTTCACGAGCGGGACGGGTTCCGCTTCGACACCGGCCCGAGCCTGCTCACCCTGCCCCGCGTCTTCGACGACCTCGACCTGGGCCTACGTCCCGAACCGCTGGATCCGGTGGTCCGGCACGTTTTCGCGGACGGCACCGTCCTCGACTCGTCGTCGTCGCACGGCATCTTCCTGGAACGCATCGGCACCGCCTTCGGCCGTGACGCCGCGACCGATTGGGATCGTTTCTGGCGGCGGGCGGCCCGGATCTGGCAGGCGTCCTGGGATTCCGTGCTGCAACGCCCGGTGACCGCCGCGTCGCTGGCCCGGCTCTCCTGGCGGCTCGGTGATCTCGCCGCCATCGCGCCGGGCCGCACGCTGCGTGGTCTTGCCCGTCACTATCTGCGTGATCCCCGGCTGCGGATGCTGCTGGAACGGTACGCCACCTACACCGGCGCCGATCCGCGCCGCGCGCCCGCCGCGCTGGCCGCGATCCCCTACGCCGAACTCACGCACGGTGGGTGGTACCTCCCGGGCGGCCTGGGCACGCTGGGTGACGCACTGCACGCACGGTGCGTCTCCTCCGGGGTACGCGTGAAGCTCGGTTCCGAGGTCACCGCGATCGAGGCCGACACCGCTGTCCGTGGTGTCCGCCTGGCGTCCGGCGAGTTCGTCCCCGCCGACGTGGTGATCTCCAACGTGGACGCCGTGACGCTCTACCGCGATCTGCTGCCCACTCCCCAGCGGCTGACCGCCCTGGCCGATCGCAGCCTCGCCGGTTTCGTCATGCTCCTCGGGGTCCGTGACAGAGAGCCCGGGAGCGGACGGGAGACGGCTCTCGCCCACCACACCGTCTTCTTCCCCGGCCACTACGACGCCGAGTTCGACGCCGTCTTCGGCTCCGCGTCCCGCCGCGCCCGTCCCGCCGACGATCCGGCGATCTTCGTGACCCGCGCCGACGACCCCGCGGTGCACCCGGAGGGTCACGAGTCCTGGTTCGTCCTGGTCAACGCCGCCCGGCACGGCACCGCACGGTCGGCCGTCGACTGGCGGCGTCCGGGGCTGGCCGACGCCTACGCCGGTCATCTGCTGGACGTGCTGGCCCGCCGCGGCCTCGATGTCCGGGACCGTCTGGTCTTCGCCGAGACGCGGACTCCCGCCGATCTGGCGGACGCGACCGGCGCACCCGGTGGCGCCATCTACGGCACCGCCGGCGGCCTGGTCCGGCCGTCCAACCGTGGGCCGGTCCCCGGGTTGTTCCTGGTGGGCGGCTCCGCACATCCCGGCGGCGGACTCCCGATGGTCACCCTCTCCGCCCGCATCGTCGCCGACGCCATCGGCCCGGCCTGATCGCCACGGGCAAGAGGCAGGAGGGCAGAAGCGGGGAGAGCGGGCCGGTGTGAGTCAAACCTCCGGCGGCCGCTCTCAGTTCCGCCGCCGACCGCACCGCTCCGCATACCGTCCCGGGCACTGATCTCGAACGGCACCGAGGAGCGGCCATGCAGGCGATAGCGATCGAACGGTTCGGCGGCCCGGACGGCCTGGCCGTCGTCGACCTCCCCGATCCCACTCCCGGACCGGGCCGGATGCTCGTCGCCACCGAGGCGATCGGCGTGGGCGGTGTCGACGTCATGATCCGCAGCGGTGCCCTCGCGGCCCACGGTTTCCGGGAGGGTCACGTCCCCGGTGGCGAGATCGCCGGAACCGTCACCGCCGTGGGCGACGGCGTGGACCCGATCTGGATCGGGCAGCGGGTCTGGGCGTTCACCGGCAGCGGCGGCGGTTACGCCCAGCGGGCGGTCGTCCCGGCCGACGAGGTCCTTCCCCTCCCCGACGATCTTCCCGCGACCGCCGCCGTCACCTTGGGCAGCGCCGGCATCGTGGCCCATTTCGGTCTGGCCCAGGCCCGGTTCAGTGCCGGTGACAGCGTGCTGGTCCGGGGCGCCGCCGGCAGTCTGGGCATCATGACCGTTCAGCTGGCGGCTCGTGCCGGGGCGAGCGCGGTGGCCGTCACCACCTCGTCCCCGGAACGCGGCCGCCGGCTCCGCGAGCTGGGCGCCACCCACGTCCTGGATCGTTCCGGCCAGGGGGATCCGCGAAGTTTCGACGTCGTCGTCGACGTGGTGGCCGGCCCGGACCTGCCCGCGTTCCTCAACCGGCTGAACCCGAACGGCCGTCTCGTGCTCGTCGGCGCGGTGGCCGGTCCCCCTCCGGCATCACTGGCGGCCGCGCTGATGGCCGGGTTTCAGCGGTCGCTGACGGTGGCCACGTTCAGCGCCGCCACCGTCGCGCTGCCGGATCGCCGGTCCGTCCGCGCCGCGCACCTGGCCGCCGCCGCCCGGGGCGACCTGCAGCCGGTGGTGCACGACGTGCTTCCCCTGAGCCAGGCCGCCGAGGCGCATCGGCGGATGGATTCCGGCGAGGTCTTCGGACGGATCGTCCTGACAGCCTGAGCGGCTCAGCTCTGGCCGTGCGCCGCCAGGAACGCCTCGGCCATCGCCGACGCCAGGTCGGCCGGGTCCCGCGCCGGGATCGCCCGGCCGCCGGTCGCCTTGGCCATCCCCTGCAACGCCGTCATGTTGGCGTCCGGCCCGTACCCGACCGCGATCACCGGCACCGGCTTGGCCGGGTCCTGCCGCTCGCCGAGACGGCTGAGGAACTGCTGGTTGGACATCGCGTACTTGGTGCCGCCGTCGGCCCCGTCGGTCAGCACCACCACCACGGTGGCGGCGCCCGGCTTGACCTGGGTGCGCATCTCCGCCACCGCGTCGAGCACCGCCTGGTAGAGCGGTGTCCCCGCGGCGGCCTCCGGCTTGTACGAGCCGATCTTCCGGCCCAGTGCCTCCCGGCGGGTCACGTCGCCGACCGGACCGGCGACCGGTCCGAGCGGCACCTGTTCCACGTGTGCGGGACCGTTGGCGCCGGCGGTCCCGAAGTACCACATGCCGACGTTGCTCTCCGCGTTGAACAGTTGCGCGGCGCTGGTCCCGGACTCCCGCAGCAGTTCCGCCTTGGTGCTGGCCTTGCCGTTCTTGTCGGTGATCTTCTCGTTCATCGAGCCGGACGAGTCGATCAGCAGCAGCACCTGGAAGCCCACGTTCTGGTACTGCGACCACTGTCTGGCCGGGGCGGTCAGTTTCCCGGCGCCCTCGGGCAGGCGCAGCGCACCGGCTGCCGGGGAGGTCCGGAACCCGGCGGCCTCGACCGCCTCCTTGGTGACGGCCGCGCGCAGGTCGGCGGCCAGATCCTTCTTGACGCCCTTGCGGACCGCGAACGGATAGTCCGCCTGGACCGGGCCGTCGACCGGCGGCGCCCCGCTCAGCCGGATCCGGTGGTCGGTCTTCTGGTAGCCGAGCAGCTGCTGTTCGAGGACCGGGAACACGCCGATCTCGTACACCGCGGTGGTGGCGTCGGAATGCTGGTTCATCCGGTCGAGCAGGACGGCCGGGTCGGCGTCGGCGTCCTCGAGGCGGCTGCGCAGGGTCAGCGCGCGCAGCTGGGCGATGCCGGCGTCCTCGGTGGTGCGGGCCGTCGCGGCGTGGACGCCGTGCACGCTGAGCAGGCCGACGCTGTCCTTCAGCGGGTCGGGCATGGTGACGGCGGGCAGCACGTCGTCGGTGACCGCCTTGACCAGCCCGGCCCAGGAGGACTTGCCGTCCTTGATGTACAGGCTGGCGATGCCCTCGGGCCCGGCGAGCAGCACCGGCGAGTATGCGATCGGGTTGCCGGACGTGGTCCAGGTGGTGCCGTCGGCGGCGGCCACCTTCAGCCAGGAGCTGGAGGACGGGATCCAGACGTCGGCTTTGGCTCCGGAGGCCGCGAAGGTGCCGGAGGCCTCGGCCCGGACCTGCACCGGCGGGCAGCGCTGGCCGGACGGGTTCAGGGTCTCGGCCGCCGCGGAGATCACCGGTGCGATCTCGGGCGCGACGACGACGGAGAGCTCCGGATCGGGGCAGGGCGTCACGCTGGGTTGCGTGGCGGCCGGCACGGGCGCGGCGCTGGGCTGCGCGGCCGGGGAGGACTCGTTGTTCATCAGCTGCCAGGTGACGCCACCGGCCACCAGCAGGACCACGACCACCAGGGCAGCCGACATCAGAACCCGGCTGCGGCCGGGGCTCTCCTCGTTCCACTCGCCCTGCTCCGCCGCGGGCAGCTGCCGTGGCCACTCGTTGTCGGACATCCCAACTTTCCCTGTCGTCAAGGCCGTAGAGGTCGTCACCGATGCGTGCGGATAGTAGCCCGGGATTCATGTCCCGCAATGCTTTCGTTGGCTTCTGGTTAGATCTCGGCACATTCGGGCAAGATCAACCGATTGTGCGGCAGAGGCCCCTCAGCCGATCGTCCCGGCGATGACGATCAGTTCACCGTCACCCAGCCCGACCGGCTCCCGCCCCCAGCCGCCGTAGATCTGCTCCACCCGGAATCCGGCCTCCACGAGGGACTCCCGGATCTCCGTCTCGGTCCGCAGTCGCAGCGTGCTGGTGTTGGTGATCTCGGAGCCGTCCGGGAAGCGGTAGTGCCTGGTGCACAGCACCGTCCCGCCCTCCCGCTCGCCCTCGGCGGACCACGCGTCGACCGTCGAGCCGTTGTCGAGCACGATGGACTTCCGCCCGTCGTCGGCCGCCCCGCCGACCGGATCCCGGCTGTCGAAGACCAACCGCCCGCCCGGAACCAGCGCCCGCCGCAGCGACCGGAGCAGACCGGGCCACGCGTCGTCGCCGATGCGGTGCACCACGTGCCCGGTCATGAAGGCGGCGTCGAACTCCGCCTCCCCGAGCTGCGCGGCCGTCCCCTCGACCCACTCGACCCGGTCACCGCCGGGTTTGCCCCGGGCGGCGTCCAGCGCGGCCGGGTCGGTGTCGACGCCGGTCACCCGGCGGCCGTCGCGGGCCATCGCAATCGCCAGCCGGCCGGTGCCGCAGCCCAGGTCGAGAACTCGATGGGTGCTGCGCTCGGCCAGCACCGCCATGAAGAAGTCGTCCTCCCAACCCCACGGGAACTCAGCGTCGTAGACCTCGACCAGCCGGGCGTGCCGGCGTTCGCCATGCCACACACCCAGGGATGCTAAACGGGCGTTAGACAGATGACTACCCTACGGGGAATCGACGATCACCGCTCGCCCCCGCGGCCTCGGGCGCTCACAACGCGCGTACCCCGAAAGGGAGCTCGCCGGAGGCGATGTGCTCGACCACGACGTCGCGCAGCGCGGCCGCGGCATGGGACAGGATCGCGCCGCGCCGGCGTGCCAGCGCTATCGTCCGGCGCATGCCGGGCGGCGCCAGCGGAGTCGCCCGCAGCAGCGGCCGGTTGGCGAGCACCATGCTCGGCACCAGCGCGACGCCGAGACCGGCCTCGACGAAGGCGAGCACCGCGTCCATCTCCCCGCCCTCGACGGCGAGTTTCGGGGTGAAGCCGGCCCGCTCGCAGGCGTGCAGGGTGACCTCGCGGATGTCGTATCCGGCCCGGAACATCACCATCGGCGTGTGCCGCAGTTCGGCGAGCTCGAGCTGACGGCCGACGGTCGGCGCCGGGCCGGCCGCGACCGAGGCGACCACCAGGCTCTCCCGCAGCAGTTCGGTGAACTCCAGTGCCGGGTCGACGCCCTGTTCGGGCGCCACGATCAGGGCCAGGTCGAGGGCGTGCGCGAGCAGACCGCCGATCAGGTCCTGCGAGCTGCCCTCGGTGATGTGCAGCTCGATGTCCGGATGCGCCGACCGGTACGCCCGCAGCACCGCCGGGACCAGGGAGGAGCAGAGGCTGGGGGTGGCGCCCAGGCGCACCTCGCCGCGGCGCAGGCCGACGATGTCCTGGACGGCGTCCCGGGCGGCGTCGGCGTCGGCGATCATCCGTTGCGCGAGGGGCAGCAGGGTCTGCCCGGCGACGGTCAGGGTCACATCGCCGCGGATCCGCTCGAACAGTGGCGCGCCGAGTGAAGCTTCCAGAGTGTGAATCTGCTTACTCAACGTAGGTTGCGACACACCCAAAATGTCCGCCGCTTGGGTGAAATGTCTCGTCTGGGCGACCGCTACGAAGTACCTGAGTTGTTGCAGCTGCACTTTAATAGCTTATCGCTATGAACAGCGGCCCCATCATGCATTAGACGAATCGCTCAGGACTTTCTACCTTCCAGGATGTGGCGGTAGACACGACTTCATCCAAGGCTTCGCGGCCGGCGGGCGCGGCAACGCCCGCTTCGGCACGCCGGAAGCAGCGACCCTCGTCGGTCGTCCTCAAATTCGTCATGGCAGCCAGCGGCATCGTGCTGGTCGGCTTCCTGTACGCGCACGCGGCCGGAAACCTCAAGATATTCCTGGGTAACGAGGACTTCGACCACTACGCGCACTGGCTCCGCACCATCGGGACGCCGCTGCTGCCGGATGTGTGGTTCCTCTGGATCATGCGGGTCGGCCTGCTGGTGGCCATCGTCGCGCACATCTGGTCGGCCACGGTACTCACCGTCCGGGCCAAGAGGGCCCGCCCGGTCAAGTACGCGCACCGGCCGAAAGTCCAGGGCAGTTACGCCGCCCGCACCATGCGCTGGGGCGGCGTGATCGTTCTCCTGTTCATCATCTACCACCTGCTCGACCTGACCACCGGTCACCTGAACCCGGTCGGCGACAGCACCCGCCCGCACGCCAACGTGATCGCCGACTTCGCGGCCGACCGCTGGTACGTGACGCTGTTCTACACCGTGTCGATCCTGGCGGTCGGCTTCCACCTGCGGCACGGCATCTTCAGCGCCGCCCGCACCCTCGGTCAGCAGACCGACCGGGGTGAGAAGCGCGCCAAGGTGATCGCCCTGGTGATGGCCGTGGTGCTGGTCGCGATGTACCTCTCGGTGCCGTTCGCGGTGACGACCGGATTGGTGAAATGATCATGAATGACTTCTGGACCGAGGGCGACCCGATCGTCGACAAGGCCGCCCCGGACGGGCCGGTCGAGACCCGCTGGGAGCGCCGCAAGTTCAGCGCCAAGCTGGTCAACCCGGCGAACCGCCGCAAGCTGACCGTCATCATCGTGGGCACCGGCCTTGCCGGCGGTTCGGCGGCGGCAACCCTGGCCGAGGCCGGGTACCACGTCAAGTCGTACTGCTACCAGGACAGCCCGCGGCGGGCGCACTCGATCGCCGCGCAGGGCGGCATCAACGCGGCGAAGAACTACCGCAACGACGGCGACTCCGTCCACCGGCTGTTCTACGACACCGTCAAGGGTGGCGACTTCCGCGCGCGCGAGTCCAATGTGTACCGGCTCGCCCAGGTGTCGGTGAACATCATCGACCAGTGCGTGGCCCAGGGCGTCCCGTTCGCCCGCGAATACGGCGGCCTGCTGGACAACCGCTCGTTCGGCGGCACCCAGGTGTCCCGTACGTTCTACGCCCGGGGCCAGACGGGACAGCAGCTGCTGCTCGGCGCGTACCAGGCGATGGAACGGCAGATCGGCCTCGGCAACATCGAGATGAACGCCCGGCACGAGATGCTCGAGCTGATCATCGTCGACGGCAAGGCCCGTGGCATCGTGGTCCGCGACATGGTCACCGGCGAGATCAGCACCGAGTTCGCCGACGCCGTGGTGCTCGCCTCCGGCGGCTACGGCAACGTCTTCTTCCTGTCGACGAACGCCAAGGGCTGCAACGTCACCGCGTCGTGGCGGGCGCACCGCAAGGGCGCGCTGTTCGCGAACCCCTGCTACACGCAGATCCACCCGACCTGCATCCCGGAGTCCGGCTCGCACCAGTCGAAGCTGACCCTGATGTCGGAGTCGCTGCGCAACGACGGCCGGGTCTGGGTGCCGAAGGCGCAGAAGGACACCCGCAAGGCCGCGGACATCCCCGAGGACGAGCGCGACTACTACCTCGAGCGGATCTACCCGTCGTTCGGCAACCTGGTGCCCCGTGACATCGCGTCCCGGGCCGCCAAGAACGTCTGCGACGAGGGCCGCGGCGTCGGCCCCGGCGGCCTCGGCGTCTACCTGGACTTCGCGGACGCGATCAGCCGGCTCGGCCGCAAGGCCGTCGAGGCCAAGTACGGCAACCTCTTCGAGATGTACGAGCGCATCACCGGCGAGGACCCGTACGAGACGCCGATGCGCATCTATCCCGCCGTGCACTACACGATGGGCGGCCTCTGGGTCGACTACGACCTGCAGTCCACCATCCCCGGCCTGTTCGTCGTCGGCGAGGCCAACTTCTCCGACCACGGCGCCAACCGTCTCGGCGCGTCCGCGCTGATGCAGGGCCTGGCCGACGGCTACTTCGTGCTGCCCAACACGATCAGCAACTACCTGGCGTCCGGCCCGTTCCCGAAGATCGACGAGAGCCGCGAGGAGGTCGTCGCGGCGCGTACGCAGGTCGAGGACCGCATCGAGAAGCTCCTCTCGATCGACGGCGACCGGACCGTCGACTCCTTCCACCGCGAACTCGGCCACATCATGTGGGAGTACTGCGGCATGGAGCGCACCGAGGAGGGCCTGACCAAGGCGGTCGGCCTGATCCGTGCGCTCAAGGAGGAGTTCTGGACCCGGGTGAAGGTGCCCGGCAAGGGCGAGGAGCTCAACCAGAACCTGGAGAAGGCCGGCCGGGTCGCCGACTTCATCGAGCTCGGCGAACTGATGTGCATCGACGCGCTGCACCGTCGCGAGTCCTGCGGTGGCCACTTCCGGGCGGAGAGCCAGTCCCCCGACGGCGAGGCCCAGCGCAACGACGACGAGTTCAGCTACGCCGCGGCGTGGGAGTACTTCGCCGCCGACGGCAAGCCCACCCTGCACAAGGAAGAGCTCACCTTCGAATACGTCCACCCGAGCACGCGGAGCTACAAGTAATGGACATTCAAGTACGGGTGTGGCGTCAGTCCGGTCCCACCGACAAGGGCCGGATGGTCGCGTACGACGTCAAGGACATCTCCCCGGACGCGTCGTTCCTCGAGATGATCGACGTCCTCAACGAGAAGCTGATCCTCGACGGCGACGACCCGATCGCGTTCGACCACGACTGCCGTGAGGGCATCTGCGGCGCATGCAGCATGGTGATCAACGGGGTGGCGCACGGCCCGGAGAAGGCCACCACCACCTGCCAGCTGCACATGCGCAAGTTCAAAGACGGCGACGTGATCGACGTCGAGCCGTGGCGCGCGGCGGCCTTCCCGGTGATCAAGGACCTGATCGTCGACCGGTCCGCCTTCGACGAGATCATCCAGGCGGGCGGTTACATCACCGCGCCGACCGGCACCGCTCCCGAGGCGCACGCGGCCCCGGTCCCGAAGAAGGACGCCGACGCCGCGTTCGAGGCCGCCACCTGCATCGGCTGCGGCGCCTGCGTCGCCGCCTGCCCCAACGGCTCCTCGATGCTCTTCACCGCCGCGAAGATCACCCACCTCGGCCTGATGCCGCAGGGCCAGCCCGAGCGCGAGAGCCGGGTGCTCGACATGCTGCAGGCGCAGGACGACGCCGGCTTCGGCGGCTGCACCAACATGGGCGAGTGTGCCCAGGTCTGCCCGAAGGGCATTCCGCTGAGCCTGATCGGCCGCCTCAACAGCGACTACCGCAAGGCCCTCAGCAAGCGCTGAGTAATTCTCCCGGTGCCGGGCACAACGGCGTGCCCGGCACCAGGTTCAAGACCCCTTTGCGGGTACGCGTCACCGGGCGTCCCGTGACCCCCAGCGCGGCCTCCCACCGGCCGCGCTCTCCCCGCTCCGCCGCCGGCTCCCCACGGCGAGACCCACCGCGCACTCTCCCTGCCGCGCCACCAGCTCCGCGGCCGTCCCCCGTTCGAGTCCACGGTCGAGCACCAGGCCCTGCGTCCCGGTAGCCTTCCGCTGTGCTGCTGGCCTACCTCGATGAGTCGTACAGCACCGACTGGTATTACATGGCGGCATTGCTCTGCGACGGGCCGGGCGCACAGGCCATCACCTCCGCGCTGGATGCCGCGGTGGACAAGGCGGTCAAGACCTTCGGGGTGCCGGAGAACGCCGAGCTGCACGGTTACGAACTCTTCAACGGCACCGGCTGGTGGCGGGGTGTTCCGGTCCGCGCACGGATCGGCGTGTACAACGAGGCTTTCGCCGCCATCGGCTCACATGGCGCCGCGCTCGTGCTCCGCGGCATGAATGTGGCACATCATCGCCACGGCGCCCTACTCTCGGGTACTCCCCACCAACTGGTCCTGCGCCACCTGCTGGAACGTATCGACGAGTGCGCCGATCAGCGTGGCGAGCATGTTCTGGTCATCGCGGACGAGGTCGGTGAGCAGTCGAAGCACCGGGCCGACCTGCACCGATATCTACGACACGGCACCCATGGCAGTCAGGGCCGCCGGCTGACGCGCATCGTCGACACCATGCATTTCGCCCCGTCGTCGGCGTCCCGGCTGGTCCAGGCGATCGATCTGGTGGTGTTCCTCTATCGGCGGCGGCAGACTCACGTTGAGAGCGACGAGCGCGCGACCAGGGCCAACACCGCGCTGTGGGCACGCATCGAGCCGAAGATCAGCCACCAGGAATGCTGGTTTCCGTGATCCCCCGGAATGCACGAAGGCCCCGCTCTCCGGCGGGGCCCAAGGCTGGGTCGGAAGCCCAGGGCTTCCTGAGGACCAGATTAGTCGAACCGATGTGAAATGCCAACGAGTCAGCGGCGAGGGCCGGGCATCCCAGGGTGAGCTGGTATCCGCGCCAGAGGGCCAGGCCGGGCTACGCGGACCGGCCGCCCAGGCCCGCGTGCAGGAATGAGGTGAGGGCCTCGATGGCCGCCTCCTCGGACAGCTCGGCAGGGCCGGCGAAGTAGGCCGCCGCATACCCGGACAGCGTCGCGCTGAACAGCGACGCGGCCGTCATCGGATCGCCGGGGACGTCCAGGCCGACCAGATGGCCGGCGATGTGGTGCAGGTCCGGCTCCAGCATCTCGCGGCTGCGCCGGGCGAACTCCTCGTCGACGATGGCGGCCTGGCTCAGCGCGGTCATCACCGCCCGGTTGCGGCGGTAGAAACCCCAGAACAGCGCCACGTGCCAGCGGACCGCCGACCGGTCGCGGAAGTCGCCGTTGTGGCCGGGCAGGCCGGCGCTCACGTCACCTTCGGCGAGCAGGTCGGCGAGGAGCGCTTCGAGCAGTCTCTCCTTGCTGGCGAAGTGCTTGTAGAACGACCCGGTCGCCCGTCCCGCCTCCGCGGTGATGTCGGTGATCTTCGTGTTGAGGTATCCCACCCGCGCGAACACCCGGATCGCGGCCGCCTTGAGTTCCGCCTCGGTCTGTGCCGCCGCCTGTCTGCGTGCGCCTGTCACCGCCATCGCCACCTCCTGACCTTGACGGAGGTTACCAACCACCCTATGGTGAATCCATGTTCACTGAATTAGGATTCACCGTAATTGTCGGCGCCGGGCCGACCGGGCTCACCCTGGCCCGCCAGCTCGACCGCTACCGGGTGCCGTACCGGATCGTGGAGAAGTCGCCGCACCCGTTCGAGGGCTCCCGCGGCAAAGGGCTGCAGCCGCGCACCCTGGAGGTGCTCGACGACCTCGGGCTGCTGGACCGGTTCCTGACGGCCGGCTCCCCCTATCCGCCGATGCGCGCCCACCTGCCCGGCGGCGGCACCCGGGACTGGCGCCTGGACGAGCCGCACGAGCCCACCGCCGAGGCGCCCTGGCCGAACACGCTGATGGTCCCGCAGTGGCGCACCGGCGAGCTGCTCGCCGACGGCATCCCGGTGGAGTACGGCGTCGGCGTCACCGCCGTCACCCAGGACTCGGTCACGCTCGACACCGGCGAGGTGGTCGAGGCCCGCTGGATCGTCGGCGCCGACGGTGGGCGCAGCACGGTCCGCAAGGCGCTCGGCATCGGCTTCGAAGGCGAGACCTTCGAGGAGGAGCGCCTGCTCATCGCGGACGTGCTGGTCACCGGCCTGGACCGGGAGCACTGGCACGTCTGGCCCGGCGCGGACGGCCGGTCGATGGGTCTCGGCCTGTGCCCGCTGCCCGGCACCGACCGGTTCCAGCTGACCACCCCGCCGACGGACCGTCCGCTCGCCGAACTGGTGGCGGACTTCGACCCGTCGATCACGATCACCGACGTGGGCTGGACGACCGAGTTCCGGGCCAACATCCGGATGGTGTCCCGGTACCGGTCCGGCAACGTCTTCCTGGCCGGCGACGCGGCGCACGTGCACTCCCCGGCCGGCGGGCAGGGCCTCAACACCGGCGTGCAGGACGCCTACAACCTGGGCTGGAAGCTCGCGACCGGGGACGACGCGCTGCTCGACACCTACGAGGCGGAGCGCCTGCCGGTGGCGGCGGGCGTGCTCGGCATCAGCAGCCGCCTGCACCGGCGACAGGTCGAGGAGGGTGCCGAGGCGGCGATGCGCCGCGACGATCCGGCGCTGCGCCAGCTGTCCCTGAACTACCGCGGCGGTCCGCTCGCCGCCGAGCACCGGGCCGATCCGGGCGAGCTGCGGGCCGGCGACCGGATGCCGGACGCGGTCCTCGACGACGGCCGCCGTCTCTTCGACGTGTTGCGCGGCCCGCACGCCACGCTGCTCGCGGTCGGCTGGACCGGCGGGATGCCCACCCTGCCCGGGTCGGTCCAGGTGCGTCATCTCGCTCTCGACACCCTTGCCGGGGTACGCGAGGAGTGCCTGCTCCTGGTCCGCCCGGACGGTTACGTGGGTTGCGCCACCACCGACCCGCGCCACATCGTCGAGTACGCCGCACTGATCAAAGTTCGGTGAACGACTCCCGCAGCCCGTCCCAGGACGCCTGCAGCGGGGCCGGGAACCGTGGCACCTCCGGCGCCGCCACATCCGACAGCACCGCCTCGACCAGGTCGTGGAGTGCTCCCGCCGGCGCGTCCGGGGCCGCCGCCAGCGTCTCGCGGACCAGTTCCGCCCGGGGGAACCTGCCGTCCCAGCGGCGGTCCGCGCCGATCCGCCGGTTCACCTCGACGACCCGGCGGCGCAGCCCGGCCACACGCGCCCCGTAACCCCGGTCGAGGCGCTCCCGGTCCGGCCGGGAGTCCCGTTCGGCGGACCGGGCCAGCCGTAGCCGCCGCTGTTCGGCGGCCTGCCGGCTGGCCAGCCCGAGCGCCTCGGCGATCTCCGACCAGGTGGCACCGTCCCGGCGGGCCCGGTCGATCGACTCCAGTTCGGCGGCGTCGAGCCGGGCACGGCGGATCACGATCGACCGAAGCTCCCCGAGATCCGCCACGCCGGTCAACCTAACTCACCACACACCCCCGCCAGCGTGGCGACTTCAGCCGGCCACAACACCCGAACTCACCACACAACCCCGCAAGCGTGGTGAGTTCAGCCGGCCACGACGCCGGAAGTCACCACTCTGGCCGGCGAGGGGGCGGTCAGCACTATCACCAGGGCGCCGAGGACGAAACCGGCGCCCACCAGGAACGCCAGGCTGTACCCGTCGTGCAGGGCGGCCCGCTCGGCCACCCCCGCCGCCAGCCGGGACTCGGAGACACCGGCGGCGACCGCGGCCAGCACCGCGAGCCCGAGCGCCGCGCCGGCCTGTTGCGCGGTGTTGGTGACCCCGGAGACCAGTCCGGTGTCCTCGTCGGAGGATCCGGCCATCGCCAGCATCATGATCGCCGGAACGGTGACGCCGATGCCGAGCCCCATCACGAGCAGTCCGGGCAGCAGGTCCATCAGGTACGACGGGTCGGCCGGCATTCGGGAGAGCAGCAGCAGGCCGGCGGCGAGCAGCGCCAGACCACTGATCAGGACCGGTCGCGGACCGAAACGGGCGGTGAGCCGCGCGGCCAGGAACAGCGAGACGGCCCCGATCACGATCGGGGTGGGGAGGAACGCCGCTCCGGTGCGCAGCGCGTCGTACCCCATGATCTTTTGAAGGAAGAGGGTGTTCACGAACTGGAAGCCCATGCCGGCCGCCAGGATCAGCAGGACGGCCGCGTTGGCGGCGAGCAGCCGCGGGCGGCGGAGCAGCCGGAGGGGCGCCAGTGGAGTGCGAGCGTACTTCTGGCGTACCAGGAAAAGAATGATCAACAGAAGGGCGACGGCCCCGACCGCCGGGCGCCCCTCGACGATCGCGAAGACACCCGCCGACAGACCGGCGGTGATCGACAGCGCGCCGGCGACGTCCAGGTCCCGGCCGATGCCGATGCCGGTGTCACGCGGCAGGATCCGGCGGCCGACCAGGAAGGCGGCCACCCCGATCGGCGCGTTGATCAGGAAGATGGCCGGCCAGCCCGCGGTGTCGGTGAGCACGCCGCCGACCACGAAGCCGATCGCGGCGCCGCCGGCCTGGGTGAAGCTGTAGATCCCCATGGCGCGCGCCTGCGGGCCGGGTTCCGGGTAGAGCCGCACGATCATGCCGAGGACGACGGCGGAGGCGAGCGCCCCGCCGGCACCCTGCACGAACCGCCCGGCGATCAGCAGTCCGGCGGTCGGCGCGAGGCCGCAGAGCAGACTGGCCGCGGTGAAGACGCCCAGCCCGGTCAGGAAGACCCGGCCGGCGCCGAGCAGGTCACCGAGGCGCCCGGCGAGCAGGAGCAGACCGGCGAAGGCCACCAGGTAGGCGTTGACCACCCAGGCCACACCGGCCGGGGAGAACCCGAGATCGACCTGGATGGCCGGGATCGCCACCGCGACGATGGTGCTGTCCAGGACGACCATCAGCGAGACCGCGCAGAGCACGGCCAGAGTGGAGCCACGGCGAGTATCGGTAGGACTCATGAGTCCTACCGTAACAGATAGTCCGGTTCCGAACTATCCGCTTGCGAACGACTTTCAGCGGCCGCGCGGACGCCTGATCGCCTTCGGTCCCGGGACCGGCTCGGCCGACGCCAGACCGATCAGCAGGTCGAGGAACACCTCACGACGGGCCGGCTCGACGTCGGCCAGCACCTCCTCGTGCACCCGGTCGACGATCCGCTGACCCTCCTCGGCCGCCGCCCGCCCCGGCTCGGTGACCGCGATGATCCGCGCCCGCCGGTCGGTGGCCGACGGACGGCGCTCGGCCAGACCACGGCGCTCCAGGTCGTCGACGGTGCCCACCATGGTCGTCTTGTCCAGGCCGGCCAGGGCCGCGAGCTGGATCTGGGTCCGCTCCTCCTCCAGCGCGTGGATCAGCACGCACTGCGCCCGCGGGGTCAGGTCGACCTCGGCGAGCGCAGCGGCGAGCCGGTTGGACAGCACGGTGCCCGCCTCGGTGAGCAGGCGGCTGATGTCCAGCTGGGTTCGTACGGGAGCAGCCATGAAACAAGCTTATCCCCGGATGATCCCGGACCGGACTATCCGGCGAGGGAGCCCCAGGTGGGTGCGGACGGGATGGTCCGCAGCGGCATCCGGGCCTCGGCGGGCGTCCGGTCCCGCTTGCGGTTGTTGCAGGAGTGGCAGGCCGCGACGGTGTTGGACCATTCGTTGCGACCGCCCCGCGAACGCGGCAGCACATGATCGATCGTGGACGCGGCCTTACCGCAGTAAGCGCAGACGCCGTGGTCGCGGGCCAGCACACCGGCCCGGGACCAGGACGGCCCACGGCCGTGCCGCCAGCGGGTCACCACGTAGCTGACCAGGCGCACCACGGTCGGGATCGGATAGACACCGATGGTCGCGTCGGGCCGCGCCTCGTGCACCACCGCCACCTGACGGAACAGCATCCGGATCGCGTGCCGGAGGCTGACCCGCTGCAACGGTCCACAGTCGGCGTTCAGCACCAGGACCACGCTCATTGTTCGTCACCTCCGCGCCTTTTCCACAGTCGATCACCGCAGCTCAGACCGGCTGCCGTCAGAAATGAAAATAGGCGCGGCATCGACCGCGGACAACCGAATAAAGATCAGCGCAGGGCTTTGCGGACAGCGAACGTCAGCTGTCCGAGACCGATCATCTGGAGCAGGATCCACACGGCCACGGCCGGAATGATCAGGATCGGCCACAGCGCGCTGAGCAGTAACGCGGTGACCGCGATCGAGACCCGGGCCGGGCGCTCCCCCACCGTCACCACGCCGATGTCCGGCATCCCGGCGGCCGTCGCGCGGGCCCGGATGTACTCGTGCAGCCAGCTCAGCGCACCCGCGACGACCACCAGCCAGCCCGGTGCGCCGATCGCCCAGAACGCCGCGAGCCAGGCCGCCTCGCCGATCCGGTCGGCCACCGAGTCATAGACGAAACCGGTCAGCGTGACCCGGTTGGAGATCACCGCGACCGCACCGTCCAGCCCGTCGGCCATCGACGCCAGCAGCACCAGCAGCGCGCCTGCGGCGTACCCCGGCCGCCCGGCCAGCGCCGCGAGCGGCACGGCCAGGCAGAGAATCACCCCGGCGAGGGTCACCGCTATCGGCTTCACTCGCTTTTCAGTTAGAAAAAATCCGATTTTGTACGCTAAAAGCACCCAGCCTCGGACAAGAGGAGAAGCACGGCGCGGATCGAAGCCGCCGTGCAGCCCGGACCACGCAGCGCAGTACTCGTCCCAGGTCACCGCCCGCTCGGCACCGCGATCTCCGCGGGCGCCAGCTGCTGCCACACCTCACGGGTCGCGGTCGACCGATTCAGCGTGATGAAGTGGATGCCCGGCACACCCTCGTCGAGCAGCCGCGCACACATCTCCACGCAGGTCTGCACACCGAGCTGCCGGATGGCCTCCTCGTCGTCGGCCACCTGCTCGAACCGGCGCAGCAGCGCGGGCGGGAACGGCGCTCCGGACAACTGCGCCGACCGCTCGATCGTCGCCATCCGGGTCACCGGCATCACCCCGGGCACGATCGGTGTGTCACAGCCGGCCGCCGCCACCCGGTCCCGTAGCCGCAGATAGTCGTCCGCGTCGAAGACCATCTGGGTAATCGCGAAGTCGGCGCCGGCCCGGCACTTGCGGATGAAGTTACGGGTGTCGCCCTCCACATCGGCCGACCGCGGATGCTTGTAGGGGAAGGCGGCCACCCCGACGCTGAAGTCGCCGGACTCCTTCAGCAGGCGGACCAGGTCCTCCGCGTACAGCACGCCGTCGGGGTGCCGCACCCACTCGCCGGACGGGTCACCGGGCGGGTCACCACGGACCGCCAGCACGTTGCGGATCCCGGCGCCGGCCAGCCGGCCGATGACGTTGCGCAGCTCGGCGACCGAGTGGTTCACCGCGGTCAGGTGCGCCATCGGCAGCAGGGTGGTCTCGGTGGCGACCCGCTCGGTGACGGCCACCGTGGTGTCCCGGGTGGTGCCGCCGGCCCCGTACGTGATCGAGACGAAGCTGGGGCCCAGCGACTCCAGCTCCCGGATGGCCTGCCACAGCAGACGCTCACCGGCCGGTGTCTTGGGCGGGAAGAACTCGAACGAGAAGGTCGGCGCGTCCGCGCGGATCAGCGAGCCGATCGACGGGGTGCCCGGCAGCCGGGAGGGGAGTCCGAGAGACACATCAGCACTGTACCGGGCGGTGCGACCTGACGATCTGGTCGAAACACAGCAGGCCGCACCAGATAGCGTCATGTCGTGACGACTTCTCCGCTCGAGGTGGCCGGACTGCGGTCCCGCGTCGACAAGGCCCTCGCCGGTTACCTCTCCAGCAAGCAGAGCCTGCTGCTGGACATCGACCCGGCGCTCGGCGACGTGGCCGAGACCGTGACGGACTTCGTGCTGGGCGGCGGCAAACGGCTGCGGCCGGCGTTCGCGTACTGGGGGTACCGGGCGGCCGGCGGCCTCGACTCCGACGAGATCGTGGCGGCCGTGTCGGCGCTGGAGTTCGTGCAGGCCAGCGCCCTGATCCACGACGACCTGATGGACCGTTCGGACACCCGGCGCGGCGAGCCCTCGGTGCACCGGCGGTTCGAGGCCCGGCACACCGCGCAGGGCTGGCGGGGCGGGGCGGCCGCGTTCGGTGACGCCGCGGCGGTGCTGCTCGGCGACCTGACCCTGGTCTGGTCGGACGACATGCTCCACCGCTCCGGGATGCCGTTCCCGGACCTGGCCCGGGCCCGGCCGGTCTTCGACGACATGCGCACCGAGGTGACCCTCGGGCAGTACCTCGACGTGCTGACCCAGGCGACCGGGGACACCTCGGTGGAACGGGCCGGGAAGGTCGCCCGGTACAAGTCGGCGAAATACACCGTGGAACGCCCACTGCTGCTGGGTGCGGCGCTGGCCGGGGCGGGCACCGCGGTGGTCGAGGCGTACAGCGGGTTCGGCCTGCCGCTGGGCGAGGCCTTCCAGCTGCGCGACGACGTGCTGGGCATCTTCGGCGACCCGGCGCAGACCGGCAAACCGGCCGGCGACGACCTGCGCGAGGGCAAGCGGACCTATCTGGTGGCGTCCGCGTTCGCCGCACTCGACGACACCGCCCGCGACGAGCTCGACGCCGGCCTCGGTGACCAGGGGCTCGACGACGCCGGGGTGGAGCGGTTGCGCGCCATCATCCGGGACAGCGGCGCCCTGGCCGCCACCGAGCAGCGCATCGACACGCTCAGCACCGAGGCGCTGGACGTGCTGGAACGGGCCCCGTTGGAGGACGAGGCCCGCACCGTGCTGAAGGGGCTCGCGGCGGCCGCGACCCGACGGTCGGTCTAGAAACCGACCGCCTGGGCGCGGCGCTTCACCTCACGGGCCAGGTCGCCACCGAGGGCTTTCGCCGCGTTGCCACCGAGGGTCTCGTCCGGGGCGTACAGCCACCCGACGACCTCTTCGTCGTTGAACCCGGCGTCGTGCAGCACGGTGAGAACGCCCGGCAGGTGCTTGAGCACCGTGTCGTTCGCCACCAGGTCCTCGGGCACGAGCCGGATGCCGTCGCGCCTGACGGCGATCAGGTCGCCGTCGCGGATCATCTGGTGCACCTTGCTGATCGACAGGCCGAGCTTCTCGGACACGTCCGGCAGGGTGATCCATCCGGTCGGGCCGGTTACGGGTTCGCTCACTCGTACAGCGTGCCAGACCAGTGGGGAGACCAGTTGATGAGCCTGTGGCAGCGGGTCCGTGGCGAGATCGCGGGCGCATGGCGCTCGATCGGGTACGACCTCGGGCGGCGCCGGGAACCACCGGTGTCCGCGGTGCCCGGGCTCGATGTCACCTCCACCGGGATGAGCACCTTCCCGGGTTCCCTGATGGATGTCCCGGCGCCCCGGACGACCGATGCCCGGCCGCCCCGCCGGATGGTCGCGGTGGCCACGTTCGGCCTGCTCGCGGTGGCCGGGGCCGGTGGCGCGCACGTCGCGGCGACCCGCCTTTTCGCCACGCCGGCCGCGAACACCACGGTGGCAGCGCCGGCGGCCCCGGCCATCACCACGACGGGGCCCGCGGACCGGGGCGGCGTCGCCGGGATGGGGCCGGGGCCACGGCGCGAACGAGCCGCCGCGACCGTGGCCGCCGGCCGGGCCGCGGGCTCGGAGCCCTCGCCCACCGGCCCGGCCACTGTGGCCTCCGCCACAGTGACCCCCGCAACGAGGTCCCCCACGGCCCGGCCCGAGGAGAAGGACTGCGGGTGCCGGATCCCCCCGGTGCCGACCCCGACCTCACCCCATCGGGCGACTCCGGCCAGTCCGTCACCGACCGCCACCGCGTCACCGACACCGAGTGAGGACCCGGAATCGGATCCTTCGACCGCACCGACCCGGACCGCCGAACCCGGACCGAACACCTCATCGGACACCCCCGGGCCGGACGGCAGCCATCGCCGGGCACATCGGGAAGTAGCCGGATAATTACGGAATGCCCCTCGGTCGGGGGGCGAATCGGTGCAGGTCACGACCTGTTCGGGTACCCGTTTGGACTCAGCTGTGACATCCTGGTCTGCCCTCACCGGAAAGACACATACACTTCACGCCGATGGACACCACAGTCGCCGATACGTTGATCGGCACAACGATTGACGGGCGCTACCGGATCACCGGTCGCGTCGCCCGTGGTGGCATGGCGACCGTCTACCGGGCCACCGACGAGCGACTCGAGCGCGCCGTCGCGCTGAAGATCATTCACCCGTCGCAGGCCACGAACGTCCACTTCGTCGACCGTTTCACCGACGAGGCCAAGACGATCGCCCGGCTCACCCACCCGAACGTCGTCGCGGTCTACGACCAGGGACGCCACCAGGGTCTGCCCTATCTGGTAATGGAGTTCGTGAAGGGGCACACCCTGCGCGACCTGCTCAGCCAGCGGCAGCGGCTGAACCCGGTGGAGGCGCTGGCGATCCTCGAGCAGATGCTCGCCGCGATCGCCGCCGCACACCGGTCAGGTCTGGTGCACCGCGACGTCAAGCCGGAGAACGTGCTGGTCGCCGAGGCGCCCAGCGGTGGCTCCGCCGACCTGGTCGACGCGGTGGTCAAGGTGGCCGACTTCGGCCTGGCCCGGGCCATCGAGGCCAGCACGGTGGACGAGTCCGGTCAGCTGATGGCGACCGTGGCATACGTCGCGCCGGAGCTGGTGCAGACCGGCCAGGCGGACGCCCGCACCGACGTCTACTCGGCCGGCATCGTGCTGTTCGAGATGCTGACCGGCCGGGTGCCCTACGACGGCGCCGAACCGATCGAGGTGGCCTGGCAGCACGTCGACAACGACGTCCCGCCGCCCTCCCGGTTCGTGCCCGGCCTGCCCCCGGCGCTCGACCAACTGGTCGCCCGGGCCACCCGCCGGGACCCCGGCGCACGCCCCACCGACGCCGGCGGCCTGCTCTCCGAGGTGCAGACGGTCCGCGAGAGCCTCGGCTCCGCCCACGTGGAGACCGCGCTGCTGCGCCAGGTCCCGCCCCCGCCGCGGCACAACGCGGCGGACGCCACCAGCCTGGTGCCGATGATCCCGGCCCGGGACGCGACCGCGATCGTGCCCCCGGTCCCCGGTGGCGGGACCCACTACCAGGCCTCGCACCGCCCCTCCTGGGCCCGCCTGCCCGAACAGGGCGGCCGCACCACGCCGCACCGCCGGGCCGCCGAGCCCGAGGCCCCGGCCGGCGGGTTCTTCGCCGACCGGCGCCGGCTCACCATGGTCTCGCTGATCGCGGTGATGGCCCTGGTCATCCTGGGCAGCACCTGGTGGGTGACGCTGGGCCGCTACAGCAGCGCCCCGTCCCTGGTCAGCATGTCGCAGGCGCAGGCCGAGCAGTCCGCCGCCGCCGAGGGCTTCAAGGTCCTGGTCGGCACCGGCGTCTACAGCGACACGGTGCCCAAGGACTCGGTGGTCAGCCAGAACCCGGCCGCCGACGAGAGGATCGTCAGCGGCGACACGATCACCCTGAGCCTCTCCCTCGGCCCGGAGATCCACCCGGTGCCCGACCTGGTCGGCATCGAACTGGCCGCGGCCAAGGCCGAACTCGAGGGGCTCGGCCTCAAGGTCAAGGAGGGCAAGGGGCAGTACGACGCCTCCGCCCCCGAAGGCGTGGTGCTCTCCACCGACCCGGCCTCCGGCACCCAGGTCAAGCCGGGCGACACGGTGACCGTGGTGCTCAGCAAGGGCAAGGCGCCGATCACCATCCCGGACCTCACCGGCAAGAACATCAACGAGGCCCGCTCCGAGCTGTCCAGCAAGGGCCTCACCGTGGTCGAGCGCTACAAGGAGAGCGACGAGGCCGCCGACACCGTCATCGGCCAGTCGCCCAAGGCCGGCACCGGCGCGGAGAAGAACGCCGAGGTCACCCTCGACGTGAGCAAGGGCCCGCCGCTGGTCACCGTCCCGGACCTCAACAACCAGCCGTGCCAGCAGGCACAGGCCACGCTGCAGGGGATGAACCTTCAGGTGCAGATCATCTTCAACCAGAACGGCACCGTACGCGGACAGAACCCGCCCGCGAACACCCAGGTCCAGCCGCAGAGCACGGTGCAGCTGCAGTGCTTCTAGACCGCCGGATCGGATCACACACGAAGACGTCGGGTGGGCTGGCCAAGGCCGCCCTCCCGTACGTCGACGCCGCGGGCTCGGAGACGCTGCAGGTCTACGTCTCCAACTCGCGGGGCTGGGCACTCCCGGCAGGCGACCCCAAACAGGACGTCCTCTTCCGCGACGGCATCGGCGAGCGGGACATTCCGGCGTACATCCACGCCTCGCTGCTGGTGAACGTGGGCTCCCCCACCGAACTGACAGTGGAGCGCTCGGTGGCGACACTGGCCCACGCGCTGGAACGCGGCAAGGCGATCGGCGCGACCGCGGTCGTCTACCACGCGGGCAGCTCCGTCGACGAGTCGCACGACGCCAAGGCGCTCCACCAGCTGCGCGGCGCCCTGCTGCCGCTGCTCGACCAGGCCCAGGCCGAGGGCCTGCCCCGGCTGCTCGTCGAACCGAGCGCCGGTGGCGGCCGCAGCCTCGCCTCCAAGGTGCAGGACCTGGAGGAATACCTCGCGGCGGTCGACGGCCACCCGTGGCTGGGCGTCTGCTTCGACACCTGCCACGCGTGGGCGGCCGGCCACGACCTGGCCACCCCGGGCGGCATGACCGAGACTCTGGACGCCCTGGTCACGGCGGTCGGTCCGGGGCGCCTCCAGCTGATCCACGCCAACGACTCGAAGGACGAGTGCGGCTCGACCCGCGACCGTCACGAGACGATCGGCCAGGGACGGATCGGTGCGGCACCGTTCGCGGAGTTGTTCGCCCACCCCGCCACGACCGGCGTCCCGATCATCGTGGAGACGCCCTCCAAGGAACACGAGGGCCACGCCGCCGACATCGCGCTGCTCAAGGGCCTGCGCGACGCTCCGGCACCCGGCACGGCGGCCGACGGCACCCCCGCGAGCTGACACCGGCCGTCGCTGGCGGTTGCGCCAGCCGTCACTGGCGATTGCGCCGGCCGTCACTGGCGGCTGCGCCAGCCGTCACTGGCGGTTGCGCCGGGAGGCCTGGTGCAGCCCGCCCGCGACGGGACGGTGCAACCGTGGCTGACGGCTCGACCAACCCAGCCGTCCACCACGGTCCCCCGCAAGCCTCAAACCGCCCTGGACGACGGCTCAGCCGACCCGGCCGTCCGCCACGGCTCGACCACGAGACAAAAACAACCGTGGCCGACGGCTCGACCGACCCAGCCGTCCACCACGGCCCACCTGCAAGGCAAAAACAACCCTGGACGACGGCTCAACCGACCCAGCCGTCCACCACGGCCCAACCACGAGACAAGGACAACCCTGGACGACGGTCGGCGGACCCGGGCCGTCGCCGGTGGTGGTTGCGGTCGCGGGAGAACCGTGAGCGACGGCTGGGGTGCCTGACCGGAGCCATCCGTCCGGGCCCCGCTCAGTTGCCGCTCAGTTGCCGCTCAGATTTCGGTCAGTTGCCGCTCAGTTGCCGGTCAGTTGTCGGTGTAGGCGAACGTCGACGCGGCGGTGAAGCGGCTCGCCCGGCCACTGCCTGCGGTGAAGCTGACCCACACCGGGCCGGCCGCGGTGGCCGGCGGGACCGTGCAGGAGAACGTCAGTGCCGTCCCGGAGCCGAGGGTCGTACAGGTGGCCGCGTTCTCCCCGAACTTGAAGTCGGTGGCGTTCGCCAGGTCGGCGCCGGCCGCCTTGACGACCGTGGTCTTGCCGCCGGCGATCGTGTCGGTCTTCACCGACAGGCTGGTCACGACAGGTGCCAGGGTCACCGGGGTGGATTCCCCGGCGACGGTGTCGTGCACGATCGCCAGGTCCGCCGTCTCCGCGGTGCTGGCCGGCATGGTCACCTTGAGGTGGGTCTCGTCGACGAAGACGGCCGCCAGGGTCTTCGAGCCCATCGCGACGCTGATCCGTTCGGCGGTGAACGTCTTGACGTCGGTGCCGATCGAGCCGCCCAGGACGGTGAGGACCAGCGGACCGCCGGACGCCTTGGCCACCAGTTCGCCGCCGGTGGTGTCGATGGTCAGTGCCGCCCGGTACGTGGTCTTGCTCGCCGTGATGACCGGGCTCCCGCCGCCCGCGGACGACACCACCACGTCGGCGCTGCCGTTGGTGCCGGCCGGCGCCACCGCGGTGATCTTCGTGGCGGAGACGACGGTGACCGAGGTGGCCGGGGTGCCGCCGACGGTGACCGCGGACGCGTCGGTGGCGTCGACGCCGAGGAAACCTACGCCGGCGATGGTGATCGTGGTGCCGCCGGCGGTGCTGATCCGGGTCGGCAGGACCCCGGAGACGCCCGGCACGTAGCCGACGGTCGCGCTGGACTCCGGCCCCGGCACACCGTTCACGTAGATGATCATCGTGGCCGAGGTGGCCTTCGTGGTCGACGGCGCGACGACCTTGAGGGTGGTCGCGTCCACCCAGGTGGTCTGCGCGGCCAGGCCGCCGATCTTCACGGTGACCTTCATCGCGGTGAAGGCCTGCCGGGTCTCGCCGACGGTGCCGCCCGAGACGGTCACCGGGATGACCGTGCCGCCGGTCGCCTTGGCGGCGATGCCACTCTCGAACTCCGCGGTCAACGTGTTCTCAGCGGCTGCCCGCGACACTCCGGAAGCCGAGGCGGCTGCCCGCGACACTCCGGAGGCCGAGACGGCTGCCCGCGACACCCCGGAGGCCGAGGCGGCTGCCCGCGACACCCCGGAAGCCGAGACGGCCGAGGCGGCGGATACCGGGGCGACTCCGGCCGCCGTCACCGCCAGAGCGGCCGCGGCCGCGATCCCGGCCGTCCGGCGAGCGTGCGTCAATACCGGCATGGCAGTCACCATGGCCTCTCAGTCGATGTCGGTGTAGCTGAAGGTCGCCGCGGCCGTGTACCGGCTGGCCGTGCCGGTGCCCGAGGTGAAGGTGACCGCCACCGGCCCGGCCTGGGTGGCCGGCGGGACGACACAGGTGAAGACGACCGCCGTCCCGGTGCCGCTGGAGGTGCAGGTGGCCGCGTTCTCCCCGAACTTGAAGTCGGTGGCCGCCGCGACCTCCGCACCGGCCACCTTGACCACGACCTTCTTGCCCCCGGCGAGGGTGTCCGCGGCGATCGACAGGGCGGTGACGACGGGCGCCACGGTGAACGTGGTGGGTGTCCCGGCGATGGTGTCGTGCAGGACGGTCAGGTCCACCGAGGCCGCGGTGATCGTCGGCAGCGTGACCCGCATGTGGGTGGGGTCGACGTAGGTCGCCCCCAGTTTCGTCTTGCCCATCTGCACGCTGACCGCCTCGGCGGCGTACGCCTTGACGTCCGCGCCCAGTGTCCCGCCGCTGATGGTCAGCAGGTACGGCCCGCCGCCCGCCGGCAGTTGGGTGCCGCTGACCGACGTGTCCAGGGTGAGTGCCGACCGGTAGGCGACCTTCGCCCCGGTTGCCTCCGCGCTGGTGCCGCCCTTCGTGGTCACGGCGACCGCGGCGGTCCCGTTCGCGCGGGCCGGTGTCACGGCGGTGATCACCGTGTTGGAGACCACCTCGAACGAGGTCGCCGGGTCACCGCCGAAGGTGACCGACGCCGGGTCTGTCGTGTCCACCCCGAGGAAACCCAGGCCGGTGATCTTGACGGTGACACCGCCGTCGGTGCTGACCTTGGCCGGGGCGACGGCGCCGACGACGGCCGGGTAGAGCACCTTCGCGGTGGATTCCGGTCCGGCGTACCCGTCCTGGAAGAGTTGCACGGTCGCGCTGCCCGACGTGCCCGCCGCCGGGATGTTGATCTTCACGTGGGTGGCGTCCACCCACGTCACCGTGCCGGCGACGCCACCCACCTTGACAGTGATCTTGAGAGCGGCGAACGCCTTGGCGGTGCTGCCGACGGTGTCCCCGGTGACCTCGGCGGTGAACGCGGTGCCGCCGGCGAGCCGGGCCGTGACGTCGTTGAACGTCAATCCCAGCGCCGACCGGTACGCGTAGGTCGCATTGGGATTGATGCTCTTCCCCGCCGCATTGGACACCGTGACCTTGACCGTCCCGGCCGTGCCAGCCGGCACCTGGGCGACCAGTTTCGCGTCGGTCAGCACCCGGACCGTCTCGGACGGCACGTCACCGAACGAGACGGTCGGCACGTCCGAGCTGCCCTGGGTGATGAAGCCGGACCCGAGGATGGTGACGTACCCGCCGCCGTCGACGGTGCCGGCGGTCGGCGTGAGACTGGCGAGGACCGGAACTGCGGCCGCGGCAGCCGTGGAGAGGGAGGTGGGCGTCGGTGTCGGGGTGGCGGCCAGGGTCACACGCCGGTGGCCCGCCGCGGAGTACGCGGCGCCCGGCGAGGCGATGGTCACCGCTCCGGCACCGGCGACCACGGCCGCGACGGCGGCGAGTGTGGTGGCCCTGCGGGCGGTAAGTGTGTTCGCCATAACGTAGCCACCTATCGGCAGCCACGTCACGGCCTCCAGCAGAACGGCGGATTCAGCCCGCCAGCAGCTCCGAGAGCACCTCGATGGCCCGGTCCACCGCGGCGTCGCCGAGGTCGAGGTGGGTGACCAGCCGCGCCTTGGTGGGCAGCATCGCGGCGATCAGCACGTCGCGGCGCGCCGCCTCGGCGGCCAGTGCCGGCGCGTCCAGAGAGGTCTTGGACAGGTCCAGGACCACCAGGTTCGTCCGGACCCGCTCCGGGTCGACCACCCCGAACGGCGCGAGCGCCTCGGCCAGCCGGCAGGCCCGGTCGTGGTCCTCGGCGAGGCGCTGCACGTGGTGGTCCAGCGCGTACCGCCCGGCAGCCGCGAGGATGCCCACCTGGCGCATCCCGCCGCCCATCCGCTTGCGGATGACACGGGCCCGGGCGATCCGCTCCCGGTTGCCCACGATCACCGAGCCGACCGGGGCGCCGAGTCCCTTGGAGAGGCACACCGACAGGGTGTCGAAGAGTTCGCCGTACTCGGCGAGGGGGACGCCGTCGGCGACGTGCGCGTGCCAGATCCGGGCACCGTCGCAGTGCAGGGCCAGGCCGTTCGCGTCGGCGACCGCGCGCAGGTCGCGCAGCGCGGACAGCGGCGCCACGGTGCCGCCGCCGAGGTTGTGGGTCTGCTCGACGGCGATCGCCGAGGTGGGCAGCGACGGGAAGCCGGCCGGGCGGATCATCGCGGCGATCCGGTCGACGTCCAGATCGGTGCCGTCCGGCGACCAGGTCCGCGACGAGATGCCGCCGAGCGCCGCGGTCGCGCCCAGCTCGTAGGTGAGCACGTGGGCGTCGGCGCCGGCCAGCAACTCGCCACCGGGTGGGACGACGAGTTGCAGGGCGATCTGGTTGGCCATCGTGCCGGACGGGGCGAACAGGGCCGCCTCGTGCCCGAAGAGCGTCGCGACGTGCTGCTCCAGCGCGTTGACCGTGGGGTCGTCGCCGAAGACGTCGTCGCCGACGTCCGCGGTGGCCATCGCCTCGCGCATGCCGGCGGTCGGCCGGGTCACCGTGTCCGACCGCAAATCGGCGACAAGCCGGTCAGCCACGGAGCATCTCCGCCACCAGGAACGCGAGCTCCAGGCTCTGCTGGGTGTTGAGCCGCGGGTCGCAGGCGGTCTCGTAGCGGTCCGGCAGGTCGAGGTCCTCGATGCCCTGCGCGCCGCCCAGGCACTCGGTGACGTCCTCGCCGGTCAGCTCGATGTGAATGCCGCCCGGGTGGGTGCCGAGGCCGCGGTGCACCTCGAAGTAGCCGAGCACCTCGTCGACGACCCGGTCGAAGTGCCGGGTCTTGTAGCCGTTCGACGACTCGTGGGTGTTGCCGTGCATCGGGTCGCACTGCCAGACGACCTTGGCGCCGGAGGCGTGCACCTTCTCCACGATCGGCGGGAGGGTGTCGCGGACCTTGCCGTTGCCCATCCGGCTGATCAGGGTGAGCCGGCCCGGGATGTTCTCCGGGTTCAGCTTCTCGCACAGCTCGAGCGCGGTCTCCGGGGAGGTGCCGGGGCCGAGCTTGACGCCGATCGGGTTGGCGATCCGGCTGATGAAGTCGATGTGCGCGTGGTCGAGCTGGCGGGTGCGCTCGCCGATCCACAGGAAGTGGCCGGACAGTCCGTAGGCGCGGCCGTCGGAGACCCGGGTGAGCGCCCGGTCGTACTCCAGCGCGAGGGCCTCGTGCGAGCAGTAGAGGCTGACCGTACGCAGCGCCTCGCTGTCGGTCATGCCGCAGGCGCGGATGAAGTCGAGCGCGCGGTCGATCTCGCGGGCGATCGCCTCGTAGCGCTCGCCGGCCGGGGAGGCACGGACGAAGTCCTTGTTCCAGTCGTGCAGACCGTTCAGGTCGGCGAGGCCGCCGGACAGGTAGGCGCGCAGCATGTTCATCGCGGCCGCCGAGTTGGCGTAGGCCCGGATCATGCGCTGCGGGTCGGCGACGCGGGCCGCCTCGTTCGCGTCCAGCGAGTTGATCAGGTCGCCGCGGTAGGCGGGCAGGCCCAGCGAGTCGGTCGGCGCGGACCGGGGCTTGGTGTACTGCCCGGCGACCCGGGCCACCTTGACCACCGGCATCGACGCGCCGTAGGTCAGCACCACCGCCATCTGCAGCAGGGTGCGCGCGTTGGCGAGCAGGTGGCTCTCGGTGTTGTCGGCGAACGTCTCGGCGCAGTCGCCGCCCTGCAACAGGAACGCGCGGCCCTCGCAGACCTCGGCGAGCCGGTGCCGCAGCTGGTCGACCTCGTAGGGCGCGACGATCGACGGGACGGTGTCGAGGACCTTGCAGACCTCGGCGACCTCGGCCATGTCCGGCCAGGGCGGCATCTGCACGCGCGGCAGGTCACGCCAGCGGTCGAGGCCGAGGGCTTCGTCCTCGGCGGAGTCGGTGGACGGGCGGGACGTCTGCAAGGCCGGGTTGCCCACCCCCGGGTGACTGAGCTGATGCCACTCACGGCGCATGGGTGAAAGCCTACGGAAGCGGGGCACCCGGCTCGCGCCCGGTGCCCCGCTTCCCACTCAATGACCCACGATCAGGACCCTTGTCGCGTACGCCTAAAGGTTGCTCTTGATCGCCGAGATCAGCTCGCCGTTGGTGGTGTCGCCGGAGAGTTCCCAGAAGAACGCGCCGCCGAGGCCCTGGTTCTTGGCGTAGGTCAGCTTGCCGCCGATGGTCGCCGGGGTGTCGTAGCTCCACCAGTTGCCGCCGCAGTAGGCGTAGGCGGTGCCGCCGACGGTGCCGGTGGCCGGGCAGCTGTTCTTGAGGACCTTGTAGTCCTCGATGCCGGGCTCGTAGGTGCCCGGCGCCGCGCCGGTCGCCGAGCCGCCGGGGGCCGCCTGGGTGACGCCGGTCCAGCCGCGGCCGTAGAAGCCGATGCCGAGCAGGATCTTGCTCGCCGGTACGCCCTTGGCCTTGAGTTTCTGGATCGCCGCGTCCGAGTTGAAGCCGGCCTGCGGGATGCCGGTGTAGGAGGTGAGCGGCGAGTGCGGGGCGGTCGGGCCCTGCGGGGCGAACGCGCCGAAGTAGTCGTAGGTCATCGGGAAGACCTTGTCGAGCTTCGCGATGCCGGTGGCGTAGTCGGCCACGTCGAGTTTGCCGCCGGCGCTGCCGTCCGCGCTGATCGCCGAGGTGATCAGGTTGTTGCTGCCGAACTTCGTCCGCAGCGCGGAGATCACGTTGGCGTACGCGGCCGGGCCGCTGGCGTCGCAGGAGAGGCCGCAGGCGTTCGGGTACTCCCAGTCGACGTCGATGCCGTCGAAGACGTCGGCCCAGCGCGGGTCCTCGACCAGGTTGTAGCAGGACTCGGCGAATGCCGCCGGGTTGGCCGCGGCCTGGGTGAAGCCGCCGGACCAGGTCCAGCCGCCGACCGAGTAGATCACCTTGAGGTGCGGGTACTTGGCCTTGAGCTTGCGGAGCTGGTTGAACGAGCCCCGCAGCGGCTGGTCCCAGGTGTCCGCGACGCCGTCGACGCTCTCCGCCGCGGTGTACGCCTTCTCGTAGTCGGCGTACGAGTCACCGATGCTGCAGCGGCCGCCGGTGGTGTTGGCGAACGCGTACAGGATGTGGGTGAGTTTGGCGGCCGAGCCGGACGTGTCGATGTTCTTGACGTGGTAGTTGCGGGCGTAGACGCCCCACTCGGCGAAGTACCCGACGACCCATTTGTCCCCGGTCGTCGGGGGCGTCGTGGGCGGGGTGGTCGGGGGTGTCGTGGGCGGGGTGGTGGTGGGCGGCGTGGTCGGGTCGGTGCCGCCGCAGGCGCCGCCGTCGACCCAGACGTCCCACTGGCCGCTGTGGGTGGCCGGCGACTCGTTCTGGGTCCACCACTTCGCGGTGTAGTTGTGGCCGCCCTGGGAGGCGACGTTGTCCTTGACGTAGACGGCGGAGGAGCTCCACGCGGGGGCGCAGGCGGCTGCGGACGCGGCGGTCGCCGAGGCGAGGGGGACCGCGACGCTCGCCGCGAGCACGATCGAGGCCGCGAACAGCGCTCGGCGGGGGGAAGTGGGCACGGGACGTCTCCTTATTAGTTAGGAAACTTTCCGAAGAGAGGGATGAGGAGACGGTAGTCACATCGATGAACAACAGTCAAGGAAGGTGAACAGCTTTAAGGCGTGTTTAACATTGAGGCACGGAACACGACGGCGTGCATTCGAATAGACACTGCGCGTAGTCTTTCGCCATGACCATCTTCGACGTCAACATCGGCGCTCTCACCGGTGGCCCGACCGATTTGGACCGTTACCGCGGATCGGTGGTACTGGTGGTCAATGTGGCCTCGCGGTGCGGATTCACCCCGCAGTACGACGGGCTGCAGAGGCTCTACGAGACCTACCGGGACCGCGGCCTGGTGCTGCTCGGCGCACCCTGCGACCAGTTCGCCCACCAGGAACCCGGCTCCGCCACCGAGATCGACGAGTTCTGCCGGGTCAACTTCGGCGTGACCTTCCCGCTGACCGAGAAGATCGAGGTGAACGGCCCCGGCCGCCACCCGCTCTACCGCGAGCTGACCGGCGACGGCCCGGACATCCAATGGAACTTCGAGAAGTTCGTGGTGGCCCCGGACGGGACCGTCGCCGCCCGCTTCGACCCGGGCACCACACCGGACGATCCCGGCCTCGTGGCGACGATCGAGAAGCTGCTGCCCCGCTGATGAGCATCCACGTCATCGGGGTCGACGCGTACGCGCTCGGCTGGGTCGGCGTCGAGCTGCGCGACGGCGTCTTCGGACGGGCGGTGCTCGCCGCCACGCTCTACGAGATCGTCGCGGGCAGCTCCGGCGCCGCGGTGATCGGCGTCGACATCCCGCTCGGCATGCTCCCGGACCGCTGGCGCGCCGCCGACACCCTCGCCGCCGACCAGCTCGGGCCCCGGCGCAGCAGCGTCTTCCGGGTTCCGCCGCGGGCCGTCTGGCAGGAGAACGACTTCGCCTCGGCCAACCGGGTCTGCCGGCAGATGACCGGCGCCGGTCTGAGCCGGCAGTCGTGGGCGCTGCGGGCCAAACTCCTCGAGGCCAACGCCATCTGGGAACGCCACCCCGGCCTGCTCTTCGAGGCGCACCCGGAGGTGTCGTTCCGGACCATGGCCGGCGAACCACTGCCGTTCTCGAAGAAGACCTGGAGCGGTCAGGCCCGCCGCCGCGAACTGCTCGCCGCGAACGGCATCGTGCTGCCGGAACGACTCGGCCCGGCCGGCCAGGCCCCGCCCGACGACATCCTGGACGCGGCCGCGGTCGCCTGGACGGCACACCGGGTGGCGACCGGCGCGGCCCAGAGCCACCCGAGCCCGCCCGAGGAGGACGCCGGCAGCCGGATCGCCATCTGGTACTGAGCCGCCGGCAACCGTCCCTGCCCCGCGCGTCCGGCGACCGGCCGGACCACGGGACGGGTCACACCAGGTCAGCGCATGTCGTCGGCGATCTCCCGGGCGCGGTCGCGGGCAGCCTCGAGGGCGGCACCGAGCGCAGCGCGTACCCCATGATTCTCCATCTCGCGCAGAGCCGCAGCCGTCGTCCCGGCCGGGGACGTCACGGCCTCGCGCAGCAGTGCCGGGTGCTCGCCGGAGTCCCGCAGCATCGCCGCCGAGCCCACCGCGGTCTGCACGATCAACTGGTGGGCCACCTGGCGCGGCAGGCCGAGCCGGACGCCGGCCTCGATCATCGCCTCGGCGATCAGGTAGTAGTAGGCCGGCCCGGAACCGGACAGCGCCGTCACGGCGTCCTGCTGGTACTCCGGGACGTGGACGGTCGCGCCGAGCGGGCGGAACAGTTCCTCCGCGATCGCCACGTGCTCGGCGGTCGCCCGCGCGCCCGGGGAGATCGCGCTGACCGCCGCGCCGACCAGGGCCGGGGTGTTGGTCATGACGCGGACGACCGGGACGTCGTCGGACAGGCGGGCGGCGAAGAACGCCGTCGGCAGGCCCGCGCAGAGCGAGACGACGAGCTTGTCCGGGGTGACGTGCGGGGCGATCTCGTCGAGCAGCTTTCCGGCATCCTGCGGTTTGACGCCGATCACCAGGATGTCCGCCCCCGACACCGCCTGGTCGTTGGGCAGGACCGTCACGCCGTGCCGGTCGGTCAGCTCGGCGGCGCGCTCGGCACGGCGGGCGGTCGCGACCGCCGGACGGCCGGCCCGCAGGATGCCGGCGAGGACGAGTTCGCCCATCTTGCCCGCTCCGAGAACCGCGACCGTGTGGTCCGACATGGCAGAACCCCCCTGAAACGACGAAATGCCGGGGACGCGTGCTGCGTCCCCGGCATTATCGCGTGGTCGATCAGTTGCCGAAGAAGACCTCGGCCTCTTCGTAACGCTCGAGCGGAACGGTCTTCAGCTCGCCGGTGCCCTCGATCAGCGGGATCCGGACGATGTCGGTGCCGCGCAGCGCCACCATCTTGCCGAAGTCGCCCTCGTGGACGGCGTCGATCGCCTGCAGGCCGAACCGGGTGGAGAGCACCCGGTCGAACGCGGTCGGGGTGCCACCGCGCTGGATGTGACCGAGGACGACCGTGCGGGCCTCCTTGCCGGTCTTCTCCTCGATCTGCTCGGCGAGCCACTGGCCGATGCCGCCGAGGCGGACGTGGCCGAAGTTGTCGAGCTCCTGGTTGTGCAGGACCATCTGGCCGTCGAGGGGCTGAGCGCCCTCCGCGACGACGACGATGGGCGCGTACTCCACCTGGAAGCGCTTGGTCACGTAGGTGGCGACCTGGTCCACGTCGAACTTGCGCTCCGGCAGCAGGATCACGTTGGCGCCACCGGCGAGACCGGCGTGCAGGGCGATCCAGCCCGCGTGGCGGCCCATGACCTCGACGACCAGGGTGCGGTGGTGCGACTCGGCGGTGGTGTGCAGCCGGTCGATGGCCTCCATCGCGATGTTGACCGCGGTGTCGAAGCCGAACGTGTAGTCGGTGCCGTTGAGGTCGTTGTCGATCGTCTTCGGCACGCCGACGACATTGACGCCCAGGTCGTGCAGCTTGGTGGCGACGCCGAGGGTGTCCTCGCCGCCGATCGCGACCAGCGCGTCCACACCCTGCTCGGCCAGGTTCGCCTTGATCTTCTCGACGCCACCGTCGATCTTGAACGGGTTGGTCCGGGAAGAGCCCAGGATCGTGCCGCCGCGCGGCAGGATGCCACGGACCTCCGCGATGCCCAGCGGCTTCGTCAGACCCTCCAGCGGGCCCTTCCAGCCGTCACGGAACCCGACGAACTCGTGGCCGTAGGCGGTGACGCCCTTGCGGACCACGGCACGGATGACCGCGTTGAGACCGGGGCAGTCGCCGCCCCCGGTGAGCACGCCGATACGCATGATTTTCCTCGTCCTTCCCCTGGATCGGGTAGCGAGATGCAGATGACCCGCAAGGACCCCGGGAACGGTCGTCGGCAGCGTTGCCAGGCCCGGGGCGGGCCGCACCCGAACTCTAACCGGCCCTGGTGAGGCCCTCGTCACCACCCCGTGAAGACCTGTGGGTTTCGATCCGGTTTCCGGAAAACCGCAGGGAGTCCACCGCTCCCAGTACCTGGGCCTCGCGTCCGAGGGCCGCCGGGACCACCGTCAGGCCGGCCGCCGCGCTCGGGGCGCAGTGCCGTTGCAGGGCCTCCCGGACGCCGTCGACCACCTGGACACCCGGCTCGATGAAGCGCCCGCCGACCACCACCACGGCAGGGTTGAGCACGTCGCAGAGCGGGGTGACGGTCCGGCCGATCATCCGGCCGGCGTCCAGCAGGGCGCGCTGGGCGGGACGGTCGCCGTGCGCGGCCAGGTCGAGCAGCCGGTCCTCGCCGGCCGGCCCGTCACCGGCACGGCGTTCCAGGATCGCGCCGAACCAGCCCGGGGACAGGAAGGCGGACAGGCAGCCGCGGCGCCCGCAGAGACAGAACGGCCCGACGTCGCGGACGGTCAGGTGACCGACCTCGCCGGCGTACCCGATGGCGCCGCCGTGCATCCGGCCGCCGGCCAGGATCCCGGCCCCGGCGTGCTGGTCGGCGCTGAGATAGAGCAGGTCGCGGGCGCCCCGGGCGGCGCCGCGGCGGCTCTCGGCGAGCGCCGCGAGCTGGGCGTTGTTGTAGACCCGGACCGGGCATCCGAGCACCTCGGCGACCACCTCGCCCGGCGAGAAGCCGGAGAACATCGGCAGCACGCTGTGCTCGCCGAGATGACCGGTGACCGGGTGCACCGGGGCCGGCACGCTCATCGCCACCGGTGTGCCCGGCCCGAGCCGCAGACCGTTGCGGCCCAGCAGGTCCAGGGCCAGGCCGCCGAGCGCCCGCAGGGCCGGCCGGGTGTCGCCGCTGGTCATCGGGATCGCCCGGAAGTCGGTGAACCGGACCTCGCCGGAGCCGTCGGCGACCGCGACCCGGATGCCCTCCCCCTCGAACGACAGGCCGATCAGCAGGCCCTCGCCGGCGGGCAGCCGGAAGTGCGGGGACGGGCGGCCGGTCCGGGTGCCCTCCGGGCGGCACTGCTCGACCACCCCGTCGTGCTGGAGACCGGCCAGTAGTTCGGCGACCGCGGCCCGGGGCAGCCCGGTGAGCTTCACGAGGTCGCTGCGGGACGTCGGGCCGCGTCCGCGCAGCGCGTCGGTGAGCATGTCGCGGCGGACCGCCCGCTCCCGGGAACCCAGCGGGCCCTCGGCCGCGACCCGGGCGAAGGCGCGGCTCCCCCGGGCGGTGGGCGTGGCGTTCAGCGCGGCGGCGATCGCACCGAGCAGGGCGGACCGGCCGCCGAGCGCGCTGACCAGCACCGCCGTGGAGGCGGCCACCTCCGGCTGGGAGTAGTGCCGCAACGAGTCGCGGACCCCGGCGATGATCGGGCCGTCCGCGTCGATCAGTGGGCCGTCCAGCACCACCAGCGACGGGTTGATCGTGTTGGCCAGGTCGGCGACCACCCGCCCGATCATCCGGCCGGCATCGGCGAGCACCCGTTCCGCGGTGGCGTCGGTACGCGCCAATGCCACCGCCCGGGCCGGGGTGAGCTGCTCGCCGTACGTCATCTCCAGAGCCCGCAGGATCTCCCGGGGTGAGGCGATGGTCTCCAGGCAGCCGCGGTTGCCGCAGCGGCAGAGCGCCCCGGTCTCGTCCACCTGGACGTGCCCGATCTCGCCGGCCACCCCGGTCGCGCCGTGGTGGACCACGCCGCCGAGGAGCAGGCCGCAGCCGATGCCGGAGGCGACACGGACGTAACAGACGTCCTGGTGGCCGGCGGCGACGCCGTATCCCACCTCGCCGAGCAGGCAGAGGTCGGCGTCGTTGCGGGCGGTCACCCGGTGCCCGAGGCGGCGCTGCAGCTCCGGTCCGGGCGCGACGCCCGCCCAGCCGGGCAGCACGCTGCTGGCCTGCACGACGCCGCCGCTGATCGGGGCGGACAGTCCGACGACGGTGGACCAGACCCGGCCGCCGATCTCGGCCTCGCACTCGGCGATCAGGGTGGCCACCGCGTCGAGGGCGACGGCCGGGTCGGCGGTGCCGGTGCGCCAGGTCCGCTCGGTGCGGATCTCCCCGGTCAGCCCGGCCACCGCGACGCGGATCCCGTCCGCGGCGACCACCGCGCCGACCACACCGCCGGCCGCGGGTCCCAGGGTGAGCGAGCGGGCGGGCCGGCCGGAGCGGGTGCCGTCGGCCACCGCCTCGCTCTCGGCCAGCAGGCCGGCGGCGAGCAGATCGGTGACCAGACCGTTCACCGTCATCCGGGCCATGCCGGTGCGCCGGACCAGATCGGCGCGGCTGATCCGGCCGGCCTCGCGCACCACCGACAGCAGCAGATCGCGGCGTACCAGATGCACGCGACGGCCGGTGGGCGGGTTCATGCGGGAACCCTACGCCGGGGTTTTGCCAGATCTGGACGTTATTGACGTGGCGATGCGAGCGACCTCACACCCAGTGAAGGGCAAAGGTGGCAAAACGACTTGCCGAAAAGCAGAGACACAGGCGAATCATGGCTATGACCAGCCCTTATGACCTCTGGTTCGGTGCAAATGGAATCGATACCTTCAGAAAACAAGGCGTTAACAAACCCCTCCGAGGTGTGCGATGACCACTCTTCACCCGAGCCCCGCTTCCGCATCGCCGGCCGCTCCTCCCGCAGCCCCCGACGCGCCCACCCGGCTGATCGTCGCGATGGCCCTCGCGCAACTCGGCGCGTACCTCACGATCCTCACGCCCGTCGTGGTCACCATGTCGATCCGGGTCGCCCAGATCGCGCCGAACGACAAGTCCGCCGCCCTCGGCACGGTCCTCTCCGTCGGCGCGGTGCTCGCGCTGATCGGCAACCCGTTCTTCGGCGCGATGTCCGACCGCACCACCTCCCGCTTCGGCAAACGGCGGCCCTGGCTGATCGGCGGCATGCTGCTCGGCTTCGCCGGCCTGACGATCGTCGCACTCGGTGACACCATCGGCGTCCTGACCGCCGGATGGGCGATCGCCCAGCTCGGCGTCAACGCCACCCTCGCGACGCTCACCGCCCTGCTGCCCGACCAGATCCCCACCCAGCAGCGGGGCCGGGTCAGCGGCATCATGGGCCTGATGACCTCGGTCGCCATCCTGGGCGGCACGGCCATCGCCGCGGTCCTCACCAGCACCCTGCTGATGTTCCTGGTCCCGGCCGCGATCGGCGTCGCCACCGTGGTGCTGCTCATCGTGATCCTCAAGGACCGCCCGGCCGCGGCCGAACAGCACGCCCGGTACAGCTTCGGCGAGTTCCTGCGCACCTTCTACATCAACCCGCGCCGGCACCCCGACTTCGCCTGGAACATCCTCAGCCGGTTCCTGATCTGGATGGGCCTGGCCAGCGTCACCACCTACCAGGCGTACCTGCTGATCGACCGGTTCGGGTACACCACCGACAACGTGGCCGGCGGCATCCTGCTCGCCACCCTGATCACCACCGGTGGCCTGGTGATCGGCTCGACGTTCGGCGGCATGCTCTCCGACCGCACCGGCAAGCGCAAGCCGTTCGTCCTCGGCGCCGGTGTCGTCCTCGCCGTCGCCCTGCTGGTGATCGCGTTCGCCGGAAGCTTCCCGGTCTTCCTCGCCGCCTGTGTGCTCTTCGGCCTCGGCGAGGGCGTCTACCTCGCCGTCGACCTGGCCCTCGCCACCGACGTGCTGCCCAACCCGGACGACGCGGCCAAGGACATGGGCGTCCTCAACATCGCCAACGCCCTGCCCCAGTCCCTCGTCCCGATCCTGGCCGCCCCGATCCTCGCCATCGGCAGCGGTGGCGCCAACTACGGCCTGCTCTTCGGCCTCGGCGCGGTCGTCGCCGTCGCCGGTTCCCTGCTGGTCCAGATGATCCGCGGCGCTCGCTGACGTCTCGGTTCTTGAAGGAGATCTCGATGAACACGGACCAACGGGTCACCGACCTGATGAGCCGCCTCACCCTCGCGGAGAAGGCCGGCCTGATGTTCCACACGATGATCGCGGTCAACCCGGACGGCACCCTGCACGACGGCGACGCGATGATCCCGTCCTGGGAGTTCCTGCTCAAGGACAAGCTGATCAACCACGTGAACCTCCTGACGTTCGCGCCGGTGCCGCCCCGCAAGCTCGCCGAATGGCACAACCGGATCCAGGAGATCGCCGCCGGGATCGGCCACGGCATCCCGGTCACCGTCTCCACCGACCCGCGGCACGGCGTCATCGACAACCCCGCGGCCTCGGCGTCGGCCGGCGGTTTCTCGGCCTGGCCGGAGCCGATCGGCCTGGGCGCCACCAAAGACCCTTCTCTGGTACGCGAATTCGCCGACACCGTCCGCCAGGAATACCTGGCCACCGGCATCCGGGTCGCCCTGCACCCGATGGCGGACCTGGCCACCGAGCCGCGGTGGGCGCGCACCAGCGGCACCCTGGGCTCCGACGCCTCCGTTGTCTCGGCGCTGCTGACCGAGTACATCCTCGGCCTGCAGGGCACCGAACTCGGGCCGGACAGCGTGGCGGCGATGGTCAAACACTTCCCCGGCGCCGGGCCGCAGATGAACGGCGAGGACGCGCATTTCGCGTACGGGCGGGAGCAGGTCTATCCGGGCGGTTACTGGGACTACCACCTGAAGCCGTTCGAGGCCGCCTTCGCCGCCGGGGCAGCCCAGGTCATGCCCTACTACGGGATGCCGGTCGGCACCATGTACGAGGAGGTCGGCTTCAGCTTCAGCCAGGGCGTCGTCGAGGGACTGCTCCGCGGCCGGTACGGCTTCGACGGCGTGGTCTGCACCGACTGGGGCCTGGTCACCGACGCCGAGATCATGGGCTCGCCGATGCCGGCCCGCGCCTGGGGCGTCGAACACCTGGACCGGCACTCCCGCGTCCTCAAGATCCTGAACGCCGGCGCTGATCAACTCGGCGGTGAGTACTGTCCGGAACTGATCATTGATCTGGTGGAGCAGGGGCGGCTCACGGAGGAACGGATCGACGTCTCGGTCCGGCGCATCCTGCTCGACAAGTTCCGGCTCGGCCTCTTCGACGAACGCCGCTACGTCAACCCGGCCGAGACATCGAAGATCGCCGGAAAGCCCGTCTTCCTCGCCGCCGGACTGGAGGCGCAGCGCCGCTCGATCGTCGTCCTCGACAACCACGGCACGGTGCTGCCCCTCACCGAAGGTGCGACGATCTACGTCGACGGCGTGGACCCGTCCGTGGCCGCCCGCTACGCCAAGGTCGTCGACGACCCGGCCCAGGCCGACGCCGCGATCATCCGCCGGGCCGCCCCGTTCGACCAGCGCGGCGGCGGCTTCGAGGCGTTCTTCCACGCCGGCCGCCTCGAATGGACGGCCGACGAACTGGCGCCACTCCTCGAAGTCTCCGGGACGGTCCCGACGGTCGTCGACGTCTGGCTGGACCGGCCGGCCGTCCTGACCCCGCTCTCCGGCAAGGCCGCCCTGGTCGGAAGCTTCGGCTCCAGCGACGAAGCCCTGCTGGACGTACTGTTCGGCCGCGCACCGGCGACCGGCACCCTGCCGTTCGAGTTGCCGTCGTCGATGGCGGCGGTGGAGGCGTCCCGCGAGGACGTCCCCAACGACACTGCGGGTCCGCTATTTCCTAATAATCATGGTTTGTCACTCTGAGCGGTCCGCTGACGCCCTTTCAGGGGTACGCCCAGAGCACTCGACGCCTCAACCCCCGGTCTCGGATCGGCCTTCCCCGGCATGTGGCCCGGGACGAGGGGTTGGGGCGTCGGATCGGGTCGGCATCGGTCCCCGCTCAGCGGCCCACAGGAGAGCGCCTCTTCCGGCGAACTCCGAAGCAGACCGCCAGATCTCCCACTCCGCGGCCCGTCCGCCCGTCCGCCCGTCCGTCCGTCCAGTCGTCCAGTCGCCCAGTCGCCCAGTCGCCCAGTCGCCCAGTCGCCCAGTCGCCCAGTCGCCCAGTCGTGTAGGCCCCCGAACGGACGCACTAGACACCTAATGAGCAGTCAGGGTCTGCCTGCGTGGTGATTTCGGGCGCGCTGACCACCCGAAAACACCACACCCCCACGGGTGTGGTGACTTGGGGCGTCCAGCGCGCCCGTAATCACCACACCCCCACCGGCGTGGTGACTTCGGGCGTCCAGCGCGCCCGAAATCACCACACCCCCACCGGCGTGGTGACTTCGGGCGTCCAGCGCGCCCGAAATCACCACGGTCCACGACGGCTGTGGTGACAGTGCCCAGCGCGCCTGAAGTCACCACGCTCCACCACGGGTGCGGTGACTTCGGGCGCCGAGCGCGCCTGAAATCACCACGCGGACGGGCTTCGCACGCTGACCACGAAACGTGTCTGGACGCCCGGCTCAAGGCCGTCGGCCCACCGATGGGCGGCATCGGGTACCTCCAAGGGCAGCGGCGATGCACTCACGTCGCCACGGCTGTTTCCCGGTCTCAGGCTGGAACCGGTCGCAGGCTGGAACCGGGCCGACGACTCGGGTCCATCGGCCGCCCACCAGGGCCGCCCTCGGCTCCCGGAGGAACCATGTTTGACGGCTCGGGCTCCCCAGCCGTCGCCCACGGCCGTCTTCGACGCGCGGATGAACCATCACTGACGGCCCGAAAGGCTGAGCCGTCGCCCGCGGCACTCCAACAAGCGCGAACCCGGCCGCCGACGACGGCCCCGAGGACGCAGCCGTAGTCCACGGCTCTCCAGAAGGCACAAGGCAGCCGCCAGCGACGGCAGGGGCGGGTCCCATGCCACTCAGCTTGAGTTGATCATGAGTGTGACCGTCGACCCTGCTGCGGACGCCATCACGTCTGCCGGACGCCGTCCCCGGTCGCCCCGCGCGTAGGCACCGTTCAGCCACCCGCGGCCTCGTCGGGGCCGTCGCCAAGATCGGAAAAGGTCGAGTACGCGTTCCGACCACCCCGGCCGTCGCCCACGGTCCACCCGAGAGCCGAAAACAACCGCGGACGACGGCCGGGTGACCCCGAGCCGTCGCTCACGGCTGATTCCCACCCTCCCGAACAGCCGTGTCCGACGGCTCGACCATCTCGGCCGTCGGCTGTGGTCCATCCGCGAGCCGAAAACAACCCTGAGCGACGGCCCGGCAGCCGCACCATGCCACCCAGCAAAAGTTGACCTTGGACGTGACCACGCGCTGCGACAAACGGCTGAGCTGCGCTAATGCGACCGCTGGGGGATTGCTGGAAGTAGGGCAGGAAGTCACCACCACCACCGCGACCGCCGCCGGCCGACTAGTCACCACGGCGAAGGGGACCGCATAGTTACTGGTCACGGCGTTGATCAACTCAAGCACGAATGGGTGCATTCGACGCCCGCCGAGGACCGGCCGGCGCACCCGACGACACGATCGGGTTCGCGTGACGCCCCTCTCGGGACGGCAACAGCACCCGATCATGTGAGTGGGCGCGCCCAACAACCCCGAGGACGGCCGGCGCACCCGATGACACGGCGGGTACGCGGAACACCCGCCCCGAGACGGCAGCCGCACCCGACGGCACAACCGGGTGCATCGGTCACCCGCCGCGGCCCGCCACACCGAGCCCGATCGCGCGAACGGGTTCGAGTGACGGCCCTACCGGAGCGACGGCCGCACCCGCGAAGAGCGCGGGCCGAGTCCGCTCGACCCGCTCGAGAGGACGGCAGGCAGGGCCGCCTGACACGGGAGCAGGCAACTCCGCCCAGCCCGGGCCGAGCCTGCTCGACCCGCTCGAGAGGACGGCGGGCGGGGCGGCCCGGTGCGGGAGCGGGCAGCTCCGCCCGGCGCGGGCGGCACGGGCGTGAGTGGGCAGACGAGCGCGATCAGCCCGGGGAGGTGTGGTTTGCGGGACGGCTCAGGTCGTACCCCGAACGGGTGAAGATGGGGCGACGCCCGGCCGGAAGTAACCGGCGGGGTGGGTTTTTCCGTCCAGGGTGTGTCAGGGCTTCTTCGTCATGGTCTGCCAGCGGGCCAGGTTGTGGCGGGCGTCGACCAGCGCGTCGTGCCGGCCCGCCATCTCCGGCAGCGCCGGGCGGCCCAGATCGTCCCAGCGCTGGCGCAGGTCCTTGGTGAAGCGGGGGATCTCGCGCGGCAGGGCGGGCATCGCGCCCCACAGCTGGGCCAGCGCCACGTGGTCGTAGGCGGCGTACCAGGCCCAGAGTTCCATCTGCTCGTTGCGTCCCTGGATCGGTTCGATCAGGAACTGGTAGAGGTCCTCGCGGATCCGTTCGCGGCTGCGCCACGCCTTGTCGGCGGGCGACGGCAGTTTGTCGAGGACGTTGCGGCGGACCCAGGGCACCGCGCGGGAGTCGTCGAATTCGGTGCTGACCGCGTAGAACTCGCGGCCGAACTCGTCGACGACACCGATGGAGACCAGGTCGACGATGCGCCCGTCCTCGATGAACTCACAGTCGTAAAAATAGCGGTAGGACATCGGCCCCATCCTTGCCCATCGTCATCCGGGCATGGATTCCAGGGCCTGTCGCGCCCGTCCGAGGACGTCCGGGTAGCCCCAGCGGGCGGCCCGGTCGGCTTGGACGGCCCAGCGCAGGCGCAGCAGCACGGGCAGGGCGGCTTCGAGTTCGTCGGCGCTGACCGGGCCGGCTGCCAGGTAGCCGTCGAGGAGTTCGGCGGCCCGGTCGGCGCCGCCGGCGTAGACGACGGCGGCGGCGACGTCGTAGACGAGGGGGCCGGTGCCGCCCGCGCCGCAGTGCAGGACGCCGGACCGGCCGGTCTCCGGGTCGAGGACGAACGTGTCGGGGGCCGGGTCGCCGTGCAGGACGCCGTAGGTGAGGCGATCGGTCACGGTCAGGCGGGTGACGACGGCGATCGCGTCGGCGACGGCTTCGCGCAGCCACGGTTCGCCGGTCAGGTGCGGCGCCTCGGCGTCGAGCATGTACCAGGTGCGCAGGCCGGGGTGCCGGAAGCCCTGCAGCGCCCGGTGTACGGCGCCGAGGCGTTCGCCCCACCACTGCTGGTCGACCGGGTCGTGGCCGTCCAGGTGGCGGCCGGGGAGGCGGCGGAGCACGGCGAGCGCACCGCAGGCGGTCTCGGCGGTGAGGCCGCCGCCCAGGGTGCGGACCGGTTCACCGGCGTCGATGCGGGCGTGGCGCAGGTGTTCGGCGGCGAGCAGCCCGGCTTCCATGGGCTGCCGGGCGGCCGCCTCGGCGAGCCGGGCCACGTAGCGGCGGCCGGGCCCGGTGATGATCTCCCAGCCGACCGACATGGTGGCCGGCGGCAGCGCGGTGATCTCGGAGGGGACGAGATGCCACTGATCCCGCAGAGTCGATCGAAGAAGGTCGTCATCCGGCACTGCGGGATTATCTCGGCACAAGCCACCAAAGCGACGGACAACCGGGGCGACAATCACAGAAGGCGATGAGCGGTTTACAGACAGCCACCGAAGGGACATGATCGTACGGGGGCGAGCCTTCGATGTCCGGACAGGAATGGCGCCGGGGGCACGCTTCGTGCTAAGAGTGATCGTTCGCGTCGTGGGGCCGACGCCGGCCGGGGTCGACGCGGTCCCCATCGGGGGAGGGATACGCCGTGGACCATCGCCTGCCGGATTCCGGCGACGCACTGACCGGCGTGGAGATGTTCGCCGGTCTGGAGCCGGACGTGCGACAGCGGGTCATCGCCGCGGCTGTCCCACGCCACTACCGCAAGAACCAGATCCTGTTCGTGGAGAACGACCCCGGCGACTCGCTGATCATCATGAAGCGGGGAGCCGTCGCCGTGTTCCGCACCGCACCGACCGGTGAGCGCGCCGTGCTCACCGTGGTGCGGCCACCTGACGTGCTCGGCGAGGTGTCCCTGTTGGACGCCTCCACCCGCAGCGCGTCCGCCGAGGCCATCGAGGACTCCCAGGCGCTCTCGCTGTCCCGGGCGGCCTTCATGGACCTGGTGCACTCCAATCCGCGCATCCTGGACGCGGTGATGCGCTCGGTCGGCGGCCTGATCCGCCGTCTCACCGAGCAGAACGCCGACCACGTCTTCCTGGACCTGCCCGGGCGGGTGGCCAAGACCCTGGTCCGCCTCTCCGGGGAGAGCCAGGCGCCGATGATCACCATCGAGCTCAACCAGAGTCAGCTGGCCGAGATGGCCGGCGGTTCGCGGCAGAGCGTGAACCAGGCGATCGGGTCGTTCGCCAGCCGCGGCTGGCTGCGCACCGAGGGCCGGCGCATCGTGGTGACCGACGTGCAGGCCCTGCGCCGCCGGGCGGGCATGACGGGTTGACCCGGTTCCCGGCGCCCGGTCGCGCGTCTTCCGCGGCCGGGCGCCGGGACAGGTGCGTGCGGCGCGGGGGCTGAGAGCGCCTCAGGCCGCCTTTCGGGTACGCGTGGGAGCCGGAACCTCCACCGAGGTCTTCAACGTCGAGGCATAGACGTCGACGTACTCCCGGCCGGAGAGGGCCATCAGCTCGTACATGATCTCGTCGGTGATCGCCCGCTCGACGAAGCGGTCGCCGCGCTGGTCGGCGTAACGGGAGAAGTCCAGCGGCTCGCCGATCCGGATCCGGACCCGTTTGATCGACGGGATCAGGGTGCCGGTGGGCTGGATCTCGTCGGTGTTCAGCATCGCCATCGGCACCACCGGCGCGCCGCTCTCCAGGGCCAGCCGGGCCACCCCGGTCTTGCCGCGGTAGAGCCGGCCGTCCGGGGAGCGGGTGCCCTCCGGGTAGATGCCCGCGACGTTGCCCTCGCGCAGCACCCGCAGCAGGGTGTCCAGCGCCGCCTGGGCGGCCTGACCACCCGAACGGTCCACCGGGATCGTCCCCGCGCCGAGGAAGAACATCCGGGAGAACCAGCCCTTGATCCCCTTGCCGGTGAAGTATTCGGCCTTGGCGACGAAGGTCACTTTCCGCTTCATGATCAGCGGTGTGAAGATCGAATCGGAGAAGGAGAGGTGGTTGCAGGCGAGGATCACCGGGCCGGTTCCCGGCACGTTGGCCAGGCCCTCGACCTTCGGCCGGAAGAGCAGTCTCAGCAGCGGTCCGAGGACCACCAACTTCAGCAGCCAGTAGAACACTGACGTCCTTTCAGCGGGTGCGCCGTGGGTGTCCGGGGCGACAGGAAGCGTACGAAGCGGGAGCGGCGCGCCACAACGCACTCCCGCAACCGGTGCCTGCCGTGTCACCATTCAAGGCACGGTCGGCAAGGGGGTGCATCGGTGACAACGGGTGGCGCCCGTCGAGGGCGGCGCGACAACGGGCTCGACGCCGCCGATTTCGCGGCAGCGGGTGACGTGGATCCACGGGTCGGTGAGCACCTCCTGGACGTGCTCGCAGCCGGTGGCATCGCGGCATATCTGCAGCCCACGGCGGATCTCAATCCCATTCTGCGGGCCACCACGCTGCCCGCGCGCCCCATCGACCGGCTCTTCGTGGACCGGACCCGGCTGGAGATCGCGCGCGAGCACCTGCAGAAGGTGACCGGTGGTGCCCCGCCCACGCCGCCGCCGGCCCCGCCGGCCGATCCGCGGCCGCAGGCCGAGGTGGACGCCGAGTGGGACAAGATCATCGCCGGTTTCCACACCACGGTCGACGCGGACGCGGCCCCCTGGCCGGAGGCCGAGCACGTCGAGCCGGAGAAACCGCGCACCCGGCCGGCCGAGGACGACGGCACGCCGCTGCGGCGGCGCACCGACCCGCTCCCGCCGGAGCCCTCGATCCTCTACGGGCTGGACACCTTCGGTGCCGATCTGCCCGGTGACGAGGAGGAGGAGCGGTACATCCCGCCGCCCCCACCACCGATGCCGCACATCTCGAAGTACGCGGTTCTCGGCCTGCTGGGAGTGGTGGCCGGTTTCGTGCTGTTCCTGTTCCCGGAGCTGATCCCGGTCGATCCCGAGCTGGTGACGCTCCTCGGCTTCATCGCGATCGTGGGCGGCGCGGTGACCCTGGTCTGGCGACTACGTGCCGGTGACGACGACGACGAATTCGACGACGGCGCCGTCGTATAGACGAATATCGGTGATCTACCGATAACCTACGGTGATGCGTCAGAGTTCGCTCGTCGTCGTCGCCAACCGCCTGCCCCTCGATGACAACGCCGCACTGGACGGCGCCTCGGAGTGGCGGCGCAGTCCGGGTGGTCTCGCCAGCGCCCTGCACGCCTTCCTGCCACCGATCCCGGCGACCTGGGTCGGCTGGGCCGGCGGCGTGGGCCCGGCGCCCACCCTGCCCGACATCGGCAGCCTGCGACTGCGTCCCGTCCCGCTGAGCGTGGACGAGCTCCGGGAGTACTACGAGGGGTTCGCCAACTCCACACTGTGGCCGCTGTACCACGACGCGGTCCAGCAGCCGGTCTTCCACCGGGGCTGGTGGGAGACGTACCGGGCGGTCAACCGACGGTTCGCCGAGGCGGCCGCCGAGGCCGCCGAGCCGGGCGCCGCGGTCTGGGTGCAGGACTACCACCTGCAGCTGGTCCCGCAGATGCTCCGCGAGCTGCGGCCGGACCTGCTGATCGGGTTCTTCATGCACGTGCCGTTCCCGCCACCCGAGTTGTTCATGCAGCTCCCCCGCCGGGTCGAGCTGGTCCGTGGGCTGCTCGGCGCCGACCTGATCGGTTTCCAGCGGGAACAGGCCGCGCACAACATGGCCCAGCTCGCCGAGAAGCTGATCGGCACGCCGACCGCCGACGACGACATCGAGGTGGACGGGCGGACGGTGCGGACCGCCGCGTTCCCGGTCTCCATCGACGTCGCCGAGGTCCGTGCCCTGGCCGCCCGCCCGGACGTGGTGGCCCAGGCCAAGCAGCTGCGCCGCGATCTGGGGCAGCCCAAGCGGGTGCTGCTCAGCGTGGACCGGCTGGACTACACCAAGGGCATCGAGCACCGGCTGACGGCCTACCGGGAGCTGCTGCGCGACGGGCACGTGAAGGTCCGGGACACCGTGCTGGTCCAGGTGGCCGTGCCCAGCCGGGAGCGGGTGGAGAGCTACCGGGACCTGCGGGACCGGATCGAGGGCGAGGTCGGCCGGATCAACGGGGAGTTCGGCCGGGTCGGCGAGCCGGCCATCCACTACCTGAACCAGGCGTTCGAGCGTTCCGAGCTGGCCGCGCTGTACCGGACCGCGGACGTGATGGTGGTGACCCCGCTGCGGGACGGGATGAACCTGGTCGCCAAGGAGTTCGTGGCGGCCCGGGAGGACGGTGCGGGCGCGCTGGTGCTCAGCGAGTTCGCCGGGGCGGCCGCCGAGCTGGAACAGGCTTTCCTGGTCAACCCGCACGATCTGGACGGGCTGAAGGAGACCCTGCTGCGGGCGATGGAGGCGAAACCGGACGATCTCAAAGTCCGGATGACCGCGATGCGCAAACACCTGGCGAAGCACGACATCGTGGCGTGGGCGCGCGACTACCTGACCGCTTTAGATCACACAGGTCGGCTGGCCGAGACCCTGCCCGGAAAGCCCCGCAAACGCCGTTGAGGTGTGGTGATTTCGGGCGCGGAGCGCGCCCGAAATCACCACACCGCAAGGTCCGTGTGGAGTTGAGGCGCGGAGCGCGCCCCAAATCAACACACCGCAAGGTCCGTGTGGAGTTGAGGCGCGGAGCGCGCCCCAAATCACCACACCTCAAGGTCCTCGCGGGTTCAGGAGAGCTGCTTGCCGAGCCAGTCGAGGATCGCGTCGATCGGCTCGGTCCACCCGTCCTCGAGCATGAGGTAATGCCCCATGCCGGGAAAGAGCAGCGGCGCCCCGCCGTACTCCGCCGCCGCCCGGTCCAGCGCCTTGCGACGGACCACCCGGTCGTCCGGGCTGCCCACCACCAGGGTCGGCGGGCGGCCGACCGGACGGGGCGGGGGCGTCCGCGCGATCAGGTCGCGGCGCCGGGGCCGGGCGTCGATCCGGGCCAGGTACTCCTGGGCGCGGTCGGCCGGCATCTCCGGGCTGAACAGCTGCCGGGCGTTGAGCCGCAGCCGCCCGCCGAACAGGGCCGGCACCGCGCCGGCCGGGTTGACCCGCAGCGCCGCGCCGAGCGCCGCCCAGCCGTCCAGCACCGGCGACACCAGCACCGCCGCGCGGGCCGGGTAACGCCCCAGCGCCCGGGCCACCACCAGGGCGCCGACGCCGTGCCCGACGAGCACGGTCTGCCGGGGCAGCGAGGCGGCCACCTGGATCACGTCGTGCACCTGGGAGCGCAGGTCGCCGCCGGAACGCGGGGTGAGCGCGTGCGCCGGGTAGCCACGCCCGGCGGTGTGCCCGAGCCACTGCTCGGCGAACGCCCAGGCGCCGTGGCCCATCCCGGGCACGAACAGCACCGGCGGGTGGCCCTCGTCGTCGTCCGGGAGCAGGGTGACGACCTCGCGGTCGGCGGGCGGGACCGGCCGGGTCCAGTCGGTGAAACGCAGCAGGTCACTCACTTCGCCGGCTCCATCTGCCTCAACAGGCTCTCGAGGGAGCGCAGGTAGTCCACGTGGTCGACCTCGAACCAGTGCCGCCGGGTGGGCACCACCCTGCGACGGGACCAGGAGGCCAGCGGCCGGGTCGACTCCTTCTGCTGGATCGCGGTGGCCCGCGCCGGGTCGGTCAGGCGCAGCCGCAGCCAGCGGGCCACCGCCACGCTCTGCCAGTGGGCCAGCGGGAACAGTCCGGCGTCCGGCTGCAGCAGGCCGATCACGGCGAGCGTCGGATGCCGCCGGGCGAACGCGTGCAGGTGCAGGTCGGGGCGACCGTCCTCGTCGCTGTCCAGCAGGGCGGGCTCGAGGAAGTCGAACCGCGGGGTGTACCCGGTCGCGGTGATCACCAGGTCGGGTTCGATCCGGCTGCCGTCGGCCAGTTCCACGGCCGCGCCGTCGAAGCGGGTCACGTCCGGCACCGCGGTGATCTTCCCGTGGCCCAGGTAGTAGGGCAGTTGACTGGTGACGACCGGGTGCGCCTCGGACGGCCGGTGGTCGGGTGCGGGAACGCCGAACCGGGTCAGGTCACCGGTGTGCAGCCGGAGCAGGCGCCGGTGCAGCCACTCGCGCAGCCGGGCCGGCAGTCGCCTGCTCCACGAGTAGACCTGATCGGCGGGGCGGCCGAGGAGGTATTTCGGGGCGTACCAGTAGCCGCGGCGGGTGGAGTGCCACACCTGGGACGCCTGCTGCGCCGCCTCGACCGCGATGTCGCAGCCGGTGTTGCCGCCGCCGACCACCAGCACCTTGCGGCCACGCAACTTGGCCGGGTCCTTGTACGCCCCGGCATGCATCACCTGCCCCCGGAACTCCCCCGGGATCTCCGGTTTGAGCGGCGACCAGTTGTGCCCGTTGGCGACCACGATCGCGGCGTACCGCTGGACCCGCGACGACCCGCCGCCGGTGGACTGGATGGTCACGTCCCAGAAGCCGTCGTCGGCGGGGACGGCGGAGACGACCTCCATGCCGTACCAGATCTGCTCGCCGAGCCGGAAGTGTTTCGCGTAGCGCTCCAGATAGTCGAGGACCTGGCTGTGGTGCGGGTAGTCCGGCCAGGTGTCCGGCATCGGGAAGTCGGGGAACTCGGTGAGCGGCCGTGAGGTGATCAGGTGGGTGCTCGCGAAGACGGGGCTGCGGTCGTGGCGCCAGTTCCAGGCGCCGCCGACGGAGGTCTCCCGCTCGTAGCAGTCGACCAGGAAGCCCATCTCGAGGAGGTTCTTGACGGCGGTGAGGCCGCTGGCGCCCGCGCCGACGACACAGACGGCGTCGCGACGGTCGCCCGGGTCCGGGGAGTCTTGCACCCGGCGATCCTTGCAGACCGGGGCCTCAGGAGGAAGGGAGGATAAGGTCCGCTACGACCGGTAAATGATCACTGGCGAGGCGTGCCCGATCCGTCGAGATGATCTCGTAACGTTCGATGGCCACGCCCCCGCCGACGAAGAGCCCGTCGATGCGCCGCTGCGGCAGTGACGCCGGGTACGTGGGCAGGTCCTCGGCCGAGCCGGTCAGCCCGTCCTCGACCATCCGCCAGCCGCTGCCGCCCGGACCCTCGTTGAGGTCGGCGGCCACGATCACCGGGCCCTCGATCCGGTCCAGCTCGTCCTTCCAGAACGCGGCCTGGGCGGGCCGTTCGGCCGGATCGGTGGCCAGGTGCGAGCCGGAGACGGTGAAGCGCGCACCCCGGACCGCGCCCTCGGCGAAGACCGCCCCGCGCATGTGCCGGCCCGGGGTGAGCGGGTAGCGCAGGCACCACTCGCGGCGGATCGCCACCCGCAGGCTGACCAGCAGCAGGTTGCCCAGCGACGGCAGGCCACCGGCGGCCACCACCATGCCCAGGTCGGCGGCGAGGGTCGCGCACTTCTGCCGCCACCGGAACCGCCGGGGCGCCTCCTGCACCACGAGGACGTCCGGGGCCAGGCCGCGGACCAGGCCGATCAGCGCGGCCCGGTCGTCCCGCAGGCCGTGCACGTTGTAACTCACGACCCGTAGCGGGACCCCGGACACGCGTACCGCCTCAGACCCGGCGGGCCAGGTCGGCGGCGCCGACCACGCCGGCCGCGTTGCCCATCTGCGCCGCCTTGACCTCGGCGACCGGGAACCGGTTGCGGTTGGCCAGCTGTTCGCGGTACGCCCGCTCGGCCGGTTCCATCAGCAGCGGTCCCGCGTCGATCACGCCGCCGCCGATCACCAGAATCGCCGGGTCGAGGCTCTGCGCCAGGTCCGCCAGGGCCACGCCGAGCCAGTAGCCGACCTGGTCGAACGCATCCTTCGCGACCTTGTCGCCGGCCCGCGCCGCGTCGGTGATCTGCCGCCCGGTGATCGCCTGCGGGTCCCCGCCGGCCAGTTCGAGCAGCTTCGCGGCGCGCTTCGGCTTCTTGGCGGCGCCGGCCCGCCCGAAGCGGACCAGGGCGTTGCCGCTGGCGTACTGCTCGAGGCAGCCGAGCCGGCCGCAGCCGCAGGGGTGCCCGTCCGGGACCGACTGGATGTGGCCCAGTTCGGCGGCGATGCCGTTGGCGCCGCGCCACAGCCCGCCGTTGATCACCACTGCGCCGCCGATGCCGGTGCCCACCGTGATCATCACCATCGAGTCGGCGTGCTGGGCGACACCGAAGCGGAACTCCGCCCAGCCGGCCACGTTGGCGTCGTTCTCCAGGACGGTGGGCAGGCCGACCGCCTTGGTCACGTAGTCGCGCAGGGGCTCGTCACGCCAGGCCAGGTTCGGCGCGAACAGCACCGTCGAACCGGCGGCGTCGATCCATGCGGCGGCACCGATGCCGATCGCGGTAGCGGCCGGGTACTGCGCCGCCAGCTCCGCGGCCACCTCGACGATGGTGTCCCGGGTGCCGGCCGGGTCGGAGGCCGGCGTGGGCCGCCGGTTCGACGCGAGCACGGTGCCCTTCTCGTCGACCACCCCACCGGCGACCTTGGTGCCGCCGACGTCGATTCCGATGGTCAGCGTCACGCTGCCCGTCCCCTCTGCAGAAAGTTCACACCCCGCCCGGCTCCGACTTCTCCGGGTCCTGATCAACGCTACGGGGCGTCGCCGCGGCCTGCGCGGGGGCCTCCGCGGTCGCGGCGGCCCACACATCGGAACCCGGCCGGGCGCGCGGCGGAACGGGTCCCCCGCCCTCGCCGGACGGGCCGGTCGCCCCGGTGGCCGCCGTCCCGGTGGCCGCCGCCGCGGTAGCCGCCGCCTCGGCCGCCCGGCGGGCCTGTTCGACCGCGCGCGCCACCGCCTGCTCGGCCGCCGCGGCACGGGCGCGGGCCGCCTCGGCCGCCTCCCGGGCGCTCTCGGCGGTCGCGGCCGCCCACGGATCGTCCGGCGCGGCCTGCCCGCCGAAAGCGGAGGCGGGTTCGGGGGACGGGGCCGGAGTGGCCGCGGTGGCGGTCGCGAGGGAGGAGAACGCCCGCATCAGACCGGCCACACCCTGTGCGATGTCACCCGCGCTGGTGGCGATCCGTTCGGCGACCTCGGGGTCCGGGTCGCGGACCGCGGCGATGGCCCGGCAGACCGGGCACACGCAACACTCGGCGCCGCCCGTAGACCAGGGACCGGACGGCACGCTGTCGGCGACCATGCCGAGGAGTCCCAGGACGTCCGCCTGCGCCGTAGGAGAAGAAGCTCGTGCCAGGAGGGCGGCGACCAGCCGTTCCGCCTCCTCGCGTGCCGAACCGGCCATGTGTTCCCCCTCAGGCGGGCATGCTCTCGACGCGGCGCTTCAGCTCCTTGAGCGCCGTGTCCATGATCATCTTTTCGGCTTTGCGGCGGAACATGCCGAGCATCCCCATCGCCAGATCCACCGCCAGCGTGTACGTCACCGTGGTCACGCCGCCGGTCTCCACCAGATCGTAGGAGCCGGTCTGGGACTTCTGCGTCTTCGACGGCTCGACCAGGTGCCACTCGATCCGGGACAGATCGTCGGCGTACGCGTACTCCAACGTGTACTCGTCGACGAGCACCGCGGCGTCGATCCGGAACCGGACCTGGGCGGCGTAGCCGTCGTCGTACTCCTCCGCGACCTCGGCGAGTTTGATCGCCTCGGCCCACTCCGGGTAACGCGGGAAATCGCAGATCACCGCGGCCACCCGGGACAGGGGCGCATGGACCTGGATCGACTGCGTCGAGGTGTCCGCCATGCACCGGAGGCTACCCGCTGGACGCGACGGAGCACGTCACCGGGGCGTCGCCGGACGAGCCGGGACGGGCCGGTGCCGCTACGATCCGTCACGTGCCCGCCATAGCCAGTGGATCCGCACGCGTACGCCCGGTCGAGGCGGCGGCCCGCGTCGTCATGCTCGTCCTGGTCACCGTGCTGACCCTCACCGCCACCGGTGATCCCGCCCAGCTCGGGTGGATCGCCCTGCTGGCGATCGCCGCCGTGCCCGCCTTCGTCGCCCGGGAACACCCGGTCCTGGCTCCGGCCGGCCGGTTCGCCGAGGTGGTCGGCACCGGTCTGGCCGCCGGCTGGATCGCCGCCTCCGCGGACGGGCTGAACCGGGTCAACGCCGGGTTCGGCGCCGAGGCGATCCTGCCGTACCTGACGGTTCCGCTGCTGGCCGCGGCGCTGTGGCGGCGGCAGACCGAGGGCGTCGCGCTGCTCGGGCTGGCCGCGGTGGCGATGGTGGCCGGCGGCGCGCTGGCCGGCGGCGGGATCATCGCCGGCGACGCGCCGCTGATCGAACTGGGTTACCTCGCGGCCTGCGGCCAGTGGCTGGTGCTCGGCGCGATCGTGACCTTCGCCGCCGAGACGCTGCGCCAGCTGCTGCTGCCGCCGGAGCCCACCCCGCAGCCGTACGCGGAGGCCACCCGCCTGCTCACCCAGTTGCGCAGTGTCGCCCGCTCGCTGCCCGGCGCCACCCTCGACCCGGGCGGCATCTCCGAGCACCTGCTGGAGGAGCTGCACACGGTCAACGCGGGGCACCGGGCCGCGGTGCTGTCGGCCAGTGGCGGCGGCCGTCTCGTGGTGCTCGCCCAGCGCGGCGCGGAGCGGGTCGACTGGGAGGTGACGCTCGACGCGGACTCGGCGATCGCCGACGCGTGGGCCACCCAGCAGCCGCAGACCGCGAGCCGGTCGCAGGCGCGCACCCACAGCGCCGGGGACACCTCGTCGCTGGTGGTGCCGCTGGTCGCCGGCGTGCGCACGATAGGACTGGTGATCCTCGAGACGGACGCCGCCGGGGCGTACCCGTCGGGGGTCGTGCAGAGCGTGACCGAGGTGACCGACCCGGCCGCGCTGCGGCTGGAGGCCGCCCTGCTCTTCGACGACGTGCGCTCGCTGGCCACCAACGAGGAGCGTCAGCGGCTGGCCCGGGAGATCCACGACGGGGTCGCGCAGGAGCTGGTGATGGTCGGCTACGGCATCGACAACGCTCAGGCCACCCTGCCGGAGGGCGCCGAGGAGACCGCCGAGGAGTTGCGCACGCTGCGGGCCGAGGTGACCCGGGTGATCACCGAGCTGCGGCTGAGCCTGTTCGAGCTGCGGTCCGAGGTCGACCGCAACGGCGGTCTGGCGGCGGCCATCGCGGAGTACGCCCGGACCCTGGGCACCAGCGCCGGCCTGCGGGTGCACTTCACCTTCGACGAGTCGACGGCCCGGCTGCCCGCGGCGACCGAGGCCGAACTGCTCCGGATCGCCCAGGAGGCGATCACCAACGCCCGCAAGCACGCGGGGGCGTCGAATCTGTGGGTCACGTGCACCGTGGATCCGCCGTACGCGGAGATCGAAGTGTCCGATGATGGCAAGGGCTTCGCGGACAACCGTCCGGACGGGCGGTACGGCCTTACCATCATGGCCGAGCGCGCCGAACGCATCCGAGGTCGTCTCAAGATCACGCCGAGACACCCGAGCGGTACAACCGTCGCCGTAGTACTCGGAACTCCGCCTCGGCGCGATAGCGTGCGGGATAGTGTTTCCGCTCCAGAAGGGGAGTAACCCGAGCATGTCGACCAGTCCTGCGCCGACCGGGCGCACCAAGGTCCTCCTTGTCGACGACCACGACCTGATTCGTAAAGGGCTGCGACACGCATTCGAACGCGACCGGCAGTTCGAGGTCGTGGGTGAGGCGGCCACCGCGGCCGAGGCCGTGCGTCAGGCCGGTGCCCTGCAGCCCGATGTCGTGATCATGGATCTGCGCCTGCCCGACGGCAGTGGCCTGGAGGCCACCCGCGCGCTGCGCAAGAACAACGCGAACATGGGCATCGTGGTGCTGACCATGTACGCGGGCGATGACCAGCTGTTCGGCGCTCTCGAGGCCGGGGCCAGCGCGTTCGTGCCCAAGACCGCCCCGGCGGACGAGGTGGTCGCGGCCGCCCGGCACGCCGCCTCGGCACCCAGCGCGTTCACCGCGGCAGATCTGGCCGAGGCGATGAAGCGCCGGCTCGCCCCGTCCGGCCCGCAGCTCTCGCCGCGCGAGGGTCAGGTTCTGCGACTGCTGGCCGACGGCATGAGCGTCGCCGGGATCGCCAAGCAGTTGTTCGTGTCGGAGTCCACGGCCAAGACGCACATCTCCAAGCTCTACGAGAAGCTGGGTGCGGCAAACCGTGCCCAGGCCCTGATGACCGCCCTCCGCTTGGGCCTGCTGGAAGCCCCGGACGCCCCGAAGTTCTAGGATTTCCGGACATTTTCGGCGATTCTCTTTTTAAGCGATAACAGCGGCGTCTCCGTGCCCTGCGCGGTGCCCCCCCCGCGGAGACCCTCTTCACTCCCCCAGGGAGGTCAGCACCTTGCGCAGCAGGGTGTTGAGCTGCGTCAGCTCGTCCTCGGAGAGCGCTTTCAGAGCCTCCTGATCCCGCGCGATCCCCTCGAAGATGTACCGGTTCCACATCTCACGCCCCTCCGGCGTGGGCCGCACCAGCACCCGCCGGCGGTCGACCTCGTCGCCCTGCCGGGTGACCAGGCCGGCAGCCACCAGCCGGTCCAGGCGGCTGGTCATCGCCGCCCGCGTCACATTCGCCGCCTCGGCCAGTTGCGCCGGGGTCGCCTCGGTCGGCCAGGGCTGCACCATCAGCACGTGCAGGGTCTTGTAGTCCTGCAACGTGAAGTCCGGATCCCCCGCGGCGAACGCCGTCGCGTCGGCACGCGCGATCCAGCGCAGGATGTGTTTCATCCGGACCAGCGCGCCCTCGACCTCGGGCGCGAACGCCGGCTGGTCCTGCCAGAACGCCGACCAGCGGGCCACATGCTGATCAACACCGTCTCCCATGGATCGATTCTGCCACGTCCTGACTATTCGATTGCGAATAGTTCGATGCTGAATTAGTTTCCGGGTCATGACGCGCGACTTCCGGCTCCTCGCCACCGGGCAGGGCCTCTCCTGGCTCGGCAACGGCTTCCAGACCGTCGCCCTGGCCGTCGCGGTGGTCACCACCGGCGGCGGCGCCCGCGACCTCGGCCTGGTGATGGCCTGCTCGGTGCTCACCCTGCTGGCCGGCACCCTGTTCGGCGGCGTCTGGGCCGACCGCCTGCAGCCCCGCCACGTCATGCTCGTCTCCGACCTGGCCCGCTTCGCCGCCACCGCCGGCATCGCCGCGATGTTCGCCCTCGGCGACGGCTACCACCTCGCGCTGCTCTGCGCGCTCACCGTCGTCTCGTCCGCCGCCGGCAGCTTCTTCAACCCGGCCCTGGCCGCACTCAAACCCCTGCTGGTCCCGGGCGAACGCCTGCAGAGCGCCAACGCCACCCTCAGCCTGATCGAGACCGCCTGCCGGGTGGCCGGCCCGGCAGCCGGCGGCCTCACCGTCGCCGCTTTCGGCGCTCCGGCCGGCTTCGCCGCCAATGCGGTCAGCTTCCTGCTCGCCGCGGTGGTCGCCGCCCTTCTTCGGGTACGCGCACCGCGCGGCCCCCGCACGGCGGTGTTCGCCGAGATGTCTGCCGGCTGGCGCGAGATCCGCAGCCGGGACTGGCTGATCGGCGGCATGGCCGGCGCCACGGTCTACCACATCGCCAACGGCATGATCCTGGTCATCGTGCAGGTGGTCGCGGTGGAACGCCTCGGCGGGGCGACCGCGATCGGCTGGATCTCGGCGGCCGAGGGGCTGGGCGGCATGATCGGCGCCGCCCTGGGCCTGCGGCTACGGCCCCGGCGCCCGCTGCGGGCCGGCTGGCTGGCGCTGCTGCTGATGCCGGTGTGGGCGATCGCCTACGTGTGGCCGGGCGTCCTGGTCACGGTGCTGCTCGGCGCCGTGATCGGCTACGCCGGCCTGCTCTTCTTCGACGTGCAGTGGGAGACCAGCATCCAGCGGCACGTCCCCCGGCAGATGCTGGGCCGGGTCGCCTCCTGGGACTACGTGACGTCGTTCCTGGCCATGCCGGTCGGCAACGCGCTGGCCGGCCCGCTGACCGCAACGTTCGGCAACGACCGGGTGCTGACCGGCTGCGCCGCGGTCCTGGGCCTGGCGGCGGCGTCCCAGCTGCTGATCCCGGGCTCCCGGCGGATGACCCGCACGTCAGAGGACCTCCCCGAGCACGGCGATCAGGTGCGGCTTGGTGGGCACCCCGGTCGCCCGTCGGACCACCCGGCCGCCTGAATCCAGGACCAGCAGCGTCGGCGTCCGCCAGATGCCCAGCTCACGGACCTCGTCGAGGTGACTCTCGGCGTCCACCTCGACGTGCTGGACGCCGGGCACCAGCGCGGCGACCTCGGTGCTGACCCTGCGGACGGCCCGGCAGGGCGCGCAGAAGGCGGTGGAGAACTGCAGCAGGGTGGCCGGGGCGGGGCCCACTCCGAGTCGTGTCAACAGTGCCGGATCGAGTGTCACGTCCTGATCGTGACGCGGACCGTCGCCGGCCGCCAGGCGGCTGTCGCGCCGGCGGTGCCGGACGCCCACCGCCGCACCCACGACGAGCACGATGCCGACCGCGCCGGATCCCACCGGATCCCACCGGATCCCACCGGATCCCACCGGATCCCACCGGATCCCACCGGATGACCATGACACGTCGATCAGGCCGACTGATAGGCGCTGGCCTGCAGAGTGAACAACTGCGCATAGGCACCGGCGGCGGCCATCAGCTCCTCGTGATCGCCCTCCTCGACCACCGTGCCGTGGTCCAGGACATAGATCCGGTCCGCCTCGCGCACACTCGCCATCCGGTGTGTGATCAGCACGACCGTCCGCCCCTGCGCCAGCTCGCGCAGCCGGAGGTAGACGTCGTGCTCGGCGCGGGCGTCCAGGTTCGCGGTCGGCTCGTCACAGATCAGCAGCGGCGCGTCCCGGTGGAAGGCACGGCTCACCGCCAGCCGCTGCCACTGCCCGCCGGAGAGGTCCGCGCCGTCGGTGAAGTGCCGGGACAGCAGGGTCTCGTACTGCCGGGGCAGCTCCGCCACGAACTCGTGGGCGTCACCGGCCCGCGCCGACTCCTGCACCTCGTCCAGCGACGCCGGGCGGTCGTGCCGGCCGATGGCGATGTTCAGGCGGGCGGACAGCGGCCAGCGGGTCGGCTCCTGCATCACCACCGCGACCCGCTCCCGCATGGCTTCCGGGCCGTACCCGGCCACGTCGACACCGTCCCAGGCGACCGTGCCCTGCTGCGGCCGGTACAGCCCGGCCAGCACGGCGGCCAGCGTCGACTTGCCGGAACCGTTCTCACCGACCAGCGCGATGATCTGACCGTGCGCCAGAGTGAGACTGACGTCCTTCACCGCGGGCCGGTCCGCATCCGGATAGCTGAAGGTCACCCCGTCCAGCCGGATCTCGGCGAACGTCCGGGGCACGCCGAGACCGGTCTCCGCCTCGGCACGGTCCGTCGACAGCTCGCAGAAACCCTGGAAGTCCGCGAAGTACAGGCCCTGCTCGTAGACCCGGTTGACGGTGAACGCCAGCTCGGAGAGCTTCCCGATACCGATGTTGATCGCGTAGGCGGCCGCTCCCCCGGCGGCCAGTTCCATCCGGCCGGTCCAGAGCAGCCAGAGCAGCATCGCGTACGCCGCGCCGGTCGCCAGCCCGCCGAGCGCCTGACCGGCCAGGTTGGTCCGGACCACCCGGCCGATCACCCGGATCTCCTCGATCGTGGAGACCCGCAGCAGCCGGGCCACCTCGGCGAGCAGGAACCGGCGTACCGTGAAGGCCCGCAGCTCGGCGGCCGGCTCGCGCGCGGCCAGCAGATAGGCGAGCATCCGGTGGCGCCGCCAGACCGCGATCAGCCGCAACCGGCTGTGATAGTTCATCCGGGCCCCGCGCACCGCCGCCCACGCCGTCGGCACCACCGCCAGCACCAGCATCGGCAGCAGCGCCGGGTGCAGCACGGTCAGCACCCCGGCAGCCGCGACCAGACCGACGAGGTGGGTGAGCACCTCGATGCCCTGATCGACCATCTGCTGAGCCGCGGTGGTCCCCCGGTCCCGGGCCCGTTCCATCGCGTCGCGCCAGGCCGGATCGTCGAAGGTGGCCAGATCGACGCCGGTGGTGAGATCGAGCAGCCGCATCTCGGCGGCCTCGTAGACCATCGGTGACAGCCGGCCGTGCGCCGCGGTGGCCGCCGACGCCAGCAGTCCGCGCAGCGCAAGAGCAAAGATCAGAAGCGCCAGCGAGGGTACGGCCGCCCGCACGCGTTCCGGTGTCGGACCAGCGCTCAGCAGCCCGTCCAGCACGCCGACCACGCTGATCAGCCCGAGCGCCGCGGCCGCACCCGAGGCGACCTGGAGCACCAGCACCGCGGCCGTGGTGCGCCGGCCGGCCCGCCAGGCGAGCAGCCACGCCTCGCGGAGCAGCCGGGGAAGACGGCGCAGCATCCGCAGGAACGTGGTGTTGGCGGCCTCCTCGGTGCCGGTCAACCAGTACGGCACGGCCAGCTCGGCGTCCTCCTCGACCTCCAGCAGGGTCGCCGCGTCGGTCCCGTCGGCCTTCGTCGCCGCGCCGGTCCCGTCGGCCTTCTCGGATGTGGTCTGGGCCATCGGCCACCTCCCGACCTGTTCCTACGCCTTCGACCTGCCGTTCGGGAAGTGAAGTCCGCGGATATTCAGTTTCATGTCGTACCCGGGCGGTAGCGTCCGCGACCATGACAGCCGTGGTGCCCACCGCCGAGCAGGAGACCCGCTTCTGGGATCTCCTGGAGTCCGCCTGGTCCGCCCTCGGGCCCGAGCCCAACGCCCTCCGGCATCGACTGGCCGAGAGACCGCGGACCCTCGGCGAGGACGAGCTCTACGCTCTCGACCCGTTCCTGGCGCCGTTCCTGGAGCGGTTGGAGAGCCTCTGCGAGGGGATGACCAGCACGGAGCTGACCGATCTCGACCGGGTGCTGGAGCGGGCACTCCACGAGATCGACCGCGCCGACGTCCACGAGGTCACCGACGGGTCGGACGACGGTTTCCTCTATGCGCGGGGGTTCATCGTGGCGGCCGGCCGGGAGTTCTTCGAGGCGGTCCGGGCCGACGCGGAGATGGCGATCCTGGACGCCGACTGCGAGGAGATGTGCTACTTCTTCGACCGTCTGCACCGGAAGGCGTTCGACGACTACACCGACACCGGGTCCGGCATCTCCCGCGAGTCCTGCACCAACACCGCCCACTGGCCGGACCTCGCTTAGCCCCTGTCCCCCTGTTCAAGAACCCGGCTCGCTCAAAGACCCGCTCACTCGAAGCCCCGGCTCGTTCAAGGCTCAGGCCAGCAGCGCGTCCAGGCGTTCGGACTGCTTCTCCCAGCGCCACTCCCGCTCGACCCAGGCACGGCCGGCCTCGCCCATCGCGCGGGCCCGGTCCGGGTCGGCGAGCAGGCCGGCCACCCGGTCGGCGATGGCCGGCACGTCCCGGCCGCCGACCACATGGCCTGTCTCACCCTCGCGGACCGCGTCCGGGGCGCCGCCCGAGTCGCCGCCGACCACCGGCAGGCCGGTCGCGGACGCCTCCAGGTAGACGATGCCCAGGCCCTCCACGTCCAGGCCGGCGGCCCGGGTCCGGCACGGCATCGCATAGACGTCGCCGGCCGCGTAATGCTCGGGCAACTCCGGCCAGGGCACCGAGCCGGTGAACACCACGTCGGACTCGACGCCGTTCTCCCGGGCCAGCCGTTCCAGCGTCTTGCGATACGGTCCGCCGCTGACCAGCAGCAACGCCGCGTCCGGCACGCGGCGGCGGATCGCCGGCAGCGCCCGGATCAGCATGTCCTGGCCTTTGCGCGGCACCAGCCGGGACACGCAGACCACCACCGGGCGGTCGGTGAGGCCGTGCCGTTTGCGGACCGCCGACCCGTCCACACCGGGGTGGAAGGTGTCCACGTCCACGCCCGGGGCCAGCCGCCGCAGCTCGGTCAGCCCGTGCAGGGCCCGGTCCAGGCGGGTCCGCTGGAACTCCCCCAAGTACGTGATCACGTCGTTGCCGCGAGCGATGCGCCGCAGCGCGGACCGGGCGCCGGGCAGCGCCGCCCAGCCGATCTCGTGCCCGTGGGTGATGCCGACCGCCCGGCGGATCCCGGCGTCGCGCCGCAGGCCGTGGGCGAGCAGCCCGAGCGGGGCGGCCGCGCCGAACAGGACGGTGTCGCAGTCGTGCGCCCGGGCCAGTTCGGCGGCCCGTCTCGCCACCGCCGGAACCGGTAGCAGCATTCCCGTCTTCTCCCGGACCACCTCGAACGGCTGCTCGGCGTCGAACGCCTCGGCGCCGCGCCACGTCGAGGAGTAGACGACGAGCGAACCGGCCGGCCGGCGGACCGCCAGGTTGTGCACGAACTGCTGGATGCCGCCGGGACGCGGCGGGAAGTCGTTGGTGACGAGCAGGGTGCGGGACATCAGCGCTCGCCCCGGGCGTACGCGCGGGCCGCGGCCATCCGCTGCACGGTGGACGGGTGTGAGGCGAACATGGTGTGCTCCCAGGACGGTGGGTCGGGGTCGGCGAGGTTGACGGTGCCGAGGCGGTGCTGCATGGCTTCGAAGGTCTCCGGGGCGCCGGTCAGGTCCAGGGCGTGGATGTCGGCGCGGGCCTCGATCCGGCGGGAGACGAACGCCTGCGCCGGCCCGGCGACCAGCCCCGCGACCGAACTCACCACCAGGAGCAGGCCGATCGCCCGGGGCTCGCCGATGGTGTCGGTGCCGGCCAGCCGCAGCAGGCCGCTCCACCCACCGAGCAGGTAGAGCGCGACGACCGCGGCGGCGGCGCCGAGCGCGCCGATGATCGTGCCGGTGAGCACGTCGTCGTCCTTGGCGTGGCCGAGTTCGTGGGCGGCGACCGACACCACCTCGTCCGGTGTGGCCTCGGTGAGCATGGTGTCGTAGACGACGATCCGCCGGGTGGGGCCGAGGCCGGACACGTACGCGTTGACCGCCCGGGTCCGCCGGGACGCGTCGGCGACCAGCACGTCCCGGACCGGTACGCCGTCGCGGTCGGCGAGGGCGAGCAGTTCGGTCCGCAACGGTCCCTCGGCCATCGGGGTGAACCTGTTGAACACCGGCTCGACGAGCACCGGGAGGACGAACGAGAGCAGCACCACCAGGACGGCGGCGCCGGCCGCCCCGAACGCCCACCACCAGCGGGGCGCGAAGTGGGTGACGGTGAAGAAGCCGGCCAGCACGATCCCGCCGATGACCGCGCCGACCGCGTACGACTTGAGCAGGTCGAGGGCCCAGCCGCCCCAGCTCTGGACGGAGAGTCCGTAGCGGACCACGACGGTGTGCCGCCACGCCGCGAACGGCAGGCTCGCGAGTTCGAGCACGAGGACGACCAGCAGGCCGCCGAGCACCGCCCGGGCCAGCCAGTGGTCGCCGAACGGGCGGCCGGCCAGTTCGACGAGACGGGCGCCGAGCGGGGTGAGCCCGAGGGCCAGGGTGAGGATCAGGCCGGTCAGCATCCCGGCGTACCGGCCGGGACGCAGCTCACCGTGGAAGGCGCGTCCGCGCGCGACCTGCTCGGACGGCAGCCGGTCGAGTGCGGCGAGCTGGTCGGCGCGGGGATGGGGCGCGCGGTGCCAGGGCACGGTGGCCGCGGCGTACGCGATCAGGGCGCCGAGGAGCACCACCAGGGCGCACACCGCCCAGAGCCGGGGTGTCATGAGCGATCATCCTAGAGAACGCCGTCGCGTGATCACGCCACGTGGCGGTCGGCCTCCGATGCGGGTGTCTCCAGGATCTCCACCTCGAACCCGGCGAGTTCGAACACCTCGATGGCCCGGAGTTCCTCCCGGGTCAGGTCGGCGATCCCGTCCGGCGTGTCCCGGAGCACGCTGATCAGGCATCCGGTGCATTCGCCGGTGCGCTCGGCGCACCGGCCGCAGTCGATGATCATCACCCCTCCGCAGCAGTCAGGCCACTTTCGGTGACCATCACGCTAAGCGATGGGTATGACATTTTCCGAACGAGCGTTCGACCTCAGGAGCGGGAGAGGCGGCGGACCAGCGAATCCGCCCCCATCGGGTACGCCCCGTGGCGGCGCACCCCGTCGGCCACCTCGCGGTCGGAGGAGACCACCACCACCGGCCTGCCCGGCGGCTCGGCGCGGACCAGCTGACGGATCAACTCGTCGGCGGTCATGCCCTTGCGGGAGAAGAGCACCCGCACCCCGCGCGGTGCCGGCGGCAGCCCGTGCACCCGCTCGGCCCCGTCGAAGACCACGGTCACCTCGTCGCCGGTCTGCGCGGCGATCCCGCCCAGGCCGGTGATCAGACGTTTGCGCTGCTGCTCCAGGGACATGTCGGCGAAGCCGCGCTTGGTCACGTTGTAGCCGTCGACGACCAGATGCGCCCGGGGCAGGGCGAGCAGCTGGTCGAGGCGCCCCGGGTCGTCGGTGTCCTGGGCACGGGCCCGGGACCGCTCGGGTGCGCCCGGACGCTCCGCGGCGGCATCGGCCACGAAGTCGGCGGGCAGCTTGTCGGCCGGGCCGAGGGCGAGCTCCCGGCGCAGACCGCTGGCCGCCTGGCCGATCGTCTCGAGCAGCAGCCAGAGCCGGGCGTCGTCGACCGCCCGGGCATCCTTGACGGCCTGCTTGCCGGTGGCGGCCGTCGCCTCGGCGTCGGCCAGTTTGGCGCGCAGGCGGCGTACCTCAGTCTCATGATCTTGAACCGCGCGCGCGGCCCGGCCCTTCTCGGTGGCGAGCAGGTCGGCCGCGCGCTTCTGCGCGATGGCCGCCTCACGCAACGCCTTGGTCGACGAGCGGGCCTCCTCGCGCACCTGGTTGAGCTCCTCGCGCACCCGGGCCAGCTCGTCACGCAGCTTGTCGGCCTCGACCCGGGCCACCGCCCGGTCGTGCTCGGCGCGGGCGGCACGATGCTCGGCGTTGCGGATCTGACCGGCCACCGCGGCGCTGTCCGACTCGGCGCGGACCGCGTCACCGGCCGCATCGATCAGCTCGCGCCAGCTGTCCGGCCGGGCCAGGTAGGCCAGCGCGGCCACCTCGACCGGATCCGCGGCCGCCGGGGCGACACCGCCGGCCACGGCGGCGCCCAGGTCACCGGCGTCGGCCATGATCCGGGCACCGATGCGCTGCCGGAACAGGGGGTCGGAGACCAGCTGGGCGGCGATGTCCCGGCCACCGAGCCGGGCCCGGCGATTCGGTGCGAAGCGGGCCACCCGGCGCAGCGCGACCGGGATCTCGTCGGCGGGCAGGCCCGGGAGGGCAGCGGCGGAGAGATGCATGATCCGTTGTCGGACGGCTTCCGGCAGAACCGGCTCGGGCGCGTAGTCCGCATCCGACAGCTCCGCCTCCTCAGCGGGGCGGTCGGCGGGGTTCAGCGGCGCGGACATCCACCCATTCTCACACCGGCCCCGGGTGATTAGCCCGTCGGAGCAAGTGATCTTTTCTCCTCCGGCCTGGAGTTTCTGTCATACCCCGGGTCTAGGGTTGCCGCCCGTGACACATCCGGCCTACGTGCAGGGCACTCTGGACACGCTGCTGACCGCCGACGGGTCGGTCGATCCGGCGGCGCTGTCCCTGGCGGACACCACCTTCGTGGTGCTCGACCTGGAGACCACCGGCGGCGCTCCGGACGGCGGCGGGATCACCGAGATCGGCGCGGTCAAGGTGCGCGCCGGGCAGCGTCTCGGCGAGTTCGGCACCCTGGTCAACCCGGGTGAGCGGATCCCGCCGTTCATCACCGTCCTGACCGGCATCACCGAGGCGATGCTGATCCCGGCCCCGCCGATCGAGCGGGTGCTGCCCAGCCTGCTGGAGTTCCTGCGCGGGGCGGTGCTGGTCGCCCACAACGCGCCCTACGACGTCGGCTTCCTCAAGGCCGCCTGCGCCAAGCACGGGCATCCGTGGCCGCAGATGCGGGTGCTCGACACCGCGGCGCTGGCCCGGCGGGCGCTGACCCGCGACGAGGTGCCCAACCGCAAACTGGGCACGCTGGCCCAGTTCTTCCGGGCCGAGGTGACGCCGAACCACCGGGCCCTCGACGATGCCAAGGCCACGGTCGACGTGCTGCACGGGCTGATCGAGCGGCTGGGCAGCTTCAAGGTGCACACGCTCGGCGACGCGATCGAGTTCACCAAGGCGGTCACCCCGGCGCAGCGCCGCCGGCGGCACCTGGCCGACGGCCTGCCGCACGTGCCGGGGGTCTACATCTTCCGGGCCGCCGACGACCGCCCGCTCTACGTCGGCACCTCCAAGGACGTGGCGACCCGGGTCCGCAGCTACTTCACCGGCAGCGAGAAACGGGCCCGGATCTCCGAGATGCTCACCGCCGCGGTCCGGGTGGAGGCGGTGGAGTGCGCCCACCCACTCGAGGCCGAGGTCCGCGAGCTGCGACTGATCGCGGCGCACGCTCCGCCGTACAACCGGCGGTCGAAATATCCGGAGCGGGTGGTCTGGCTCAAACTGACCGCCGAGGCGTTCCCGAGGTTGTCGGTGGTGCGCCGGTTCGCCGAGGACGGTTCGACCCACCTCGGGCCGTTCTCCTCGCGGCGCACCGCCGAGCTGGCCGCCGCCGGGGTCTACGACGCCGTCCCGCTGCGGCAGTGCAACCACCGGCTCTCGCTGCGCTCGAAGACGCCGGCCTGCGCGCTGGCCGAGCTGGGCCGCTGCCCGGCTCCCTGCGAGCACGAGATCTCCCCGGCGGAGTACGAATTGCGCGCCGCCGAACCGTTTCGCGCGGCGACCTCGGGCGATCCGGGACCGGTGATCGACGCGATCCTGGCCCGGATCGAGACGCTCTCCGAGCGGCAGCGTTACGAGGAGGCGGCGGTGGTCCGCTCCCGCCTGATCGCGCTGCTGCGCGCCCTGATCCGGATGCAGCGGCTGGACGCGCTGACCCGGCTGCCCGAGCTGGTGGCGGCCCGCCGCGACGGCAAGGGCGGCTGGGAGATCGTGGTGGTCCGGCACGGACGGCTGGCCGCCGCGGCCACCTCCCCACCCCGCGCGCACCCCCGCCCGACCCTCGACGCGGCCCGGCTGACGGCCGAGACGGTCCTGCCAGGACCCGGGCCGGTGCCGGCCGCCACGGCGGAGGAGACCGAGCGCATCCTGGCGTGGCTGGAGCGGCCGGACACCCGCCTGGTGGAAACCTCCGGCGACTGGGTGTCACCGGCCCGTGGCGCGGCGCGTTTCAGTGCCCTCCTCACCAGGGCGGAAGCGGCCTCTTCGACACAAGACTCGACCGTTCGCCTATCGGTAACTGACCGTTCGGATGACGCTCGCTCGCTTAGGCTGTAAGGCACGCGCACCCTAGCGGTGATTCGCCTCATTTGCGGCCCGCCACCTTTGGCAGACAGGCACATTCGGTGATTCGCTTAGGGGACGAGAGCGCGAGGCGACTCCACGCATCAGGTGGCGCGTGGACGATCGGTGAGGGGGTGTCCGAGTGGACGTCGACGCCGGCCACGGCGCCGCACTCGGTCGTGCCATGCCGACCGCGTCCAAGGCAGGACACTCTCCGGAGCTGAGCTTCACACGCCGGCTGCGGTCACTGCTCAGCTTCCAGAACAACGACGACGACCCGGTCGCCACGTTGGCCCGGACGCATCGGAGCATCCATCCGTCGGCCGACGTGGCGCTCCTGCGGCGCAGCTACGCGATCGCCGAGAGCATGCACCGCGGCCAGTTCCGCAAGTCCGGTGATCCCTACATCACCCATCCGCTCGCGGTCGCGCAGATCTGCGCCGAGCTGGGCATGGACACCACGACGCTGGTCGCCTCGCTGCTGCACGACACGGTCGAGGACACCAGCTACACGCTCGAGGCGCTGCACGGCGACTTCGGGCCCGAGGTGACCCACCTGGTCGACGGCGTGACCAAGTTCGACAAGGCCTACTACGGCAAGGCCGCCGAGGGCGAGACCATCCGCAAGATGATCGTCGCCGCTGGCAAGGACGTCCGGGTCCTGGTGATCAAGCTGGCCGACCGGCTCCACAACATGCGCACGCTGGGTGTCCGCTCCCCCGCGTCCCGGGCCCGGATCGCCACGGCCACGCTCGACGTGCTCGTCCCGCTCTGCGACCGGCTCGGCATCCAGGCCCTCAAACGCGACCTCGACGACGTGGTGCTCTTCCACCTCGAGCCGGACTCCTACGCCCGCATCGACGAGCACGTGACGAACCGGCCCGGCTGGGCGGAATACCTGACCGACGTCTCCGCCAAGGCCCGGGTCGCACTGCGCCGCCAGCGGGTGACCGCCGAGGTGTCCGCCCGCCCCCGGCACTACTACTCGATCTGGAAGGACACGGTGGCCGGCGGCCACTCCGTCCCCTTCGACCTGCCCCGCATCGCGGTGGTGGTCGACGGCCCGGACACCGACTGTTACGCCGCCCTCGGCGCGATACACGGCCGGTGGCGCCCGGTGGCCGGCCGGTTCAAGGACTTCATCGCCTCGCCGAAGAACAACCTCTACCGCTCCCTGCACACCACCGTGGTGGGGCCCGAGGGGCGACTGGTCGAAGTGCTGATCAGAACCACCACGATGCACCGCTTCTCGGAGTACGGCGTCGCCACCAGCTACCGATATCCCAAGACCGCCGACGAACCACCGGGCGCCGACCAGCTCACCTGGCTCAAGCGAGTACTCGACTGGCAGCAGGACGCCACCGACTCCGCCCAGTTCCTCGACTCGCTGCGATGTGACCTCGCCGAAGGCCAGATCACCGTCTTCGCCCACGGCAACGCCTACGAACTCCCCAGCCAGTCCACGCCGGTCGACCTGGCGTACGAACTCGGTCCCCGCCAGGGTGACCAATGTCTGGCCGCGACCATCAACGGCCGCCTGGCCCCCCTCGCGTCCCCCCTGCGCGACGGTGACGTCGTCGAGATCTTCTCCGAGTCCGAGGGGCACACCGAACCGGCGACCAACGAGCCCCGCGGCCCCCGCAAGGAATGGCTCGGCTTCGTCAAGTCCAGCCAGGCACAGATGCAGATCAACCGCTACTTCGACGAGAAGAACGAGCCGGGCATCAGCATCGCCGACAAGGTCCGCCTGGGCCGCGCCACCATCGGACTGACCCTGCGCAAACACGATCGCGGCCTGGCCAGCGAGGTGCCGCTGCGCCGCCTCGCCGAAGAACTCGGCTACCCCGACCTGGAGACCCTGCTGGTCGCCGTCTGCGAACGCAGCCTGGAACCGGACACCGTGGTCGAGCAGCTCATCGCCCTGGTCGACCACCCGGACTGAGCGTTTCGCGCCGCACCGTTAGCCTTACCGCGTGAACTTTCCTCGGCAGTTACGTGGCCTCGCCTACCAGGCTTTCTACGGGCTGCCGTTGCCGATACGGCGGCACATCGCCCGCGCCGTCTCACCGAAATACCTGGTCGGCGCGGTTGTCGTGGTCCGCGACTCGGAGGCCGAGGCCCCCGGGCGCATCCTGCTGCTGCGCCAGCCGCCGGGCCGCGGATGGGGCCTGCCCGCCGGGCTCCTGAAGAGCCGCGAATTGCCCGCGGTGGGTGCCGCACGCGAGCTTTTCGAAGAATCCGGGGTACGCGTGGAGCCCGGTGACCTGACCCCCGGCAATCCGAACGCGATCGTCCACCCGACCGGTGGCGTAGTGGACACCGTCTGGTTCGCGGCGGTGCCGGCGTCCCGGACACCGCTGGAGGTCGACGGCGGCGAGGTGATCGAAGCCGCCTGGTACGCACTGGACGATCTGCCGAAACTGACCTGGCCGACGGAACGGCTGCTCGGGGTCTACGGGATGGGGCCGCGGGCCGGCGAGTTGCCGCCGTCCATCACGGCCGGTGGGGCGTATGAGGCGCCGGTCCTGTCGCTCCCGTCCACATCGCCGTCCACTTCGCCGTCTTCTCCGCCTCAGTCGTCCTCTTCCGCTCCTCCGGCCCAGTCGGCTCCTCCTGCTTCGTCGGCTCCTTCGGACGGTCTCCAGTGACGGCGCCGGCGGTGTCGGTCTGCGGCGTGGTGCTGGCCGCCGGCGAGGGCCAACGTCTGCGCCCCCTCACAGCCGCGGTGCCGAAAGCCCTCTGCCCGGTCGGCAACCTGCCCCTGCTCGACCACGCCCTGCGCCGCCTCGCCGGCCTCGGACTGTCCGAACCCGATCAGATCGCCGTGAACGCGGCGTACCTCGCCGACCAGGTCGTCACCCACGTCGGCACCCGGGCGCACCTCTCCGTCGAACCGGACGGCCCGCTGGGCACCTCTGGCGGCGTGGGGCGCCTCAAGTCCTGGATCGACGGACGCGGGGTGCTGGTCGGCAACGCCGACGCGTACCTGGTGGACCCGGCCCGCAAACCGGGCGAGGACATCGCCGCCCTACTCGACGGCTGGGACGGCGAGACCGTCCGGATACTCACCAAGCCGTGCTTCCCCGGCGTGACCGGCGGTTTCAGCGGCCACCGCTTCGCCGGCTTCTCCCTGCTCCCGTGGCGGTACGTCCGCGACCTCGACGACAAGCCGGAGAACCTGGTCCGGACGGTGTGGCGCCCGGCCGAGGCGGAAGGCGCCCTGGAGTTGATCGGCTACCAGGGCTTCTACCTGGACACCGGGACCCCGGCCGACTACCTGGCCGCCAACCTGCACGCGGCGGGCGCCACCGACCCGGCCCTGAGCACTCCGAACGCCTTCAGCACCGGCCGTGACCTGATCGCCGCCCTGCCGCCCCACCCCGGCGCGTCCTCCCCCGGGTCTTCCTCTGTCGGGTCTTCCTCTGCGGGGCTGATCGATGCGACGGCCGTGGTGAACGGGCGGGCGATCGGGTCAGTGGTCGGCGCGGGCGCCCGAGTGGACGGTCAGGTCACCCACAGCGTCGTCTGGCCCGGTGCCGTCGTCGAGGCGGACGAGTCCCTCACCCGCGTCGTCCGGGCCCGTGACGGCCTCACCATCCCCGTCCCCTGACCGCCGCGTCCCGGCCCTCTCAGCGGCGACCGAACCGCTCGGGGCCCCGAAGCCGCGCCGGTCGCGCCGCCGGGAACGTCCCGAGCCGCCGTGAACCCACCGCCTGAGCATCGGCCGACGCCGCCCGCGGGCCGGGCGGCTGCGACTCACGCCGACGGCCGGGTTCGATGTCCTGTGTGCCGGGCGGTTCACCAGGGCATAGCATGGTCGCGACCCCGTACCGACCTCACAGCCGAGGAGCCCGCAGGTGAACACCGCGATCGTCCACATCGACTGCGCCACCGACTCGATCCCCGAGGTCGCCGAGGCGTTGGCGGCCCTCGACGGGGTCAGCGAGGTCTACTCGGTGGCCGGCAACGTCGACCTGATCGCCATCGTGCGGGTGCCGCGTTTCGACGACATCGCCGAGGTCATCGCCGGCCGCATCTCGAAAACCCCCGGTGTGATCAACACCGAGTCGCACATCGCGTTCCGCGCCTACTCCAAGCACGACCTGGAGGACGCCTTCGCCATCGGCCTCCCCGACGCCGACTGACAAGACGCGAGACCGGCCCGGCACGGGACTGACAGGGCCCAGGTCTGCTGGTCGAGACGCTGGGCTGGGGGGAAGACAACAACCGGGAAAAGGCGAAGGGCCCGCCGGAGCGGGCCCTTCGGTGAAGCAGTGGTGCAGCGGTCAGCGACCGGACTTGATCTCTTCGCGCTTCTCGCTGCCGATCGGTGCCGGCGAGACCGGCACGTCGGCCGGCTTCTCGACCGGGAAGAAGAAGCCCTTCACTGCCGGGGCGAGGGCGCCCAGGCGGTTCATCTTCTTCGGGACGACCCAGCCCGCGTATTCCAGCGGGATCGGGTGTCCGTGGTCGTCGACCGGGCCGAGCGGCTGGTGCACCTCGACGAACGCGCCGTTGGGGAGGCGCTTGATGATGCCCGTCTCCACGCCGTGCGCCAGGACCTGGCGGTCGTGCTGCTGGAGGCCGAGACAGATCCGCACCGAGATGTAGTACGCCAGCGGCGGCAGGATCAGCAGGCCGATGCGGCCGGCCCAGGTCATCGCGTTCAGGCTGATGTGGAACTTGTCGGCGATGACGTCGTTGCTGCCGGAGATGGTGGCGACGATGAAGAACGTCAGCGCCATCATGCCGATGCCGACGCGCTCCGGGTTGTCGCGGGGCCGCTCCAGCAGGTTGTGGGTGCGGTTGTCCTTGAGCTTCCGGGCTTCCAGCCACGGGTACGCCATCGGCAGCGTGAACAGTGCGCCGAGGCCGACCACGGCGGGCCAGAACATCGGCGGGAGGCTGTAGCCGTTGCCGATCGGGATGTAGATCTGCCAGTTCGGCATGAGCCGGACCAGGCCGTCCATGAACATGACGTAGAAGTCGGGCTGCGACGCCGACGACACCTCGGAGGCACGGTACGGCCCGAACAGCCAGATCGGGTTGATCTGGAACATGCCGGCCATCAGCGCGATCACGCCGAAGACCGCCATGAAGAAGCCACCCTGCTTCATCGCGTAGCGGGGGAACATCCGCTCGCCGACCACGTTCGTGTTCGTCCGCATCGGGCCCGGCCACTGGGTGTGCTTCTGCTTGAACACGATGCCCAGGTGGACGCTGATCAGGGCGAGCAGGATGCCCGGGATGAGCAGCACGTGCGCGATGTAGAACCGGCCGATGATCAGCTCGCCCGGGAACTCGCCGCCGAAGACCGCCGCGGAGATCCAGGTGCCGACGACCGGGAGGGCCAGCATGATCGCCGAGGCGATGCGCAGACCGGTGCCGGAGAGGCCGTCGTCGGGGAGCGAGTAGCCGGTGAAGCCGGCGAAGAAGCCGAGCAGGAAGAGCAGGACGCCGATGACCCAGTTGATCTCACGCGGCTTGCGGAACGCGCCGGTGAAGAAGACACGGGCCATGTGCACGATGATCGACGCCATGAACAGCAGCGCCGCCCAGTGGTGCATCTGGCGCATGAAGAGGCCACCACGGACCTCGAACGACAGGTGCAGCGACGACTCGTACGCCGCGGACATCATGGTCCCGCGGAGGCCGAGGTATTCGCCGTCGTAGGCGACCTCCTTCATCGACGGGTCGAAGAAGAGGGTCAGGAACACGCCGCTGAGCAGCAGCACGATGAACGAGAAGAGGGCGATCTCGCCGAGCAGGAAGGACCAGTGGTCCGGGAAGACCTTGTTCAGCAGAGCTCGCAGCGGGGTGGCGGCCTGAAAGCGGTCGTCCACACCCTTGGCGAACTTGACCGGCGCATCGGCCAGGTCATTCTTTCGGCTTTTCACGGCCGCTCCCAGAAGTCGGGTCCGACGGTGTCCTTGAAGTCAGACGCTGCCACAAAGAATCCTTCCTCGTCCACCGTCAGCGGCAGCATCGGCAGACGCCGGGTCGCGGGTCCGAAGACCGGCTGCGCGTTGTCGGTGATGAGGAACTGCGACTGGTGGCACGGGCAGAGCAGGCGGTTCGTCTGCTGCTCGTACAGGCTAGCCGGGCAACCGGCGTGCGTGCAGATCTTGGAGTAGGCGACGTAGTTGCCCCACATCGACCCCACGTTGCGGCCGTTCTTGTCCTCTTCGGCGTTCTTGCGGGTCTCGGCCGCGTCGTCAGCCCGGAGGTGGATCAGCAGCGTCGGCGAGTCGGCGTGCTGGTTGGTCGTGCCGTGCGGGATGCCCGGGTAGACCGTCATCTGGCCGCCGGCGCTGACGTCGTCGGGACGGATCGGCGTGCCGTCGTCCCGGATCAGCCGAACCGGCTTGCCGCCGTTGTTCGACGGGTGGAACCCGGTGGTGTACATCATCGGGTGCTCGCCCTTGTGCGGGTTCTCGATCAGGCCACCGACCAGCGGGGCCGCCGCGGCCAGGCCGAGCGGCGCCAGGCCGAGACCGATCGCGCCCTTGAGGAGCGGGCGGCGCTGCACACCGAGCTCGTCCGCGACGAACATCATGGTCTGGCCGGTGATCAGGCGGTCCTCGTCCGATGAGGGCTCACCGTGGCGCTGCTGGATCGAGAGCTCGTGCGGCAGCAGCTTCTTGGCCCACGCCAGGATGCCGAAGCCGAGCGAGAGCAGCGAGATGCCGAGGGTGATGCCGAGGATCGGCGTGTAGTAGTCGCTCAGCGTGTGGCCGAGCTCCCACTCCCAGGGCCAGACGATGTAGAACACCAGGAACGCCAGGCCGGCGATGCCGGCGATGACGAACAGCAGGGAGATGTTGCGGACGACCCGCTTCTCCGCCTTGGAGTTCTGACCGTGGAACTGGGACTCGTACGTGACGATCTCGATGTCGTCGCGCCGGAGTCCCTCCTTGACGATGTCGAACCGCGTGAGGTGCGGATCGAGGACGTCGACCGGCTCGGCGCCGGTCTGGTCCGCGTGGTGCGTAGTCGTCATGACTTCCCCGCAATCCAGAGCGACGTGAAGACCAGCAGCGTGATACCGACCAGGAAGATGGCCATGCCCTCAGTCGACGGCCCGTAACGGCCGAGGTTGAAGATGCCGCCCGGGTCCTTGTCCTCCTGGAGCTGCGCGGTGATGTAGGTGATGATCTGCTTCTTCTGCTCCGGCGTGAGCTGGTTGTCGCCGAAGACCGGCATGTTCTGCGGACCGGTCAGCATCGCGGCGTAGATCTGCTCCGCCGTCGCGTCGCTCAGGCTGGGCGCGAACTTGCCGGACGAGAGAGCGCCGCCGCCGCCGCCGAAGCCGTGGCAGGAGGTGCAGTTGACCCGGAACAGCTCGCCACCGCGGGCCAGGGCCTCCGGGTTGCTCTCGAGGTTCTCGACGAGCGAGCCCGTCGGGATCTCCGGGCCGCCACCGAGCTCCTGCACGTACTGCGCGAGCTGCTTGGTCTGGTCCTCGTCGAACTGCGGCGTCTTCTGCTCGGCCTGGGCCTCCTGGCGGGCCATCGGCATACGGCCGGTGCCCACCTGGAACTCCACGGACGCGGAGCCGACGCCGATCAGGCTCGGGCCGCGGTCCTCGACACCCTGGCCGTCCCTGCCGTGGCAGGTGATACAGCTGTTGTCGAAGAGCGCCTTGCCCTCCTGCGCGGCAGCGGAGAGCTGGACGTTGTCCTCGGCGAACGCGCCCGGCGTGAAGGCGGTGTACACGCCTCCGGCGAGCACGAGCGCGGCGAGCATGCGTACCGCTGCGCCGATCCGCCGGCGTGCCCGGCTGGGCGCGGAGCGCCGCCGGGAGAACACCCGGGCACGCCTACGGGCGGGGGTGTCAGAAGTCATGGGCTATGTCCCTCTGGTGTTGAAACTTCAAGCTCGGCGGATGCGGCGTCACTGCAGCCAGTAGATGATGGCGAACAGCGCGATCCACACGACGTCCACGAAGTGCCAGTAGTACGACACGACGATCGCTGACGTCGCCTGCGCCGGGGTGAACCGGCCCATGGTCGTGCGGATCATGTAGACGATGAACGCGATGAGGCCACCGGTCACGTGCAGGCCGTGGAAGCCGGTGGTCAGGTAGAACATCGATCCGTACCCGTCACCGTTGAGCTTCACACCCTCATGGATCAGAGTGCGGTACTCGTTCGCCTGGCCGAGCACGAAGATCAGGCCCATCACGAAGGTGACGGTGAACCAACGCCGGAGCGCGAACACGTCGCCCTTCTCCGCCGCGAAGACACCCAACTGGCAGGTGACCGAGGAAAGCACCAAGATCACCGTGAAGGTGGTCGCGTACGGGAGGTTGAGCACCTCGGTGTGCTTCTCCCACTGCTCGGGCGCCGCCGCGCGAATGGAGAAGTACATCGCGAACAACGCCGCGAAGAACATGAGCTCGCTGGAGAGCCACACGATGGTCCCGACGCTGACCATGTTGGGTCGGGTCAGCGAGTGGATCCGGCTCTTGTCGATGGCTGCCGCTGTCACGGCCTCATTATTCATCCGAGATAGGTCCAAGGTCCCCCGGGGTCCCCAATCCGGCCCCGTGGGCGGCCCGGAATAATCCGTGACCAGGGGGTGGGCCTAGCCTCGAGGGGTGCAGCTTCCCGAATTGCCCTCACTTGTGGCCGCCGTGGGGGACACTGGTCTCCCACCGTTCACCGCGGCGGCGATCTTCACCCGTTGGAACCTGACGAGCCTGGTCGCGCTGGGTCTGGTGGTCTCGGCAGCGCTGTATCTGTACGGCGTTCACCGGTTGCGCGAACGGGGCGACCACTGGCCCCCGGGACGCACCGTGGCGTTCGTCGCGGGTGGACTCGGCTCGCTGGCCGCGGTGACGGTGACCGGCATCGAGGCGTACGACACCACCCTGATCTCGGTGCACATGGTCCAGCACATGGTGCTGTCCATGGTGGGCCCGATCTTCCTGGCCCTGGGCGCACCGACCACTCTGGCGCTGCGGACCCTGTCGGCCGGACCGCGCAAGGCGCTGCTGGCCGTCGTCCACAGCCGGTACGTCCGGGCCCTGACCCACCCGCTGGTCGCGTTCGGCCTGTTCATCGCGAATCCGTTCGCGCTGTACTTCACCGGCCTCTACCGGCAGACCCTCGAACACCCGGTGCTGCACGAGTTCGTCCACTTCCACTTCATCGTGACCGGCTGCCTGTTCTTCTGGCCGCTGCTCGGCCTCGATCCGCTGCCGAACCGCTGGCCGTACCCGGGCCGGGCGCTGCTGATGGTGCTCTCCGTCCCGTTCCACACCGTGCTCGGTCTGACGATCATGCAGAGCCGGGAACTGCTGGGCGGCGACTGGTACCCGAACCTGGGCCTGAGCTGGCACGATCCGGCCGCCGACCAGGTCGCGGCGGGCGGCATCCTGTGGGCCGGCGGCGAGATCGTCAGCGTCACGATGCTCGGCATCCTGGTGGTCCAGTGGGTCCGTCAGTCGGAGCGCGAGGCGAAACGGATCGACCGGGCTCTGGACCGGGCCGAGGCCGAACAGGCCCGCAGCACCGCCGGCACGATCACGAATCCCGACGTGGCGACACGACCGGAGACCGACGCCGGATAACGGATTCGGTACGATCGGCGGGACCTACGACGTGAGGTGGGGCACAGATGAGCGACTACACCGTTCTCCTCTACAGCGACGACGCCGCCGTGCGCGACCGGATCCGGCTCGCGATCGGCCCGCGACCGGCCGCCGACCTCCAGGTCGAGTTCGCCGACGCGTCCTCCTGGGAGGAGTGCCGGCGGTTGCTCGACGACTACGAGATCGACCTGATGGTGCTGGACGGCGAGGCCACGCCCGCCGGTGGGCTCGGCATCGCCCGTCAGACCAAGGACGAGTACCGCGATCCCCCGCCCACCTGCGTCGTCATCGCCCGGGCCGCCGATCGCTGGCTCGCGGCCTACTCGCAGGCCGACGCGACCCTGCTGGCCCCGCTCGACCCGGTCACCACCGGTCAGACCGTGGCCGGCCTGCTCCGCGGCCGCCGGGCCGGTGCCATCCCGCTGGGCACCATCGGCACCACCCCCTGACCCACTCTGCACCCCTCGACGGAGGACCCGACATGGGCGCACGCACCTGGCCCAATCTGACGAGTTCCCTGCTGCGCGGCGAGGAGCTCGCGACCGCGGACACCTCCTGGGCCATGGGCGAGATCATGGCCGGCAATGCCACTCCGGCCCAGATCGCCGGGTTCGCCATCGCCCTGCGCGCCAAGGGCGAGACGCCCGGCGAGCTGGCCGGCCTGGTCGAGGCGATGCTGGCCAACGCCACGCCGGTGACCCTCGACGAGGCGGTGCGGACCCGGGCGGTCGACGTGGTGGGCACCGGTGGCGATCGGGCCAACACGGTCAACATCTCGACCATGGCGGCGATCGTCACGGCCGCCGCCGGGGTGACCGTGGTCAAGCACGGCAACCGGTCGGCGTCCTCCACCACCGGCACCGCCGACCTGCTGGAGAACTTCGGCATCCCGCTCGACCTGGGCCCGGCCGGGGTGGCCGCCACGGTCCGCGACGCGGGGATCGGCTTCTGTTTCGCGGCCCGCTACCACCCGGGCATGCGGCACGCCGCGGTCACCCGCCGGGAGCTGGGCGTGCCGACGTTCTTCAACGTGCTCGGCCCGCTGACCAACCCGGCCCGGCCCACCTCGGCCGCGGTCGGCTGCTTCGACCCGCGGATGGCCCCGGTGATGGCCGAGGTGTTCGCCCGGCGTGGCGACGCGGCGCTGGTCATGCGTGGTGAGGACGGCCTGGACGAGTTCACCACCGCAGCGCCCACCCGGATCTGGCTGGCCCGCGACGGCAAGGTGGAGGAGATGCTGGTCGACGCGGTGGAGCTGGGTCTGCCCCGCAGCCGGCCGGCCGATCTGCGGGGCGGTGACGTGGCGTTCAACGCCGACGTGGCGCACCGCACGTTCGCCGGCGAGCAGGGCCCGGTCCGGGACGCCGTGCTGCTCAACGCGGCGGCGGCACTGGCCGCGCAGAGTGGTTTCCCCGGTGATTTCCGCGACTGCCTGCGGGCCGGGATCAACCGGGCCGCGGAGACGGTCGACTCGGGTGCCGCGACCGAGCTGCTGGCCCGCTGGGTGACCGCTGCTCAGGCCGCCAAAGCCGCGGAGTGAGAGCCCTCTGACGGTTCTCTCCGGCGAGTGACGAAAAACCGCCTGACACGCCGGACTCAATGCCCCAGTTTGCCCGTTTCACATGACACCGTCTGAATGACATTCGGGTAATTCCACCTTCCGGCGAAGGAGACACCCGTGCACGAACGTGAACTCCGCTGCGTCATCTGCGACGGCGACATGCTCTTCGAGGTGCCGCCGTGCGAGGACGGCCACGACGAGTGCCCCGAACTGGTCTGCACACGCTGCGGCGCCGCCGAGGTGGTCGCGCCGATCGTCGTCCACTTCTGGCCGCAGTCGGGTCCGCCCGGCCGCGTCGCCCCACACCAGCGCCGGGCGGCCTGAGAGCGCCCCTCCCGCCTTTTCCGGTGTACGCGCAAAGCCCGGTGACCGCGCAGAACCGGTCGCCCGCAGGCCGTGATCACGGGCCGGGCCCCCGCACGGCCGGCGGGCGGCGCCACCGCCTCCGGAACCGCTGAACCGGCGGCCCGACCGCCGGCGAGCAGTGACCACGCGATGCCACTCAGCATAAGTTGATCATGAATGTGACCGTCGACTCTGCCGCGGCCGCGATCACGTCTGCCGGGCGCCGCCCCCGGTCGCCTCGTGCGTAGGCACCGTTCAGCCACTCGCGGCCTCCCCCGAGCCGCCGCCGAGATCAGTTCCGACCACCCCGGCCGTAGGGCATCCCGGCCGTAGGGTATCCCGGCCGTCGGCCATGGTCCATCCCCGAGCCGAAAACAACCACGAACGACGGCCGAACACCCCGAGCCGTCACCGACGGCCGACCCCCACCCTCCCGAACAACCGCAACCGACGGCTCAACCAACCCAGCCGTCAACTACGGCCCACCCACGCGCCGAAAACAACCACGGACGACGGCTGGACACCCCGAGCCGTCACTGACGGCTGACTCCACCCTCCCGAACAACCGCAACCGACGGCTCAACCGACCCGGCCGTCAGCTGCGGTCCATCCGCGAGCCGAAAACAACCGTGAGCGACGGCCGGCAATCGCACCATGCCACCCAGCCCAAGTTGACCTTGGACGTGACACCGCACTGCGACAAACGGCTGAGCCGCGCTGATGCGACCGCCACCACCGCCACCACCGCCACCACCGCCGCCACCACCACCGCCGCCGCCGCCACCACCACCACCACCAACGCCAACGCCAACGCCAACGCCAACGCCAACGCCAACGCCAACGCCAACGCCAACGCCAACGCCGACCGCCGAGGATCGCCACGGCGAAGGGGACCACATAGTTACTTGGTCACGGCTTTGATCAACTTAAGCTGAGCGGCACTGGGTGATCACGCACGTCGGAGCCGAAAGTACAGCCCAAGCACCCGTCGGCAGCAGCCCTCGGCGCGGCACGGAACAGCACGGCACGGCACGGCACGGAACAGCACGGCACGGCACGGCACGGCACGGCACGGCACAGCACGGCTGGAGCTGCCGACGGATCATGGCCGGGCCCGGGGGTGGTGGCACGACGGGACCGGGCTTTGTGCGTACAAGACAAAGAAGGCCCGCACCCCGGTGAGGGTGCGGGCCTGTCTCCGAATGACTCAGTGTTCGGCCGGGCGGGTTCCGGTGTAGTACTCGAAGATCATCGCGCAGGACGTGAAGATCACGAGGACGAGGCCGAAGGCCAGCAGCCACCACATCCAGAACACCAGTCCCAGACCGGCGATCGCCGCCGACAGGGCGATACCGAACGGCCAGTAGCTGCCCGGGCTGAAGAAGCCCAGCTCACCGGCGCCCTCGGCGATCTCGCCGTCCTCACGGTCCTCCGGGCGCAGGTCGATGCGCCGGGCGACGAACCAGAAGAACCCGCCGCACATCGAGCAGAGCAGTGCGGAAAGGATCAGGGCAACGGTGCCGACCCACTCGACGCCGCCCTGGAAACCGTCGCCTTCGCTGCCGGAGGCGTTGCCGGAGTAGGCGGTGTAGAAGCCGTAGACGGCCGCGGCGCCGAAGAGGAAGACGGCGACGCCGGCGAAGATCTTGTATTCGGTCCTCACGTCGGTCCTACTTCCCTGCGGCTACGTTCTCGGACTGGTTCCAGGAGTGCGCCTGGCGACGGGTGTTGAAGGGCGACGTGGTGGTCGCGTAGGGCTCCTCGCCGATGGCGGTGAGCGCCTCCTGCGTGGTCTTGCCGTCCTTCTTGGCGTCCAGGAACGTGTCGAACTCCTGCGGCGTGACCGTGACCAGCTCGAAGTTCATGAAGGCGTGGTAGGTGCCGCAGAGCTCCGCGCACCGGCCGACGTAGCGGCCCTCCTTGTCGAGGGTCACCTCGAAGACGTTCCGCACGCTGCCCGGGAAGACGTCCCGCTTGAACAGCATCTCCGGGACCCAGAAGGAGTGGATGACGTCCTTGCTGGTCTCCTCGAAGCGGATCTTCTGACCGACCGGCAGCACCAGGATCGGGATGACGTCCGACGAGCCGACGGTCGACGCGACCGTGTTCGCCTCCTCGCCCATGCCGTCGCGGTAGTTGAACTGCCAGTTCCACTTGAAGGCCACGACCTCGACGACCTGGTCGGGGTTCTTCGACAGCTTGTCCACGTTGGTCTGCACGATCGCGGTGTAGTAGAAGAGCACCGAGACGATCAGGACCGGCGTGACCGTGTAGAGGATCTCCATCGGCATGTTGAACCGGGTCTGCACGGGCAGCTCTTCGCCACGCTTGCGATACCGGATGACACACCAGAAGATCAAGCCCCACACGCCGAAACCGACGACGAGAGCGGCGATCACCGATGCGATCCAGAGGTCGTACATTTCGTGCGCCTGCAGGGTGATGCCGTTGCTCGGCCAACCGAAATGGCCGAACGCACTACCCCAGTCCTCTATCGAGCAGCCCGAGAGCAGCATCAACAGCGTCGCACCGCCGAGACCCAGCCCGGCCGCCCGGCCAACTGCCCGCGGCCGTGTGGCCGAACTCCTTGCGCCCACCTGCTTCTGCCTCCTTAGCAGCGCCGCCCTGCCGAGAATCGGACACCTGGCGGCAAGGCTCACCGACGGTCGCACACTACTCGACCAGGCCCGGACGGCCCGCCACCGGGGGCCGTGCGGACCGGAAAAATCAAGTCCAGACAACCGGACGATACCGTTCCCTGTGTGGATTACACAGGCGATCCGGCCGGGGCGGCGGTGTACCTCGACGCCGCCACCGCTGCGCCGCTGCATCCGGTGGCCCGGGAGGCGATGCTCGCGTCCCTGGCCGACGGATGGGCGGACCCCACACGTCTCTACGCGGCCGGGCGGCGGGCCCAGCAGCTGCACGAGGCGGCCACCGCGGTGGTCGCGCAGATCCTGAGGGTACGCCCGGACGAGGTCTCCTTCTGGCCGTCCGGCACGGCCGCCGCGCAGGCGGCCGTCCTGGGCGGACTGGCCGGACGGCGGCGTTCGGGCAGCTCACTGGTGCATTCGGCGATCGAGCACTCGGCTGTCCTGCACGCCGCGCGCACGGTTGAGGCGCATGAGGTGGGTGTGGACCGGACCGGCCGTCTCGACCTGGACGCCTGGGAACGGGCGGTGTCCGCGTCCGGTGTGGCCCTGGCTTCGCTGATCAGTGCCAGTCACGAGGTCGGCTCCGTGCAACCGGTCGCCGCGGCGGCGGCATACTGCGCGGAGTCCGGGGTACCCCTGTTCGTGGACGCCGCCCAGTCGGTGGGCCGTGTCCCGGTCCCGGACGGCTGGTCGCTGCTGAGCGCGAGCGCGCACAAGTGGGGCGGTCCGCCGGGTGTCGGGGTGCTGGTGGTGCGCAAGGGTGTGCGCTGGGTCTCGCCGCAGCCGCAGGATGATCTTTATCGCCCCCGGCCGGCCGGGGCCCCGAATCTGCCGTCGATCGTGGCGGCCGCCGCGTCCCTGCGCGCCGTGACCGATTCCGGCCAGTCGGAGAACGCCCGGCTGAGTGCGCTGGTGGACCGGATCCGCGACCGGGTGGCGGCGACCGTCCCGGACGTGGAGATAGTCGGGGATCCGGTGGACCGGCTGCCGCACCTGGTGACCTTCAGCTGCCTCTACGTGGACGGTGAGGCGCTGCTGCACGCCCTGGACCGGCACGGCTTCGCGGTCTCGTCCGGCTCGTCGTGCACGTCCTCGACGCTGCGGCCGAGTCACGTGCTGGAGGCGATGGGGGTGCTCAGCCACGGCAACGTGCGGGTGTCGCTGCACTCCGGGGTCACCGGCGCCGACGTGGACCGGTTCCTGGCCGTGCTGCCCGGCCTGGTCGCCGGGATCCGGGCCGAGGTGGGCATGTGATCACGCTGGACTGTCTCGGCCAGAAGTGCCCGCTGCCGGTGATCCGGCTGGCCAGGGCGATCCCGGGGGTGCCGGTCGGTGAGGTGGTCCGGGTCCTCGCCGACGACCCGGCCGCGGCCAACGACATCCCCGCCTGGTGCCGCATGAAGGGCCAGGAGTTCGTCGCCGGCGACGGCCGGGCCTTCGACGTGCGCCGGATCAGCTGAGGTACGCGACGATCTGCGGGACCGGTTCCTTCGCCAGGAACGTGTCGACGACCAGGCGCGGGCCCGGATAGGGCTCGTACTCCGCCTGGCGCTCCAGCACCCGCACCCAGTCCGGCACCCCGTCGTGGTCGCGGACCGCGAACCGGGCCTCGACCCGGCGGCGGTGCTCGGCGTCGTCGCCGCAGACCACCTCGACCACGCGCAGCGGCACCTTGAGCCGCTCGGCCAGCTCGGCCCACACCTCACGGGCCGCCTTGACCGGGTTCACCGCGTCGATGATCACGCTGTGACCGATCTTGAGTTGTTCCTCGGCCAGCGCGGCCACCACCGCGTAGGCGGCGTGGCCCGGACGGGTCTCCTGCACCCCGTGCCGTTGCAGCGTGAAGTCGACCGTGTCGACGGCCAGCACCACCGCGGGCAGCTCAGCACCGACCGCGGCGGCCAGGGTGCTCTTGCCGACTCCGGGGAGCCCGGCGAAGACCGCGAGGACCATCGCCGGTCAGACCGTGGGGAGGAACGGGGTGATCTCGGCGACGGCCGCCTCGCCGTACGCCACGCCGAAACGCTTCAGGAAGTCGGTGATCCTGACGTCGTACTCCTGGGTGCCGACCGTCTCCAGCACCAGGGCGGCGACCAGCGAGCCGACCTGGGCGGCCCGTTCCAGACCGAGGCCCCAGGAGACGGCCGAGAAGAAACCGGCCCGGAACCCGTCGCCGACGCCGGTCGGGTCGGTGGCGGTGACGTCCGGCACCACCGGCACGTGGATCCGCTCGATCCCCCGGCCGGTGATCTCCACGCCGTCCTTGCCGAGCGTGGTGACCCGGATCTTGACCTCGTCCAGGACCTGCTCGGAGGTCAGGCCGGCCTTGGTCTCCAGCAGGGACCGCTCGTACTCGTTGGTGAGCAGGTAGTCGGCGCCGCGGATCAGGCGGATCACGTCCGAGCCGTCCATCCGGGCGAGCTGCTGCGACGGGTCGGCGGCGAACGCGAACCCGCGGGTGCGGCACTCCTCGGAGTGCCGGATCATCGCGGCCGGGTCGTTCGCGCCGATCAGCACCAGGTCGATGCCGCCGGAGCGCTCGACCACGGGGGCCAGCTCGATGTTGCGGGCCTCGGACATCGCGCCGGCGTAGAACGAGGCGATCTGGTTGAGGTCCTCGTCGGTGGTGCAGACGAACCGGGCGGTGTGCGCCACGTCGCTGATGTGCACCGAGTCGCAGTCCACCCCGTGCCGCTCGAGCCAGGAACGGTAGTCGGCGAAGTCGACGCCGACAGCGCCCACCAGGATCGGCCGCAGACCGAGCTTGCCCATCCCGAAGGCGATGTTCGGGGCGACCCCGCCGCGGCGTACCACCAGGTCGTCGACCAGGAAGGAGAGCGAGACCTTGTGCAGCTGGTCGGCGATGAGCTGGTCGGCGAACCTGCCGGGGAAGTGCATCAGGTGATCGGTGGCGATCGAGCCGGTGACGGCGATCTTCATGTCGGCCCTCAGGGGATCGGGAACAGGGGGCGTTACGAGATGAGACTACCGGCCCGTAAACCGGAACAGGCCGTCCCGTTAACGGGACGGCCTGTTCTTCGGTCACGGCCCGGTTCTCACCGGGCTGCTTTCACTGGGCTGCGGCTCAGTGGAACGAGTCACCACAGGCGCAGGAGTTCTGCGCGTTCGGGTTGTCGATCGTGAAGCCCTGAGCGTCGATGCGGTCCGCGAAGTCGATGGTGGCGCCCGCCAGGTACGGCGCGCTCATCCGGTCGACGACGACCTCGACACCGTCGAAGTCGCTCACGACGTCCCCGTCGAGCGAACGCTCGTCGAAGAAGAGCTGGTAGCGCAGCCCGGAGCAGCCACCCGGCTGCACGGCGATGCGCAGGCGCAGGTCGTCGCGCCCTTCCTGCTCGATCAGGGCCTTGACCTTCACCGCGGCGACGTCGGTCAGGAGGACGCCGGTCGGGGCGGCGGTCGCCTCGGTCGACTCGGTGTGCGCTTCAGTGGTCACTAGGTATCTCCCTGCCAAGTGCGGACATGTGCCGTACTGGCCAACGCTAACCCCATCCCCCCTGATTCCCAATCCGGGGGAACACAGATCACCGCCGCCACTGACCTGCCAGGCGTGCGGAGAGTTCACGCAGGCCACGTGCGGGCTCGGCGAGCGCGGTCTCGGTGGAGCCGAAGTGCTCGACGAGGGTATGGGTTTCGGTCACACCGGCCGCCGCCGCTTCCCGCGCACCGGTCTCGTTGCGCCCCGCCAGCACCACGCACGGCAGGCCCCGGTCGCGCGCGCCGGCGGCGATCCCGGCGACCACCTTCCCGCGCAGCGACTGGTGGTCGAAGGAGCCCTCACCGGTGATCACCAGATCGGCGGCGTCCAGCTCCGCGTCCAGGCCGATCAGCGTGGTGACCAGGGCGATCCCGGAGGTGACCCGGCCACCGAGGGCGATCAGGGCGGCCCCGATGCCACCCGCCGCACCGCCGCCGGGAGCCGCCGCGAGACCTTCGAGATCAAAGGCCTTCTCGAGTACGCCGGAGAAGTGCTCGAGGGCGGCGTCGAGGCGCAGCACGTCCTCCCGCGAGGCGCCCTTCTGCGGTCCGAACACGCTGCTCGCGCCGTGCAGGCCCACCAGCGGGTTGTCCACGTCCGTGGCGGCGACCAGGCGGGCCTGCCGCAACTGGGGGATCCCCGACAGGGCGGCCGCGGTGATCAGCGGGCCGCCGCCGTAGGGCAGCGCGTACCCGGCCACGTCGACGGGGGCGGCGCCGAGCGCGGCCAGCATCCCGGCGCCCGCGTCGTTGGTCGCCGAACCGCCCAGTCCGACCACGATCTCGGCGGCGCCGGTCTCCACCGCGGCGGCGATCAGCAGGCCGAGGCCGTACGAGGTCGTCACCCGGGGGTCACGTTCCTCCGGCGTGAGCAGGTGCAGACCGCAGGCCTGGGCGCTCTCCACGTAGGCGGTGTGCCCCACGTGCAGGATCTCGCCCCGGGCCGGGCGGCCCAGCGGGTCGACGGTGGCGACCGGGATGCGCCGGCCGTTCAGGGCGGCGGCGAGGACCTCGACGAAACCGGGGCCGCCGTCGGCGAGCGGCCGCTCGACGAGGACGTCGCCGTCGGTGGACCAGCCCTCGGCGACGGCCTGGGCGACGGCGGGGGCGGAGAGGGTGCCGGCGAACTTGTCCGGACAGATCAGTACGCGCACCCCGCGAGTGTGTCAGCCCACCCTCCGGGGCGCAGCTACCGTCTCATCCCCTGTGCAACGATGACGACGTGACGTCGATCTGGACCGAACCTGACAACACCCCCGTGGCCCTCCTGCTGCTCGGACGTGGCACCGACCCGGCGAGCGAGCGTGGCGTGGACTGCCCCGGCGATCTTCCCGCACCGAGTGACCCCGGTCTCGTCGAGCGCGCCAAGGCGGCGAAGGAGGCCCTGGGCGACCGGGTCTTCGTGCTCGGCCACCACTACCAGCGTGACGAGGTCATCCAGTTCGCCGATGTCACCGGCGACTCGTTCAAGCTCGCCCAGCAGGCGGCGGCCCGCCCGGACGCGGAGTTCATCGTCTTCTGCGGTGTGCACTTCATGGCCGAGAGCGCGGACATCCTGACCACGCCCGAGCAGAAGGTGATCCTGCCGGACCTGGCGGCCGGCTGCTCGATGGCCGACATGGCCGTTCTGGGTCAGGTGGAGACGGCCTGGGAACACTTCCAGGATCTGGGCATCACCGACCAGATCGTCCCGGTCACGTACATGAACTCCTCCGCCGACATCAAGGGCTTCGTCGGCCGCAACTCCGGCGTGGTCTGCACCTCCTCCAACGCCAAGCGCGCGCTGGACTGGTCGTTCGAGCAGGGCTCCAAGGTCTTCTTCCTGCCCGACCAGCACCTGGGACGCAACACCGCGGTCCTGGAGATGGGCTTCGAGCTGGACGACTGCGTCCTCTACGACCCGCACAAGCCGCACGGCGGCCTGACCGACCAGCAGCTCCGGGACGCCAAGATGATCCTCTGGCGCGGGCACTGCTCGGTGCACGGCCGGTTCACCCTGGACAGCGTCCGGGAGGTCCGCGAGCGGGTGCCCGGCGTCAACGTCCTGGTGCACCCGGAGTGCCGCCACGACGTGGTCCGGGCGGCCGACTACGTGGGCTCGACCGAATACATCATCAAGGCCCTCGACGCCGCCCCGGCCGGTTCGGCATGGGCCGTCGGCACCGAGCTCAATCTCGTACGCCGGATGGCCCTGGCCCACCCCGACAAAGAGATCATGTTCCTCGACCGGGCGGTCTGTTACTGCTCCACCATGAACCGGATCGACTTGCCGCACCTGGTGTGGGCGCTCGAGGAACTGGTGGCCGGACGGGTGCCGAACCAGATCACCGTCGACCCCACCACCGCGCACGAAGCACGCGTGGCTCTGGACCAGATGCTCGCACTGCCGTAACTGTCGGTAGTCGCTTGAATCCACCTTTGCGGTGGCCCCGGGGAAGCTGCGCAGTCCGCGGCATTCGGCGGCGTTTCGCACGCCGCTTCGACTGGCGCATTTGTCACTCAGCGCTATGCTTCCCCGGTTGCAGGAACGGGTACCCCCGCTCGAGTTCCTGCCCCCTCGATCACCGGGCGCCCGAACGCCCGCCGGCTGGAGGTTACGTTGACCGACGATGTCCTGATCGTGCACGGCGGTACGCCGCTGCAAGGACAGATCCGGGTCCGTGGCGCCAAGAATCTCGTCTCCAAGGCGATGGTGGCCGCCCTGCTGGGTGAGTCGCCGAGCCGCCTCTTCGACGTGCCGCGGATCCGCGACGTCGAGGTCGTGCGTGGCCTGCTGGAACTCCACGGCGTCAAGGTCAGCGACGGCGTGGAGGCCGGCGAGCTGGTCATGGACCCCACGAATGTGGAGAGCGCCAGCACCGACGAGATCAACGTCCACGCGGGGTCCAGTCGGATCCCGATCCTGCTCTGTGGGCCCCTGCTTCACCGCCTGGGCCACGCTTTCATCCCTGACCTGGGCGGATGTCACATCGGGCCGCGCCCGATCGACTTCCACATCCAGGCGCTGCGCGAGTTCGGCGCCCACGTCGAGAAGACCCCGGAGGGCATGCACCTGAGTGCCCCCGACGGTCTGCGCGGCGCCAAGCTGGAACTGCCCTACCCGAGCGTCGGCGCCACCGAGCAGGTGCTGCTCACGGCGGTCCGTGCCGAGGGCGTCACCGAGCTGCGCAACGCGGCCATCGAGCCGGAGATCATGGACCTGATCTGCATCCTGCAGAAGATGGGCGCCATCATCACCGTGCACACCGACCGGGTCATCGAGATCCAGGGTGTGCCGCGGCTCTACGGCTACGAGCACAAGCCGATCCCGGACCGGATCGAGGCCGCCAGCTGGGCCGCCGCCGCGCTCGCCACCCGTGGCGAGATCGAGGTGGTCGGCGCCCGCCAGGCCGACATGATGACGTTCCTGAACGTCTTCCGGTCCATCGGCGGCGAACTGAAGATCACCGACGACCGGGTGGCCCGCGACGGCGTCTCCGGCGCCGAGGGCGGCATCAAGTTCTGGCACCCGGGCGGCGAGCTGAACGCCGTGGCGCTGGAGACCGACGTGCACCCCGGCTTCATGACCGACTGGCAGCAGCCCCTGGTGGTCGCGCTGACCCAGGCCCGCGGCCTGTCGATCATGCACGAGACGGTGTACGAGCAGCGGCTCGGCTACACCGAGGCGCTCAACTCGATGGGCGCGACGATCCAGACCTACCGGGACTGCCTCGGTGGCACCCCGTGCCGGTTCGGCCGCCGCAACTTCATGCACTCCGCGGTGATCGCCGGCCCGTCCAAGCTGCACGCGGCCGACCTGGTCATCCCGGACCTGCGGGCCGGCTTCGCACACCTGATCGCGGCACTGGCCGCCGAGGGCACCTCGCGGGTGTACGGCGTCAACCTGATCGACCGGGGTTACGAGGACTTCGAGGCCAAGCTGGCCGCTTTGGGCGCTCACGTCGAGCGTCTCTGAGCTGCGCTTTAGTCACGATCAACGGCGCGGTGTGCTGCACACCGCGCCGTTTGGCTACGCTTCTGGCGTGTCCCCGTTGTTTCGCCGCAAGCCAGACGACCTCGTCGCCGACGCCACCTCCTCGGTAACGCAGGAGGATTCCGTCGCGTCCCGCCCCCGGGCCTACACCCCCAGCAAGAAAGAGCTGGGTGTGGCCACGCCGAAACGGGTGCCCCAGGGCCGCCGGATCCAGGATCCCGCGCCGTCCAACCGCAAAGAGGCCTACAAGCAGCTGCGCGACCGGCAGCGTGCGGAGCGGGCCGAGGCCAACGAGGGCATGCGCAACGGCGACGAGCGCTACCTGCTCGCCCGCGACCGGGGGCCGGAGCGTTCCCTGGTCCGCGACATCGTCGACTCGCGCCGCACGGTCGGCTCGTGGTTCATCGGTGGCGCGGTGGTCGTGCTGATCGGCTCGTCGGTGCCCAACCCGACGGTGCAGTATGCGAGCACCGCCATCTGGGCCGTGATGGCCCTGGCCGTAGTGATCGACAGCGTCTTCATCGCGTTGCGCATCAAGAAGCTGGTCAAGGAGCGTTTCCCGCAGACCACGCAGCGGGTGGGCGGCCTGCAGTTCTACGGCGTGATGCGCGGGCTGACGTTCCGCCGGATGCGCATCCCCAAGCCGAAGGTCGACCTCGGCGCCACCATCTGACCTGCACTTCTCCCTGTGGTGACCGCGGCGTCCACAACGCCACCGGTCACCACAGCCGTTTCCAGCCCACCCACACCTCCCCGCCCGCCCCACGCTGCCCCGCCCCGCACTACCCCGCACTGCCCCGCGCGCCTCTCCGCCCCGCCTGCACCTCCCCGCACTGCGCCCCGCCTGCGCTCCCTGCACTGCGCCGCGTCTCTCCACCCCACCTTGCACCTCCCCGCACTGCGCCGCGCCGCGTCCCGCCTCCCCGCGTAGCGCACGCCTCCCCTCGCCGCGTCTCGCCGCGATCTTGGTGCGCTGACCACCGCGGGCGGACGCTAACGCACCAAGATCAGCCGATCGCAGGGCAACCGATCACGGGATCGCCGATCACGGGCAGCCGTTCGCGGGATAGCGCCGTTCGCGGGGCGGCAGACCATAGGACGGCCGATCTTGGTGCGCTGACCATCGCGGGCGGGGGTTAACGCACCAAGATCGGCCAATCACGGGGCACCTAATCGCGGGCGGTCGTGTGCGAGACAGTCGATCGCAGGTCAGCAGATCGCAGGCAGCCGATCACGGGACGGCCAATCACGGAGAGCCGATCGCGGGGCGGCAGACCACAGGACGGCCGATCTTGGTGCGCTGACCATCGCGGGCGGGGGCTAATGCACCAAGATCGGCCGTTCGGGGGTAGCCGTCCGGGGGTGGCCGTTCGAGGGCGTCGGCTCAGCCCTTGGTCAGAGGTATCTCCCGTAGCCCCGGCGGACACGGGAAGCGCTGGCGAGGCGCTCGGCCCGGCAAGTCCGGCTAGCCCCGGACTTCGCACATGACCCCGTCTGACCTGCGCTGATTACTTGAAGTGCTGGATCTTGCATGCGGTCTGACCAGCGGCTATGCGGCATGTGCGAAAGACAGGGCTAGCCGGGCCGGGGCGGCTAGCGTTCAGCGCTGTAACGGCACGGGTAGGACAGCGGTGAGGGCCAGCCGGGCCGGGGCGGCTGCCGTAACGGCGTGGCCTGGATGTTGAGCCTCCGTTCAGGAGCGCCTTCCGTGACCCCGGCGGGCTCAGGATGCGCCGGCGAAGCCGTCCAGCCTCGGGTCACGGGTAGGACTACCGACGACGCGATTAGGGGAGGCCGGCTAGGCGGAGCAGGGCGGCTACCGCGGCGGCGGCCACCACGACGATGACGAACGGGGCCTTGCGCCAGGCGAGGAGCGCGCCGACCAGGACGCCGGCCGGACGGGCGAACCCGGCGAACTCGCTGCCGGCCATCAGTGCCGCGGTCCCGGCCAGGGCTGCCAGCAGCGCGGCGGCCGCCATCGGGAGCAGCCGCTGCACGGGTTCGGAGAGTTCCAGGCGGTCGCGCAGCAGTACACCGCTCAACCGGATTGTGTAGGTCCCGGCCGCCAGGACGAGGATCGCAACGAGCAGCATCAGGCCTCCCGGGCCGTCGGGCGGACAGTCTCGGCACCGTCCGAGCGGCGGGCCGGACCGACAGCACCGCAACCATCCGGCGAACCGTCCAGGGGGCGAGGCGGGCGGACAGTCTCGGCACCGTCCGGCAAGCCATCCGAATCACGGGGCGGGCGGGCGGCGCCGGGACCGTCCGAACCGCGGGGCGGAAGGGCGGCGTCGGCACCGTCCGAACCGCGGGGCGGAAGGGCGGCGTCGGCACCGTCCGAACCGCGGGGCGGAAGGGCGGCGCCGGGACCGTCCGAGCGGCGGGCCGGGCGGAGCAGGACGAGCAGGCCGAGCAGGGCGCACAGCACCGGCAGGCCGGCCGGCAGCACCGGGGTGAGCAGCACGGCCACCGTCCCACCGGTGAGCGCGACCAGGCGGGTGTCCCGGTCCCGCAGCGACGGCAGGATCAGGGCGATCAGCGCCGCCGGGAACGCCGCGTCCAGCCCGAGCGCGTCCGGGTCGCCGGTGGCGCCGCCGAGCAGCACGCCCAGGGCGGTACCGGTGTTCCAGCTGATGAAGAGCAGGATCCCGACGGTCCAGTAGATCCGGCGGCGGCGTACCGGATCGGGCTCGGCCAGGGCGAACGCGACTGCCTCGTCGGTCATCAGGTGGCTGCCGATCAGGCGGTCCCGCCATCGGGTGCCCAGGGTCTGCGCGACTGCCAGGCCGAACGGTAGGTGCCGCGCGTTGAGCAGGAGCCCGGCGAGCACCGCGGCCACCGGGTTGCCGGCGGCCAGCAGCCCGGCCGCCAGGAACTGGGCGCCGCCGGCGAAGACCAGCGTCGACATGGCGAACGGCGTCCAGGTCGGTAGCCCGTACGCAATCGTGATGGCGCCGAACGAGGCGCCGACCGCGACCATCGCCGCGGCCAGGGCGCCCAGATCGCGCAGCGTTCGATATAACGTACTCATGTTCGCCATGCTGAACGCAGGCAGTGGCGTTCGTCAAACCGAACAACTCGACCGATGGAGCGAACATGCACGATCCGGCGCCGCCACTCGCCGCGATAGCCGCCGCGCTACGCCGGGAGCGTGACCGCGCCGGAATCTCCCTGGCCGAACTGGCCCGGCGCGCCGGACTGGCCAAGTCGACGCTGTCCCAGCTCGAGTCGGGCACCGGCAACCCCAGCATCGAGACGCTGTGGGCGCTCGGCGTGGCCCTCGGCGTCCCGTTCAGCCGCCTCGTCGAACCGCCCGTGTCCCCGGTCCGGGTGGTCCGCGCCGGCGAGGGCACCCGGCTGCGGGCCGACCAGGCCGAATTCACCGCCGCGCTGCTCGCCACCGGCGCCCCGCACACCCGGCGCGACATCTACGTGATGGAGCTGGAACCGGGCGAACCCCGCGAAGCCGCCGCCCACATCCCGGACAGCGTGGAACACATCGTGGTCGCCGCCGGGCGGATCCGCACCGGCCCGGTCGGCGAGACCGTCGAGCTGGAGGCGGGCGACTACGTGACGTTCCCCGGCGACGTGCCGCACCGCTACGAGGCTCTGGCCCCCGGCTCCTGGGCCGTCCTGATCATGGAGCATCGCTAGGGTCCGGGGTGGCGTAGAGCCGGGCCACCACGTCCTCGATGTCTGGTTCGAGCAGCGACAGATCACGCACCCCGACCGCGGCGACCAGCCCCGCCACCGCCGCGCCCGCGGTGGCCCCCTCCAGCGCGAACGTCACCCGGTGCCGGTCCGCCTCGGTGGCCGTGATCGCCGCGCCGGGCAGCGCGAAACCCTCCGGCAGCGGGTCCACCAGGTCGGCGACCAGGCTGCGGCGGGAACCGTACCGGGCATGCAACGCCTCGATCGTGCCGTCGTGCACCACCCGGCCGTGGTCGATCACCACCAGCCGGCGGCAGAGCCGCTCGATGTCGGCCAGGTCGTGCGTGGTCAGCACCAGCGTCACGTCACCACCGGCGCCCAACTCGGCGAGGAACGACCGGACCGCCTGCTTGCTCACCACGTCCAGGCCGATCGTCGGCTCGTCCAGGAACAGCACCTCGGGCCCGTGCAGCAGGGCCGCGGTCAGCTCACCGCGCATCCGCTGCCCCAGGGACAGCTGCCGGACCGGGGTGTCCAGGAACTCGTCCAAGTCGAGCAGGGCACGGCAGCGCCGCAGGCGGGCCTCGTGCTCGGCGGCCGGCACCCGGTAGACATGCCGCAGCAGCGCGAACGACTCGCGCAGTGGCAGATCCCACCAGAGCTGCGAACGCTGTCCGAAAACGACACCGATGCGCAGGGCCAGCCGGGTGCGCTGCGGCACCGGGGCCAGGCCGCACACCGACACCTCGCCGCTGGACGGGGTCAACACCCCGGTCAGCATCTTGAGAGTGGTCGACTTGCCGGCCCCGTTCGGTCCGATGTAGCCGACCATCTCACCCCGCTCGATGCCGAGCGTGATACCGCCGACCGCGGACACCGTCCGTTTGTGCCTCCGCAGCCGGCCCGCTTTCACCCGTACGGTGAAATCCTTGCGCAGATCGCGCATCACAATCATGACCCGGTGCTCCGGTAGTGTCGGATGCCGGTACGCCAGACGACCGCGGCGAGGACCGCCGCGACCCCGGCGACCAGCGGAGACAGGAAACCGGACCAGGGCGGCAGGCCCAGCGGATCGGTCCGGCCGAGAAGCGCCAGCGCCGGCTGATAGGCGACGAAGGCGAAACCGAGGGCGTACGCGAAAAGCCCCCGGAACGTGTCACCGAAAACAGTGATCGGATAGGACGTGAAGTCCCGCCCGCCATAGGTGAACGCGCTACCGATCTCCCCCGAGTCCACCCACCAGAACGCCAGGCTCGCACTCGACACGAAGATCGAGGAGAAGAAGACCGCCGCCGCGATCGGGGCGAGCACCACCAGCAGCACCCGGGCCGGCGTCCACGCCACGTCGTTGATCACCACGGCGCCGCCCAGCAGGGTGAACCCGAGCACCACCCGCAGCGCCTTGCGGAGCGGGATGTCCATCAACAGCAGCTGAGGCAGCGCCGCCAGCGGCCGGACCAGCACCGCGTCCAGAGTGCCGGCCCGCACATACGTCTTCAACCGGTCGACGTTGCCCACCGAGAAGTCCGCGAGCGCGAACCCGGCCGAACTCAGCCCGACGATCAGCACCGCCTCACGCAGACTGAAACCCCCCACCGTCGGCGTGGCCCGGAACAGCACCAGCACCGCCAGCGCGTCGAACACCGTGCCACCCATGTTGGCGAGCATCTCGGTCACGAACGACCATCGGTACGTCGCCGCCGACCGGGCCTGCGCGCCGGCCAGTGCCGCGTACGCCCGCAGCTCACCCACCCTGCACCACCAGACGGCGCTCGGCCCGCCGCTGCACCCACGCCGCCAGCCCGAGCGTGACCACCGCCCACACCACCTGCAGCGCGACCAGCCCGGCCTGCAACGCCGGACCGTCCCGCTCGCTGATCACGTCGAGCGGGGTCTGCAGCAGGCTGGGCAGCGGCGTCGCCACCCAGAGCGCCACCGTGAACTCCTCCGGCAGCAGGCGCAGCGGGAAGTAGAGCCCGCCCAGCACCCCGGAACACAGCGTCCAGAACGTGATCGGGCCCCGCGCGTCCTGCAACCAGTAAGCGGTCGCGTTGACCAGATAACGACACCCGAAGCAGATGGTGACGGCCAGCACGGCGGAGATCGCGAACAGCGGCACCGTCTGCCAGCGGACCGGAGTGTGCAACGGAAAGAAGATCGCCCCGGCGACCAGCGGCGGTCCGAACCGGGTGAGCATGGCGTACAGCGCCCGGCCCAGGTCAGCGGCGAGATATGCCACCAAGGGCGACACCGGACGTAACAGGTCGGCCGCGATGTCACCGCTGCGGATCCGGTCGGCGAGCTCGGTCCACCCCCAGATCCCGATCACACTGAGCAACCCCTGCCCCACCCAGACGTATGTCGCCAGCTGCCGCGCGTCGTATCCGCCCGGTTGACCACCCGCGGCGGACGCCGCCACGGCGAGCAACACGTAACAGCGCAGGAAGCCGAACACCGTGTTGGTGAACGTTCCGGCTATGGTGGCTTGCCGGTAGGTCGCGTACCGCCGGAAACCCGACCCGATCAGTGCACCGAAAGTAGTGGTTGAGCCGCGGAACGGCCCGATTCGAGAGATCGTCGGCACGCTGGCGCCTCCGGGGACCACGCCGCTAATCTCCTTTCGAAACCCCTGCAGTGGAGCCGGGCGACTCTACCCGGGTCCCCGGCCGACCGCGGCATGATTTTTGGACAAGGTGGAGTTCGCCGTGACGGAGCGTTGCCAACTGCCGCTGGGCGCCCGATGAACGGTTGGAGCTCACGGCCCGGCGCCGAGTGGGAGGACGAGCCCGCCTGGGTGTATGAGATCACCTGGGAATGGGAGCCGCTCCCCGGTCAGCGCTACCCGGGTGACCCGGGCCGCCGCAAAGCCGTGCACACGCCCGTCTACGAGGCCTCCCGGGGCAGCGCGGACCCGGTCAGTTCGTCGCCGGTCAGCGCTTCCCCCGTCAGCTCGTTCCCGGTCAGCGCCTCCCCGGTGAGCGCCGCACCGGTCAGCTCCGCACCCGGTGACGGCCGCGGCCGCGGGCGTGCCACGGTGGGTGGCGCTCCGGTGCCCACGCCGTCCTGGCCGGAGGGCGCTCAGCCGCCCCGCGACGAGCCGTCCTGGAACCGTCCGGCCGCCGCGATGGACCAGCAGCGCCGCCCGGTCTACGGCCGTCCGGCACCTGACGAGTCCCAGCAGCACACCCCCCGTCCGGGTGAGAATCGTCCGGTTCCGGGCCGTCCGCCGGCGTCCGCGCCGGTCTCCCCGGGCCGTTCCGGCCGTCCGCCACAGCCTGGTGATCAGGCTTGGGCGCGCGGTCCGATGCAGCCTCCTCAGGGGTACGCGAACCGCCCGGTCTCGTCCCAGGCGGCCCAGGGCCGGCCGGGTCCGCGGGGTCCGCAAGGCCCCCAGAGTCCGCAGGGTCCCCAGGGTCCCCAGGGACCGCAAGGTGCTCAGGGGCCGCGGGGTCCGCAGCAGGGGCGCTCGCAGTACGGGCCGCCCGGACCCATGCCGCCGCAGGGCCCGACCGCCTACGGTCAGCCCTCTCAGGGGCAGCCGTCCCACGGTCAGCCGGGACAGCCTGGTCCGGCTGGTCAGCAGGCTTACGGCCAGGCCGGTCAGCAGCCCTACGGTCAGCCGGGTCCGGCCGGCCAGGGTTATGCCACGGAGCAGAGCTACCCCGGTGAGCAGGGCTTCCGCCAGGCTCAGGGGCAGCCGCTCCCCCGCCGCGACTCGGGCCGTCCGGCCGGCACTCCGACGTCACCCGCGGGCACCAGCGGCCCCGGCGCATACGGCGGCCCCGCCGATGCCGGTGGCCAGGGCGGCGTCAGCGGCCCCGGCGGCTACGGCAGTGCCCGTCCGGCGCCCGCCGATGCTTTCCCCGCCTACGCGGATGAGCGCCGTCCCGTCGACGAGCGCCGCCCCTACCGTGCTCCGGAGCAGCCCTTCGACCTGCGCCCGGCGCCCCAGGACCGGAACTCTCCGGCCCCGTCGCGCCCGGCCCCGCAGCCGACCCGGGTCACTCCGCAGTCGCAGACGGCACCCACCGCCTACACCCCTGGCCAGCTTCCGCCCGGTCAGGTGCCACCCGGTCACATGCCGCCCGGTCAGGTGCCGTCCGGTCAGGTGCCGTCCGGTCAGGTGTCGTCCGGTCAGGTGCCGTCCGGTCAGGTGCCGCCTGGGCAGCTTCCGCCCGGCTTCACCCCGTCCGCCGCGACCACACCGGTGTCGGGCGTGGCCGGCCCGCAGCAGACCTCCGGCATGCCCGGCCCCCACCCGGTCTCCGGCGCCCCCACCGCTCGCCCGGTGTCCGGCGTCGCCGGCGTTCGCCCCGTCTCCGGCGTGGCCGGTGTCCAGCCGGTCTCCGGCGTGGCAGGCGTCCACCCGGTATCCGGCGTCCCCGGTGTCCAACCGGTCTCCGGCGTAGCGGGCGTCCACCCGGTATCCGGCACCGCTGGTGTCCACCCGGTCTCCGGCACCGCCGGGCCACAGCAGGTCTCGGGCGTCGCGGGATCGCAGCCGGTCTCCGGGACACCCGGGGTCTACCCGGCGTCGGGAATGCCCGGTCAGCCCGTCCAGGGCTTCGCCGGGGGCCAGTCGGCTCCGGGCGTGCCCGTGCGTCCGGCTACCGGCGCACCCGGCGTGCAGCCGGTCTCCAGCGCGCAGCCGGTCTCCGGCACGCAGCCGGTCTCCAGCGCGCAGCCGGTCTCCGGCCCGGCGGGCGTGGGCGAAGGCACTCGGGCGATCGATCCGAACCGCACCGCACCGCAGAAGCCCGTGGCGCCCCGCCACGACCGCCCCGCGGACCTCGGCGGTGGCCTCCCGCAGCGCCCACGCCACGCAGGAGACCCGAGCGGCGAACTGCCACAGCGGCCACGCGCGGAAGACCTCAGCGGCAATGTCGTGTCGCGGGGCGGCCAACCGGTGGAGCCCCGGGCGTTCCCGGTGCCACCCGCCTTCGCACCCGCCGCGAATCCGAACCGTCCGGACGAAGCCGTCCCGCCGGTCACCCCCGTCCCGCCGGCCGCCCCTGACTCGGCGGCCGCTCCGCAGTCGGCCGCCTCTCCGGTGTCCGCCCCGGCTGTCCCGGGCACCCCGGAGCCGTTCGCCATGCCCGAACCCGAGGCTTCCGGCTCCGGCGGCCTGGGTTGGCTGCTCTCCCAGAGCGGACTCGGCGCCACCACCGCCGTGTCCGATACTGATCCGGCCGACCCGGAAACCCCGGCCGCCGAGCCGGTGGACCCGGCGAGTCGTCCGCTGGGCTGGTTCCGGCCGGCCGCCGACGATGACGCCGACCCCACCGACGGGGACACCACCCTCCCGGAGGCTGCCGACGCCGTCAGCGCGGAGCCCATCACCGCGGACACGGCCCAGGCGGATACCGGTGCCGGCGACGCAGACGCCGACGGCACGGGAACAGCCGTCTCGGACATCCTCGGTGCGGGCTTCGTCCACTCGGATACCGCCGGCGCCTCGGATACCGTCAGCGCGTCGGATACCGCCGGCGCCCTGGATACAGCCGACGTGGAGGAGACTTCGCGGGCACTGTTCGAGGAGACCACGGACAACCCGCACGGCTCGGCATTCGATGAGGCGAGCGTCGGCAGTCCGGAACCTGCCGGGCCGCAGCTGACCGAGCCGGAGCTGACCGGACCAGAGCTGACCGGGCCGGACCAGGCCGACCTGGAGCAGGTCGAGCTGGACCTGGTCGAGCCTGAGCTGCCGACTCCTGCTGAGCACGAGACACATGCCGAGCGGGAGACCTACGCCGAGTCGGTGGGCCCTGCCGACCCGGTAACCCTCTCGGAACCGGCGACTCCCGCTGAGCCGGAAAGGCTTGCGGAGCCGGAGCCGGAGCCGGAGGCGTTTGCTGAGCCGCTGCCTCGGATCGAGTTGAGACTTCCGCTCGTGCCGGTCAGCGCTCTGCCTGCCGACGGTTCGGACGTGAACCCCGCCGCCGAGCCGGAGGAGACTCCGGGACCGGTGGAGACTCCGGGACCGGTGGAGACTCCGGGACCGGTGGAGACTCCGGGACCGGTGGAGGAGCCTTCCGGGCTGGAGATCGTCTACTCGCTCTCCGATGCTGCGGAAGCGGTCGACGAGATCCCGGTCGGCACGCAGGAGGACACCCTTCTCGCCGCCGAGCACGCAACCGAGGGCGAGGACGAGGACCGAGGCTTCTCGGTCGTTACCACCCGGCATGACCTGGTCGCGCCGGTCAGTGGACTGCCGCAGCACGCCCCGGAGCCTGCCGAGTCCCGGCATTCCCTGGTGGAGGACGTCCGGCCTGAACCGATGGTTCAGGAGCTGCCGGTTCGGCCGGTCAGCGCGCCCCGGCACGCCAGCCCCGAGGCCGAGGAGGCTGACGACGAGATCATCGTCGCCGACTTCGGACTGTCGGCGCCGGTCAGTGCCCTGCCCGCGCCCACTGTGCCCGAGACCACCGTGCCCGAGACCACAGAACCTGGGGACACGGAACCGGAGACCTCAGCGGCGGTATCGGACGTGGAGCCGGAATCTGCGACCGAGGACGACACCCCCGCGGAAACCCCGGAACGGGAGACCCCGGAACAGGCGACCCCGGACCAGGAGACCCCGGACCGGGATTCGGCGGGCCCGGAGAGCCAGGACGATGCGGGGAGCCGGGACACCGCGGGTGATGGCGGTACGGGTGCTCCGGACGTACCCCCGAAGAAGCGTGAGCTGCCCACCGGGCCGGTGCGGCAGCGGCGTGATCAGCGGGCCGGCGGCGACCGCAGGCGGGCCGACCCGGAGGAGATCCTCGCGTCGTATCCGTGGACGTTCGATCCGCAGACGCTGCGGGAGCAGGTCGAGGACACCGACCGCCTGTGGGATCTCGTCGACCGGATCACCGACCGGCTGGAGTTCGCCGAGCGGGACAACGTGCGGGCCGGGCTGCTCAGCCTGCGGGCCGTCGTGTCCCGGGTGCTCGGTGAACTCGACGATGCGCTCGAGGACGGCCGGGAGGCGCTGCGGCACGCCGAGGCCAGCGGTGAGCTGCGGCCGGTGGCCATCGCTCAGGCGCGGCTGGCGCACGTCCTGCAGTGGCGGGGCGAGTTCGACGAGGCGGACCGGCTCTTCGCGCAGGCCGACGCCGACGAGTTGCCGGCCCGGGTGCGGGCCGAGATCCGGGAGCTGGCCGGGCGGTCGGCGTTCGAGCAGGGGCGCTTCCTGGAGGCGGTGAACCACTTCGAGCGTGCCATGAACCTGCGCCCGAGTGACGACCCGGAGCTGGTGGAACGGATCGAGCTGGCGCTCGACGTGATCGCGCGGCGGACCGCGGACGGCGGTTGGGGCCCGTATCCGCGGACCCGGGACGAGTTGCTCGGCCTGCCCGCGGCGCCGATGTTGCTGCCCGACGAGGGCACCGGTCTCTGGGGGTACGCCGCCGCGGTGGAACCGCAGTACACCCAGGCCCAGATGTTCGCCGAGGGTGTGGCCTGGGTGCGCCGCCCGGATTCGCCCGCCTGGGAGCTGATCGACACGGCCGGCGAGACGGTGATCCCGGCGTCCGCGGGTTACCTGGCGGTGGGCCGGTTCGCGGAGGGCATGGCGTGGGTCAGCCGGCAGGACGAGGGCGGCTGGTTCGCCATCGACCGGCAGAACCGGACGGTCGTGCCGGGCGACTTCGAGGATGCGCTGCCGTTCCGTCGTGGGATGGCGCTGATCCGGCAGGGCGGGCTGTGGGGGGCGATCGACCGGCACGCCCGGATCGCGCTGCCGCCGCAGTACCAGGGTTTCGCCACCGAGCTGTACGTCGGCGGGGAGCTGGACGGATTCAGCGACGAGGGCCTGGCCGTGATCGACGCGGGTGGGCGGTACGGGATCCTGACCCGGACCGGTGAGGTCGTCGTGCCGCCGGCACATGCGGCGATCGTGCTCCACCCGTCGGCGTTCCTCATCGCCGACCCGGCGGGGGCGTGGGGTGCGCTGGACCGGCGGGGTGAGCCGCTCGTCGACGTCGTGCACCGGGAACGGGCCGACGCGGTCGCCGAGGTGGAACGTCTGCGGCCGGATCCCCGCCCGGTTCTCTGACCAGCGGCTAGGTTCGGGTGATGGAACACCGTCACCTGGGCCGGTCCGGTCTGCTGGTCAGTGAGCTCGCGTACGGGAACTGGATCACCCATGCCGGCCAGGTCGAGGAGGACGCGGCTCTCGCCTGTGTGCGGGCCGCCCTGGACGTCGGCATCACCACGTTCGACACCGCCGACGTGTACGCCGGGACCCGCGCCGAGGAGGTGCTGGGCCGGGCGTTGAAGGGTGAGCGGCGGGCCGGTCTGACGATCGCCACGAAGGTGTTCTGGCGGACCGGTTCCGGGCCGAACGACAGCGGGCTGTCCCGCAAGCACATCCTGGAGTCGATCGACGGCTCGTTGCGGCGGCTGGGCACCGACTACGTGGATCTGTACCAGGCGCACCGGTTCGACCGGCACACGCCGCTGGAGGAGACCATGGAGGCGTTCGCCGATGTGGTCCGGCAGGGCAAGGCCCTCTACATCGGCGTCTCGGAGTGGCGGGCCGAGGAGATCCGGGCGGCCGCGCCGCTCGCCGCGGCACTGCACGTGCGCCTGGTGTCGAACCAGCCGCAGTACTCCCTGCTGTGGCGGGTGATCGAGGACGAGGTGATTCCGGCGTCCCGGGCTGCCGGTCTGGGCCAGATCGTCTGGTCGCCGCTGGCGCAGGGGGTGCTGACCGGCAAGTACCGGGCCGGGGAGAAGCCGCCGGCCGGGTCGCGGGCCACCGACGAGAAGGCCGGGGCGGGGTTCATCTCCCGGTGGATGCACGACGACGTGCTGGAGGCGGTGGCGAGGCTGCGCCCGCTGGCCGAGGAGGCCGGTCTGAGCACCGGGCAGCTGGCGCTGGCCTGGGTGCTGCAGAACCCGGACGTCTCGGCGGCGATCATCGGCGCTTCCCGGCCGGAGCAGGTCCGGGACAATGCCGAAGCCTGCGGGGTACGCCTGGAGGCCACGTTGCTGGCGGCGATCGACGAGGTCGTGGACCCGGTGGTGGTCCGTGACCCGTCGCTCACCGCCAGCCCGGAGCGGCGTCCGTGATCAGCTCCAGAAGCGCATCAGCTCGAAGCCGTACGCGTACAGCCAGGAGGGCACCCCGATCAGGTCGGCCAGCCAGTTGACCAGGTCGAAGAAGTAGGTGCCCAGGTCGGACTGCCAGAGCAGCAGGAACAGCACGAGGAAGCCCCACGGGGCCGCCAGGTTCCACGCCCGTTGGTAGGCCGGGCTGAACCACGGCGACACGATGCCGCCGCCGTCCAGTCCGGGGACCGGCAGCAGGTTGAGGATGCTGGCGGTGATCTGCAGGAAGGCGAGCAGGGCCAGGGCCGCCCAGAACGGCAGGTGTTCCGGGGAGTCCGTGGTGTACCGGCCGTCGGTGTCCTGGCTGAGCGCCGGGGACAGTTCGAGCAGGAACGGCACGGCCAGCACCAGCGCGAGGACCACGTTGGTGAGCGGACCGGACGCGCTGATCAACGAGTCCTTGACCTTGCTGCGGATGTAGCGGTGGTCGACCCAGACGGCGCCGCCGGGCAGGCCGATGCCGCCGAGGATCACCACGACCACCGGAAGCACGATGGACAGCAGCGGATGGGTGTATTTCAGCGGGTTGAGCCGCAGATATCCGCGGTCGGCCACGGTCAGGTCGCCGGAGAAGTAACCGGTGACGGCGTGGGCGTACTCGTGCAGGCAGAGCGAGATGATCCAGCCCGAGATCACGAAGAGGAAGACGTCGAGCCCGACGTTGCCGAACCGGGTCCACGTCATGACGCCGGTCACCACGAAGACGGCGACGATGCCGACGAAGACCGGGCTGGGGATGAACGCGTTCCGCGGTGTGCGTGTGTAGACCGGTTCGTACGTCATGTCAGTCCGCCGGGGCCAGACTCATCTGATAGTCGACCCGGTCGTCCTCGACCAGCACGACGACGCTCACCCCGGCGGCGTGCAGCTGCCGCCATTCCTGACCGATCCAGGACTCCGCATCCGCCTGGTTGCTGAACGTCTCGGCCTGGACCTCGACCGGTTTTCCGTCGACGTCCTCGAACCGCCAACTCCACGGCATTGAGCCGCCCCCTCACGTCGTCCGTCGGTGGGCTTCCACCCTACGGCTTCCGCGTGCGCGGACCGGCTCTAAGGTACGGGGCATGTCCGAAGATCGGTGGAACACGGTCCTGGTGCTCGGCGGAATCCGCTCCGGCAAATCCGCGTTCGCCGAGTCCCTGGTGTCCGGCGCGCCGTCGGTGCGCTATGTGGCCACCGCGGCCGGCGGCGAGGACGATCCGGAATGGCTGGCACGCATCGAGGCGCATCAGCGGCGCCGCCCGCAGTCCTGGTCGACTGAGGAGACCGGGGCCGACCCGGTCCGGCTCACCGAGATGCTGCTCGCGGCGGAGCCGGGTGAGACGCTTCTCGTCGACGATCTGGGCGGCTGGGTGGCCGCGCTGCTCGACCCGTCCCGGCAGCCCAACGACGACGTGGCCGACGTGGCCGCGCTGGCCTCGGCCGTGCGCGCCTGTCCGGCCCGGGTGGTGCTGGTCAGCCCGGAGGTGGGGTTGTCGCTGGTGCCGGTCACGCCGGTCGGGCGGGCGTTCGCGGACGCGCTGGGCAGCACGAACCAGGCGCTGGCGGAGGCCTGTGACGGTGTGGTCCTGGTGGTGGCCGGCCGGCCGGTGTGGCTGAAGGCCCTGCCGTCGACTCCGGAACCCGTGCGGCCGGAGGCCGCGGACCCGGAGACCGCGGAACCCGTGCGGCCGGAGACCGCGGAACCCGTGCGGCCGGAGGCCGCGGGACCGGAAGCCGCGGAACCACCGGTGGAAGAGCCGGCGCCGATGCGGACGGCTCCGGCCGCCGCGGTGTCCGCCGCTGTCGTCACCCCCGCACCCCCACCGCCGCCGGTGATCACCCCCGTGGTCGTCGCGCCGCCGCTCGACGACGAGGCGACGATGGCGATCCCCGCCATCCCGGCCTCGAACCTCGCCGCGGCGCTCAGCGGCGCCACCACCGCGCTGCCGCTCGTCTCCTCCGGGATGACCGAGATCGGTCCCGGGATGGACCTGCCGATGCCCGACAGCGACGCCGGACCGGACGCCCGGGACCGCCTGGCCACCGTCGACCTGCCCGGCGCCGGTCTGGGCGCGCTCGGCGAGGCCGTCGAGTTCGCCGCTTCCACGCAGGACACCGTCACGCCGCGGCCCTGGTCCGCGGTGCGCGTGGTGCTGATCTCCGGCCGGCACGGCGGCGGCGCCGCGGCCGGCACCGATCCGTTCGACGTGGAACGCCGGGTCACCGAGGTGGAGGCCGGTGACGGTCTGCTGGGCCGGCTCGCCGGTCAGAGCGGTGCGGACATCACCGTGGTACGCGTGGACGCCGCGGGCGCGATGGAGGACGGTCCGGTCGCCGAGGCGGACGCGGTCGACGCCGCGTTGCGCCGGGGCTGGCAGATCGCCGACGCGGCCGCCGATGCCGGCCGGGACGCGCTCCTGGTCGCCGGGATCGGTGCCGGGGTCGAGGCGGTCGCCACCGCGGTGCTGGCCGCCACCACCGGCGCCGAGCCGGTCGCCATGCTGCCCCGGGTGCAGCAGCCGGGTGGCCGGTTCGACGACACCGCCTGGATCGCCCGCTGTGCGGCCGTCCGGGACGCCCTGCACCGGATCCGGCACGAGCCGCGCGGCGCCACCGACATCCTGCGGGAGCTGGGTGGCCCGGACCTGGCGGTCGCCACCGGCCTGCTGCTCGGCGCGGCCGCCCGCCGTCTGCCGGTGCTGCTGGACGGCCCGCTGGGCATCGCGGCCGGCCTGGTGGCCCGGGATCTGGCCAGCCAGACCCGGCACTGGTGCCTGCTGCCCGAGGAGGGCACGCTGGCGCTGGTCAAGCAGGGCGCGGACGTGCTCGGCCTGACCCCGGTGCTGCGGGTGGGCCTGGATCTGGGCGAGGGTGCGAACGCGCTGACCGTGCTGCCGGTGCTGCGGACCGCGGTCGGCCTGATCGCCGGCCGACCGGTGCACCCGGCGCTGCTGGCCGAGCAGGGCGACGGCGCCCTGGAGCCCGCGGACGAGGACGAGGACGAGATCGAGCCGGGTGTTTGACGGTCTGCGTCTGGCGGTCACCACCCTGACCGTCTTCCCACTGCGCGCGGGCCGGGTGGACCGGTCCGCGGCGGCGGTGGCGATGACCACCGCACCGCTGGTGGGCGCGCTGCTCGGCCTGGTCCTGGCCGGCCTGCACGAGGGTCTGCGGGTGCTCGGCGCGCCGGCGATGGTCGCGGCCGGGGTGACGGTCGCGGCGGGGGTGCTGCTCACCCGGGGCCTGCACCTGGACGGGCTGGCCGACACGGTGGACGCGCTCGGCTCCTACCGGTCCGGCGACGCCGCACTGGAGATCATGAAAAAGCCGGACATCGGACCGTTCGGGGTCGCGGCGGTCGCGCTGACCCTGCTGATCCAGGCGGGCGCGCTCACCGCGGCCGGCCCGTGGGCGATCGTGACGGCCTGGGCGGTCGGCCGGCTGGCGATCACCGTCGCCTGCCGCCGAGGAGTGCCCGCGGCCCGTCCGGAGGGCCTGGGCGCGCTGGTGGCCTCGACGGTGTCACCGGTGGCCCTGCTGGGGGCCGCGGCCTGCGTGACGACGCTGGCGACCGCCGCGGTGCCGGGCCGTCCGTGGCAGGGCCCGGCCGCCGTCGCCGCCGCCATGCTCGTCGTGGTCCTTCTGGTGCGCCATGGTGTACGGAGATTCGGCGGTGTCACCGGGGACGTGCTGGGGGCGGCCGCCGAGTGTGCGACCACGGTCGCCGTGGTCGCACTGACGCTCGGCGCACCGCCGGATCCGCTGTGGTGACCTCAGGCGTGTAGGCCGCCCCGGATCACCACAGCCGGTGTTCAGCGCACCGATGGCGTGACGAACGGCGGTTTGACGACCTTCGCCTCGATGCGCTTGCCGCGGACCTCGATCTGCACCGGGTCGCCGTCCGCGACGCCGGCCGCGGTGTCGATCAGGGCCAGCGCGATGCCGACCTTCTTCGTCGGCGAGAAGGTGCCGCTGGTGGTCTCGCCGATCAGCTGCTCACCCGCGTACACCTGCATGTGCCCGCGCGGGATGCCGCGGCCGGTGAGCGCGATGCCGCGCAGCTGGCGCCGGGGACCGGCGGCCTTCTCGGCGAGGAGGGCGTCACGGCCCCAGAAGGCGGGCTTGGTCCAGCCGACCGCCCAGCCGGAGCGGGCCTGCACCGGGCTGATCTCCAGGGAGAGCTCCTGGCCGTGCAGTGGGTAGCCCATCTCGGTGCGCAGGGTGTCGCGGGCGCCCAGGCCGCAGGGCCGGACACCGGCCGCGATCAGCGCGTCCCAGACGGCCGCCGCGTCGTCCCAGCCGACGACCAGTTCGTAGCCGTGCTCGCCGGTGTAGCCGGTGCGGCAGACGATCAGCTCGGCGCCGCTCAGCGTGGCGTTCTCGAACGACATGTAGTCGTGGGTGGTGGGCAGGCCCAGCCTGCCGAGGATCTCGGCCGACTGCGGGCCCTGCACCGCGAGGACGGCGTGCTTCGCGTGCTCGTCGGTGACCGTGACGCCCTCGGGCGCGGCGGCGACCAGGCGGCGCACCACCTCGGCGGTGTTCGCCGCGTTCGGGATCAGGAAGACGTGCTCGTCGCCGTAGAGGTAGGCGATCAGGTCGTCGACCACGCCGCCGCTCTCGTCGCAACACAGCGTGTACTGCGCCTTGCCGGGCTCGATGCGGCCCAGGTCGTTGGTGAGGCAGGCGTTCACGAAGTCCGCCGCGCCCGGGCCGGTGACCCGTGCCTTGCCGAGGTGCGACACGTCGAACACGCCGGCCGCCTCCCGGACGGCCGCGTGCTCCTTCAGGACACCGCCGCCCGCATACTCCAGGGGCATCTCCCAGCCGCCGAAGGCGGCGAACTTGGCGCCCAGAGCGGCGTGGCGGTCGTGCAGCGGTGACTGGTGAAGCTCGGCAGACATGAGACTCAACTTACCGCTGACCTTGGGGCTCTATAGAGTCGCGGTGACACCACCTGACTCCGGTGCGGGCTCGCACCGGTTTTCCCACCCGCCGGGAGCGCGCCCACCGGCAGCGTCCCGGCACGACGTCCCGGAGTGCCCGAGTGACCCAGCCCAGCCTCAGCCTGGTCGACACCGACCCGGCCGAATCGGCGGTCGATGCCATCGTCATCGGCCTGCACAGCCAGCCCGACGAGGACGGCTCCCTGCTGCCCGCCGCCGGCGCCGAGAGCATCGCCGCCGCCTTCGACGGCAAGCTGATCTCGACGCTGGCCCTGCTCGGCGCGACCGGATCGGCCGGCGAGGTGACCAAGCTGGCCACCCTCGGCACGATCTCCGCGCCGCTGCTGGTCGCGGTGGGCCTCGGCGCCGAGCCGACCGGCGCCGCCCCCGACCTGGAGACCCTGCGCCGGGGCACCGGCGCCGCGGTCCGCGCGCTGGCCGGCAGCGCCACGGTCGCCCTCGCCCTGCCCGTCCCGGACAGCGCCGAGGGTGCACCCGCCCTGCGTGCTGTGCTGGAGGGCGCGGTCCTCGGCGGTTACAAGTTCGCCGGCTACAAGACCAAGCCGCAGAAGAACCGCCGTGACCCGGTGGCCGGGCTGCAGCTGCACGTCACCGACGCCACCGACCTGGCCGTCCAGGCCGAGGTCCAGCGGGCCGAGGTCGTCGGCCGCGCGGTCCGCCTGACCCGCGACTGGGTCAACATGCCGCCGAACGAGCTGCAGCCGCCGTCCTTCGCCGACCTGGTCGCCGCGCAGGCCACCGAGGCCGGGCTGGGCGTCGAGGTGCTCGACTTCGAGCAGCTCAAGGCCGGCGGTTACGGCGGCATCGTGGCGGTCGGCCAGGGTTCGGAGGCCCCGCCGCGCCTGGTCAAGCTGACCTACACGCCGGAGGGCGTCAGCGACCCCAAGCGGGTCGCCCTGGTCGGCAAGGGCATCACCTTCGACACCGGCGGCGTCAGCATCAAGCCGTCGGCCGGCATGTGGGAGATGAAGTCCGACATGGCCGGCGCCGCCGCGGTGGCCGCCACGCTGCTCGCGGTCGCCGCGCTCAAGCCGGGGGTGGCCGTCTCCGGTTACCTGGCCATCGCGGAGAACATGCCGTCCGGTTCGGCGTACCGTCCGGGTGACGTGATCACGATGTTCGGCGGCAAGCGGGTCGAGGTGTTCAACACCGACGCCGAGGGCCGGATGGTGCTCGCCGACGCGATCGCGCGGGCCTGCCAGGACGGCACCGACTACCTGTTCGAGACGTCCACGCTCACCGGCGGCCAGGTGGTCGCGCTGGGCAAGCGGATCGCCGGCCTGATGGGCTCGGACGAGGCCACCGCGCTGGTCGACGCGGCCGGTGCCGCGGTCGGCGAGCCGGTCTGGCGGATGCCGCTGCCGGACGACGTCCGCAAGGGCATGGAGTCGGAGATCGCCGACATCTGTCAGACCAACGCCAATCTGGACCGTGCCGGGCACATGCTGCAGGGTGGCGTGTTCCTGCGCGAGTTCGTCGGCGAGGGCGTGGAGTGGGCGCACATCGACATCGCGGGCCCCAGCTACCACACCGGTGAGGCCAGTGGTTACTGGACCAAGGGTGGCACCGGCGTGCCGGTGCGCACGTTCCTGAAGCTGATCGACGACCTGTCCTGAGACCCTGGGGCGTCGCCCGGTCTCAGACCGGGCGGCGCTTCTGGCGTTCGTTGTAGTCGCGCATCCGCTGCGGATAGCCCAGGAGCCGGACATCGTAGATCGGCAGGGAGATCTTGTGGGCCAGACGGCGGGCGATCTCCGGGGAGCCGATCCGGCGCCGGGTCCACTCGCCGTCGTGTGCGACAAGCAACAGGGTGGTCTCGGTCACCGTCGTCTGTGGCTCGATGAAACCCTCGACACCGCGGCGACTGCCGGCGAACTCCGTGAGATGCTCGAGAGCGGCCTGGTCGGCCGGCCTCCCTCCCGGGCCCTGAGACCGGGGACGCCGCCGGAACCACGCCACTGCTCCTCCTCGCGCTCGCTGCCGCAAGGGTACGTCGGGGTCACGCGTCATGGGGCACCTGACTGCATTGACCGGGTCCGCAAGTGACAAGATGTCATTGACGGGACTGTGACCGTTTCCATTGTGTGACCCACACGGAGACGATGCGACCACTGGAGTCAACGTGAGCCAGCCCAACGGCGGAACCTTCGACATCGTCATTCTCGGCGCCGGCAGCGGGGGTTATGCGACTGCCCTGCGCGCCGCGCAGTTCGACCTCAAGGTCGCGCTGATCGACAAGGCGGAACTGGGCGGCACCTGCCTGCACCGCGGCTGCATCCCGACGAAGGCGCTGCTGCACGCCGCCGAGATCGCGGACCAGACACGCGAGAGCGAGCAGTTCGGCGTCAAGGCCGACCTGGTCGGCATCGACATGGCGGGCGTGAACGCCTACAAGGACGGTGTGGTCGGCCGCCTCTTCAAGGGCCTCACCGGCATGCTCACGCACAACAAGAACATCACCGTGGTGCAGGGCGCCGGCAAGCTGGTGTCGAAGGACACCGTCGAGGTGGACGGCCAGCGCTACGTCGGACGCAACATCGTCCTGGCGACCGGCTCCTACTCCCGCTCGCTGCCCGGCCTCGAGGTCGACGGCACGCACGTGCTGACCAGTGAGCACGCGCTCAAGCTCGACCGGGTGCCCAGCTCGGCGATCGTGCTCGGCGGCGGCGTCATCGGCGTCGAGTTCGCCAGCGTGTGGAAGTCGTTCGGCGCCGACGTGACCATCGTCGAGGCCCTCCCCCGGCTCGTCGCCGCGGAGGACGAGGAGATCTCGAAGCAGGTCGAGCGCGCCTTCCGCAAGCGCAAGATCAACTTCAAGGTCGGCAAGCCGTTCGAGAAGGTCGAGAAGACCGCGAACGGCGTCAAGGTCACCATCGCCGGCGGCGACACCCTCGAGGCCGAGGTGCTGCTGGTCGCGGTCGGCCGTGGCCCGACGACGGCGAACCTCGGTTACGAGCAGCAGGGCATCACGCTCGACCGGGGCTTCGTGATCGTCAACGAGCGCCTGCACACCGGCGTCGGCAACATCTACGCCGTCGGCGACATCGTGCCCGGCCTGCAGCTCGCACACCGCGGCTTCCAGCAGGGCATCTTCGTGGCCGAGGAGATCGCCGGCAAGAACCCGGCGGTCATCGACGAGGCGGGCATCCCGCGGGTCACCTACTCCGACCCCGAGGTCGCGTCGGTCGGCATCACCGAGGCCAAGGCCAAGGAGAAGTACGGGGCCGACAAGGTCTCCACCTACAACTACAACCTCGGCGGCAACGGCAAGAGCCAGATCCTCAAGACCGCCGGCTTCATCAAGCTGGTCCGGGTCGAGGACGGCCCGGTCGTCGGCGTCCACATGGTCGGCGCGCGGGTCGGCGAACTCGTCGGCGAAGCCCAGCTGATCACCAACTGGGAGGCCTTCCCCGAGGAGGTCGCCCAGCTCGTACACGCCCACCCGACGCAGAACGAGGCGCTGGGCGAGGCCTTCCTCGCGCTCGCGGGCAAGCCGCTGCACGCGCACAGCTGATCGCACGCGCACAGCTGATCCGATCGTTCATAAGCGTTAAGGAGTTTGGGGAAAATGCCGGTATCGGTAACCATGCCGCGGCTGGGTGAGAGTGTCACCGAGGGCACCGTCACGCGCTGGCTCAAGCAGGAGGGCGAGCGCGTCGAGGTCGACGAGCCGCTGCTCGAGGTCTCCACCGACAAGGTCGACACCGAGATCCCGTCCCCGGCCGCGGGTGTGCTCACCCGGATCGTGGTCGGCGAGGACGAGACCGCGGACGTCGGCAGCGAACTGGCCGTCATCGCCGGCGAGGGCGAGGACACCGGTTCCGCCGCGCCCGCCCCGGCCCAGGAGGCCGAGCAGGCCGACGAGCCCGAGCCCGCCGCACCCACCACCCCCTCGACCGAGAAGCCGGCCGAGGACGAGGCCCCCGCGCCGCAGACCGCCTCCGCGGGTTCGGCCGAGGGCACCGAGGTCACGATGCCGGCGCTCGGCGAGAGCGTCACCGAGGGCACCGTCACCCGCTGGCTCAAGCAGGTCGGCGAGACCATCGAGGTCGACGAGCCGCTGCTCGAGGTCTCCACCGACAAGGTCGACACCGAGATCCCGTCGCCGGTGGCCGGCACCGTCCTGGAGATCAAGGTCCCCGAGGACGAGACCGCCGACGTCGGCGCGGTGCTCGCGGTGATCGGCTCGGCCGACGCCAAGCCCGCCGCCGCTCCGGCCCCGGCCGCCCCCGCTCCCAAGGCGGAGGCCCCGAAGGCCGAGGCTCCGAAGGCGGAGGCGCCCAAGGCCGAGGCTCCCAAGGTGGAGACGGCTCCGGCACCGCAGATCGCCAAGGCCTCCGAGGCCGAGCCGGCCGCTCCGGCGCCCGCCGCGGTCGCGTCGAACGGTGCCGGCGACGCCGGTTACGTCACGCCGCTGGTGCGCAAGCTCGCCGCCGAGAAGGGCGTGGACCTGTCCACCCTGACCGGCACCGGCGTGGGCGGTCGCATCCGCAAGCAGGACGTCATCGACGCCGCTGAGAAGGCCGCCGCCGAGAAGGCCGCCGCCGAGAAGGCCGCCGCCGAGAAGGCCGCCGCCGAGAAGGCCGCCGCCGAGAAGGCCGCCGCCGCCAAGGCACCGGCCGCCGCGGCGCCCGCCGCCGCTGCTCCGGCCGCCGCACCCGCCAAGGCGAAGGCCGAGCCGAGCCCGCTGCGGGGCCGCACCGAGAAGCTCACCCGCATCCGGGCCACCATCGCCCGGCGCATGGTCGAGTCGCTGCAGGTCTCGGCGCAGCTCACCACGGTCGTCGAGGTCGACGTCACCAAGATCGCCAACCTGCGCAACAAGGCCAAGGCCGACTTCCAGGCCAAGCACGGCGTGAAGCTCACCTTCCTGCCGTTCTTCGCCCTGGCCACGGTCGAGGCGCTGCAGCAGCACCCGGTGGTCAACTCCTCCCTCGACCTCGAGGCGGGCACGGTCACCTACCACGGCGCCGAGCACCTGGGCATCGCGGTGGACGCGCCGAAGGGCCTGGTCGTCCCGGTCATCAAGGACGCCGGTGACCTCAACCTGGCCGGTCTGTCCAAGCGGATCGCGGACCTCGCGGACCGCACCCGCAACAACAAGATCGGTCCGGACGAGATCGGCGGCGGCACCTTCACGCTGACCAACACCGGCAGCCGGGGCGCGCTCTTCGACACCCCGATCATCAACCAGCCGCAGGTCGGCATCCTCGGTCTCGGCGCGGTCGTCAAGCGCCCGGTGATCGTGAACGACCCGGAGCTGGGCGAGATCATCGCGCCGCGCTCGATGGTCTACCTGGCCCTCAGCTACGACCACCGGATCGTGGACGGCGCGGACGCCGCCCGCTTCCTGGTCACGCTGAAGGAGCGTCTGGAAGCCGGTCAGTTCGAGGCCGACCTCGGCCTGTAGGCACGGGCGGTAAGAAACACCGGAAGCACCGAACCGGGAGGTATGTCACCAGACATACCTCCCGGTTTGTTTTGCGGCGTGGGATCTTCGGGAAAGAATCAGGACATGCGCATCGTCATGGCCGGGGCCTCGGGTTTTCTCGGCACCAGGCTCGCGGGACAACTGAGTCGGCACGGTCATGAGATCACCACGCTGGTGCGGCGGCCCGCCCAGCGCACCGGTGAGGTCACCTGGGACCCGGCGCAGGGACGCCTCGACCTCGCGGCGCTCGCCGGCGCGGACGCGGTGATCAACCTGGCCGGCGCGGGGATCGGCGACCACCGGTGGACCACGCGGTACAAGAACGTGCTGCGGACCAGCCGGGTGGACACCACCGACACGATCTCCCGAACGATCCGGCAGCTCCCCGAGGACGAACGGCCGAAGGCCCTGCTGCAGGCCTCCGGTGCGGGCTGTTACGGCGACACCGGCGACCGGGAGGCGGGCGAGGACGCCCCGCTCGGCACCACCTTCCTCGCCGACCTGTGCCGGGTGTGGGAGGCCGCCGCCCGTCCCGCCGAGGACGCCGGCGCCCGGGTCGTACTGCTGCGGACCGCCCCGACGATCGACGCCTCCGGCTCGCTGCTCAAGCCGCTGCTGCTGCCCTTCAAGATGGGCGTGGGGGGCCGGATCGGCGGCGGGAAGCAGTGGATGGCCTGGATCGCCCTGACCGATTGGCTGAATGCGGTGGAATTCCTCCTGGAGCGGGAGGACGTCGCCGGACCGGTGAACCTCGTCTCAGCAGAGCAGTGCACCAATGCCGCGTTCACCCGGGCGTTCGCCAAGGCCGTTCACCGGCCGGCACTGCTGTCGATCCCCGGGCCCGCGTTGGACCTGGTCATCGGCGAATTGGCCGGCGAGATGCAGATCAGCCAGCGGGTGGTGCCGGGGGTGCTGAAGGCGGCCGGGTTCACCTGGGCGTACCCGGAGATCGAGGCCGCGATGGCCGCTGCGCTGCGCCCCGAACCGGCGATGGCTCCCTGAGCACACGGAATATCTTGCTAACCTGCGGCTGATGTCAGTCGCCGCCCCCGCCCCCGCCGCATCCGCAGATCCCCCCGAGACGCCGGCCGCCCCGCCGCGCACCCGCCGGCCGTGGCGCGCCCACGTGACCATGGGTGTCGTCTCGGTGGCCCTCGCCGTCTATGTGACGAGTGGTCTGTGGTCAGACCCGTACCGGCACGTCCTCTCGGACAACGTCGGCGATCAGGCCTTCTTCGAATGGCTGCTGGGGTACGGCGTCTACACGCTGCAACACGGCTCGGACCCGTTCTTCACCGAGTTGCTGAACGCCCCGCTGGGGGTCAACCTCGCGGCGAACACGTCGATCACGGTGTACACCGTGCTGTTCTCGCCGCTGACCCACCTGGCCGGCCCGCAGCTCTCGTTCGTGACCCTGCTCACGCTGAACCTGTCCGGCGCCGCCATGGCGTGGTATCTCTTCCTCCGCCGCTGGCTGGTCACCAGCCCGCTGGCTGCCGGGGTCGCCGGACTGTTCTGCGGGTTCGCGCCGGGCTTCGTCTCGCACGCCAACGGCCACCTCAACTGGAGTGCCGGCTGGGTGGCACCGGTGGTGCTGTGGCGGGTGCTGAAACTGCGCGAGGAGGGCCGCTGGCTGCGCAACGGCCTGCTGCTCGGCGTGACGCTGGCGGTCGGCTTCTCGATCGCGGCGGAGGGCCTGTTCTTCACCGCCATCGCGAGCGGCGTCTTCCTCGGCGTCTGGTCGCTGGCCCGGCCGGTCCGCGAGGAGGCCAAGGCGGCGTTCACCACCGTGCTGCGGGCGCTGGGCGTGGCCGCCGCGGTGGCCGGGACGCTCCTGTCGTACCCGCTCTACATGCATTTCGCCGGTCCGCAGTCGTTCTCCGGGACCGGCTTCAACCAGCGGTACTTCGTCGAGGACGCGGCGGCCTACCTGTCCTTCCCCAGCCGGTCGCTGGCGGGGCTCCTCGGCCTGCACTCCGACCTCGCACCCAACCGCACCGAGGAGACGTCCTTCTTCGGCGTACCCCTGCTGATGTTGATCGTGGTGGTCTTCGTCGTGCTCTGGCGACGGGCCGCTCCGGGGCGGCAGGCGACCCTGCGGGCCGTCGGCGTGACCGGCCTGGTCTTCCTGGTGCTGTCCTGGGGGCCGCGGTTCAACTGGATGGGCGCGGAGCTGAACATCCCGCTGCCCTACGCCCTGCTCGCCCACCTGCCGCTGTTCGACTCGGCGCTACCTCTGCGGTACGCCCTCGCCCTGGTCGGCGTCTTCGGCGTGCTGCTCGCCCTGATCGTGCAGGAACTGGTCAGCGACCGGATCACCTCGGTCAACCTGCGGACCGGCCTGATCTCGGCGCTCGTGGTGAGCCTGCTCCCGCTGGTGCCGCTGCCGCTGCGCATCCAGGAGCGGGCCGCCGAGCCGGACTTCATCGCCGACGGCACCTGGCAGCGGTACGTGTCCGACAACGGTGTGCTGACCGCCCTGCCGTTCGCCCTCAACGTGCAGGCCGACGGTCAGCGCTGGCAGTCGTACACGATGGCCCGTGGTGGTCCGCAGTTCCGCATCCCGTCCGGCTACTTCCTCGGCCCGCAGACCACCGGCGAAGAGGGCCGGAAGCAGATCGGCCGGATCGGCGCGCCGCCGCTGGCGACCGACTGGCTGTTCACCCGGGCCGCCCTGTACGGCTACGTCACGCAGCTGACCGACGCCGACCGCGAGCAGGCCCGGTCCGATTTCGCCTACTGGGGTGTGGAGGCCGTCTTCCTGGCCGAGGAGATCACCGGCTCGGATCACATGACGTTGTACCGCGGTGCCGTCGAGGCCACCGCGCGTGATCTTCTGGGCGAACCGGAACAGGTGGACGACGTGCTCGTATGGCGGATCCGTCCCGGCGTGGACCCGGTCGATCGGTGAATTCCGAGATCGGTAACCTCCCGCAGGTGACGATCGCCGCTGACGCCCCGATCACCGCTGAGAACGCTCCCACCACGCCGTCGCCGACTGCTGACGGACCGTCCTCACCAGACCGTCCATCCCGGTTGCGCCGCTGGTCGGCGCACCTCGTGATGGCCCTGATATCGCTGGCCGGGGCGGTGTACGTCACGCAGGGTCTGTGGTCCGCGCCGTTCCGCAACGTGCTCGCCGCGAACGTCAGCGACCAGGCCCAGTTCGAGTGGGTCCTGTCGTACGGCGTGTACTTCCTGCAGCACGGCACCGACCCGTTCTTCACCACGCTGTTCAACGCCCCGCGCGGCGTGAACCTGGCGATGAACACGTCGAGCACGTTCTACGCCACGCTCTTCTCCCCGGTGACCCGGTTCCTCGGCCCGGAGATCAGTTTCGCCACCATCCTGACCCTGAACCTGGCCGGGTCCGCCTTCGCGTGGTACCTCGTGCTGCGCCGCTGGCTGGTCCGCAGCGGACTCGCGGCCGGCATCGGCGGCCTGCTGTTCGGGTTCTCCCCCGGTCTGGTCTCGCACGCCAACGGCCACCTCAACTGGACGTCCGGCTGGATGGTCGCGATCGTCCTGTGGTGGGTGCTGAAGCTGCCCGAGAAGGGCCACTGGCTGCGCAACGGCATCGTGCTCGGCCTGCTCTGCGCGGCCGGTTTCTCGATCGCCGCCGAGGCGCTCTTCTTCACCGCCCTGGCCAGCGGGATGTTCCTGGCCATCTGGGTGTTCTCCCGGCCCGGGCTCAAGCGGCTGCGCGCCGGACTGCCGCCGGTGCTGGCCTCGCTCGGCGTGACCGCGGTGATCGCCGGGGCGTTGCTGGCGTACCCGCTGTACATGCACTTCGACGGGCCGCTGAAGTTCTCCGGCACCGGGTTCGTGATGAAGTTCTACGCCGAGGACCTGGTGGCGTACATCTCGTACCCGCTGGCGTCGGTGGCCGGTGCCTTCGGCCTCGGCGCGGACCTCGCCCCGAACGCCACCGAGGCGACCAGCTTCCTCGGGGTTCCGCTGGTGTTGCTGTTCCTGTTCTCCCTGGTGATGCTCTGGCGGCGGGCGTCGCCGGAGCGCCGGGTCACGCTGCGCGCGCTGAGCGTCCTGGCGCTGTTCTTCTTCCTCCTCTCGCTCGGCCCGCGCCTGCGGGTGATGGGTGAGGAGACCGACATCCCGATGCTGTACGCCCCGCTCGAGCGGGTCCCGCTGTTCGACTCGGCGCTGCCGGTCCGGTTCACCCTGGTGGTCGTCGCGATCGTGGCGATCGTCGTGGCGCTGGTCGCCGATGAGCTGTTCAGCGGCCGGATCCGGTCGTGGGCCGGCCGGGCCACCCTGCTGGTCGCGATCGTCGCCGCGCTGGCCCCGATCGCCCCGCTGCCGCTGAAGACGATGGAACGGGCCACCGAGCCGGACTTCATCGCCAACGGGACGTGGCGTGACTACGTGTCGGACAACGGCGTGCTCACCTCGCTGCCGCTCGCGATCGACGTCTCGATGGACACGATGCGCTGGCAGGCCGACACGATGGCCCGGGGCGAGGAGCACTTCCGCATTCCGGGCGGCTACTTCCTCGGGCCGCAGAACTACGACGAGAGCGGCCGGGAGATGGTCGGCCGGGTCGGCGCTCCGGAACTGCCCACCGACCGGATCTTCTACCGGGCGGCCCGGTGGAACTCGCTCACCAAGATCACGAATCTGGAGCGGGCGCAGGCGCGGGCCGATTTCGCGTACTGGCAGCTCGAGGCGATCTTCCTGCCGAACCAGGTGACCGGCCCGAAGGGCATGCTCAACCGGGAGGCGCTGCGCAAGGTGGCCACCGATCTGCTCGGCGAGCCCGAACGTGTGGACGACGTTCTGGTGTGGCGCATCCGTCCCGGGCTCGATCCGGTCGACGTTCCCGAACGGGATTAGGATTTCGGTGTGACTTCCTCCGTACTCACCGTCCTGCGCCCGGGCCTCGTCGACTACGTCGAGGCCTGGGACGAGCAGAAGCGCCTACACCAGGCCGTGGTGGACGGCACCCAGCCGGACACGATCCTGCTGCTGGAGCACCCCAGCGTCTTCACCGCGGGCAAGCGCACCAAACCCTCCGACCGGCCGTTCGACGGCACCCCCGTGGTCGACGTCGACCGCGGCGGCGAGATCACCTGGCACGGCCCGGGTCAGCTGGTCGGCTATCCGATCCTCAAGCTGGCCACCCCGGTCGACGTGGTCGCCTACGTCCGCCGCACCGAGCAGCTCCTGATCGACGTCTGCGCCGAGTTCGGCGTGACGGCCGAGCGGGTGGAGGGCCGCAGCGGCGCCTGGGTCAAGGCCACCGACGGTGGGCCCGACCGCAAGATCGCTCAGATCGGCATCCGGGTGCAGCGTGGCGTGACCCTGCACGGCTTCGCCATCAACGCCGACTGCGACCTGGCGAATTTCAACCGGTTCGTGCCCTGCGGCATCAGCGACGCCGGTGTCACCTCACTCAGTGCCGAGCTGGGTCGCCCGGTGCCGGTCGCCGAGGTGCTGCCGGTGGTCGAGCGGCACCTGCCCACGCTGTTCTGATGGCGCTCTACCGCAACCCGCAGGACAAACGGGTCTTCGTCGCGAAGAAGGGCGGCGGGATGGTGCTGAACTTCGGCCACCCGATCGCCTGGACCATCCTGGTCTGCACCACGATCGTCCCGTTCGTCATCGTCGCCGTGGTGACGCTGGCCGTGTTCCTCTAAGAACCGATCTCCCAGACGGTGTGGCCCCCGGCAGCATCCGGACAGGCCAGGAAACGACCGGCCGTGCTGCAGAACGACGGCACCGCGTTCTGCAGCACGCCACGCAACTCCCCGGTGGCCGCCTCGGTCACCACCACGCCCTCGGTGCTGATCCGGAGCGTCCACGGCCCGGCCACCCCGCCCTGCCCCAGTTCTCGCACGGTCCACCCGCTGGACAGGTCGATCTCGTTGACCCGGGAGTCCTGGGTGATCGCCAGCCCCCGCGCGGCCGGCACGCCCGCCTCGACCACCTGACCGCTCACCGGATCGATCACCACGCTCTGCGCGTTCGACCCGAGTGGTTCGAAGGACAGGTATTCCGGCGCGGTCCAGACCATCCGCCCGCTCGCCGGGTCCAGCGCCGTCATCCCGTTCATCCCGGTCAGGCAGATCAGGTCCCCGCAGCTCACCGCCTGATGCGCCCCGGTGCCGGGCACCCGCCACAGCGGCGTCAGATCGGGCAGCCGGTACGCCGACAGGCCCCGCGGCCTGATCAGCAGCACCAGGTCACCGACGATCGGCGCCACGGTGAGCGCGGTGTCGGTCGACTCCGCGAGGTTCCGCCGGGTCAGCTCCCGGCCGTCCGCCATCGACCGGACCACCGCCATCCCGCCGGCGGCCATGCTGAGCACCCAGCGACCGGCCGGGTCGACTTCGGCGGTCGGCGCCGACCCCGGCACGGTCCACAGGGCATCCCGCGGCGCCGCCGGGTCCACCAGGCTGAGGTCGCCGTCCTCACTGGTCACCAGCAGCTTGTCGCCGGCCACCACGGCGTACGACGAATCCGGCGTCCGCAGCACCTCCTCGCCGGTCGCCGCGTCCAGCACGACCGTCTCCAGCCCCATCGAGACGAGCAGCATCGAACCCACCCGGCCGAGCAGGGGCGCCGCGTCGGCCGAGTTCACGGCGTGCCGCCACGACGCGCCACCCGTCTCGAGGGGTTGCGCCACGATCTCCGGCCGGTCCCCGGAACCGACCGTGTAGAGGGTGGACTCGGTCAGCAGGAAAGCCCCGTCGACGTGGGCGGTCTCTCGTACCCCCGGAGAACGATGATCGGCGGGCGCCGCCGCACCCAGGGTGAGCAGCAGCGCGCCCGCGCCCGCCGCCCGTGTCCAGCGGGACGGGCGCCACCGCTGCGGCGACGCCGGTTCCGGCACGGCGACGTCGAGATCGATCATCACCGGATCATGACGCAAGGCGCCACACCGTGACCCGGTAGTCGTCGACCTGGCAGGCGAGGTGCCGGCCCGCGCGGGCGCATCCGAACGGCAGGACCTGCGGGATCGTCCCCAGGACGGCCCCGTCCCGGGTGACCCAGCTCCGGCCCTGACCGGGTCGCAGGAACACGTCGCCGACCACGAACCCGCGGCCCAGCGTCTCCGCTACCTCGCCGGTCTCCGGGTCCAGGCGCACCAGGCCGTCGTCGTCCCCGCCGGCCGCCACCCCGTCGATCCAGGCCGTCCATTCGGCCCGCCGCCAGTTGATCTCCCCGGTCGCCGGGTCCACCCCGATCAGGCCCGAGGCGCCGCCCACACAGAGCAGCGTGCCGCAGCCGGTCAGTGCCAACGGCGTCGGCATCGCGGTGATCCACCGCCGCCGGAGATCGGGCAGGGTCAGCGCGATCAACTCCAGGTCGCTGAGGACGAACACCTCACCGTCCCGGATCGTCAGCCGGTCACCGATCACCGCCGCGTTGCCGGCCAGCACCTCGCCGGTGCCCCGGTCGTAGACCCACACGTCGTTGTTCTGGTCGAGGGTCACCAGATGGTGATCGTCGGTGGCCGCGGCCACCACGGGAATCGGCATCGGTGCCGACCAGAGCACCCGGGCCGTCACCGGGTCGAAGAACTCCAGGTTCTCCTCGTCGCTCAGCAGGAACCCGTCCCCGGCCGGCACCGCCGTCCCGAAACCCTGGTATTCCCAGCGCACCGCCCCGGTCGCGGCGTCCACGACCAGCGGCGTCGAGCCCTCCGACAGGACCGCCAGGTTCGGCCCGGCCACGGTCAGCGTCGGGAACTCCGCCTCGACCAGCCGGCTCCACAGCACGCCGCCGCCGGTCAGCGACACCGCCGACAACTCCAGCGCGGTCGCGTCCTCCTGCTTGTCGGCGAGGTAGAGCACGTCCTCGGTGAGCAGCCACGACTCCACCAGGTCGTCGGTGACCGCGACCCGGTGGAGCTCGGGCGTCCACGGCCGGGCCGCCGACGCGCCGCTGAGCAGCGCCAACGCCACGGCCAGGAGCAGCGACACCGGGCGCCACGGCACGCGGGGACGCGGCTGCGGACTTGGCGGCCGCTGGACGTCGAGATCGATCAGCACGCCGCCATCGATACCACTACGGCGCCATCCGGTGCAGGTCACGCGGGAAGGCGGTGACCTCGCGGACGTTCGCCGCACCGGTCAGCCGGGCCACGAACCGTTCCAGGCCGATCGCCCAGCCACCGTGCGGGGGCATGCCGTACCGGAATCCGTCCAGGTAACCCCGGTAGGCCTCCAACGGTTCGCCGGCCGCGGTCAGGGCGGCCACGTAGTCCTCGTACCGGTGCAGCCGCTGACCGCCGGTGACGATCTCCAGGCCGCGGAAGAGCAGGTCGAAGCCGTTCGACCAGGTCGGGTCGGCCGGGTCGGGATGGGTGTAGAACGGCCGCTTGCGCATCGGGTAGCCGGTGACGAAGAGGAACTCCGACCCGTGCTCGCGGCGCACCCACTCCCCCAGCGCACGCTCGTGCGCCGGGGCCAGGTCGGGTTCGTCCGCGGGCGCGCCGGCGATCCGCAGCGCCTCGGTGAAGTGCACCGCCGGGATCTCCGCGGGCACCTCCGGGACGGTCGCGCCGGTGCGTTCCCGGACCTCACCGATCATCCCGGCGACCGTACGGGTCAGCGCGGCCATCACGTCCCGGTGGTCGCCGACGAACCCCATCTCGGCGTCGAGCGAGGTGTACTGCGCCAGGTGCCGGGCGGTGTCGCTGGGCTCGGCCCGGAACACCGGCCCCACCTCGTAGACGCGTTCCAGCACGCCGACCATCAGCTGTTTGAAGAACTGCGGCGACTGCGCGAGGTAGCCGGGCCGGCCGAAGTAGTCGAGGGCGAACACGTTCGACCCGGACTCGGTGGCCGACTCCACGATCTTCGGGGTGTGGATCTCGACGAAGCGCTGCGCCTCCAGCGCCGCGCGGAAGCCCGCGGTGGCCGCGGCGGCGACCCGCAGGGGTGCGCTGCGGGTGGGATGGCGCAGGCTCAGAGCCGCGTGGTCCAGCTGGGCGGCCAGGCCCGCGCTGAGCGTGGGCCGATGCAGTTCGAATGGCGGGGGTACGCGCACCGCGGACAATTCCCGGATCTCCGGCGAGGTCAACTCGATCCCGCCGGGCGCCTGCCCGTTGGCGGTCACCACCGCCACCACCTCGACGACGCTCTCCTCGGAGAGCCGTTCGAGCTGGTCCCGGACCGCCGGTTCGGTGACCACCACCTGGCTGAACCCGCCGGCGTCCCGCACGATCAGGAACGCCACCGATTTGAGCAGCCGGCGGCGGTGCACCCAGCCGGCCACGGTCACCTTGCTGTCCACATGCGCCGAAAGGTCGGTGGAGAGGATGCGTTGCACGGCGATGACCTCCTCTGGTGCGGCAACGCGGCCCCAGGGAGGTGTGGGCGAGCGGGAACCTCGCGGTGCCACCACACCTTCGCGCCCTCGCGGGCGCCTCTTGTCCTGCCCGGCTCGGGGGTGTCTTCGTGCTCCGGCGCTCGGGCCACCCTCACAGCTGTCGGTGGCTCTCTCGGCCGGCATTCCGGAGCCTTACTCGGTCCCGTCGTCGCCGTGCCGCCGAGGTTAACAACCGGCCCTCGAATCGGCACGAGCTTTTTACCAGCAAGGGGTGACGGCAGTCACAACATACGTCACGTGAGCCTCGTCGCCCCTGACTCGCGTCGCGCCGTGACGGGCGTATCTTCAGGTTGTGACTATTGCTCCCGAGGGCCGCCGCATGCTGCGCATCGAGGCGCGCAACGCCGAGACTCCCATCGAGCGGAAGCCGCCGTGGATCAAGGTCAAGGCGAAAATGGGTCCCGAGTACACGCAGATGCGTGGACTCGTGCAGAAAGAGGGCCTGCACACCGTCTGCCAGGAGGCCGGCTGCCCCAACATCTACGAGTGTTGGGAAGACCGCGAGGCGACCTTCCTCATCGGCGGCGATCAGTGCACCCGTCGCTGTGACTTCTGCCAGATCGACACCGGCAAGCCGGCCGAGTTCGACGCCGACGAGCCGCGCCGGGTCGGCGAGTCCGTCGCCACCATGGGCCTGAAATACGCCACCGTCACCGGCGTGGCCCGCGACGACCTGCCGGACGGCGGCGCCTGGCTGTACGCCGAGACCGTGCGTCAGATCCACAAGCTGCTGCCCGAGTGCGGCGTGGAACTGCTGATCCCCGACTTCAACGCCGACCCCACCCAGCTGGCCGAGGTGTTCGGCGCCGCTCCCGAGGTGCTCGCCCACAACGTCGAGACCGTTCCGCGCATCTTCAAGCGGATCCGTCCCGGCTTCCGCTACGAACGCTCCCTCGACGTGATCACCCAGGCGCGCGCCGCCGGGCTGGTCACCAAGAGCAACCTGATCCTGGGCATGGGCGAGGAGCGGTCGGAGATCTCCGCCGCCCTGCGCGACCTGCACGCGGCCGGTTGCGAGCTGATCACCATCACGCAGTACCTCCGGCCCACCCCGCGGCACCACCCGGTCGAGCGCTGGGTCAAGCCGGAGGAGTTCGTCGAGCTCCGCGAGGAGGCCGAGCAGATCGGCTTCGCCGGCGTGATGAGCGGTCCGCTGGTCCGCTCGTCGTACCGGGCCGGCCGGCTCTACAAGCAGGCCCTCGAAGCCCGCGGCTGACCAGGCTTCTCGCACCATCGCAGAAACTCCCGGCGCGTACGCACCGGGAGTTTCGCCGTTACTTCTTCTTCTTGCCCTTCTTGTCCTTCTTGGCGGGGAGCGGCGTGCTGTCCGGCACCATCACCGGCCACAGCAGCTTCCCGAAGACCATGAGCAGTGGGGCGACCCAGGCCCACCACGGGACGATGGCGCCGGGGCCGATCAGGCTCTCCTGCACGGCGTAGGCCACGTCGACGGCGGTATCCATGTGTTACCTCCCGGGGACGAAGGGCCTGACCCGTTGCGGGACGCCCTCACTGGTTGGAGCCCTCTGATCGGGTCCCGGCGGGCGCTGCTTGAACCTTCCGCGACGACGCAACCCGGGCGCACCAGCCTCACTCCACCCCGGCACCCGCTCCGGCGTGGGGCCGCCTCCGGTTCGGGCCGCCTCCGGTTCGGGCCGGTTCCGGGGGAAGATCAGACATTCCTGGCGGCCGGTTCGGGCGGAACCGTACCGGCTCTTCGCGTGAAGGATCGGGGCCCGCGGGCGCCGGACGCCCGGTATCGCCGTCCACCTCCCGGTAGCTCACGATCAGCGCGGTCCCCGGGACGCCGTGAGTTACCTGAGCACCACTACACTTTGCGGCTATGGCAAAGCCCCAGGAGAAGGTGTCGTTCCGCGATCGCCTGAAGCAGATAGGCCAGGTGTTCTCGTTCACGGCAAAGCAGGACAAGTGGTTCCTTCCACTCGTCGTCGCAGCGGTCGCGATCCCGGTCGCGCTGACCGTGACGGCCGTGCTTCTGGGCTGGGGACTGCTGTGGATCCCGGTCGGCATCCTGATCACGCTGCTGGCCGTGCTGATCGTTCTCAACCTGCGATCCAACACGGCGATGATGAACGTCGCGGAGGGCCAGCCCGGCGCCGCCGCCTCGCTGATGGAGAACATGCGCGGCGACTGGCGGGTGCGTCCCGCGGCCAGCTCGACGACGCAGTTCGACATGGTGCACGTGGTGATCGGCCGGCCCGGCGTGATCCTGCTCGCCGAGGGTGACCCGCAGCGCGTCCGGTCCCTGCTGGGCCAGGAGAAGCGCCGCCTGTCCAAGGTGATCGGCAGCGCCCCGATCTACGACTACATCATCGGCACCGACGAGGGCCAGCTGCCGGTCCGCAAGCTGCGCGCCACGATGCTGCGCCTGCCGCGCAACCTCACCGGCAAGGACGTCAACTCCCTCGACAAGCGGCTCGGCGCGCTGATGGCCCGCCCGCAGATGCCCAAGGGTGCGATTCCGAAGAACATGCGGCCCAGCAAGGGCATGCGCCAGCAGCGCCCCCGCTGACTCCTCGTCAGGGATGGCCGGGCTGCGACGCCCGCCCCCTCACGAAACCGAAGTTGGATCCCAACCTTCCGGGGTACGAGCCACTCGATCGATTTCCGCCATGATCTGCGCCGGGGCGTTAGCCTCGGCGCAGAGCCTTTTCCGGGCTGGACAGTGGATTGAGGAGTTCCACTCGTGGTCAGCACCCTGGCGGTTCCCGGCACCTTCCCGACTCTTCGTGACGCGCTCGAGGCCGCCTCGGACGGCGCTGTCGTCCTGCTCGCCCCGGGCACCTACCCCGAGCTGATCGCGGTGACCCGCCGGCGGGTCACCCTGCGCGCCACGGGCGACCCCGGTTCCGCGGTGATCGACGCCTCCGGGCTGCCCGGTCCGGCGCTCGACGTCACGGACGGCGACGTCGAGATCGACGGCCTGACCCTGATCGCGGGCGATCACCCCGTGGTCGCGGTGTCCGGCGGCCGGCTGCGGTTGCGCCGCTGCGATCTGGCCGCCGGCGACGGCGCCGGCGTTCAGGCCGGTGACGGCGCGACGGTGCAGGCCGTCGAGGTCCGGGTGACCCGCGGCCGGCACGGCTTCGTCTTCTCCGACGCGGGCGGCACGGTCGACGCGTGCGAGGTGCACGGGGTCGGCGGCGACGGGGTGATCGCCCGGCTCGGCGCCGATGTGGTCCTGCGCACCACCGAGGTGACCGGCTGCGGCGGCCGGGGCGTCTACGTCTACCAGGGCGGCCGGCCCGTGATCGAACGCTGTGAGGTGTCCGGCGCGGGCGGCGCGGGGATCGCGGTGGCCCAGGGCGGTGCTGCCCGGATCGTGGAGACGTGGGTGCACGGGACGGCCGGGCCGGGCATCGTCGTCGGGGCCGGTTGCACCGCCTGGGTCGAGCAGTGCCTGGTCGAGCGGACCGCCGACCCGCCGGTCCTCGTCGACCCGGCGGCCCGGGCCACGGTGACGTTGCGCGACGGCGGGAGCCTGCCGTCCGCCGGAGTGGGCGTGGCCGGCTCCGCCCAGGACGCCGCCGAGGTGGAACGTCTGCTGGGTGAGCTCGACGCGATGATCGGCCTCGCCGGGGTCAAAGGCGAGGTCCGCGCCCTCATCGACGAGATCCAGGTCAACGAGTGGCGGCGCACCGCCGGACTCTCCGTCGGCTCCGCCGGCCATCACCTCATCTTCACCGGCGCCCCCGGCACCGGAAAGACGACCGTGGCCCGCATCTACGGCCAGTTACTCAAAGCCCTCGGTGTCCTGCCCAACGGCGAGTTCCGGGAGGTCTCCCGCCGCGACCTCGTCGGCCAGTACATCGGGCACACCGCCGAGAAGACCACGTCCGCCTTCGAAGCCGCCATGGGCGGCGTGCTCTTCATCGACGAGGCCTACACCCTGGCCAGAGCCGGCGGGGCGGCAGCCGACTTCGGCCAGGAAGCCATCGACACCCTCGTCAAACTCATGGAGGACCACCGCGACAACGTCGCGGTCATCGTCGCCGGATACACCACCGAGATGGCCGACTTCCTCGACGCCAACTCCGGCCTCGCCTCCCGCTTCGCCAAGACCCTCGAATTCGAGAACTACGGACCCGACGAACTCGTCATGATCGCCGGACGCATCGCCCGCACCGACGACTACACCTTCGCGCCGGGCCTGAACGAGGCGCTGCGCGCACACTTCGCCACGGTCGAACGCGACCGCAACTTCGGCAACGCCCGCGAAGCCCGCCGTCTCCTGGAGGGCATGCGCAAGGCGCAGTCCGGCCGGCTGCGCGGGCTGGGCCGGATGCCGAGCCGCGACGAGTTGCGTGCGCTCACCCTGCAGGACCTGCGAGTCACCGTCCGCTAGGCGGTACGCCCAGGCTCACCGTCCGACCGACCGACCGCTAGGCAGTACCGCCCAGGCTCACCGACCGACCGACCGCCGGACAGCCCGCCCCGCCACCGACGCCGACCATCCGCCAGGTAGTTCGCCCGAGGGAGGCGACCCATGCTCACCGCCCCACCGGAGTTCACGGCCCGTCCGGTCCGCCGGCCGGGCCGGATCGGCCCGCTGAGCACCACCCAGATCCTGGTCGCCGAACTGTGCCTGGTGGCCGTGGTGGCGGCCGGCCTGCGCGGGCCGGTCCCGCTGGCCGTGGCGTCCGGAGTCGCGGCGGTGCTGCTCACGGTCTTCTTCGCCCGGCGCGGGCACCGGTGGTGGCTGGAACACCGCGCCCTGGTCGCCGACCATCGACGCCGCCGGGCCGACGCCGGTCGCACCACCGGCGCGCATGACCGATCCGGTAGCGCGGCCGGATCCGGGCCGGTGCTGGACGCACTGCGGGGCCTGGCACCCGGACTCGCCGTCGCCGACGTGTCCACAGCGGACGGCGGCACGGTCGGCGTGGGCCGTGACGGGGCCGGCTGGTTCAGCACCGTCGCCCTCGCCCCGGACGCCCCGCCGGTGCCGCTGGACACCCTGGTCGGGCTGCTGGCCGGCGCCGACCAGCCCGGGGTGCTGATGCAACTCGGCACCCAGACGGTTCCGGCGCCCAGCCCGGACGTGCATCCGTCGTCGCCGGCCGGCACGTCCTACCGGCAGGTGCTGGCCGGGCTCGGCAACGCGCCGGTGCCGGCCCACCGGGAGACCGCGATCAGTGTGCGGATCGACGCGTACGCACTGGCCGAGGCGTTGCAGGACCACACCGCGGACCCGGAGGAGGCAGCCGCCCTGGTCGCGTCCCTGGCCCGCAAGGTGGCGACCGGACTGCGCCGGATCGGGGTGGGCTGCCGGACCCTCGACGCGCGGCAGCTGGTGGCACTGCTGGCCCGGTCCTGCGACGTCGAACCGGGACCGCTGGCCACGGCCGGCGCCCCACCGGCCGAGGAGTGGACACATTGGCGCTCCGCCCGCCTGATCCACCGGACGTACTGGCTGCGGACGTGGCCGGCGCCCGCCGACGGGCTGGGCTCGCTGTTCGCCTGGGCGGCGACCGCACCGGCCGCACAGACCACGGTCACCCTGGTGATCGACCCGTCCGGCGGTACCGACGTCGCGGTCCGCGCGTTCGTCCGGCTGGCCACCCGGCCGGACACCGACCTCGGCGACCTGGACCGGGTGCTGGTGGACGGGGCGCGACGGGTCGGCGCCGACCTGCTGCCGCTGGACGGTGAACAGGGGCCGGCCACCTACGCGACCGCGCCGACCGGTGGGGGCGCCGGATGACCGGGATCAACGGGGGACGGCGCCCGACGACCGGGACGGACGAGGACGGTCCCTGATGACCGGGACGAGCGGGCACGGTGCCTGCCGGCGAGACGAACGGGGACGGTGCGTCATGGACGAGACGATCGGGGACGGTGACCGATGGCGGGGATGAACGGGGACGGTGCTCACGCGTACCGCAGAGATGCCGAAGCCGTCCCGGAACCGCAACCCACCGTCGAGGTCGTGGGGGCGCCGGAACCCGCCCCGGTGCCCGCACCACGCGCCGCCCGCGGCCGGGTCACCTCGATGCCCGTCGTGCCCCCGGGCGGGCCGCCTGAGCGGCCCGGCACGCCCGCCCCGGCGCTCGGCGGTCCGGAAGGGCGGATCAGCAGGCTGCGGATCGGCTGGCACACCCTGCCCGGGAGCGGGCTGCGCCGGATGCGGGTCGATCCGCCGCCCGACGCCGGCCTGATCCTCGGGCAGGACCGGCGGCAGCTGCCCGTGCCGTTGCGGCTGTTCGGCCCGGAACCGGCACCGGCGGCCCTGGTCGGCGGGGTGTGGGCGGCGCAGCTGCTGGTGTTCCGGGCGTTCTCGCTCGGCGCCCGGGTGATCGTGGTGACCACCGATCCGCGGTCCTGGTCGGGTTTCGGGGAGCGCGCCACCGGCCGCCCGGACCGTCTCGTGGTGCTCACCGAGGACAGTGGCACGGTCGCCGCCGGGACCGCGCAGTCGCCGGTGCTCACCGTGTACGACCTCGGCGTGACCGGCCCGGTGACCGCCCCGCCGCCGGCCTCCTGGCACACCCGGCTGACCCTGCTGCGGCAGCTGGACCGGCCCGGGATGTCCACGCTGCAGGAGGCCGGCCTGGCCCTGCTGCACCGGCTCGGCAGTGAGGAGGCGGTGCTGGCGTCGTCGGCGTTGCGCCTGAACCAGGAGACCGCCCGGTTCCTGCCGTTCATGGCCGACGACATGCTCGCGGTGATCGGGGACGGCGACGACCGGTTCGTCACGGTACGCCCGACCGGCGTCGAGCATCAGCAGTTGGGTCCGCCGCGCCGCTGACCGGTTCCGATCAGCGCGCTCAATATCGGGCGGGCGTCGCGCCGCCGACCGGTTCGGATCAGCTCGGTGGGGTCCAGGCCAGCTGCACCAGGCGGGCACCGTGCCGCCGGGTCACCATCCAGGCCCGGCCCGGCGGCAGGGGCTGCGGCCGGAGCGAGCCGAACAGCGGCCCCTCCTCCCGGGAGCCGGACATCAGGATGCCGGGTGACGCGAGTTCCCGGATCCGGCCGACGATCGGGTCGAACATCGCCCGTGCGGCACCACCGACCCGCCGGGTGATCACCAGGTGCAGGCCGATGTCGCGGGCCTGCGGCAGGAACTCCAGCAACGGCTGCAACGGGTTCACCGCCGCACCGGCCACCAGGTCGTAGTCGTCGACCAGCACGTACAGCTTCGGGCCCTTCCACCAGCTGCGCTCGCGCAGCATCTGCGGGGTGACGTCCGGTCCGGGCAGCCGTTCGCGCAGCACCACGACGGCCTGGTTGATCAGGTCGGCGGTGGTCTGCGGGGAACTGCCGTACCCGATGGTGTGCCCCGGGTCCACGCATCCGAGCAGGCTGCGCCGCAGGTCGACCAGGAGCAGCCGCGCCTCGGCGGGACCGTGCGCGGCGGCTATCGACTTGGCCAGGCCACGCAGGAACGAGCTCTTGCCGCTCTCCACGTCGCCGAAGAGCAGCGCGTGCGGCTCGGCGTCGAAGTCCAGCCAGACCGGCTCCAGGTCGGCCTCCGCGATGCCGATCGGGATCCTGGTGCCGGAGGCCGGTGGCAGCGCCTCCCAGGGCAGTTCGGCGGGGAGCAGACGCACCCGGGGCGCGGGTGCGCCGGTCCACCGGTCGGCGACGCTCTTGACCAGCTCGGCGACGGTCTGCCCGGGGTCGCGGACCGGCAGCGCCGCCAGGAAGTGGAAGCCGTCCGGGGTCAGACCGTGACCGGGCGGCTTCGGGATGTTCAGCGCCTCCCGCCGGTTGATCACCGAGTCGGCGGCCTCACCCAGGCGCAGCTCGATCCGGGTGCCGAACACGTCGCGGATCTGCGGCCGGATGTCCATCCAGCGGTTCGCCGCCCCGACCACATGGATACCGAAACCCAGACCACGGTTGGCCAGCTCGTTGACCGTCGATTCGAGGTCCTCGAACTCGGCCCGCAGCACCGACCAGCCGTCCACCACCAGGAACACGTCACCGAACGCGTCCTCGGGGAACTCACCGCGCGCCTTCGCCTGCCGGTACGCCGCCACCCCGTCGATGTTCCGCGCGGCGAACAACTCCTCCCGGGCCCGCATCAGACCGTGCACCTCGGCGACCGTCCGGCGTACCCGGTCGACGTCCCGGCGAGTCGCCACCCCACCCACATGCGGCAGGTCCGTCAGCGCACTCAACGGACCACCACCGAAGTCGAGAGCGTAGAACTGCACCTCCCGCGGCGTATGCGTCAACGACAGACTGACGATCAACGAACGCAGCAGATTCGACTTGCCCGACTGCGCGGCACCGACCACGACCACGTTGCCGGCCGAACCGGACAGGTCCAGCCACATCGGCTCGCGACGCTGCTCGTACGGCTTGTCGACGATCCCGACCATGGCGTGCAGCTGCCTCTTCGGGATGTCCCCGATGGTCGGCGACTCGTCCAGCGGCGGCAGCCACACCTCGTGCGCAGGGGTGCCCTTGCCCTCCATCTGCTGCACCAGCACCTCGAGCAGTGTCTCCCCGGTCGTCTCCTCCTCGCGGGGCGCGAGGAGTTCCGGCTCACTCGGCGGCGCCACGTAGTAGGTCGCGAAGTCCAGGATCGGGTGACCCGCCGGGCCGCCGCCGGACGGTTCGCCGTCGCGGCGGACGGCGCCGGAGACGTACGCCGCACGTAGCCGCACCAGGCCCTCGGTGCCGGTCCGCAGGTAGGCGTGGCCGGGTGACCGCGGCAGTTCGTAGGCGTCCGGAACCCCCAGAACGGCCCGGCTCTCCATCGACGAGAAGGTCCGCAGGCCGATCCGGTACGACAGGTGCGCCTCCAGCCCCCGCAGCCGCCCCTCGTCGAGTTTCTGCGACGCCAGCAGCAGATGGATGCCGAGCGACCGGCCGACGCGTCCGATCTGGACGAACATGTCGATGAAGTCGGGCCGGTCGGCGAGCAGTTCGGCGAACTCGTCGACGATGAACAGCAGGCTCGGCAGCGGGGTCAACGGCACGCCCGCCGACCGGGCCCGCTCGTAGTCACGCTGCGACGCGTAGTTCCCGGCCTTGCGCAGCAACTCCTGCCGCCGGTTCAGTTCCCCTTCGATCGCCCCGTGCATCCGGTCGACCAGCGGGCCCTCCTCCTCCAGGTTCGTGATCATCGCGGCGGTGTGCGGCAGCCGGTCCAGCGAGGCGAACGTCGCGCCGCCCTTGTAGTCGACCAGCACGAAGTTCAGGATCTCCGGATGGTGCGTCAGCCCGAGGGCCAGCACCAGCGTCCGGAGCAGCTCCGACTTGCCGGACCCGGTCGCGCCCACCAGCAGCCCGTGCGGGCCCATGCCGTCCTGCGCCGACTCCTTGAGGTCCAGTTCGATCGGCCGGCCGTCCGGGCCGACACCGATCGGCACCCGCAGCCGGTCCCGGCTCGGCCGGCCGGCCCAGAGCTGGGCCAGGTCGATCAGGTAGGGGTCGCTCTGCCCCAGCATCTCGGCCAGTCCCCGGTCCGCCGACAGCGCCGGCTGCTCGGCGGAGGCCGCGGCCAGGCGCAGCGGGGCAAGCTCGCGGGCCAGCACCTCGGCGCCCCGCTCGCCGAACGCGTCGGCCCGGCCGACCTCGGTCGTACCGTCCATCGTGGTGCCGGTGACCGTGCCGTCCGCCGCGATCTCCAGCACCACCGAGCTGTCGTCGAGCAGCCGCGGCGGCGGGACGGACAGGTCGAGGATCGTCACCCCGGCCACGCCGCCCTCGGTCATCAGGTGGTCGGACCCGGCCGTCGACCCGCCGTCGATGATCACCAGGAGGTGCGGGCCGCCGGACGCGACGGCCGGCTCGAACCGGGGGCGGTTCGCGAGCACGTCGTCGAGCATCGCCTCCAGGGCCGGGACACTCGGGGTGATCAGCCGGACCGGTCCGGCCGCGTCCCGCTTGTCCGGGTGCTGGGCGTGCGGCAGCCACTTCGCCCACTCCCAGCGGGGCCGCAGGTGCTCCGGCACGCAGACGCCGATCCGCAGGTCGTCCGGCGCGTGGAAGACGGCGCTCTGGGCGATCAGGGCCCGGCTGAAGTCGTGGACCGGACCGTCGGCGCCGCGCACGTAGATGTGCGAGAAGTCCCGCAACGCCACCGACACCGGCAGATCAGGCACCACCGAGTACGCGGTGACGAACCGCCGCAGTGCCGTCGCGCAGAGCGGCTCCAACTCGTCCACCGGCCGGCTCTGCGGCGGCACCAGCCGGGTGGCCACCTCCTGCGGGCCGACCGCCACCCGGACCACGGTGAAGTCGGCGTCGCCGCGGCGGCGTTCCCAGATCCGGCCGCTCTCCACGAAGCTCCACAGCGTCTCCGGGTCGGGATTGCGGTAGTGCAGCGCCTCCCGCTGGCGGCGGATCGTGTCGCGGACCTGCGCGCGCAGCAGGGACAGGTGCCGCAGGTACTTCCGGCGCGTCTCGATCATCTCGCGTTTGCCGGGCCCGCCGGTGTTGACCGCCATCATGCCGGCCATGCCGAGGATGGAGACGCCGTACATCGCACCGGCCACATAGGTGATCGCGCCACCGCGGCCGGCACCCATCATCAGGCCCATCGCCGCGGCCCCGGCGCCCATCGGCAGGATCATCAGCATCCGGGTCCAGGCCTTGCCCGCGGGCGGTGGCACCTCGGGCGGCGGTTCCAGCTGCACCTCGCCGGTGGGCATCGGCGGTGCGGGCCGCCGCGGTGCGCGTTTGATGATCGTGACGGTCACTCAGGGCACCCCCATGATGACGGATCGCCGCCCATCCTATTCGCTGCTACGTTGTGTGTGCACTTCGCTGCGGGAGGTGATCATGTGGAGGGTGGGCCGAGTCTCGCTCGGGTGACGATCGCCGCCCCGACCCGCCGGATGGACATCGCACTGCCCGACACGATGCTCGTCGCCGAGCTGATGCCCCACCTGCTCCGGCACGCCGAGGGCGCCCTGGGCGAGCCCGCCGGGCGCGAGGGCGGCTGGGTGCTGCGACGGGCCACCGGGGCACCCCTGGAGCCGTACCGCAATCTCACCAGCCAGGGTGTCCGCGACGGCGAACTGCTGCACCTCAACCCGGCCCGGGAGGACTGGCCCGAGCTGGCGTACGACGACGTGGTCGAGGTGATCGCCGGTGGTGCCCGCCGGGCCGGCCGGTCCTGGAGTCCCGCCGCCACCCGGCACTGCGGCCTGGCCGTCACCGCCGGGGCGCTGCTGCTCGGCGGCGCCGGACTGGCTCTCGAGGGGCCGCCGTGGCGGGTCCCGGCGATCGCCGCCCTGGTCGTCGCGGCGGTCCTCGCGGTCGTCGGCATCCTGCTCTCCCGCGCCTTCGGCGACGCCGGTGCGGGCGCGGTGGTCGCCGCGAGTGGCCTGCCCTACGCGTTCCTCGGCGGTTCCGGCCTGGTCGACGGCCCGCCCGCCCTGCTCCTCGCCTCGGCCTGCCTGCTCGTCGCCGGCGTCGCCGGTCACGTCGGGGTCGCCGGTTCGACCCGTTTCTTCGTCGCCGGTGTCGCCGCCGCCCTGACCGGCCTGCTCACCGGGCTGCTGGTGGTCGCCGGCCTGCCACCGGCCGGCGGTGCGGCCGTGGCGTTGACCGTCGCGATCGGGTTGATTCCGGCGTACCCCGTGGTGGCGACGTGGATCGGCCGGCTGCCCTTCCCCGACCTGCCCGTGCAGGCCGAGGAGATGCTGCGGGACAAACCGGTCCCGTCCCGGTCGGTGGTCTTCGCCGCCGTGGTCCGCTCCGGCGAGGTGCTCACCGGACTGCTGATCTCCGCCGGGCTGTGCAGCGTGGCCGCGACGGCCTACCTGGCCCGGCAGGGCACCGGCGTCGTCGGCATCCTGCTGATCGCCACCGCCATCGTCGCGCTGCTGCTGCGCGCCCGGCTCTTCGCCACCCCGCACCAGCGGGTTCCGCTGCTGGTCGCCGGTTTCCTCGGGCTGGCCGTCCTGATCCTCGGCCTGTTCCGCACCACGTCGGTGCTGTTCGTGCTGGCCGGCGCGGGCCTCACCGCCGCCGTCGCGCTCACCGCCGCCCTGGTGTACAGCCGACGCCCGCCCTCGCCCTACCTGGGCCGGGCCGCCGACCTGCTCGACGTCACGGCGATCGTCGCGCTGATCCCGCTCGCCTGCGGGGTGGCCGGCCTGTTCGACCGGGTCCGCGACCTGTTCGCCTCGATCGGCGGGTGACCGCCCGGTGACGTCGCGCCGCGACCAGATGCAGTCCTACCAGTTCATGAACCAGCGGGTCATCTCGGCGTTCATCATGCGCGAGACCGATCCGGCCCAGTCACCGCTGCGCCGTGGCGTGGGCGCGCTGTTCGCCGGCATCATGGTCGCCGTCCTGGTCGCCGCCGGTTTCGGCATCTACGGCGTGCTCACCCGTTCCGGCACGGACGCGTGGAAGGCGGACGGCTCGGTCGTCGTCGAACGCGAGACCGGTGCCAGCTTCGCCGTCATCGGCGGACGGCTCACCCCCGCCCTCAACCTGGCCTCGGCGAAACTCGCCGCAGGCAAGGCCGATCCGGCGGTGTTCCGCGTCTCGGCCAAGGAATTGGAGGACGCCCCGCGCGACGCCACCATCGGCATCGCCGGTGCGCCCGGTTCCCTGCCCGGTCCGGGCCGACAGGTCGGTCTGCCGTGGACGATGTGTGCACTCGCGTTCGGTGACGCCCCCGAGTCGGCGCTGTTCGTGGGCGACACCGGCCCGGTCGGCGATGCGTTGGAAGAACAATCTCTGGCCGTGACCGTTGGCGATCAGAAATACATGATCTGGCGGGGCCGCCGGCATCTGCTGATCGGCGCCGCCACGGCACGGATTCTGTTCAACGAATCAACCCCGATCCGGGTGGACCCCACCTGGCTCAACACCCTGCCCACCGGATCGGACATCGGTCCGCTGCCAGTCGGCGATGCCGGCCGGAGATCCGCGGCCGCCTCGCGCTTCACCAACGGCGACGTGCTCTTCACCGAAACCGGCAACGGCCGCCAGTACTACCTGGTCAAAAATGCAGGCCTGCTTCCGATCAGCGATCTGCAGCAGCGGGTACAACTGGCGCCCACCAGGGACGAGGCTCAAAAGATCGCGGTGGGCGACGTGTCCGACGTGTTGCCGGCCGACGGCTCCCCCGCTTCGGGTCCCGCCACCGTTCCGCAGCTCCTCGAGAACGCCGGTGGTTCGGTGTGCGCAACGACTTCCACGCCCGAGAAGCCGCCGGAGGTGACGGTGGACGTTCCCGAGTCGGCCTACGCAGCGGCGATCAGCACTGGCGGCGGGCCGGGAACCGCCGATCGCGTCCAGGTTCCGGCGGGCAGGTTCGCGCTGGCCCGCGCCTCCGGTGGCCTGTTCCTGATCACTGATCTGGGCCTGCGGCATCCGGTGCCGTCCGCCGACGACCTACGGTTCCTGGGTTACTCCGCCGACAACGCGACCGAGGTGCCGTCGGCCCTGCTCAACACACTTCCCGCCGGTGTCACGCTGACTTCCGCACAAGCCCGGAAGAGGTCACCCCAGGAAAATTGACGGGCCGTTTCGGGGGTACGGCTACCCCGCTCGCCCGTGGGCTACCGCGTCGTTCCGGCGGCCGTGTCCAGGAGCATCACCGGGGGCCCGGGCTCCAACGGTTCCGACGGCGCCTCGAGCGGCGCGGTCAGCGCAGGACGCCACCGGCTGGCCCGGCTACGGCGTACCGCCGCGGCCCCGAGCAGCACCGCTCCCACAAGCGCCAGCGCCACCCCGCTGCCGGCCAGCGCGACGTTCCGGGCCCGTACCTGCGCAGCCGTGTCCGGCACTTCCGGCGCCGACACCGGCGACAGCGCCTGGCCTTTGCCGGCCTCCACCAGACCGGTCACCGCGGCCACCGGATCCACCACGCCCAGGCCGAATCCTCTGGTCGCGGGGGCAGCGGAGGCCGTCGCGATCAGCTGCCGACGTACGCCCTCCGCGCGTAGCCCGGGGCGCCGATCACGGACCAGAGCGGCCGCCGCACCAACAAAACCGGCCGCCACCCCGGTGCTGCTGACCTCCACCAGTCCGCCACCGGTCTGTGTGGTCGGTACCTGGATTCCCGGCGCCACCAAATCCACCGACCGGCCCTGGAGGCCGGGCACCGCGCCGAACTGATCGACGACGCCGACCCCGATGACCTCGTCGTAGGCAGCCGGAAAAGACTGCTGCCCGGCGTCGGCCTCGTCGCGCGGGACCTCGACCGCGCTGATCACCACGACATTCGCGTCGACCGCGGCCCGTACCGCATCCGCGAGACTCTCGTCATCCCGGATCGCCGGCGCAGCCACCACGACCACACGAGCGCCCCGCTGGACCGCCGCCGTGATACCCCGGGCGATCGCGGCCGGCCCGGGGTTCGGGTTCCCTGCCGGATCATCCACCACAGTACGCACCGGCACGATCTCCACGCCCGGAGCGAGATCCGTGATCACGCCGGCGACCTGCGTCCCGCTCCCGGTGCAGTCCTGTCCGATCGGAGTCACCGCGCCTGCCACGTCCACGCCCGCCCCCACCTTGCCGTCGAGCAGCGGATGACCGGCGTCCACCCCGGTGGACAGCACCGCCACCTTGACGTTACTTCCGTCCGCGACCGGCTCGAGTGCCTCGGCGCCGAGCGCGAGCCGCGGCCAGAACGCGTCGATCTTCGCCTCGCCCGGTTCCGCGCAGTTCTGCCCCGGGGCCGCCGACGCGCCCGGGGCGATGCCCAGAGCGCCGACGACCGCGGCGACGGCGATGGCCATGGACCGGCCACCGATGCGGGTCCGGCGGCCGGTCATCGCAGTGGTGTCCATGTCACATGGACGACGCGATCTGGGCGTCCACCTGCTGCATCCGGTCCGCCGAGGCGCCCAGTTTGACGCCGACCGCGGCCAGCGCCGTCTTGATCTCGGTGGCGCCCTGGTTCCACTTCTGCCGGGCCTCGTCGCAGGCGGTGCCGGCCGCGCCGGTCCAGTCCTGGGCGAACAGTGCGGTGAACGCGGCGTACAGGTCGTTGAGGTCGCTGTCCATCCGGCCCTGGAAGGTGTTGATCGACGTCGAGACGTCGGCGATCTGCCCGAAGTTGTAGGTGATGTTCATGTCGGTTCTCCTCGAGTCGAGTCAGCCGCGGAGGATGCCGGCGACGGAACCGTCGACGACTCCGGCGGTACGGATGGACTGGGCGGCTTCCTCGTCGTTCACGCCGTACTGCGTCGACGCGGACGACATCTTGGCGCCGAGCTCGCTCAACGCGCTCATGATCTTCGCGAGGCCGTCGTTGAGCTGTCCCGACACGTCCTGCAGGGCGTTGTTCGCGGTGCCCTGGAAACCGGCGCCGCTGAGTCCCTGGATCTGTCCGAGCAGCTGCCGCATCCCCTGCGAGATGTTCTGCCCGGTGTCGTCGCAACGCTGCGCCATCGCGGTGAGCTGCTCCTGAGTGGCATGGACCTGACCCATGCCCGCGGTTCCTGCCACGGTCCTACTCCCCGGTTCTCGTTCGGCGCGCAACGGTGGTGGCGCCGAGTGGTCTATGCCGGGTCGTACACCCACCGTGTCCGAACGGTTCGAACCAGTTACCAAGATTTCGTGTACACCCCGGCGAAGGACCGAACACGGGAGGCGTGATGGAGGCGAACCCTTACGCGGAACAGACCGCGGCGAACACGAGCGCGGGCTGGCTCGGCGACGGCCCCACGGTCGACGTCGACCTGGACGGCCTCCGCGAGTACGCCCTCCGGATAGCCGAGCAACGGAACTTCCTCGAATCCCGGGCCGACGACCTGCAGGTGCTGGCGGGGTATCCGGCGGAAGCCTTCGCCGGCGATCTCCTCCTGGGCGAGGTGGCAACGATCCGGACCACCTTGGAAGCCAACGCTCGGGAGATGGCGGTCTATCTCGATGCACTTCGGTTGGCGCTCGGTGACATCAGCGTCGTCGCGTCGAGGATCGCCGACATCTTCCAGGACACCGATGCGACCTCTGCGGCGTCGATCAACGACGTGTCGTCCGCGTTCGCCACACCGCTTCCCGGCACTACGACGGAAACGGGGAAACCCGAGTTCGGCGACGGCGTCTACCGGCCCGACCCGAACGCCCCCGGCTCCAACAACCAGATCGTCCAGGTGGCCACCGGACCGAACGGTGAACACCTCCAGCTGAAGACCCTCAGCGTGCCGGGCAGCCCGGTGGTCACCACCGAAACGGTCCACGGCACGAACGGCGTACTCCTCTCGACCTCGACCACCCTGACCTCGACCCGGACCGACGGCCCGGTCGAGACCATCACCCAGGAGAAGTACGACGGTGACGGCGCGCTGGTCAGCAAGATCGAGACCCGGACGACCCACGTCGGCGACGAGGTCGTCGCACGGCAGGTCGAGTCGGTCGACGGGAAGGGCCGGACCACCGAACTGACCACCGAGAACCTCGACCCCGGCACCAAGGAGAACACCGTGGTCACGCTCCGCCCCGGCGAAAGCGGACTGTTGGAGGAGACGAACCGGATAGTCGTCGGCCCGCGCACCGCCGGACCGTCCCCGCTGGGAGGCTGACCATGGGCGAATACTGGGGTGCCGTCATCGCCCCGAGCGACCTCTACGACCGAGACGGCCAACTCAAACGCTACTTCGCCGCCCCGGTGCCCTCGGGAAACACCCACACCGGTGCGGCCGGGCCCGGCAACCCTCTCGACCTGGCGGGCGTCGCCGCGAGGATCCGGAACATGCACCCGGAGTCGATGGCGGCACTCGCCGACCAATGGTCGAACGCGGTGACACTGCTGACGAACGCCCGCCACCTCCTGGTGCAACAGAGCACCGTGCTGCAGGACGAGCACTGGCGATCGTCAGCGGCCCGCGACGCGTTCCTGAAACAGGGACCGGGCCGGACCCTCACCTTCCTGGACGCCTGGATCGACGGCGCCCAGCAGAACGTGACCGCACTCCGGCATCTGGTCTCGATCACCGACAGCGCGCGGGCCGAAGTGGACAACCTGGTGCGAAACTACCAGGCGGAGGCCGCCAGGATCCCGGCTCTCGCCATCGCCCAGACCGCCCATCTGGTCTACGGGAACGACCTCGAGCTCCAGACGGCGAAGACGCTGAAGGGCGGCGCCCTCCAGGCCGAACTCGACCACCGGTACAACCACGAGGCCCAACAGCTGGCCGCGCGATACGGCCAGGAGATCTACCCGTACATCTTCCGGGTGTCGAGTGGTCTCGGGCCGCAGTACAAACCACCGCTCTCCCCCTTGAAGCTCTCCGACTGGCGCTTCGTCGGCACACCGCAGTTCACTGATCCCCACCCTTCCCGGTCGCACGGGTTCATGTCGGTGAGCAACGAGGCCACGGCACCCGGGGGTTCACCCCAGGGACTGGCGCCGCCGTCGGCGGTTCCGCCCGGCTCATCCGCGCCGGGCGTCGTCCCGCCGGGCGTCGTGGTGCCCGGCGGTAAGGCACCCGGGACGCTGCCGCCCGGGATTCGGCCGCCGGGGACGGTACCGCCGAGCATTCTTCCGCCGGGTGGGGCCGGGCGGTTGCCGGGGGCCGTACCGCCGCCGGGACAGGCGTTTCCGCCGCGGGGCACGCTGCCGCCCGGTGGCACCGTGCCCGGGCCGGGGACGCTGCCGCCCGGCGGAACTGTGCCGGGACCGGGAACGCTGCCGCCTGGCGGGACCGTGCCGGGACCGGGAACGGTGCCGTCGCCCGGGACGCCGCCAGGCGCCGTGCCGGGGACGATTTCGCCGCCGGCGTCCACGCCGATCGGGACGATTCCGCCGGGGACCACCACGCTGCCGCCGCCATTGTTCCGGCCTCGGCAGCCGGGGCAGATCGGCCGGTTCGGTGCGGACGCCACGCAGCAGCCGGGATCAGAGGCGCCGCCCGGCCGGGCGCTGCGGGCGCCGGGAGTGCCGGTCGAAACGGGTGGGGCTGCGATCCGGCCCTCGCTCTCGGGGCCGGGGCAGATCTACGTACCGCCGTCCACAACGGCCGGCCCCCGCCTGCAACCGGGCGTCACGGGGCCTGTCGTGGGCGGGCCCGGGCTCGTCAGGCCAGGTGCCGGAGAAGTAGGAACCGCCGGATCAAGGGCTGCGGGAGTGAGCCCCGGGCCGGGTGGCGGGCAGGCGCCGAGGCAGCCGGCCACTGGAGTGGGCGGGGACGGTCCTCTACGCGTACCCGAGAAGGGGCCGGACCGGACCGCCTCGCCGGAGGTTTCCCCGCCACGGGCCGCGCCGCCTTCGCCGGAAACGGCGCGGGGAGCGTGGTCGGACCTCTACCGCTCGGAGCAGGGGCGGAACCAGGCCGGGCCGGCGATCATCGGGGCACCGTCGCGGGAGACCGGTGCGGTGGGCCCGCAGGGGCTTCGGAGTCCGGCCTCCGGGCGGGCCGGCAGTCCGGCGGAGCCGTCTCGGCCCGGCGCTGTTCCGGCTGAGCTGGGAAGACGGCGCACCGTGGGCAGGGCAGCAGATCCACACGAAGAGACATTCGGGGTACGGACGCCGGGCGGTGGCGTGATCAGCGGGCGGCCGGCCCAGGACGACGAGGAGGAACCTGGCGGGCGAATGTTCCGGCGGGACTGATCAGCGCGGTCCGGGTGTCTGTCTCGGGCGAGTGACCAGGGAGTCGATCGCGCGGTCGTGCAGGCCCCGTCCGTCCCCGTCCATGATCATGGCAGGGATGAAGAGGCCGAGCAGGACCGCGCGGATCAGCGCCCGGTAGAGGCCGAGCACCCCACCGTCGGGAATCGAGACGCAGCGGATGCGGAACAGGCGCATGCCGACGGTCTGACCGAAAAGGCCGATGAAGAAGGTGTTGGTGAGAACCAGCACGAGGACCACCAGCCACGGCTGCTCCATCGGGCTCACGAAGAGGCCGCCGACGAGCTGGCACAGCAACCAGTCGATCAGCAGAGCACCCAGCCGGGGTCCGAAACCGGCCGGCTCCAGACCCGTTCCGCTCACATCGGCCCTGCGTACCTCGTTGCTGGAAGGCGCCACGGCGGCCAAGCCTACGCGATAGGATCTTGATGATCAGCTCGTGTCGGCGACGTAACACGCCTTAACACGACAGAAACAATAGGGATACGCCGGGGCAACCGCGGGCCCATAACGTCGCGACCAGCCTTGCCCAGTGGTGGTTCAGGCCGCCCGCGGTATCGGAAAACTGCGCCAGGAGGACGTGTGTTCGCCAATCCCGAGGAACTCCTGCGATACCTCAAAGACGAGGACGTCAAGTTCGTCGACGTACGTTTTTGTGACCTTCCCGGCGTGATGCAGCACTTCAACACGCCGACGGAATCGTTCGACGAATCCATCGTGACCGACGGCCTCGCCTTCGACGGATCCTCGATCCGCGGTTTCCAGGCCATCCACGAGTCCGACATGCTCCTCCTGCCGGACGTCACCACCGCCTTCATCGATCCCTTCCGGATCCAGAAGACGCTGGCCCTCAACTTCTTCATCCACGACCCGTTCACCCGTGAGGCCTACTCGCGGGACCCGCGCAACGTGGCCAAGAAGGCCGAGGCGTACCTCGCCTCCAGCGGCATCGCCGACACCGCCTTCTTCGGCGCCGAGGCCGAGTTCTACATCTTCGACTCGATCCGGCACGAGACCTCCGCCCACCAGGCCTACTACTACATCGACTCGATCGAGGGCGCCTGGAACTCCGGCCGTGAGGAGGAGGGCGGCAACCGCGGCTACAAGACCGCGTACAAGGGCGGCTACTTCCCCGTGTCGCCGGTCGACCACTACTCCGACCTGCGCGACGCCATGGTGCGCCGCCTCATCGACGTGGGCTTCACCGTCGAGCGCTCGCACCACGAGGTCGGCACCGCCGGCCAGGCCGAGATCAACTACAAGTTCTCGACCCTGCTGCACGCCGGCGACCAGATGCAGCTGTTCAAGTACATCATCAAGAACACCGCGTGGGAGCACGGCAAGACCGTGACCTTCATGCCCAAGCCGCTGTTCGGCGACAACGGCTCCGGCATGCACACCCACCAGAGCCTGTGGCTGGGCGGCGAGCCGCTGTTCTACGACGAGACCGGCTACGCGGGCCTGTCCGACATGGCCCGCTGGTACATCGGCGGCCTCCTCCAGCACGCGCCGTCGCTGCTCGCCTTCACCAACCCGACGGTCAACTCGTACCGGCGCCTGGTGCCCGGCTACGAGGCCCCGGTCAACCTGGTCTACTCGCAGCGCAACCGCTCCGCCTGCACCCGCATCCCGGTGACCGGCAGCAACCCGAAGGCCAAGCGCGTCGAGTTCCGCGTCCCGGACCCGTCGAGCAACCCGTACCTGTCGTTCTCGGCCCAGATGATGGCCGGCCTCGACGGCATCAAGAACAAGATCGAGCCGCCGGCCCCGATCGACAAGGACCTCTACGACCTGCCGCCCGAGGAGTGGGGCAACGTCAAGCAGGTCCCGGGTTCCCTCGACGCCGTGCTCAACTCCCTCGAGGCGGACAACGACTTCCTCACCGCGGGCGGCGTCTTCACCGACGACCTGATCTCCACGTGGATCGACTACAAGCGGTCCAACGAGATCGACCCGGTGCGGCTGCGCCCGACCCCGCACGAGTTCGAGATGTATTACAACGTCTGATCTCGCTGCCTGAAAGCTGAAAGCGGCGGTCACGCCCGGCCCGATCCGGCCGGCGTGGCCGCCGTTCGTCATGGTGCCGAGATGTCGGGCGGCCGCACATCCGGCCACCGACCAAGCCATCACCATCGGTCGATGCATTCCGGCCTGCCGCATGTGCCGCCGTGGGTCTACATTCGACGCTACGGGGCCGAGCGCGGATGGTGACGGCGTGGCTGGACGGGGAGCACCGCGACGGGTGTTCCTGTCGCATGCGGGCGAGCTTCGACGACTCCCCCAGCCGAGATCTTTCGTGGCGGCCGCCGAGGACGCGGTCAAGCGGGCCGGTGACGCCGTCGTCGACATGCACTATCTCGCGGCCACGGACACGCCGCCGAGCCAGGTGTGCCGGGACGCGGTCGCCGAAGCCGACGTGTACGTGCTGATCGCCGGATTCCGATACGGGTCGCCGGTGCGTGAGCGCCCCGAGTTGTCGTACACCGAGCTGGAGTTCGAAACGGCCACCGAACTGGGCAAGCCGCGGCTGGTGTTCCTGCTCGGCGACGACGTGAGCGGCACCCGGGAGTTGCTGAACGATCTGACGCACGGCCGTCGGCAGGAGGCGTTCCGGACCCGGTTGCCGGACAGCGGTGTCACGGTGACCACCGTGTCCTCGCCGGCCGAGTTGGAGACCGCGCTGTTGCAGGCGCTGACCGGGTTGCGGCGGCCGGAGAAAGCCGGCCGGGTGTGGAACATTCCGCCGCCGAGCACCCTGTTCACCGGCCGGGAGGAGATGCTGGACCGGCTGGAGCAGAACCGGCCGGTGGTGGTGCAGGCCGTGCACGGGATGGGCGGGGTGGGCAAGACGCAGCTGGCGTTGCAGTTCGCGGACAGGCACGCGGACCGGTTCGACATCGGCTGGTGGGTGGACGCGGAGACACCCGAGCGAATCCCGGAGCAGTTGGCCGGTCTGGCCCGGGCACTGGGGCTGGTGCAGGCCGGCGACCCGGTGGAGATCGTGCTGACCCGGTTGTACGGCCTGCTGGCCCGACGCCGACGGTGGTTGCTGGTGTTCGACAACGCCGAGAGCCCACAGGCATTGGACCGGTTTCTGCCAGGAGCGGGGCAGCCGGGCGGCCAGGTGGTCATCACGTCGCGGCATTCCGGCTGGGCGGGCCGGGCAGAGCCGGTGGAGGTGGACGTGTTCGCCCGGGACGAGTCGGTACGCCTGTTGCGCCGCCGGGTTCCGGCGCTGCGGGCCGACGAGGCAGATCGGGTGGCGGAGGCACTCGGTGATCTACCGCTGGCGATCGATCAGGCCGCCGCTTTCCTGTCCGACACGGCGTTGCCGGTGGCGGAATATCTGCGGCTGGTCACCGAGCGAGGCAGTGATGTCCTGGAACGCCAGTTCGGTGGCCGCTATCCAGCGACGGTGGCCGGGGCATGGCAGGTGGCTTTCGACCGGCTGACCGCCGACGATCCGGCGGCGGCCCAGCTGCTGACGGTGCTGGCGTGGCTGGCACCGGAGCCGGTTCCCCGGACGGTGCTGATCGCCGGGCCGGCGGAGCTGCCTGAGCCGTTGCAGGCGGTGGCCGCCGACGAGTTGCGGCTGGCGGTGACGCTGGCGTCGCTGCGGCAGCACAGCCTGCTCCGGATGGACGCCGACAGTGTGGTGCTGCACCGGATTCCCGCCCTGCTGATCCGGGACCGCAGCGAGGACAAGGCGCAGCATGCCGCGGTGGCAGTGCGGCTGATGGCTCGCGCAGCGCCCGAGGATCCGTGGGAGAACCCGCCGGTCTGGCCGCGGTGGCAACGTCTGCTGCCGCACATCCTGGCCGCCGTGGACGTGCGGCGTCCCGCCGAGGACCCGGTGACGGTGGCCTGGCTGCTCGACCGGGCAGCCACCTACATTCACGTCCGCGGTGAGCCCAGGGCTGCGACCGGGCTGTTCGAACGGGCTTTCGGGCTCTATCGGTCCGAGCTGGGAGCCGATGACCCGCAGACGTTGAACGCGGCCGGCAATCTGGCCGTCAACCTGTCCGCGGTGGGCCGGGCCGACCAGGCGCGGAGGCTCGACGAGGACACCCTCGAGCGCAAGCGCCGGCTGCTCGGCATGGATCATCCCGACACGCTGACCGCGGCCAGTAATCTCGCATTCGTACTGGCCGCGGCGGGTGAGCACGACCGGGCCCGGGACCTGGACGAGGACACCTACGAGCGACGCCGCCGAGTGCTCGGCGACGACCATCCGGCGACCCTCTTCTCGGCCAACAACTTCGCGGTGGTGCTGGCCGCGGTGGGCGAGCACGACCGTGCCCGGGAACTGAACGAGGACACCTACCAGCGGCGCCGCCGGCTGTTCGGCGCCGACCATCCGAGTACCCTGCTGTCGGCGACCGACCTGGCCGAGGATCTGACCGCGGCCGGTGACCACGAACGGGCGCGGGATCTCCTCGAGGACACCCTGGAGCGCCGGCGGCGGGTGCTGGGCGACGACCATCCGGACACCCGGGAGTCGGCCGACCGGCTGGCCGCCGCGCGGCGTACCCCCTAGTTCGCGGTGTCCTTCTCGCGGAGGGCGGCCTCGACGGCCTCGCGCACGCGCTCGTCCTCGCGCTGCTTGCGCTGGGTGCGGCGGCGCCGGGTCAGGGCCACACCGGCGATCAGAAGGCCGACGAGTACGAGCAGGAGCACGGTGAGCGTCCACGGGAGCGCCCACACGCGTGCCGTGGCGCTGACCGGTTCGAGGGAGGTCGTCGATCCGGAGGCGTCGGTGAGCAGCGGCGTCAGGGTTACCGTGCCGGCCAGCAGGACCGCCGGGGAGACGTCCTTGATCGGTACGGTGACCTGCCACGACTCGCCGGGCAGGAGTTCCGGCGGGGCGGTGATGCCGGTCGCCTCGGTGCGCAGCCAGCCGAACGGCCCGCTGATCGCGACGGCCTGGTCGGCGGTCTGCACCGCGTTGCCGGTGTTGTGGATCGTGTACGAGACGGTGGCCGCCCCCGCGCCGAACGGGTTGGCGACACCCTCGTAGCCGACGTCGAGGTCCTCGATCGCCAGGGCCGGCGCGAGCTCGCCGGCGACGCGCAGCTTGACCCGGATGCCGAGGCGGCGCTCCACGTTGACGTTCGACGACTGGTCGGCGGCGGTCAGCGAGGTGACGATCCCTCCGACGTGGTCGCCCGGGGTGGCGTTGTCCGGGACCGCGATGCTGAACGGCACCTCGACCACCTTGCCGGGCGCCACGGTCACCTCGGTGGTCGTGGCCCGGAGCCAGGCGCCGATGCCTGTCGACTGCTGGTCGCCGGTGAGCAGGTCGAGCTGGCCCGCGCCGGTGGTGTAGCCGTCGGCGCCGTACACCGAGAGCTTGACTGTTTCTTTGCCCTTGTTCGCAACGACCATGGCGTCACTGGTCGTGGTGCCGGGGCTGACGTCGTAGCTGTAGCTCGACCGGGTCGCCCCGAAGTCGTTGGAGGCGGTCCGCACCGTCCAGGTCACGTCGCCGTCGGCGGCCTGTGCGGGGACCGGCACGGAAATGATCACTAAAGCGGCCAGCAGAGCGGCGGCGGTCTTCATGCAGGGAGCTCCTAGAGAAGGTGGGCGGGCGCGGAGTGCGCCCGCCCACCGGGGTGCGATCAGCTGCTCAGCGCGGTGATCGTCAGAGTGGTGCGGTAGTTGCCCTTCTCGACCTCGCCCGGGATCTTCAGATCCAGGTCGGCGCCGAGGACGGCCGAGCCACGGGCGTGTCCCTGCTCCGCGTAACCGAGGCCACGGGAGATCGAGAGGCCCTTGCCGTCGTCGTCGTAGCCGGAGGCGACCGAGGTTCCGGCCTTGGCGCCGGCACCGGCGGTGGCGAGGTACGGACCCCAGCCCAGGTACGAGCCGGAGAACTTCTTGTCGGCGTCGACGAAGTCGCCCACGCTCGCCGAGATCGACCACGGCGAGAGGGAACGGCGGCTGTCCGACACCTTGATCGGGTTGATCTTGCCTGCGGCGGCGAAGTACTCGCCCTCCGTCTCGACCGCGGTGCCGAGGTCGACCAGGCCGTTGTGGCCGTCGATGGTCCAGCCGAACTCACCCGGGGCGGCCGTCGGGACGGCGACCTGGATGTCCTGGCTGTCACCGTGGTACGGGCGGACCGTCACCTTGTCGACGACCGACCCGACCGGCTGGCCGGCGGTGGTGTTGTCGCACCAGCTGCCGCCCTCGACGGAGGCGTTCGGGGCGGCGCAGGTGCCACTCCGGACGTTCTCCACGACCAGCTTGTCGCTGCGGACCCCGACCTTGATGTAGGAGCGGACGTGCTCCTGGTTCTGGACCGAGTTGTACCAGTAGTTCTCCGGCTTGAGCGGGTCGGCGCCGTTGCCCGCGCCGCTGGTGCCGCTGTTGTCCGGGGTGGTGATGTCGTAGTACTTCGAGCCGGAGGCCGAGTTCGAGGTGACGTACAGGACGCCACCGGGACCGGCGAACACCTCTTCGGCGCCCGGCTGCTCGGCCGCGTTCGCCTTCGCACCGTTCTTGATCAGGTAGCTGCGGGTGTAGACGTGGTCGTGGCCCTGCAGCACCAGGTCGACACCGAGCTCCGAGAAGGTGGTCGGGAAGTCCACCCGGCGGACCTTGTTGTCGCTGTCCTTGGCGTGCGCCGCGGCGGAGTAGATCGAGTGGTGGTAGACCAGGACGGTCCACTTCGCCTCGGCGCCGTGCTGCTTGATCGTGTCGGTCACGTACTTGACGTGCGCCGCGTCACCGCCGCCGCCCTGCGAGGTGGCGTAGGAGTTGCTGTTCAGGTCGATGAACAGGGTGTCCTTGTAGATGTACCAGTAGTTGCCGCCCGAGGTGTTGGACGACGGGGTGCCGTTGGCGTAGTAGGCGCCCGAGCGGTCCGTGTTCGGGGTGAACAGGTGCTGCTCGTACGCCTTGCCGCCGACGTCGTGGTTGCCGATGGTGGCCACCCACGGGTACTGCCGCAGCTTGTCGGACGCCAGGAAGGCGTTCCACTGCGACTCGGTGTTGGCGGTCTCCACCTGGTCGCCGCCGGACACCAGCAGTTCGGCGTCCGGGTTGGCGGCCAGCGAGACGTCCAGGGTGTCGGTCCAGCCGGCCTGGTCCTTGGCGACGTTGCCGGAGGCGCCGATCTGGGGGTCACCGTAGAACAGGAAGTCGTAGTCGCCTTCGAAGTCCTGCGTCTTGAACGTGTACGCCGGCGACCAGTTGCCCTCCGAGCCCACCCGGTAGGAGTACGCGGTGTGCTCGGCGAGCCCGGTGATCGTGGCGTGCCGGTTGTATCCGCCGCTGGTCGCGATGTTCGCCGACCCGAGGGCCGCGAACGTCTGCGCGCTCGCCGGGAACTCGCCGCCGACCACCGAGGCGGCCGGGGCGAGCTGGACCGACTGGGTGGTGTCCGCCGAGGAGTACCAGGTCACGATGCGCTGGGTCTCGGTGGCACCGACGCCGAGGATGACGGCGCTCAGCGTGGCGGGGTCGGCGGCGTAGGCGGGTGCGCCCAGTCCGCCGAAGGCCACCGCCAGCCCGAGGGCCGCCGCCGTGGCGCCCTTGGCCACCCGGTTGCGGGTGAGGTGCGTTCTCATCGGTGTCCGTTCCGTAGATGAGAGAAATCGCTTCCCATGGGGAAAGGTGCGGAAGCGGAGATCAAGCTCGTCGTACTCGATGAACCGGACATGAACCAGATCAAGATCATTGATGGCGTACGCCGGAAGCTCTCCGCCTTCTCAACAGCAAGACCATCGTGGACACCGCGATGAGCAGCACGATGACGGCCGCGGTGACGACGAGCACAGGAGTGCCGCCGAGGGTCAGAACGGGCGTCCCGGCGTTCAGGACGGCGCTGCCCCGCTCCCCCGCCAGGTCGTAGGTGACCTTCGTGGTGGTGTCCCGCACGTACTCCTCCGACTCCGGGAACAGCCCGCTCCGCACCTCGTGACCACCGTCGACGGGGCAGGTCCAGTCCAGCGTCAGAGTCGTGTAGGGGACGTTCTCCTGCGTACCCATGCGGAAGCCACCGACCGGGACCGGGACGCAGGCCTCGCCGCCCGCGGTGATGGTGAAACGGTCGGTCACGTAACCGACCGCCGCCGTGGCGTGCGCGTCCAGCGCCGCCGCCTGCGCCTGCTCGTCGCCGGCCTCGAACGCCGCGGTGCCCTCCTGGAAGAGGCCGTCGTCCTTGCCGTAGTCGGCGGCCGACACGACGAACAGGTCGTACTCCAGCTCCAGCTCGGTACGGACGTGACCGTCGTCCGCGCCGGAGACGTCCGCGTAGACGGTCGAGGTGAAGCCGTGGGCGAGGGCCGGGCCGGCACCGATTCCGATCAGGACGGCGGCAACCAGCGGGACGAGCAGGCGGTGCGGTGACATGCGAAGGCACGTTGCACCCCACGGGTTAACAAGATCCGGATGTCCGGCGAACCGCTGGCGACAACTCCCTGCCGGCCCTGGACCCGGGCCCGAAAACGTGTAGGAAGGGGACCGTGCACCGCCTCCTCCGGACCGTCGTCGCCGTCGCCTTCCTCGTCGTCGTCGCCGCCTGCGCCGACCCCGATGACTGGTCCCGGTCGCGTCCCGTACCGGCACCGGCCGGTGTCCTCGGCGCCGGCTTCACCGACCCCGCCACGCCACCCACCCCGGAGGCGGTCATCACGCCCAGCCCGGGATCGTGGTCGTCGGTCCGGCCCGCCGAGGGATACCGGGTGGTGCTGCTCACGGCCGGCGAGGACGCCCCCACCAGGGCGCTGGTCACCGCGGTGACCGACTGGGCCGCCGCCGAGGAGGTCTCGCTGAAGACCGTCACCGCCGACGTGACGAAACCCGTCGACGCGATCGTCGCGGCGATGCAGATGCGACCCGACCTGATCGTCAGCGCCGGCAACGATTTGATCGACCCGCTCGCCCTGGTCAGCCCCAACCATCTCGACCAGCAGTTCCTCATCGTCGGCGCGGAGATCGCCGAGCCCACGCACAACGTGACCGCGGTCGACTGGACCGGTGCCTCGTTCCGCGGCGAGGGCCTCGGCGCGGCGTCCGCGTTCGACCCGGCGTCGTTCACCGGGGAACGCTGCGCGGCCGCGATCCGGGCCGGGGTGGCCGCCGTCCTGCACGACGTCACCGGAATCGTCCTCTGGCTCGATCAGTTCTGAGCTCTATATTGGGACCCCTCTCATCGAAGGGGTTCCCGTGGGCCGCAAGCTTGTTGTCGTCTTCGCGGCGCTGCTGATCACCGTCGCGGGGTGCACGCCGACCGCCACCCGGTCGGCGCCGGCGGCGTCCCCGTCAGCGCCGCTGCCCTTCACCTCGTTCTCGGCCTCACCGTCACCGTCGCCGTCGCCGTCGCCGTCGCCGTCGCAGCCCGGCGTCGACCAGCAGACTCTGCGGTACTTCTTCGAGGTGGCACTGGGCGGCGAGTACGGCGACAAGTTCTCCGTCGCCACCATGTGGACCCAGCCGGTCGTCACCGTCCGGGTCAACGGCAAGCCGACCGCCGCGGCCCGCGACTGCCTCGACACGGTGATCGCCGACTTCAACGCGCTGACCGCCACCACCGACCTGAAGCTCGTCGACGAGCCCGCCGACCTCGAGATGCACTTCGTGCCGCTGTCCAAGTTCGCATCCATCGAGAAGAACTACGTCAAGGGCAACGACGGCTTCATCTACGTGTACTGGTCGGATTCGCACGCCATCACCGAGGGGACCGTGCTGATCCGCTCCACCGGCATCCCCGAACGGATCCGCTGCCACCTGATCCGCGAGGAGCTGACCCAGGGGATGGGCCTGCTCCGCGACTCCGACCGCTATCCGGGCAGTGTCTTCTACGGCGGATACGAACCCGCGCCCACCGGATATTCGGCCATGGACAAGCGGCTCATCAGGCTGCTGTACAGCGGCGCGATCCGGCCCGGCGACGACAGGGACACCGTCACCGCCGCCGTCCGCGTTCAGAGATGATCCCGCTTCCGGCCCGCCGGAATCCGTGATCCGGGCGACCGGCATGCCGACGACGACGGCCGTCGCCTCCGACCGCATCACCGCCTCCGATCAGGCAGACTTGGCGATCATGAACGGTATGACCGTGCTGCCCGGCACACCCGGCCTCACCCCGGCCGACGTCGCCCACGTACTGGTCCCCGGGCACGGCCGGAACGCCGACGCGACCGGCCTGACCCCGGGCGGCGCCGACCGGTGCCGGGCCGCCGCGGCCCTGGAGGTCCCGGGTGTGATCGTCTGCTCCGGCTACAAATCACCGATCGACGACAAGGGCGCCCCCTGGACCCACCGGGACGAGACCTTCCAGGGCATCCCGGAAGCTGATCTGATGCGGTCCTGGCTGCTCGAGGCGGGCGTCCCGGACACCCGGATCCGGGTGGAACGGCACTCGGTCGACACCGTGACGAACCTGCTGCGCGCCGACCACGAGGGCCACTTCGGCGACGGCCGGCCGGTGGCGATCGTCGCCCAGCACGGCCACCTGCGCCGCATCCTGGCCATCGCACCCCGCCTGCTGCGCCGCCCCTTCCTCGGCGTGGTCGTCCCCGGCGGCGACACCCGCGAGAACCCGTTGGCGAAACCGGTCAGCCGGTGGATCAGCTTGGGCCTCCCCCGCGACCCGGCCGCCGCGATCGGCACCGCCACCCGCAGGGCCGAACTTCTCTGGGGTACGGCCCGAGCCCTCGGCCGGCGCCGCTACTACTGAGCAGGCGGTCAGTCGCCCTTCAGCGACCAGTCGGCGTCCCCGTCCTTGACCGTGGAGTCGCTGAACGTGGCGGTGTTGGAGACCGGCCAGAATCCGCCCGGGAAGGACGCCGGGTCCACCGCCTCGCCGTGCAGCATGACCATCGCGGTGGCCTGAGCCCCTAGAAAGCGGTCAGGGTACCCACCCCGGCCCAGATCGCCGCGGTGTTGACAGCCGCCTCCTCCAGCATGATTCCCAGTCCGACCCAGGAGAAGGCGATGCTGCCGAGCGCCCCGATGACGAAGACGGTCGCGGCGATCAGCTTCTGGAGGACCGCGGCGAGCAACACGTAGAACGCCGCCCCGGCAACCGCACAGGCGATCAGGTTGGCCGACGTGGTCATCGCGATCGAACCGATGCGGGCGGCCGCGGCCGACTGCGCGGCCACCACCGTCGCGTAGGCGTCACGGGCCGACCCCGACCAGTCGGAATCGTCGATCGACAGATTCTGGTCGGTGAGGTTGCCGCTGACACCGTTCGCCTCGCCGCGGATGTCCATCCAGTTCCAGGCGTCGATGGCCATGTAAATCGGGGCGACAGTCCCCTTGAGGAGATCGATGATCCAGTTGATGATCTCCTTACCGACCTCGACGGACTTGTCGGCGATCGCATGGACCGCCTCGGCAACGCTGTCACTGACGTACCAGTGGCCGGTCGCTTTCCGGGCGGCCGGCTGGACCTTGTCGAGATCGGCGGAGAAGGTGCTGAGACCGCCCTGGATCTCCGCCACGACCGCTTCGAACTGGGCGACGCTGAAACTCATGACCGTCCTCTAATAGATACCGCGGAGCGAGTGCTCGTTCGCCTCGTCCTCGGCCTGGTAGATGTCCGCGACCTTGACGAGCATGTCGCCGATCTCCGTCATGGCACGGGCGCCCTCACCGGCCCGGGACGAGACCGCCCGGATCACATCGTTGTACGGGTCAACCACGAGTTGGAACAGCCCGGCCTCTACCCGGCCGAGTTCCATCCCGTCCACTCGTGCCCTCAGAGCGGCCAATGCGGCGCTCTGGTCGTCCCAGGTCAGGGACTCACGACGGAGGATGTCGGTGGCAACGCGGACTTCCTCCGCGGTCGGTGGCGTGTCTGACATGGCTCTGTCCTCAGTTCGGGTCGGCAACCGTACGCAGGGTGGCGAGTGCTGTGCCGAGGAGATCGTCAGGGCCGCGGGTGAGTGGTGCGGGTACGGCGGCCTCCGCCGTACGAAGAGCCCGGCCCAGGGCCGCGGTGATGTCGTCTCCGGAATTACGTTCGGCCCACGCGGCGTCAACGGTGCAGGCCGTCAGCCCCGCTGGGCCCAGGACCACGGCAACGTGTCCCCCGCCGCCGGTTCCCTTCACCGGTTCGGCGGACTGCTCCTGATCAGCGGACCGCGTCGTCTGGAGGGCCCGGATGACATCCTCGGTCAGTTCGCCGAGTTCCCGGGCAAGGCCGGCCGGGGACCGCGGCTGCCCGATCGGCTCGCGGTGGAATCGCTCGTCCTCGACGTCCCGTAGTCGTCCGCGCCATCCGCGGTCGTCCAGCTCGTACGCCCAGTCCTGCATGCCACGCCGGAGGGCGTCGGTGGCAGCGTCCATCACCGCCGAGCCCAAACGGTCCGGCCGCAGGTACCGAGTCCAGTCGTTGCGCACGCGGATCGATCGGGGAAGCCCGTTCGCGCCCAGCGTCACCGTCACCCGGCCGGACTCGTCGCTGCCCTCGGCCTGGCGGGGTGCCGACGCGGTGAACGTCGCCGCCAGATCGCCCCACCGGGCTGTTTCTGCGTGCAACAGGCTCAGACGTCGCATCATCTCGTCGGTCACCGAACCTGCTCCTTCGTTGCGGTGTGGGCATCGGGAGCGCGCAGAACCGCACGGCCGACCATCGCCATCGACAGGGCCGCGTGTGCCAGCAGGAGCGTGAAGACCGCGAGCACGCCGCCGCTGGTCAGCAGCGCGAGGCCGAGAGCCGTCGTGAGTCCGGCGGCGACGAACTGCGCGCCCCCGACGGCCAGGCGCAGTCGGCCATGGACTCCGATCCGGGCGGCAACCGAGCCGGTCAGGGTGACAGCGATCAGCGACACGACGAGAGCCGAGAGGGCGGACCCGCGGACCGGAAGGCCGGCCGTCACATCGGGCATCCCGGCATGGACGAGGAGTACCCCACCCAACTCCACGACGGCGGGAAAGGCCCACAGGACTATCACCACAGAAGCCTCCCCTCGATCGCCTGAAACCCCTGTTCAGAAGTCCCGACAATCTAGGCGCGCGAGATAATCGGCGCGACTTTCCGTGACTACTATTACCAATAGGAAAGACACAGGAAAGGGCACCGGACAGAACGCCCGGCGCCCTTTCGGCGTACGACGAGAAGGGTTAAAGAAGTTTGCCGAGGTTCATGAAGACGGTTTCGCCGGTGGCGTCGTCGAGGCCGTCGTTGTCGGTCACGGCGTAGGTGCGGCCGTCACCGGCGATCGCGAGGCCCTCGACCTTGTCCTGGACCCAGCCGTTGCCGGACTTGAGGATCGGCAGGAGGTCCTTGGCCGGTTTCTTGGTGACCGTCGGTGTTCCGGACCAGGTGCGCGGCACGTCGAAGGTGTAGATCTTCTTGATCGCGGCGAGGGGTCCGCGCTGGTTGTCGCGTTCGATCGCGGCGAACATGTTGCCGTCGACGGCGACGATCTCGGAGAGGCCGGACCAGCCGGTGGGTGCGGCGTCGAGCGGGTAGAGCAGCCACGACCAGGTCTTGGTGACGGTGTCGTAGCGGCCGATGCGCGCGGTGTTCGCCGGGTCGCCCTTGAGGGTGCGCTGTACGGCGACCCAGACCGAGGTGCCGGATTCGGCGACGCCCTCCAGGCCGTTCGTGGTGATGGTGGCGGCGACGTCGGCGGGGAGGGTGATCTCCTCCTGGACGCGGCCCTTCGCGTCGAGCCGGACCAGCAGGTTGGGCGTGCTCGCGGAGCCTTCCACGGCCAGCCAGTATCCGCCCTGCTTACGGGCCACGATGCCCTCGGCGTCGTAGCCGATCGGCGTGCCGTCCTTGGTGACGGTCAGCTGCGAGTCGATCGTGCCGCCGGTGGTCAGGCCCAGGATACGGGTCGGCGTGTAGACGGCGTCGGTGACGCTGACCAGGCGGTCCTTGCGGCCGGGCACGGCGGAGAGCGCGGAAAGCGCACCCCATGGGATGCCATTCCGCGAGATAAGCTGATTTGTCGGATTGGCGCCTAATCCGAAGACCTGGACCGTGCCGCGGATGCCGATCGACGCGTCCTCCTCCTCGCTGGAGACGACGACCAGCCCACGGGACGGCACCGCGACGACGCCCTCGGGACCGTTCGTGGTCGGCAGGAGCTGGGTGAACTTCGGCTTGCGCGGGTTGGACACGTCGTAGACGGCGGTGAAGTTGCCGCGCTCGGAGTTCACGAAGACATAGGGCACGCCGTGGAAGCGACCGAACGCCACGTTCTCCGGTTCGATGCCTTTGGCGTCCGAGCGCTTGTCCGGGTACTGCCCGTAGGAGACGGCGATGTGCTCCAGGGCGTTGCCGGCGTCCCAGACGACCGCGCCGGTCTTCGCGTTGAAGATCGTCCAGCCGCGGGAGCCGCCCTCGTAGTCGCCCTCGTTGGCGGTGGCGAACAGCTCGTCGGTGATCCAGGTGACGCCGTCCGGCTCGCGTTTCGCGGTGATCGAGCCGGTGAGCGCGATCCGGTCGTCGTCGACCGTGTCCACGCCGGACACGGTGACCGCGCCCGCGGTGAAGTGCTTCTTGATCTTTCCGGTCGCGAGGGAGACCACCACCAGGTGGTTGTTCTCCTGCAGCGAGACGACGGCCTCGTCGCGGGAGTTGATGCTGACGTACTCCGGCTCCGGGTCGGTCGGCGCGACCGTGGACAGCCCGGTCAGCGCAACCTTGGTGAGCTTCCACGTCTTGGCGTCGATCACGGCCAGGTAGCCGGCCGGACCCTGCGGGAGGGCGCCGCCGTTGACGTCCTCGTCGCGCTCGTTCTCGATGGCGACGGCGATGTAACGGCCGCTGGGCGCGACGGCGACCGAGTCGGGCTGGCCGCCCAGGTCGATCGTCCTGACGATCTTGCGCGATGCCGAGACGACAACGAGCCGTCCGTCGGCGACCGCGGCCAGGAGCAGGCCGCCGAGATGCGCAACCGACGTCGGCTCACCGCCCATCGCCAGCGTCCCGGCAGGCTGCGGCTTGGACGGGTTCGTGATGTCGACGAAGCCGAGACGCTTGCCGGGGCTGTCGGTGTAGACGACCGTCCGGCCGTCCTCGGTGACCGTGGAGATCTCGGCCGCCGCGGTGTCGCCGATCGACGAGTTCAGATAGGCCGGGAACGTGGAGAGTCGGGTGAAACCGTCGGCGCGACCGTGCGCGGCCGCCGCGGTGGGCACAGCGCCCACTGCGGCCAGGGCCAGGACGGACACGAGCGCCGACGAGGTACGGCGGAGAGACATGCGCTCTGCCTACGTGGTGATCTTGTCCGTCTCATGGACGTCAGACGAACGCCGGGTACCGAGCGGTGTCCAGATCAGCAGAGCCAGGCTGAACCAGACATAGATGTTGCCGCCGAGAATCTCCAGCGGCGGCCGGGGACGGTTCTCCCACAGCCAGGTCAGCCGGGACGTCATCAGCAGGTAAGCCGCGATCGCCAGGTTCCGCTGCCGTCCACCGTGCTCGAAGCAGCGGATCAGCGCCGGGATCAGCCACACGCAGTGGTGGATCCAGGTGACCGGGCTGAGCAGGCAGCCCAGCACGCCGGTCAGCGCCAGCCCGCCGATCACGTCCTGCGGTGACCGGGCCACCCGCCAGGCCCAGAAGCCCAGAGTGACGACCACGCAGACCAGCCACACCTGCGCCTCGACGGCGTCCAGCGGCAGCCGGGCCAGGAACCCGCGTTCCGACTGGTTGGACAGGAAGTGCAGCTGGCCGACCCGGTTGGTGTCGCGCAGCGCGGAGAACCAGAACTCGCGGGACTCGTTCGGGAAGATCGCCGCGGCCAGCAGGGTCGCCGCGGCGGCCGCACCGATCGAGGTCGCCGCCGCCCGCCACCGGCGCGTCACGAGCAGGTACAGGATGAAGACGCCGGGAGTCAGCTTGATCGCGGTGGCGAGTCCGATGCCGACACCCGCCCAGCGGCTGTCCTTGGCCACGCCGAAGAGCATGTCGAAGGCGACCACGGCCAGCAGCAGCGTGTTGACCTGGCCGAAAGTGAACGTCTCGCGGACCGGTTCGAAAGCCAGGGCCACAAGCACGGCTATCGCGTACGCGTACCAGACGGTCCACCCGCGGCCCCGGATCATCGGGCCGGCCAGCCACCAGACCAGCAGTGCCGTGGTGAGCACCGTGCCGAGGCAGGCCAGCACCACGACAGGCCAGAACGGCAGGTACGCCATCGGCAGCATCACCAGTCCGGCGAACGGCGGATAGGTGAAGCCGTACGGCGTACCGGGCCGCAGCCAGTCGTAGACCATGCCGCCGTCGCCGCGGAACCAGTACTGGATCGCGCCGTAGTAGACCTTGGAGTCGAAGAACCCGTTACGCCTCGCGGCGAGGACGACGATCCCCACCGTGATCAGCGTCAGGACGACGACGGTCGCGATCTGTCTGTTTCGCTTCATGCAGAACTTTCCACGCTAGATATCCGGCGAGCGCGGTCATCACGACCGCACCCTGCGCCTTGGTGGCGAGCGCCAGGTTGTACCCGTCCGGGAGGCAGAGGACGCCGGCCACCGCGCACGGGGCGACCAGCCAGAGGGTGTCGCGCCACGGGGTCGCGGCGAGAAGGGCGAGCGGCCAGATCGCGTACCAAGGGTGGAAGACCGGGGCGAGCAGCACCGTGGCAGCGAGCGCCAGTCCGGCGTGCAGCAGCGGATCGCCCTTGCGCAGCGCCCGCACCCAGAGCAGGAGCAGCACCACGACCAGCGCGGCCATGCCGAGAACCCGGGTGACGGCGACCGCACCGGGCACGCCGATCATCTCCAGGGTCATGCCGATCGCGGTCGACGGGGCGGTCCACTGCACCGAGACGCCGCTGCCGGTCAGCCCGGCGATCCAGCCCAGGCCCAGGCCGGAGCCGAGCGAGACGGCCACCAGCGCCGCCGTCGCTCCCCCACCGATCATCGTCACCGCGCGCCGGAAACGTCCGGGGAAGAACAGCACGGCGAACGGGATCACCACGATCGCGGTGGCCTTGACCCCGACCGCCAGGCCGAGCAGCACGCCCATCATCAGCATGCTTCTTCGCATGGCCAGCCCCGCCATGATCAGGGCGACCATCACCGCCTCGTTGTGCGCGCCGGAGACCAGGTGCACCAGGACCAGCGGGCTCGCCAGAACCAGGAACACCGCTTCCTTGTCGCCACGCAGACACCAACCGATCACCACGACACCGGCCACCGCGATCACCCTCAGCAACACCACCGCTCCGGTCAGCGAGCCACCCAGCTTCGCCGCGACCGCCGCCAGGACCAGGAACACCGGTCCGTAAGGGGCCGGCGAGGAGCGCCAGGTGGGTGCGACGGCGTCGGCCCAGGGACAACCCAGAAGATCGACACCGCCGGAGTACGGGTCGAAGCCCGCGGACTGCTGCCATCCCTGACAGGCGTACGAGTAGACGTCGTAGCTGCCCAACGGGAGGACGGGCAGCAGGGGTACGGCCCACAGCGCGGCGGTCACGAAGGCCCAGCGCACCGACGGCACCCGCCTGCGGCCGAGCACCCAGGCGGCGACCAGCAGACCCGTCCCGGCCAGCCACGCCAGCGGCAGGACGACACCGTTCTGCCCGGCGAGAATCGTGCGCGGCGTCACAGTGGGTTCCCACGGACTGCTCGCGCCACCGAGCCAGGCGGCCACCGCGAGCAGCAGACTGCCTGCAAGCCCCGTGTATCGGACGAGGAACGGACGGGGCATGGCAAGGACCCTACCGTGACAGGCTGCTACCACCGGTGAACCGGTACTGTCGGCGGGATGTGGGCCCGGCACCGGTTGGAATGGATCACCGCGCTGCTGGCGACGGTGGCCGGCATCGTCTTCCTGCTCCTGCCACCGATGGGCACCGACCTCGCGGCCCAGACGGCACGGGCCGAGTTCTTCGCGTCACACGGATTCGTCCCGGTCGACCTCCGCTGGTACGCCGGGGTGGAACAGTTCGGCTACAGCCTCGTCTCCCAGCCGATCATGGCGCTGTTCGGTGTCCGCGTGACCGGCGTCCTGGCGATGATCGCGGGCTCGGTGCTGCTGGCGGTGCTGTTCCGGCGCACCGGGGCGGCCCGGCCGTGGGCGGGGGCGCTGCTCGGGACACTCGGATTCGCCGGGAACCTGGTGAGTGGACGGGTCACGTACGGTCTCGGGATCTGTCTGGGGGTCGCCGCCCTGGTCCTGCTGACCGTGCCACGCCTGCGTCCGCTCGCCGGTGCGGCCGCGTTCCTGGCCGCCGCGACGAGCCCGGTCGCCGGTCTGTTCACCGGTCTCGCCGGAGCGGCCCTCGTGCTGACCGGCCGGTACCGTGACGGGCTGCTGCTGGGGGTGCCGGCCGCGCTGCCGCTGGCGGTGACGTCGCTGCTCTTCGGCGACGGCGGCTGGATGAACATCAGCCGCGCCGACACCGTCCGGACCATGCTGACCGGCCTGGTGGTGGCCGCCTTCGTCCCGATCCGGGCGGTCCGCTTCGGTGCTCTGCTGTCGTCGGCCGGGGTGCTGGCGGCGGCGCTGATCCACACCCCGGTCGGCCTGAACGCGACCCGTCTCGCCGCGATGTTCGGCGTCCCGGTGCTGGCCGCCTACGCGACGCTCGCCCACCGGCTGGTGCCCCGGCCCGGCGCGGTGCTGGCCGTCCTCATCGGAGCGGTGATCTGGTGGCAGCAGCCGGTCGTCGTCGGCGATCTGCGCGACCTCGGCAACCCGACCGTGGCGGACTCCTACTTCCGCCCGTTGCGTGACCAGCTGGCGTCCCGCCCGTTGACCGGCCGGGTGGAGATCCCGCCGACCCGGGCCTACTGGGAGGCGGCGTCGATGGGGCCGGTCCCGCTGGCCCGCGGCTGGCTGCGGCAGGCCGACATCGACCGCAACCCGCTGTTCTTCACGGTGGTCCCGGGGGCTTCGGGGACCGGGGTGGATCTGACGCCGTCGTCCTACGAGGAATGGCTGCACGAGGAGGCCGTCCAGTACGTGGCGGTTCCGTCGGCGGAGCTGTCCTGGCCCGGCCGGGCGGAGGCCGCGATGGTCACGGCCGGTCTCCCCTACCTGTCGCTGATCTGGTCCGACGCGGACTGGAAGCTCTACGAGGTGGCGTCCGCCCGCCCGATCGTCGCCGCCCCGGCCACCCTGGTGTCGCAGGACGCCGCCACGCTGACCTTCGACGCCCCGGCCGCCGGACCGGTGTCCCTGCGCATTCGCCACCACCGCTGGTTCACCGCCTCCGGGGGCGCGTCGGTCACCGCGGACGGCGAGTGGACGACGGTCCGGGTCCCGGCTCCGGGCCGTTACACCGTGACCAGCAGCCTGTTCTGACCCGGACGACCCGGACGACCCGGCGGTCGCGGCAGTCGCTTGCGCCGGAACGCAGGTCGCGGCCAGTGCCAGGCCGGGACTCCCGTCGACGCGTACCAGAAAGTCAGGACCGCCTGGCCTCGCGCTCCGCACGCTTGCGTTCGCGTTGTTCGCGGGTGAAGCGCTTCCGGTTCTCCAGGTCGCGTTTCCACTGCTCGCGGGCGAACTCGTCGCAACCCTGGACAGCGCCCTTGGTCTGCGCCGGGCCGATCATGGAGCGGAAGAACCAGTCGTCGAACGTGCGGTGGAACCAGCCCGAGAACCTGGACACGGCGCGACTCCTCAGAAACTTGGTGGGCCAATCGTTGGTGCACCAACTATCGGTAGAATACCCAATGACATGAGGAGGCACGCCAGTGAGTGATCCGGACGACCCCCTGGCACTCGAACAACAGGTCTGTTTCGCCCTGTCGGTCGCCGCGCGCAGTGTGGTGGCGATCTACCGCCCGCTGCTGGAGCCGATGGGCCTGACCCACCCGCAATACCTGGTCATGCTCGCCCTCTGGCAGCATGCCCCGCTCTCCGTGCGCCGCCTCAGCGAGCTGCTGCAACTCGACCCGGGCACCCTCTCCCCGCTGCTGAAACGGCTGGAGGCGATCGGCTACCTGCGCCGCCGGCGGGATCCGGCCGACGAGCGCAGCCTCGCCATCACGCTGACCGACAGTGGTCGCGCGCTGCGGGCCGACGCCGAGCGGATCCCCCCGGCCGTGGTGGCACGCCTCGGCATGCCCGTCGAGGACCTGCGATCGGTGCACGCCGCCCTGACCCGGGTGATCGCCGCCGCCACACCACAGACCTGACCGCGCCCGCCGCGCAAGCCCGGCGTCATCCGATCGAATGAGGACCGGCCGTAAACCGGACGATAAGCCGTCACCCGGGTCGGTTGATCAGCAGAATCGTTGCCCGAAGCGGACGATACGGACGGCCGGGACAACCGATTCACTGGATCCTCGTGTGGAACTGCGTCAACTGCGGCGAGGACAACGCCGATACGCCGGAGCGATGTGCGGTGTGCGGCCAGCCGTGGCAGCCGGACAACGGGGACCAGCCGCTGCCCTGGCAGCCGAGAGACCGCCCCCGGGACCCGATACCGCCGCGGTCCCGGCCCGCGCCGGCACCCGGATTCCGGTCCGGCACACCACCGGCACCACGCAACGCCGCGCCCCGGCACGCCGGCCCGAGCCGCATGACGCAGACCGAAGCTGATCAGAGTGGCGTGACCTGGATCCCGGAAGCCGCCGACCCCGGCGCCCCGGCACCCCGGCGCCGTCGGCGGTCCCGGCTGATGCCCGCGCTGCCACTGGCCGTGCTCGGCGGCGCGTTGATCACCGCGGGGGTGATCGGCGGCCCGCGCCTGATCGGCACCTCCACCGGGCCGAGTACGGCGCCACCGCCGCCGGTGACCGGGAAGCCGATCCTGGAGAACATCCCGGTCAGCCTCTCGCCGATCACCGGGGCCACCGTCACGCCCTCGGCGTCCGCCCTGGTCACCGTGGACCGCACCGTCACCGACAAGCGGGCACCCGCGGTCGCGGCGATGTTCCACACCTACTTCACCGGGATCAACAACAAGGACTACGTCGCGGTGGGGCGGGTACTCGACCCGGACGGCGCGGTCGACCCCCGCGACACCGACCAGATGGCGGCGTTCGCCGAGGGCACCGGCAGCGCCCGCGACTCCCGGGTGGTGCTGCACGCCCTGTCCACCGCCGGCGACGGCACCACCACGGCGGACGTCCGGTTCCGCAGCGAACAGGAGCCCGGAGACGGCCCGGACGGACGGCTGGACGAGACCTGCACGGTGTGGCAGATCACCTACGTGGTCAGCGGCACGGACGGGGCGTACCGGATCGTCCGCGGCAAGGGCACGTCCCAACCCTGCTAGGACCGGGGGCTTTCAAGAGTCGAGGACCCGTTCCATCGCCGCGCGGGACCGCCGGGTCAGCCGCAGGTACCGGTCCACGAACTCACCCGGATCGCCGCCGCCCAGCAGGAGCACCGCGCCCGCCAGCTCGACCCCGTGCCGGGGCAGCTGATCGGTCGGACGCCCGCGGACCAGGGTGAGCGCGTTACGGACCTGGGCGGCCAGGGTCCAGCCGGCCGCCATCGCCTCCGCGTCGGCGGCGCCGACCAGACCGGTCCGGCACTCGTGGTCCAGCGCCTCCAGAGTGCGGGTCCTGCGCAGTTCGGGCTGCTCGTGGGCGTACCGCAACTGGAGCAGCTGGACCGCCCACTCCACATCGGCCAGACCGCCGCGGCCCAGTTTGGTGTGCGTGTTCGGGTCGGCGCCCCGGGGCATCCGCTCGGTCTCCACCCGGGCCTTGATCCGGCGGATCTCGATCACCTGCTCGCGGGTGAGGCCACCCTCCGGATAGCGCATGCCGTCGGCGAGGGCCTCGAACCGGCGGCCCAGCTCGGCGTCACCAGCGACGAACCGGGCCCGCAGCAGCGCCTGCGCCTCCCACACCCGCGACCACCGGGCGTAGTACTGCTGGTAGGCCTGCAGGCTGCGGACCAGCGGACCCTGCCGGCCCTCCGGTCGCAGGTCGGCGTCGACACCGAGGGCCGGGTCGGGGGCGGGCGCGTTGAGCAGGCGGCGCAACTCCTCGGCGATCGCGTGGGCGGCGGCGCTGGCCTCCCCCTCGGGACAACCGGGCGGCGGCTCGTGGACGAACAGCACATCGGCGTCGGAGGGGTAGCTCATCTCGTACCCGCCGAGGCGGCCCATCCCGATGACGGCGAACCGCAGGCCCGCCGGACCGGGCCGGCCGCGACGGGCGATGCCCAGCGCCGCACCCAGGGTCGCATCGGTGATGTCGGAGAGGGCCATGCCGACCCCGTCGACGTCCAGCGGACGGTCCGGGGCCAGGTCACCGCCCTCCCGCAGGATGTCGGCGCAGGCGATCCGGAACAACTCCCGCCGGCGCAGGGCACGGACCGCGGCGATCGCCTTCACCGGATCGGGGTGCCGGTCGCCGGCGGCCGCGAACCCGTCGAGCAGCGCCTGCCGGGGGCGGGGCTGCAACTCGGCGTCCTCGGCGAGCAGCCGCAGCGCCTCCGGGTCGCGGGTGAGCAGGTCGGACGCGTACCTCGACAGGCCGATCACCCGGGCCATGCGGCGGGCCACCGGTCCGCCGTCGCGCAGCAGCCGCAGGTACCACGGGGTGCTGCCGAGCTTGTCCGACACGTGCCGGTAGTTGAGCAGGCCGCGATCCGGTTCGGGGGCGTCGGCGAAGTCCTCGAGCAGCATCGGCAGCAGGGTGCGCTGGATCGCCGCGGTCCGGGTGACACCGCCGGTCAGCGCCTCCAGGTGCCGCAGCGCTCCGGCCGGGTCGGCGAACCCGAGGATCTCCAGGCGCTTGCGGGCCGACTCCGGGGTCATCCGCAGCGACTCGGCGGGCACCCGGGCCACCGCCTCGAGCAGCGGCTGATAGAGCAGCTTGACGTGCAGGCGCCGGACGTTGGCGGCGTGCCCCACCCAGTCCGAGCGGAACGCCTCGACCGCGTCGCGACCGGGCAGCGCGGTGTAGCCGAGTGCCGCCGCGAGCCAGCGCAGACCGGCCGGGTCGTCCGGCACGGTGTGGGTCCGTTTGAGCTGCTGAAGCTGCAGCCGGTGCTCGACGCCGCGCAGGAAACGGTAACCCCGCAGCAGGGTCTCGCCGTCCTGGCGGCCGACGTAACCGCCCGCCACCAGCGCACGCAGCGCCGGGAGGGTGCCCGGGGCGCGCAGCGTCTCGTCGACCCGGCCGTGCACGAGCTGCAGCAACTGCACCGCGAACTCGATGTCGCGCAGACCACCGGGACCGCGTTTGATCTCCCGGTCGACCTCCTTGGCCGGCACGTTGTCGATGATCCGCCGGCGCATGTCACGGACGTCGGCGACCGCCTCCGGGCGTTCCGCGGCATGCCACACCAGGGGCGCCAGGTCGGCGATCCACTCACTCGCCAGCGCCAGGTCACCGGCGGCCGGCCGGGCCTTCAACAGCGCCTGGAACTCCCACGTCCGGGCCCAGCGCCGGTAGTACGCCTGATGGCTGGCCAGAGTCCGGACCAGCGGGCCGCGACTGCCCTCGGGGCGCAGCGCCGCGTCGACCGGCCAGGCCACCTGACCGCAGATCTCGATCAGCCGGGCGGCGATCGTGGTGCCCGCACTCAGATCCTCGTCACCGGCCACCACGAAGATCACGTCCACGTCGGAGACGTAGTTCAGCTCGTTGCCGCCGCACTTGCCCATCGCCACGACCGCCAGCCGCGGCTCGGCCACACCCTTCAGACCCAGGACCGCGATCGTGTACGCGGCCGCGAGCGTCTCGTCCGCCAGCCGCGACAGCGCCGCCATGGTCGGCTCGAGTCCCCGCCCGCCGGTCAGGTCCGCGGCCGCGATCCGCAGCAGCGCCAGCCGGTAGGCGGCCCGCAGGCCCGGCACGCCCGTCTCCGGGTCGAACACCAGCCGGCCCTCGGCGTCCGGTGGCAGACCGCTGCGCCCGGTCGACAGTGTCCGCCACTCGTCCGGATTGGCCACCAGGTTGTCGCCGAGCGTGGACGACGCGCCGAGCACCGCCAGCAGCCGGCGCCGCAGACCGTGGTCGCGGTGCAGCTCGACGAAGAACTCGTCGGTCGCCGCGTTCACCGTCAGCGCGCCGCCGGGGCCGACGATCCGGCCGCCGTTGCCCCGCTCGGCGGCCCGGCCGACCGCGTCGACGAGCCGGTGCAGCTGGCGCAGCGACAGGTTCGGATCGGCCGACCGGGAGAGCCCGTCCAGCAGTTCGGCGGCTCGCTCGTCGACCGGGCCCTGCATCCGCGGGTCCCACATCCGCAGGCCCTCGTCGCCGAGCAGGTCGGTGGCGCTGGCCCCGTTGTCGGCGAACCCGTACCGGGCGAGCCGGGTCGGCCGGGTCATCAGTGCCCCAGCAGAGGCAGGGTCCGGCCGGTGCTCTGCTGGGGGATGTCGGCGTCCGGCAGGGTGCCGAGGGCCAGCGCGGCGAACCGGACGGCGAACGGCTGCCAGACCTCCTCGACGTCGGCGAGGACCGCCGACGTCGCCGCCACCAGCACCTCGGGGTCGATGCCGAGTTCGGCGAGCGTCGCCGCGTCGCTGCGGCTCCAGTCCTCGATCATCGCCGCGTCGCACTCGATGTGGAACTGCACGCCCCACGCCCGGTCACCGATCCGGAACGCCTGATGCGGGTAGCGGCTGGAAGCGGCGAGCAACGTCGCGTTCGCCGGCAGCTCGGTGATCTCGTCGTGGTGCCACTGCAGCACGTCCGGCAGCAGCGGCACCCACTTGAACAGCGGATCCGTGTCGGCGGCGTCCCGCTTGGCGACCAGCCCGGGACCGATCTCCGGGCCGGCGGTGCTGCGCTCCACCAGGCCGCCGTGCGCGTGGGCCAGGATCTGCCCGCCGAGGCAGACCCCGAGGGTCGGCACCCGGTGGCGGACCGCCTTGCGCAGCAGGCCCTCCAGCGCGGGGAACCAGGGCGCGCCCGGCTCGCCGCCGGGGTCCGGGTAGGCGTTCTGCCCGCCGCCCAGCACCACCAGCGCGGAGAACCCGTCGAGGGTCTCCGGCAGCGGGTCGCCGGCGTGCGGGCGCAGGACGGTGAGGTCCAGGCCCGCTTCGGTCAGCCAGTCGCCCAGTCGGCGAAGATCGTCACTGGGGTCGTTCTCGATGACTAATGCGCCACTCACGTCTCGAGGCTAGTCGCCCGGTGTCCAGCGGGCGACCACCTCGTCACCGTCGGTCTCGCCGGTCTCCACGAAACCGAGGCTCAGGTACAGGTCACGGGCCGCGGTGTTCTCCGGCTGATAGCTCAGGGCCACGTTCGGCGTGCCGGGTACGGCGATCAGCCGGTCCCGCAGCTGGCGGACCAGCTCGCGGCCGATGCCCTGGCGCTGGTGCTCGGCGTCCACCACCACGCCGCCGATCCAGCGGCTGGCGTCGTCGTCGACGGCCCAGATCGCGAAGGCCACCACCTTGCCGTCGCGGGTCACGGCGTACGGCTTCCACAGATCGCCGTAGTTGCACATGCAGAGGTAGTAGGTGACGTCCGCGACGAACTGCTTCTGCTCGGGATGCACGGTCAGGGCGGCGCACTCGCGCCAGTTGGCCTCGGTGACCGGCTCCAGGCGGATCTCGTCCAGATTCATAAAGTTGATCTTGCCACTCCGCGTCAAAGTAGTTCGTCGCCGCTTCTCGTCCTCGACCACCCTCGACCGTCGTCTACCACCCTCGAGCGTCGTCGACCACCCTCGAGCGTCGTCGACCACCCTCGAGCGTCGTCGACCACCGTCGACCGTCGTCGATCTAGGAGATGCAGGCGCAGACGATCAGCGCCGCGCCGAAGTGCGACGCCGCACTGACCAGGGCGCCGCCGTGCCGCTCCGGGGTGCAGATGACCTCGCCCAACTTGCCCGGGGTCATCCAGTCCAGGACCAGGAACGCCAGGCCCATGATGCCGATGCCGACCAGGCCGAACAGCACCGTCGACGCCAGGCCCTGGGCGAACGACTCGTACGACGTGAAGATCGCGGTGAAGACGATCAGCGCGATGCCCAACTGGTTGGCCGCCAGCAACAGCGAGGCGTTCGGGTTGCGCTCGGCCCAGATCAGGTCCCGCAGCTTGCCCGGCGTGAGCAGGTCGATCAGCACGTAGCCGACCGCCATCAGTCCGATGCCCACGATGCCGAACGCGATACTGCGCCCAGCGCCCTCAAGCAGATCTTGCAGCACGGCTTCTCCCTTGTCGCGTGTTCTCCCCGACGACGGTATCGGAGCCGATCTAGCCCGGGGTTCGGACGATAGCCTGTGACGTTTTCGGGCCGGGTGTCGCTGTACCTACGGGTGCCCGCATCCTCGGGGGCGCGATCGGCGAGAGGCGCGGAGGTCGTGTGATGGTGGCACCGGAGGACCTCGGCGCTGTGGTACGCGCGGCGCAGACCGGCGACGAGGACGCGTTCCGGCAGCTCTACCGATTGCAGCAGCCGGTGCTGCTGCGATATCTGCGGGTCCTGGTGGGCGACGACGCGGAGGACGTCGCCTCCGAGGCGTGGCTGCAGATCGCCCGCGACCTGCGCTCGTTCGCGGGCGACGGCGACGGTTTCCGGGGCTGGACCGCAACGATCGCCCGGCACCGGGCGATGGACCTGCTCCGGGCCCAGCGCCGCCGTCCGCAGACCGGCGCACCGGTCGAGGGCCTGGACGGTCTGCGGGCCGGCGACGACACCGCCGAACGCGCCCTGGAGCTGGTCACCACCGACGAGGCGGTGGCCCTGATCGCCACCCTGCCGCCGGAGATGGCCGAGGCGGTGATGCTGCGCGTGGTCGCCGGGCTGGACGCGAAGAGCACCGGGCTGATCCTCGGACGGCGGGCCGGAGCGGTCCGCACCGCGGCGTACCGCGGGTTGCGACAGCTCGCCCAGCGCCTGACCGCCCGCGATCCCAAGCCTCCTGAGCAGCGCCGATCCGCGACCTGGACGGCGCCGGTGACACCGGCGGCAACGGCGGCGCTGAAGGAGATGAGATGACCAGCGAGCGCGTCCCCCGTCACCGGCCGGGCGCCGCACGTGACAGGACGACCGAGGGCGGGAGACCGATGGACCGGGAGACGGCGGAGGGCGCCCTGCGGGGCGATCTGTCCGCGCTGCCGGACGGTCTGACCCGGGTGCTCCGGGCGGCGCAGGCTCCGGGCCGGCCGCACGAGCTGGCCGGGGAGGACGCCGCGGTGGCCGCGTTCCGGGCAGCGGGCCACGCCCCCGGCGACGCGCGGATCCGCCGCCGGTCGACGATTCTGACACGGCTGCTGAGTCTCAAGGTGGCCGCGGCGGCGTTCGCGACGACGGCGACGATCGGTGGGGTGGCCCTGGCGGCCGGCACCGGCACGTTCTCCGCGGCACCGCCGGCCTCGTCCCCCGTCTCCGACCTGGCGTCGGCAGGCCGGGAGGCAGGTCAGGAGGCGAAGCGGGAGGCTGCGGGCCAGAAAGCGACGGGTCCGGAAACGACGGGCCTCGGGACGGCGAGCGCGACGCCGGGACCGTCGGCCACCGCCACACCGCAGCGGCTGGCGCAGCTCTGCACCGAGTTCACCGGGCAGGACGAGCAGGAGCGGGATCGGGCGCTCGACGCCGGGTACTACGGCGAGTTGGTCGACCGGGCCGGCGAGCGGGACGAGGTCGGCCGCTTCTGCGGTGACCTCCGCCGGGACGGCACACCCGATGCCACCCGGTCCGCGGCTCCCCGCACCAGCGATCCCGGAGGCCACGGTCCCGGCGGCGGCCGACCGTCGAGCGACCGGCCCTCGGAGGGGCATCCCCGCGACGGCGATCCGCGGACCGGCGACTCCCGGAACGGACGGGACACCCTCGGGTTCGCCGCCCGGAACGGGCAGGACACCACCGGGTTCGCCGCCCGGAACGGACGGATCCCCGCCGGATTCGCCGCCCGGAACGGACGGATCCCCGCCGGATTCGCCGCGCGGGACGGACACCGCACCCCGTCGGCCGGCGACGGCGTGCGGACGGACCGCGGGTCGAGGGAGAGGTGAGGCAGGTCATGGGCGACCAGGAGCCTCACCGGTGAGAGCCGGCATCCGGTGGACTGGATCTGGGGAACGGGCGGTCCACCGGATGCCTTGTAAGGTCGGCTGACAACGGGGTTGCCCCCACCCTGCGCAGGCAGCCGAACCAGTCGGACGGCGGCGATCCCCGGATCGCCGCCGTCTGGCGTATCCCGGGCTACCCGAGGCGGACGAGAAGCACCACCGTGACGGAACACAGGCGCAGACCACAGCACGGCGGACCGCCGGCGCTGAACGAGACGGAGGCCGGGGCGGTCGTCCGCCCCGGCCTCCGGTCGAGCTATGGGTTCGAGCTGCGCTCAGAGCGCGCCGAGGTAACGCTGACGCTCGTACGGCGTGACCTCGCGGCGGAACTGCTCCCACTCGGCCCGCTTGTTACGCAGGAAGAAGTCGAAGACGTGCTCGCCGAGCACCTCGGCGACCAGCTCGGACTTGGCCATCACGTCGATCGCCTCGGACAGGTTCTCCGGGAGCGCCTCGTAACCGGCGGCCTTACGCTCGGCCGGCGACAGCGACCACACGTCGTCCTCGGCGCCCGGCGGCAGCTCGTAGCCCTCCTCGATGCCCTTGAGACCGGCACCGAGCATGACCGCGAAGGCCAGGTAGGGGTTCGCCGCCGAGTCGATCGAGCGGACCTCGACGCGCGCCGAGCTGGGCTTGCCGAAGGCGGGGACCCGGACCAGGGCGGACCGGTTGAGGTGGCCCCAGCTGACGAACGCCGGCGACTCGGTGATCCGGTCCGGCAGCTGCAGCGGGAACAGCCGCTTGTACGAGTTGACCCACTGGTTCGTGATCGCGGTGTACTCCCGCGCGTGCACCAGCAGGCCGGCGATGAACGCCCGCGCCGTCTTGGACAGCTTCTGCGGGTCCTCGCTGTCGTAGAAGGCGTTGCGTTCGCCCTCCATCAGCGACAGGTGGGTGTGCATGCCGGAACCGGGCTGGTCGGTGTACGGCTTCGGCATGAAGGTCGCCCGGACACCCTGGGTGACGGCCACCTCCTTGACCACATGCCGGAACGTCATGATGTTGTCGGCGGTGGTGAGGGCGTCCGCATACCGCAGGTCGATCTCCTGCTGGCCGGGCGCGACCTCGTGGTGGCTGAACTCGACCGAGATGCCGATCCGCTCCAGGGAGAGCACGGCCTGGCGGCGGAAGTCGCGGGCCACCGCGTGGGTGGTGTGGTCGAAGTAGCCGCCGGTGTCGACCGGGACCGGCACCGAGCCGTCGTTCGCGCCGTCCTGGATCAGGAAGAACTCGACCTCGGGGTGGGTGTAGAAGGTGAAGCCCTTCTCGGCGGCCTTGGCCAGGGCGCGGCGCAGCACGTGGCGCGGGTCGGCCCAGGCGGCGCTGCCGTCGGGGAGCAGGATGTCGCAGAACATCCGGGCGCTCTCGCCGCTGACCCCGCCCTCGAACGGGAAGACCTGGAAGGTGGTCGGGTCGGGCATGGCGACCATGTCCGACTCGTAGACCCGGGCGAATCCTTCGATCGCCGAGCCGTCGATCCCGATGCCCTCCTCGAACGCGGACTCGAGTTCGGCCGGGGCGACCGAGACGCTCTTCAGCGTACCCAGCACATCGGTGAACCAAAGGCGGACAAAACGGATGTCGCGCTCCTCGAGCGTGCGAAGCACGAACTCCTGCTGACGGTCCACTTCCACCCCTAGTTCCCGTGTCTACCTATCGAGCCGAGACTACGCTGACCAGAGCCTGTGAGGTCGGCCCGGGTCCGGAACTGAAACCGCGGCATTGGGGAACAATAAGGTCCATGCCAACGCTGCGCATCGCTCTCGCTCAGGTGAACTCGACAGTCGGTGACATACCCGGCAATGCGGCCTCGATCCGCAGGTGGTCACGGACGGCCGCAGACGCCGGGGCGCACCTGGTCGCCTTCCCCGAGATGATGCTGACCGGTTATCCCATCGAGGATCTCGTCTTCCGCAGCTCGTTCGTCACCGCCTCGCAGCAGGCCCTCCGCGGTCTCGCCGCCGATCTGGCCGCGGACGGCCTCGGTGAGCTGCCGGTGATCGTCGGATATGTGGACGCCGACGGCCCGGCCGCGATCAGCTCGGACGCCGAGGCGGGCACCGGACGGCGGGACGCCTCCGCGCTGCTGTTCCGGGGCGAGGTCGCCGCCACCTACTACAAGCACCACCTGCCCAACTACGGCGTCTTCGACGAGGACCGCTACTTCGAGCCGGGCACCGCGCTGACCGTGGTGCGGATCGGTGGCGTGGACGTGGCGCTGACCGTCTGCGAGGACATCTGGCAGGCCGGCGGCCCGTTCACCGCGGCGCGGCGGGCCGGCGTGGGACTCGTGGTCAACATCAACGCGTCGCCCTACGAGGCGAACAAGGACGACGTCCGTCTCCCCCTGGTACAACGGCGGGCGGCGGAGGCCGGGGCCACGATCGCCTACGTGAACATGGTCGGCGGGCAGGACGAGCTGGTCTTCGACGGCGACTCGATGATCGTGTCGCCGAGCGGGGAGCTGCTCTGCCGGGCGGGCCAGTTCACGGAGGCTCTGCTCGTACACGATCTGGATCTGCCGGAGGCGGACGCGGCGCCGAACACCCCCGGCGAGACCGATGCGGCGAAGCCGCGAGTCGAGCAGGACCGGCCCGACGACATGGCCATCACGCGGGTGGAGATCCCCAAAAATCTGGATCACAACCCCGATGTGGTACGCGGTGAGATCGCCCCGCCGCTGTCCGACGACGCCGAGATCTGGAACGCCCTGGTCGTCGGCCTGCGCGACTATGTCGACAAGAACCGGTTCCGGAGCGTCGTCTTCGGGCTCTCCGGCGGCATCGACTCGGCTGTCGTCGCCGCGATCGCCGTCGACGCCCTCGGCCCGGAACGCGTGGTCGGCGTCTCACTGCCCAGCGGCTACTCCTCGGAGCACTCCAAGGACGACGCCGCCGACCTGGCCAAACGCACCGGCCTGGACTACCGGGTGCAGCCGATCCAGCCGATGGTCGACGGCTTCCTGGCGAACATGTCGCTGTCGGGCCTGGCCGTGGAGAACCTGCAGGCCCGGGTCCGCGGCGTGATCCTGATGGCACTCTCCAACCAGGAGGGCCACCTGGTGCTGACCACCGGCAACAAGAGCGAACTGGCGGTCGGTTACTCCACCCTCTACGGCGACTCGGTCGGCGGCTACAACCCGATCAAGGACGTGCCGAAGACGATGGTCTGGCAACTGGCCCGCTGGCGCAACACCCAGGCGGACGCGCCGATCCCGGAGAACTCGATCACCAAGGAACCGAGCGCCGAACTGCGCCCGGACCAGAAGGACTCGGACTCGCTCCCGGACTACTCGATCCTCGACCCGATCATCCGCGGCTACGTGGATCAGGACATGGGCCGGGCCGAGCTGATCGAGGCCGGTAACGACCCGGCCCTGGTCGACCGGACCCTTCGCATGATCGACATCGCGGAGTACAAACGCCGCCAGGCCGCCCCCGGCACCAAGATCTCCGGCAAGGCGTTCGGCCGCGATCGTCGCCTCCCTATTACCAACCTGTTTCGTGAAGGGGTGTGAAAACCCTTACTGAGGCCTGACTTTCAGGGGGTCCCCGGTGTCACGATGTGCGGACACCCGGGGACCGCACCTCAGCGGCCTCGAGGGAAGGGAGAAGTGCGTCATGTCGGAGATTCCCACCTTGTACGGTGGCCCAGCAACCCGCCGCGTCCGCACCCGTGACCTGCTCAACGCCAAGATTCGCGGCGACCGCTGGCCGATGCTGACCGCCTACGACATGTACACGGCGCAGATCTTCGACCAGAACGGGATCCCGGTCCTGCTGGTCGGCGACTCGGCCGCCAACAACGTCTACGGCTACGAAACCACCGTGCAGATCACCGTCGACGAGCTGCTACCGCTGGTCAAGGCGGTGGTCCGGTCCACGAGCACCGCGCTGATCGTCGGTGACCTGCCGTTCGGCAGCTACGAGGAGGGCCCCACCCAGGCCCTGCGCACCGCGGTCCGGTTCATGAAGGAGAGCGGCTGCCACGCCGTGAAACTCGAAGGCGGCCGCAGCGTAGCCCCGCAGATCGCCGCGATCACCGGCGCCGGCATTCCCGTCATGGCCCACATCGGCTTCACCCCGCAGCGCGAACACACCATCGGCGGCTACCGCGTGCAGGGCCGCGACGAGGACGCCGCCGAGGTCATCGCGGACGCCCGGGCCGTCGCCGAGGCGGGCGCCTTCGCCGTGGTCCTCGAAATGGTCCCCGGCGAAGTCTCCAAGCAGATCACCAAGGAACTCACCATCCCCACCGTCGGCATCGGCGCGGGCCCCGACACCGACGCACAGGTGCTGGTCTGGCAGGACATGGCCGGCCTGCGCACCGGCCGGATGCCCCGCTTCGTCAAGCAGTACGCCGACTTGAACAGCGCCCTCTCCGAGGCCACCCGCCAGTTCGCCGCCGAAGTCCGAGGCGGCGAATTCCCGGCAGCCGAACACACCTTCTAAACCCTCCCTCGGTGTACGGGGTGGGCCGCCCAGCCACAGCCCACCCCGTCCCACCAGCGCCAGCGTCTGGATGGCCGCTCGAAGCCGCTCGGAGCCGCTCGGAGCCGCTCGGAGCCGCTCGGAGCCGCTCGGAGCCGCTCGGAGCCGCTCGGAGCGGTCGATTCAGAACGGACGGCCGGAGATCAGAGCCGCTCGAAGCGGACGGTTCGGGTTGACGGGTCGGCGGCGGTGAGGCGTGCCGGGATCCGGCGGCCCAGTGGCAGGTCGCCGGCGCACTTGGCGCGGACCGCGGGATCGTCCAAGGCCACCGTCCCGCCGGGTGGGCGCTTGCTGTTGCCCTCGTCGCGGTCCAGTACGGCCACCTCGAAGGTCTCCCCCACCCGGTGTTCCAGCACCACCGCCTCGGCCAGATCGATCGCACCGCGGTCGGCCGCTCCCGCCACCCGGTCGGTGGTCGCCATCGTCTTCGGCAACCGTCCCAGCGCCTCCCTCACGTCGTCCGGAACCGGGCGTCCCTCGAACAGAGCCAGACAGGCCTCGGTCGCATACCGGTCCGCGAGGCGCCGCAGCGGAGCCGTCACATGCGCGTAGGGCGCCCCCACCCCACCATGGCCCACCTCAGCGGGCAACCCGCCGCCACTCCCCGGCCCAGCGCCTTCAGAAGGCGAGCGCCCAGGCCCGGTGTCCCCGGGACGAGCACTTTCAGGACGAGCGCTTTCAGGGCCAGCGTTCCCAGAAGCAGCATTTCCGGCATCTGCGTTCGTCGAGACTGGGCTTTCCGGAGCGATGATCACCGCGTTCGGGGCTGCTGATGCCGATATCTCTGGCGCGGCTGAAGCCGGAGCGGCTGAAGCCGGAGCAGCTGAAGCCGGAGCAGCTGAAGCCGGAGCAGCTGAAGCCGGAGCAGCTGAAGCCGGCGTTGCCGACTTTGGCGGGACTGCCGGGGACGATGGTTCGGAGGTGGTGCCGAAGGCTGTGTAGGCGGCGCCCCTCAACAGGTCGGCTGCCTGGTCCAGGAACGCGGCGCCGCGAGGACTGGCCGGGTCGACCGAGGATACGACTGCGCCGACTGAGGCTCCCGGGGGCCACGGGACGTCCAGGGACTCGGCGGCGGCACGCAAGGTGGCGACGGCCTCCGGTTTGGGGGCGGGCATGGTGCGGAGCAGGCCTATGCCGCCGGCGAGCATGATCTGGGCGGCGGCCATGCCGGTCAGCAGGGAGATCTGGGCGTTGTGCTCCTCGATCGGCAGGGACGCGCGCAACACCAGGCGCCAGCCGTCACCGTCGCGTTCGACATCCTGCTCGGGCAGAGGCAGATTGACCGCGCCACGGTCGGCGGCTCGCTCGGCCAGGATCGTGCCGATCTCGGGCAGCAGGAGCAGCTCGTCGGGGGCTGTGCCGGCGTCGATCTGCTGCTGCACGCCTGCGTAGTCGAGTTTGGCCCGGCTCCGGATCCGGGCCCGGCCCAGTGCGACACCCACCGTCTCGCCGGCGGCGTCCAGGTCGATCGTCCAGACGACAGCGGCCCGGACCACGTCCGGAAGCAGGCTCACCGCGCCCTCACTGAGCACCGGTGGGTGCAGCGGGACCCGGCCGTCCGGCAGATAGATCGTCTGGCCGCGCACCCAGCTCTCCGCCTCGACCAGGCTGCCCGGGCGGACGTAGGCGAACACGTCAGCGATCGCATAACGAATCCGGTAACCACCGCCGTCCCGCCGGCTCAGATGCATCGCCTGGTCGAGGTCCTGGGACCCGGCCGGATCGACCGTCAGGAACGGCACCTCCGTCAGATCCGCCTCGGGCAGCGGCGTGTCCCGCGCGGACTCCCCCGCCTCAGCGAGCACCGCCGCCGGGAACTCGTCCGGCAGCCGTAGTTCTCTCCGCAGCACCGAGAAGTCGATCTGCGGCGCCACCACCCTTTTCATCGGCACGGCCCATTCCTACCAGGCCCCACCGACACTTCCCGCCGTCCCGCACCCCGTAGGAGGGTGAACGCACCCGAAATCCCGAGCTCTGCGGTGTCAGGCTGTGCGGCAGCACTGGACAGCAGAGCCGTGGAACAAGCGTTGGGCATCAACCGAGTGGATCCGGCTGAGGCCCAACGCTGTATCGAATACTCGCGAGCAACCGAGAACACCGGTCAAGCCGCTCGCAGGATCGGATAGTACGGGTGGAGCCGGTCGGCTAGACACGTTTCGTGGTCAGGGTGCGAAGCCCATCCGTGTGGTGATTTCGGGCGCGCTGGACGCCCGAAATCACCACGCTGTTGTGGCTGTGGTGAATACGGGCGCGCTGGACGCCCGAAATCACCACGCTGTTGTGGCTGTGGTGAATACGGGCGCGCTGGACGCCCGAAATCACCACGCTGTTGTGGCTGTGGTGAATACGGGCGTGCTGAGCGCCCGAAATCACCACAGAGGCAGACCCTGACTGCGAAGGTGTCTAGCGGGAACGGGCTGCGGTACGGGTCGCCTTGGCCGGAGCGGCCTTGGCGGTGTTTCGGGTACTCCGCGTTGCGGTCTGCGCCCGGCCTGAGGCCGAACTGTTGGCGGCCGAGGTACGGGTCACGCGGCTCGGCTTGGCGGTGTTACCGGTCGACCGGGTCGAAGTGGTGGACGACGCCTTGTTGGCCGCCTTGCCGGTGGCGCCTCGGGTGGTGCTTCCCTTGGCGTTCGCGGCCTTCCCCGCGGCGGCCTTCGTAGCGGTCGCCTTCGTAGCGGTCGATTTAGCGGCTGCAGCCTTAGCCCCCGTCGACTTGGCAGCAGTCGACTTGGCAGCAGTCGACTTGGCCGCCGTCGACTTGGTGGCGGCCGACTTCGCTGCCGTCGACTTGGTGGAGGTCGACTTCGCGGCGGGACGGGACTTTGCCTGGGCCTTGGTGGCTTGGGAACCGACAGTCTTGGCCCCGGTCGACTTCGCCACCGTGGCCTTGGTTTCGGGCCTCTTGGCGGCTGTGGCCTTGGTTCCGGTTGCCTTGGTTCCGGTCGACTTGGCCGCCGTCGCTTTGACTCCGGCCGCCTTGGTCGCCGTCGCTTTGCTCGCCGTCGTCTTGGCCGCCGTGGATTTGGCCGCCGTTGCCTTGGTGGTCTTCGCCGCCGTTGCCTTGCCCGCAGTTGCCTTGCCCGCAGTGCCCCTTGCCGGTGTGGCTTTGGAGGCCGCGGCCTTGGAAACCGCGGTCTTGGCTGCGGTGGCCTTGGTCGCGGCCTTCTTGGGCGTGACGGACTTGGCAGCGGTCTTCTTCGCCGTGGTGACCTTCGCGGTGGCCTTCGTGGCGTTCTTGGCCGGTGTCGCCTTGGCGACGGCCTTCTTCGCGGTGGTCGCCTTGGCACTGGTCGTCTTGGCCGGGGTCGTCTTGGCCGGGGTCGCCTTGGCCGGGGTCGCCTTGGGCGCGGCCTTCTTCGACGTAGCCTTGGACGCTGCGATCTTGGTGGCTGTGGACTTGGCCGCGGTCGCCTTGGTCGCTGCCGCCTTACCGGCGGCGGCCTTCGCGACTGTCGCCTTCGCCGCCGCTGCCTTCGTCCCGGTGGCCTTGGACGCGGTGGCCTTGGACGCAGGAGCCGCCTTCGAGGCGGTGACCTTTGCGGCTGTCTTCTTGGCTACCGTCGCCTTCGTGGCCGTGACCTTGGTCGCGGCCTTCTTCGCGGCAGTCGCCTTCGACCCAGCGACCTTCGACGCGGTGGCCTTCGACGCGGTGGCCTTCGACCCGGCGGGCTTCGAGGCTGCCGACTTCGAGGCTGCGGGCTTCGACGCCACGGACTTCGCGCCTGTGGACCTGGTCGCCGCGGGCTTGGCGATGCTCTTCGTCGCGGCGGTGCCGGTGGTCCGGGCCGTCGAACCGGTGGTCTTCTTCGGAGCCGCCGTACGGGACGGCTTCGCAACCGCGCCGGACGAGCGGGGACGACGGCGGCCGGCCGGACGCGCGGGTTCGGCGTCGACGTCGTCGTCGAACCCGTCGTCGGACGACGGGGTGGTGGATGCCCCGCCGATGGTCGTGCCGGTGCCGAACATGCGGGTGCCGCCGGTGCCCTCGCCGCGGGCTGCGGCACGACGGGCGGCCGTGGTCCGGGCCGCGGGGTGGGTCTCGTCGTCCTCGAAACCGTGACCGCCCACGACGTCGATCTCCAGGACTTCGGCGACGCCGGGGGCGAACTCGACGCCCTCGTCGATCACCGGGGCCACCTTGGCGACGCCGATCGCGCGAACCGGTTCGTCCTCGTCGTACTCGGGCGCCAGGTCGCCGTCGATCGTCTCGGAGCTCTCGCGGGGTTCCACGCCGAACCGGCGCACGATCGGGGCGCCCGCCGCGTAGGAGGCCAGCGCCGCGGCACCGGCCCGGCTCACCTCGTCGGGGGTGGCGATGGTTCCGGGCGGCAGACGGCGCGAACCCTCCTGGTCGACGGCCTGCGTGGGGTCGTCCGGCCGCGGCTGGGCCAGGATCGGCCCGGGAACCGTGGTGCCGTCGGTGTCCTCGTCGTCGCCGAGGACTTCCAGGTCGGGACGGTTCGCACCCCACTGGTCGGAGTCCTGGTCCTGGTCGGAGGCGTTGGCCGGGTCGTCGCCGGGGTGCCGGTCCGCGTTGCGCAGGTCACCGTTCGGGTCTGAGCCGGTCGGGTCCACGTCGTACTGGTCCGCGTCGTTCTCGTCGGCACCGTCCGGGTCGGCACCGGTGCCGTCCGAACCGTTCGCATCCGGGTCGTACGGGTCGGAGCGGTACGGTTCCGAGCCGGTCGTGTCCGGGCCGGACGGGTCCGACCGTGGGGGCATCCAGGCGACCTCGAACGGGCGGTCCAGTGAGCTGCCGGGCCCGGTGGTGTTCTCGTGGACGGGGCCGCTCGGCAGAGCGATCGGCTCCTGCGGGTTCTGCCCGTCGCCGGTCGACGCGGTGATCTGTGCCTGGGCGAGGGCGGCGGCTGCTGAGCGGCGGCCCGGGGCGCGGCGGGGAGCGGCGACGGCCGGCTTCGGCGTCGCGGACCGGGAACGGCCGCCGACGAGGGCGAGGATGCCGTCACCGTTGCCGGTGCGGCGGGTCGAGGTGCCACCGCTCTGGGAACGGGCCGCCGGGATCGCCGTGGCCGACCGGGAACCACGGGCGGTTCCGGGCTGGGCGGCTTTCGGGGACGTGCGGGTGGGTTGCTTCGGGGTGACGTTCTTGGCGACCGGAGTGGATTTCCCGGCGGCCTTCGCGACGGTGGCCTTCTTCGCGATAGCGGGCTTCTTCGCGACAGCGGGCTTCGCCGTCACCGTCGGCTTCTTGGTGACCGTGGCCTTCGCTGCTGACTTCTTGGTGACCGCGGTCTTCGACGGAGTGGCGGTCTTGGAAGCCGCCTTCTTCGGTGCCGTGACCTTGGTGGCCGTCGTCTTCGACTGCTGCGCGGGCACGAGTCGGCCCGTTCTGGCGGCCTTCGCGGGAGAGCCGGCCGGAGTCCGGGGCTTCACGATGGCGGCCTTGGAGGAAGCCGACTTGGCGGCGGGCTTGGCCGCGGGCTTGGCGACAGGCTTGGCAGCGGGCTTGGCGACAGGCTTGGCCGCGGCCTTCACCGGCCGTTTGACAACCGGAGCCTTCACCGGAGCCTTCGCCGCCGACTTGGCCGCCACGGGCTTGGCGGCAGCTGCCTTCTTGGTGACCGCAGCCCTGGTGGCTGCCGGCTTCGGCGCGGTGGTTCGGGACGCGGCCGGCTTCGCAGCGGCGGCCCTGGTGGTGGGCTTGGGTGCGACCGTACGGGCCGGCGACGCTGCCGCCGTGCGGCGGGGTGCGGCCGCGCCGGAGACGGCGGGCCTGGTCGCGGCCTTCTTGGTGGCAGCGGGCATCGAGGTGTTCCTCCTTGCGAATGACTGCGGGCACGTCTGCGCCTGGAGTTGCCCGGTTCCGGCTTGGACGCGTGGCCGGAACCGGGCGTCAGCCGGCTTCCCCTGTCCAGCGGGCGTCCTCGGCATCCCATTCGGCATTGCGCTTCTCGACGGTCTCGAGTGCCCGCGTCGCGTCTTCAGCCGTGGTGTAGGGACCGAGCCGGAATTGGGCGGGACACACGTCGTCCCCGCTCTCCACCCGACGATCGCGGAGGCACCAGAAATAGAGTGCCTCGCCGAGCCCACTGTCGTTCATTCCATCACTGTGCCGCTAAAACCGGCCAAGCGCTACCGATTCGGGCAAAAAGTCCACAATTTTCCACTGTGGAACCGGATGAGACAGTCACCCGGTGTGAGACTGCGCGGTAGTGGACGGCTTGGCGGGTGACCATGCAGCGCAGCCCGGCGCGGGCCCTACGGCCTTGCCCACCGCACGTGGTGGCGGCCAGTCCGGGCGGTGTGGTTGCGGTGGGGGACCATCAGGTCGTACAAGAAAGACAAGCGCAAGAGAAACGCCCCGGCCTGGAATCGGCCGGGGCGTGACGCAGGTGTGGTCAGCGGAGTTCGGCGGCGACCAACTCGGCGACCTGGACCGCGTTGAGGGCGGCACCCTTGCGGAGGTTGTCGTTGGAGATGAAGAAGGCCAGGCCGTTCTCCGCGGTGGGGTCGACGCGGAACCTGCCCACGTAGGACGGGTCCCGGCCGGCGGCCTGCAGCGGGGTGGGCACATCGGAGAGCTCGACGCCGGGGGCGTTCGCCAGCAGCTCCTGCGCGCGCGCCGGGCTGAGCGCACGGGTGAAACGGGCGTTGACCTGGATCGAGTGGCCGGTGAAGACCGGGACGCGGACGCAGGTGCCGGAGACCAGCAGGCCGGGCAGATCGAGGATCTTGCGGCTTTCGTTGCGGAGCTTCTGCTCCTCGTCGGTCTCGAAGCTGCCGTCGTCGACGAAGGAGCCCGCCTGCGGGACCACGTTGAAGGCGATCGGCCGGGGGAAGACCTTGGATTCGGGGAACTCGACCGCGGAACCGTCGTGGGTCAGCTCGGTGGCCCGGTCGGCGACCTTCTTGATCTGCTCGTCGAGCTCGGCGACGCCGGCCAGTCCGGCACCGCCGACGGCCTGGTAGGTGGTGGCGACGAAGGAGACCAGGCCGGCCTCGTCGTGCAGCGGGCGCAGCACCGGCATGGCGGCCATGGTGGTGCAGTTCGGGTTGGCGATGATGCCCTTCGGACGGTTCCGCGCGGCGTCCGGGTTGACCTCGGCGACGACGAGCGGGACGTCCGGGTCCATCCGGTAGGCGGACGAGTTGTCCACCACGACGGCACCGGCCTCGGCGACGCGGGGGGCATACTCCTTGGAGCTGCCCTTGCCCGCGGAGAACAGGACGATGTCCAGACCGCGGTAGTCGGCCGTGGCCGCGTCCTCGACGGTCACCTCGCCGTCGCCCCAGCCGATGGTGCGGCCCGCGCTGCGCGCGGAGGCGAAGAGCCGGAGCTCACTGACGGGAAACTGGCGTTCGGCCAGGATGCGGCGCATGACGCCACCGACCTGTCCCGTGGCGCCCACGATACCGATCCTCATGGACACCAAACTACGGCCTGAACTGCGCGGGGAGAAATCTCATTGCCCACTATGCGGGAAAGGTGTCTCACATTGGGGGACAACGGGGCTAGCTTCGAGGGCATGGCGACCTACACCCATGGACACCACGAGTCGGTCTTGCGCTCACACCGCTGGCGCACCGCAGAGAATTCGGCGGCATACCTGCTGCCGCATCTTTCCTCCGGAAATTCCCTCCTGGACGTCGGATGCGGTCCCGGGACCATCACCGCGGACCTGGCGACGCGTCTCACACCGGGTCGCGTCACCGCCCTGGAACACCACGAGGCCGCGCTCGGCCTGGCCCGCGAGGAGATCGGCCGGCAGGGCCTGACGAACGTGGACTTCCTGGTCGGCGACGTGCACGCGCTCGACCTGCCGGACGACTCCTTCGACGTGGTGCACGCCCATCAGGTGCTGCAGCACGTGACCGATCCGGTCACGGCGCTGCGCGAGATGCGGCGGGTCACCAAACCGGGCGGGGTGGTGGCGGCGCGCGACAGCGACTACGCCACGTTCACCTGGTTCCCGGTGGTGCCGGAGCTCGACGAGTGGCTGGCGCTCTACCAGAGGGTGGCGCGGGCCAACGGCGGCGAGCCGGACGCGGGACGGCGGCTCTACGCGTGGGCGCGGGCGGCCGGGTTCACCGACGTGACCGCGACGGCGAGCGTGTGGTGCTTCACCGGCGAGGAACGCCGGTGGTGGGGCGGCATGTGGGCGGACCGGATCCTGCAGTCGGAGATGGCCGGCGGCGCACGGAGGGCCGGAGCCACCGACGCCGACCTGCAGCGGATCTCGGACGGGTGGCGGCGCTGGTCCTCCGACGAGGACGGCTGGCTCGCCCTGACCCACGGCGAGATCATCTGCCGGGCCTAGAGAGAGGGCTTGTAGGCCCAGTGCCAGGATTCGCGGGGGACGTTCTCCACGAAGTCGTACGCCCCGGCGTTCTGCCGCATCCAGGACAACGCCTGCCGGTTCAGGTGCAGGTCGGCGGCCATCCCCCAGCCGTGCTCGCTGGTGCCCGGGCGGGCCGCCAGCCCACCCCGGGAGTAGAGACCCTTGGTGCGGACCAGATGAGCCTGTTCGTCGTACGAGCGATAGCCGCTGTTGACCCCGATCGTGACCCCGTCCGCGCGGGCCGCCTCGATCAGCGCCGTCAACGACCGGGCGGCCGGGTCCCAGAGCAGGTGGCGGGTGTCACCGACCCGGCTCAGGGCGTCCGCCGGGATCCGGCCGTTGCCGAACCCGGCCAGATCCACCGGGATGCCACGGCCGTCGAGGCGGGCGGTGGTCCTGGGTTGCTCCACCGCTTTCCGCAACTGCTCGGCGAAGGCCGTGACCGGTTGTGGCTCCTTCGCCGGAACAGGAGGAGCCGCAACCGGTGGCGGCTGCTGCAACGACAGGATCCGGGTCTGGATCTCCGCCATGCGTGACGTCACTGCCTCGATGCCCACGTCCTCCCGTTCGGCAACCGGCCGACCGGGCTGAGGGCGGATCTCAGGAGGCCGCGGGCAGGTCGATCGTGTGCTGCGTGTGCGCGACCTTGGCCTGCAGGTAGCGGACGTTCGCCGGGGACGCGTGCACCCCGGTGGCCCGCACCGACCGGACGCCGACGCCCAGGTCGCGCAGCTGACGGGACTTGTCCGGGTTGTTGGTCAGCAGGTCCACCTCGGTGACACCGAGCGCCTCCAGCATCTGCCCGGCCGCGGTGTAGTCCCGCTCGTCGTCGGCGTGACCGAGGGCCCGGTTCGCCTCGTAGGTGTCCATCCCCAGGTCCTGCAGCGCGTACGCGTCCAACTTGGCGTACAGGCCGATCCCCCGGCCCTCCTGCCGCAGGTAGAGGAGGTACCCACCGGCGGTGGCGATCTCCTCGACGGCCTCGCGCAGCTGCGGGCCGCAGTCGCAGCGCTGTGAACCGAAGACGTCCCCGGTCATGCACTCGGAGTGCATCCGGACCAGCGGCACCCCGGTGACGTTCCCGAGAGCGAGCGCCAGGTGCTCCTTGCCGTCCGCCAGGCCGGTGAACGTGATGACCTCCGCGGTGGTTCCCCAACCGTCGGCGAACTCGAGCGGAACGGTGACGCGAGTACGAACCGGCATGCCCACTCCCTGCACTTGATATTTCAAGTCAAGTACGGACCGAGAGTGCTTCCCGGTTCACGTCCCGGTGATCTTGAGATCAACTTCCGAAGTGGCGTCGCTCCGGTTGGGCAGGAAATTGGTGATCAGGATGAGGAGCGAGCCGATGACCGCGTACAGCGAGAGGATCAGCAGATGCCCGCCGATCGCGGCATCCGGGAAGTACAGGTCGTCGCGGACGGCCTGCACCCCGGCGCCGGTCGGCAGGTTCTCGCCGAGACGCCGGCCGAAGTCGGGCAGGAACTCCGGCAGGATGCTGGCCCCGGAGATGACCGTGCCGACGGTGAAGTAGAACGCGCCGACCAGCGCGCCGGCCGGGCCGATCAGGGCGACCGCGCCGGCCGTCGACCCGGTCACCGCCAGCGAGATCAGCGAGAAGATGCCGAGCATCTCCCACCGGTTCGCGTCGGCTCCGACACCGAACCAGCTCATCGACCACAGCACCACCGCCGCGGAACCGATCGCATAGAGGATCAGCGTGGTGAGATGTGCGACGCCACGCTTCCAGCTTCTGCGGGTACGCGGAATGAGCCGGCCCAGTCCCATCGAGGCGATCGTGCCGCCCAGTGACAGCGCCTGGGTGAGGAACCCCAGTGACGCCCCGTTGACGTCGTCCGCGGGCAGCGGCACCACGTCGGTCATCGCATCGGCCGCCACCAGTGCCTGGGCCTCGGTCACCGGCACCGTGGCCGTCGTCAGCGCGGCCAGTTGCGCGGTCTTCTGCTGCCGCATGACCGTCGCGTAGGTGCTCTTCAGCAGGGTCGCCGCCGCGGTGCCGGCAGCACTGGCCACGTACAGCATCGGCGCGTCCCCGGTCAGGTCCACGCCGCCGTAGACGTCCCGTTCCCGGATCGCCGTGGTCAGGGCGGCCGCATCGCCGTACCCGGACACCTTGAAGGAACCGCCGTCCTCCAGCATCGCGGTGACCCTGGCCTTCTGCTCGCCGGAGGCGGAGACCAGCCCGACCGGCAGATGATGCGGCGCCGCCTTGTGCCCCATACCCAGGTAATAGGTGGTCAGCAGAAGCTGGACCAGCACACCGATGGCGCACACCACCGTGGCGAAGCGCCGGAACTGGCGTACCGAGCTGATCTGCCCGTCGTTGTCGTCGGCCATTTCCTGAGACTGGCCGACCGGACGGTCCCGCGAGGGCGGTTCAGGCCAGATCGGCCGGGTCGGAGTTGGCGCCGCAGAGCAGGACGACGACCCGCTCCCCCGGTTCCGGACGGTAGACGCCGGAGATCAGGGCCGCCTGCGCGGCCGCGGTGCCGTGCTCGGCCACGATCCGGTGCTCGTCCCACAGGCGCCGGCGGGCCTCGACGATCGCGGTGTCCTCGACCAGCACCGAGGTGATTCCGGCGTCGGCTGCCATCTCGTACGCGATCCGCCCGGACCGACGGGCCCCCAGCGAGTCGGCCGCCACCCCGGAGACCGGCACGTCCACCGGTCCGCCCGCCGCCAGCGCCGCCCCCAGAGCCCGCGAGGTCGCCGGTTCCACGGCGACGATCCGCGCCCGGTCCCGCAGCGCCGCGATCACCCCGGCGATCAGCCCGCCGCCACCGACCGCGACGAGCACGGTGTCGAAGCCGTCCGGCAGTTGCTCGGCCAGTTCCAGCCCGATGGTCCCGTTGCCCGCGACCATGGCCGGGTCGTCGTACGCGTGACAGAACAGCGCACCGGTCTGCTCGGCGCGGACGGTCGCGGCGGCGTACGCCTCGGCGTACTCGCCACCGGCCTGCACCACCCGGGCGCCCAGCTTGCCGAGTTTGGCCACCTTCACGGCGGGTGCGGTGACCGGCACGTACACCTCGGCGGTGATCCCCAGCTCGCGGGCGGTGTACGCGGCGGCCAGCCCGGCGTTGCCCCCGGAGGCGGCCACGATGCCCGCGGCCGGGACGGCGCCCCGCTCGACGCCGGCGAGCACCTGGTTGAACATGCCGCGGGTCTTGAACGACCCGGCGTGCTGGAGATATTCGAGCTTGAACCACCGGTCCGGCGCGGTGGCGAACACGGGGGTACGCCGGAGCCGCCCCTCGAGGCGCCGGGCGGCATCCCGTACGTCAGAAGTGTTGATCATTGGTTCGAGACTAGGTCCTCGACGACGCTCCAGTTCATCCGGCTGGACGGCACCGGCAGTCGCTCGCCGACCAGTCGTGCCAGGTCGAGCAGCCGGTTGGAGAAGCCCCACTCGTTGTCGAACCAGCCGCGCACCTTCACCCCGCCGGACGCGGTGGTCTGCGTGCCGGACGGGTCGAACAGGCAGGACGCCGAGTTGTTCTTGACGTCGATGGAGACCGTGGGGTCCGGGTCGTACGCCAGCACCCCGCGCAGCGGGCCCGCCGCGGCCTCGGCCATCGCCCGGTTGACCTCCTCGATGGTGACCGGCCGGCGGGTCTGCCCGGACAGCTCGGCGAGCGAACCGACCGGCGTGGGCACGCAGTAGTAGCTGTAGCGCATCTCGCCGATCTCCGGCAGCGCCACCCGGACCAGGTCACCGACCACGTAGTTGTGCGGGACGATGCTCTCCCCGACGGCCCGGCCCAGCCGCGGGTCCTCCCGGGAATTGCCGACCAGCGAGTCCTGCACCCGCTGCCAACCTTGGGCGGCGAGCATCACCGAGGTGTTGACCGAGCTGAGGCCGAACCGGTCGAGCAGCACCTTCGCCATCACGGTGAGCGCGTTGACGCCGCAGGAGGCGGGCGAGACCACGTCGTGCAGGTCCGGGTCGTAGCTGAGGTGGTTGGCGCCGTAGACCAGGAACGCGTCCGGGTCGTCGGCGGAGGCGCTGATCACCACCTTGCGGGCGCCGCCGTGGGTGATGTGGCTGCGTGCCGCGGTGCCGGCCCGGAAACGCCCGGTGGCCTCGATGACGACGTCGACGCCCTCCTCGGCCCACGGGATCCGCTCGGGACGCTCGTGGTGGAACGCCCGAATGGTGCGATCGTTCACCACCAGTTGGTCGCCGCGGGAGGAGACCGTCCCGGGGAAGGCGCCGCGGATGCTGTCGCGGCGCAGGCCGTACGCCAGTTTCTCGGTGGAGGCGAGGTCGTTGACCGCGACGATCTCGACACCCGGGTTGGGCGCGGCCGCCACGATCCGAGTCAAGCTTCGGCCGATCCGCCCGAGTCCGTTGATCCCGATCGTGACAGTCATCGAGCGCTCCTCGGATTCGGATGCTTTGTCAGCATATGACCCGTGACCAGGTCGCCCCGTTTTCACTAGAGTCCACCCGTAGTCACTGGGTCGACACTATGAGTTGTGCAAGTTGCACGTCAACGGACGACATTGTCACAGGAATTCAGCGACACCCGTCGACGGATGGGCGAGCACTGTGGAGAGTCGTCCGGCATGCTGGGGACGTGCCCATCCTCGTGTCCTACGCACCCCCCGATCACCCCTGGGCACAGTGGATCGCCGTCGAGCTGCGGGCCGCCGGCCACGACGTCCGGCTCCACCCCGCCGACGCCGGATTCGCGGATCGGCTGGTCCACGCGCGATCCGGCCCGGAACCGGTGCTGCTCCTGCTCTCCGCCGAACACCACGGCGCCGGACCCGACTGGAAAGCCCTCGCCACCCTCACCGACCAGGTGATCATTCTAGGACTCGACGACACCGGACCGCCGCCCGAACTGCGCCGGATGTCCTGCCGCAGCCTCCACGGCCTCGGCGACGAAGACGCCCACGACCTGCTGATGACGCTGGTCGGCGGGCCGCGCCGAGGCTCGGCTACGATGGCGGACGCGATGGACGAGCCGGTTGGGCGGCCGCGTCGGTGCCCTCAAAGCATCGCCGAGGAACGTCCGGACTCCGCAGAGCAGGGTGGTTGTTAACGGCAACCCGGGGCGACCCGCGGGACAGTGCCACAGAGAACAGACCGCCGGCACGCGCCACGGCGCGGCGCCGGTAAGGGTGAAACGGTGAGGTAAGAGCTCACCAGCACCCCGGGCGACCGGGGTGGCTCGGTAAACCCCACCCGGAGCAAGGCCAAGCAAGGCCACAGCCGCGAGGCGGTGGCCGGCGCAGGCGTTCGAGGGCTGCTCGCCCGAGCCTGCGGGTAGGCTGCATGAGCCTGTCGGCAACGGCAGGCCGAGATGGATGGCCGCCCATGGAGGCTTCGGCCTCCGGGACAGAATCCGGCGTACAGGCCGACTCGTCCATCGCCCCCCAGGCCAGAGGCGCCGAAACGGTGCTGACCTCATCTTGCGCACAGGCATTGATGGTCGGCCGCGGGCAACATCAGGCGTCATTTGATGACCCCAGGAGGCCCGGTTCACCCCTGGAAAAGGATCCGCAGGGGGTAATCCAGCCGAATGGTCCACAGCTGCGGTGCATGCGTACTTTCACGTACGCGAGATCACCACATCCAAATACACACTCCCTCCAGCGGAAACCCGCACCTGACCAACAGGCCGGGCCGCGGTCGATCTGGCGGTGATGAGATGCTGCGCTCAGCCCGCCTCTGCTGCTGCAAAGTTCACCAGGACAGCGGCACTGACATTCAGCACGACGCTCACACTTGCCTTGGGTCCCCTCATGCGCGCCTCCCTCCCGGCGTTGGACACACTCACGTGGCCCACCTGGGCGTAGTAGGTCAAGCAGTACGCACCGATCATGCAGAGCAAGAACCAGGCCGACCCGAGGGGCCGGCTCAGCGCAGCATCTCGCCGGCAATCATATCGACTGATCGCCACCGAAAGTCGGCCGCGAAAGCCAGATGCTTGCCTACTCAGTCGGCCCGGTGCTGGCCGGCCAGCACCGGATGCGGCTGAACCCCGTCCAACATCTGCTCGAGTTCGGCCTGTTCGCGGGCGTCCTTCTCGGTGCGCACCCTCGCTCTTTCCGCGGCCCTGGCCGCTCGGGCCTGGGCGGCCTCGGCTCGAGCCCGGGCCTCGTCCTCGGCGAGCTTCGCGGCCTCGTTGGCCTTGCGGGTGGCGGCTGCCTTGGCGGCTCGTTCGCGGGCCACCTCCGGGTCGAGTTTGCGGATCGGGGCGCTCACCTCGGCGATCACCTCGACCTCGCGGGCCTCGATCGCGGCGAAGTCCGGGCGGATCTTCGCGGCCACCCATTCGACGCCGGCCACCAGGCCGACCACCAGGGCGAAGATGATCCGCAGGCCGAGGGGGCCGGGTGCGGCGAAGTTGACCGCAGCCGAGATGACCACGACGACGGCGAGGATCTTCATGGCGGCGCGTTTGGCGTCGGCGGCCATGCCCGCGGTGCCGGCGATGGTCAGCATGGAGAGCATGGCCAGGTCGAAGACGCCGGGCACGATCCAGGCGAACATGCCGGCGCCGAGACTGGCCAGGTAGTGGGCCTGGTGGAGGTAGCTGGCACCGAGCGCGCCGAGCAGGATCAGCTGGTTGGCGCGTTTGCTGGTGCGGATGGCCCGGAGCATGCCGGGCACCGCACCTTTGGCGTATTCGGTGGCGAACTGCTGCGTCAGGGTCATCAGGGTTTGACTCCAAAAGACCGAGGCGGGGAAGGCCGTGGTCGGCGCCGAAAAACGACGCTACCGGACCTGAAGGCCTTTATACGCATTTTTCGCGTTCTTGGGCTCTATGGCCCCTGGGGGATCGGATCTCACCGGTACGCGAGAATGACAACCGTGATCGAAGCGCTCGCGCACACCGTCCCGGCGCTCGCCGCGATGCGCTGGAACTGGTCGCTCCAGGATCTCGAGCGGCTGGTCGTCGCCGCCGGGCGAACCTACCGCGCCCCGTCCGAGGGGAACGTCAGTTGCGACTTCGGCGCGGGTGCCGGCGCGTTCCTGTTCGGCGACGAGGTCACCGCGGTCTGGCTGAGCCTGGTGGCCCGGCCCACCCCGGCGCCGGTGCTGGCCCGCCGGGACGCGTTCGCCGCCGCGGTCGACGTGGTGACCGGGCTGCTCGGACCGCCCGCGACGCCGCATCCCGGACCGGATCCGAGCGCCGGCTGGCCGGTGGCCTCCGGGGTGCTCGAGGTGGTCGACAAGCCGGGTGCCCTCGACCTCTGGTTGCGGCCGGGACCGCGACGCACGGCGTACCCGAGGAACGTCGTTGATCTGGAAAGCGCGCCCACCTGGGCGGATCTGGAGGCGGGGCTCGCTGACGCGGCCGCCTCGCTGCCCGCCGGGACCGTGGTGTGGCTGACCGACGACCTGGTGCTCAGTCAGGCGGCCGACCGGCTGACCGTCACGATCGGCGGCACGACCCGGGTCCTGGCCTGGCCGGCCCGGGGCGCGGACTACGCGGAGCTGGCGACCGACCTCGTCATCTGGTTGCGGGACGAGGCCGGCCACCGATCGCCGGAAGAGCTGTCCTACCGGTCCGACCTGCCTATTTGGCACCTTCCGCTACGTCGAGCCTGAGGTCGCGGTCGATCCGCGGGTCGTCGGCGTCGGCGAAGTAGTCGTCCGGCTTCGTGCCGTCGGTCCCCTCCGGCGTGCCCGCCGCCCGCAGCGCCACCGAGACGATCACCGCCACGAGCAGGTTGACCAGGACCGCGACGAATCCGGCGTACACCGTCCGGGTGGTGTCGAAGCCGAATTCGGCGAGCGAGAAGGCCGACCCGCCGAAGTGTGCCCGGCCGGTCACCGCGTTCGGGATCTGCCAGAGCATCCAGAAACCGAGGCCCATCCCGGCCACCCAGCCGGCGATCAGCCCGCCCCGGTGCAGCCACCGGGTGAAGAGGCCGACCATCACCGACGGCGCGGTCTGCAGGATGATCACGCCGCCGATCAGCTGCAGGTCGATGGAGAACTGCGGATCGAGGAAGATGATGCAGGCCACCGCGCCCAGCTTGACCACCAGCGAGGTGACCTTCGCAACGGTCGCCTCCTGGGCCGGGGTGGCGTCGCGCCGCAGGTACTCCTTGTAGATGTTGCGGGTGAACAGGTTGGCCGCGGCGATCGACATGATCGCGGCCGGGACCAGGGCGCCGATGCCGATCGCGGCGAACGCCACTCCGGCGAACCAGGCCGGGAAGTGCATGTCGAACAGCAGCGGCACGACGGTGTTGCCGTCCACACTGCCGGGCTTCGCCCCGGGCAGGGGCTTCACCCCGGCCGCGATGGCCATGTAGCCGAGCAGGGCGATCAGGCCGAGCAGGAGACTGTACGCCGGAAGCGCCGACATGTTCCGTTTGATGACGTTACGGTTCTTGCTGGCCAGCACCCCGGTGATGCTGTGCGGGTAGAGGAACAGCGCCAGCGCCGACCCGAGTGCCAGCGTGAAGTACTGGATCTGATTGTTGGCGTTGAGGATGATCCCGTCCCCGGGTGCCGGTGACGCCTGGAACTTCGCGTCCGCGGCGTCGAAGATCGCACTCCAGCCGCCCAGCTGGGAGGGCAGCCACAGCACCGCCACGATGATCACCAGGTAGATCAGGGTGTCCTTGACGAACGCGATCAGCGCCGGCGCCCGCAGACCCGACTGGTAGGTGTACGCCGCCAGGATCGCGAACGCCACGATGATCGGCAGGTGCCGGGCGAACGCGCTCTCCCCGGTCATCCCCATCGTCTTGAGGACCGCCTCGATGCCGATCAGCTGCAGCGCGATGTAGGGCATCGTCGCGGTGATGCCGGTGATCGCGATCAGCAGCGCCAGCGTCGGCGAGTCGAACCGGGTGCGTACGAAGTCGGCCGGCGTGACGAACCCGTGCCGGTGCGACACCGACCAGAGCCGGATCAGGATCAGGAAGAAGATCGGGTAGATGACCACCGTGTAGGGCACCGCGAAGAACCCCGCGGCGCCGGCACCGAAGATCAGCGCGGGCACGGCGACGAAGGTGTACGCCGTGTACAGGTCGCCACCCACCAGGAACCAGGTGATCCAGCCGCCGAAGCTGCGGCCGCCCAGCCCCCACTCGTCCAGGTGTGCCATGTCCTGCGGGGCCCGCCACCGCGACGCGATGAAACCCATCACGCTGACCAGCAGGAACAGGAAGGCGAAGACCGAGATCTCGACGATGTGGTCACCCACGACGGCCTCGCTTGGTCATCTGGTAGACGACGGTCGTCGTCGTGACGCCGAGGAGGATGAACGCGAACTGCAGCCAGTAGAAGAGCGGGAACCCGCCCAGTCGCGGTTCGTCGAAGTTGTACAGCGGGGTCAGCAGCGGCACCACGATCGGCACCACGAGCAGCCAGTTCCAGGGACTTCTATCGGTTCGCGGATGCTCCGGCTCAGCCATGAGTCCTCCTCCGTCAGCAGAGCGTGTGTCCTACGTCACGCTAACGAGAGATGGGATGCCGGAGCGATCCTCACTGCGCCCAACGGACGAGACGGTGCGCCCAATGGGCACACCGTCTCGTTCCTTGACCCATGGGTGCGTCTAACGCAGGTGGGCGGTCTCGTTGACCGACCGCACCGCGATGTTGCCGTCCGGCCACACGTCCATCGTGGAGACGCCCGCCGCGTCCAGGTAGAGCCGGTGCAGGAACGCGTCACCCGCCGCGAGCGCGTCCCGCAGGATCAGCTTGATCGGTGAGACGTGCGAGACGATCACCACGGTCTTTCCGGGGTACGTGCTGAGCACGGTCGCCAGGACGCCACGGACGCGTTTCGCCACCGCCTGGAAGGACTCCCCGCCGGGCGGGGCGACGCTGGTCGACGCCATCCACGCCGCCATCTCGTCCGGCCAGCCCTCCTGCACCTCGGCGAAGGTGCGGGCCTCCCACGCCCCGAAATCGCATTCGATCAGGTCGTCCATCACGGTCACCGGCAGTCCGCCCACCTCGGCCGAGATGAGCTCGGCGGTCCGCGTACACCGCTGAAGGGGTGAGCTGAGGACGGCCGTGACGTCGCGGCAGATGCCGGCCACCCGCCCGGCCGCGGCCATCGCCTGGGCCTCGCCCTCGTCGGTGAGCGGCACGTCACCGCGGCCGGAGTAGCGGCCCGCCGAGGTCAACGGCGTCGAACCGTGCCGGACCAGGATGATCCGGGTGGCGTTGTCCAGTGACGGCGGCGCCCAGGACAGCGGCGGCTTGGTGTCGCCGAGCACCGGGACGGAGGCCTCGATCGTGTCCCGCACCGGCTTGCCGGCGGCCTCGTCCATCGCCCGGTTGGCCAGGGCGTCCGCGGCCTTGTTCTTCTCCCGGGGGATCCAGTCGAACGTCACCCGGGCGAACTTGCCGACCAGCACGGCCGCCTCCGCGGCGAGCGGGCGCAGACCCGGGTTCTTGATCTGCCAACGGCCGGACATCTGCTCGACGACCAGCTTCGAGTCCATCCGGACGTCGACCCGGGTCGCGTTCAGCTCGGCGGCGGCCTGCAGGCCGGCGACCAGACCGGAGTACTCCGCGACGTTGTTGGTGGCCACGCCGAGCGAGGCGAACCGCTCCAGCAGGACCTCACCGGTGGCCGCCTCACGGACCACAGCGCCGTACCCGGCCGGCCCGGGATTGCCCCGGGACCCGCCGTCTGCCTCGACGATGACGTGCAGATCCGTCACAGGCCCGACTCCGAGCTGCGCACCATGATCCGGCGGCACTCCTCGCAACGGACCACGTCGTCACGCGGGGCCGCCTTGACCCGGGCCAGGTCGGCGCCGTACAGCTCGATGCGGCAGCCGCCGCAGCGCCCGGCGTACACCAGAGCCGCGCCCAGACCGCTCTCGGTCCGGATCTTGTCGTAGAGGGTGACCAGATCGGCCGGGAGATCCGCGGCGAGCGGAACCCGCGCCGCCGTCTTGAACTCCCGCTCCTTGGTGATCTCCGTGGAACTCTCGTCACGACGGCGCTCGGCGTCCGTGCGGCGGGCGGCGGCCGACGCCAGCCGGCCCTGCACCTCGGCCAGCGTCGCGACCGCGGCCTCCCGCTGCTCCATCAGCTCCAGCTCGGCGTCCTCCAGCTCGGACTGCCGGCGGTTCAGCGTGGCCAGCTCGTGCTGCAGGCCCTCGATCTCGCGCAGCGCGCCACCGGCGTCCAGGCGCTTCTGGTCCTTCTCCTTGCGCTGGCGGACCTGATCGATGTCCTTCTCGAACCGGGTGATGTCCCGGTCCAGGTCGTCGACCGCGACCTGGGCGCGGACCCGCTCGTCCTCCAGCGCGGAGATCTCCCGGGCGGCGGCGTCGATCTCGGCGATCTCCGGCAGGTTCTTGAGCCGGTGCGCGAGCTGGGCCAGGGCGGTGTCGACGGCCTGCAGGTCGAGCAGGCGGCGCTGGGCTTCCGGGGCGGCCTTCACGGGTGGTTCTCCTTCTCCTCAGAAGCGGCATGAACCGGCCGGTCCGCCGCGGAGGCGGCATGGACGGTCCACGGGTCGGTGTCCAGGTCTGACACCACGACGTCGATGGGAAACGCACCGCGCAGCCAGGCGGCCACCTCGTCGAGCCACGGACGCTCGCTCGCCCAGTGTGCGACGTCGAGCAGAGCCGGGCCACCGGCGGCGAGATGCTCGCTCACCGGATGATGCCGCAGGTCGGCACAGAGGTAGGCGTCGGCGCCGGAACGCGCGGCGAGGGACAGGAACGAGTCGCCGGCACCGCCGCAGACGGCAAGCGTGCGGATCACCCGGCCCGGGTCGCCGGCCGCGCGGACCCCCGCGGCGGTGGCCGGCAGGCGCTCGGCCGCGAGAACGGTCAGCTCCTCCAGGGTGATCGGCTCGGGAAGCTCACCGATCCGGCCCACACCGCGGCCTCCACCGGCGGCCGCGCCCTCGGCGGGCGCCAGCGGGCGCAGAGCGGTCAGGCCGAGACGGGCGGCCAGCGCGTCGGACACGCCGGGATCGGCCACGTCGGCGTTGGTGTGCGCGGTGTAGAGCGCCACCCCGGCCCGGATCAGCCGGTGCACGAGGCGGCCCTTGAAGGTGTCCGGCGCCAGCGAGGACACCGGCTTCAGGAAGAGCGGATGGTGCGCGACGATCAGGTCCGCGCCGATCTCCAGCGCCTGGTCGACGGTCTCCGGCACGCAGTCCACCACGCAGAGGACGCGGGAGACCGTGGCGTCGAACTCGCCGAGCACCGGACCGACCCGATCCCAGGACTCGGCCCAGGCCCGCGGGTAACGCTCGTCCAGGGCGCCGACCAGATCGCGGACGGTGGTCTCATTCCGCTCGGTGCAGTCCGTCACGGCGAAACTCTATATCGCTGGGCCGGGGCCGTCGGCGCTGGCTATGGCTAGGAGACCGCCCCCGGCTCGACACGGCCCGCGGCGGTCGTGACCGCGCCGCTGACCGCCTGCAGCGCCCGGCGCCACGGGAACTGACCGCGGAAACGGTCGGTCTGCCCGGGGCCGCCGAGACGGCAGTACTCGTCGCCGTACAACACGTGAACTCCCCAGTCCCGCAACTTGGCGACACTCTCGTGCAACGACGGGTGCAGGGCCATCACCTTGTTGGTGTACGGGACCACGGAGATCGGGACGCCGTAGCCGTACGCCTCCACGAGAAGGCCCAGCACCAGGGTGTCGGTGATCCCGGCGGCCCACTTGTTGACCGTGTTGACGGTGGCCGGCGCGACGATCATCGCGGTCGCCGCCGGCAGCACGTCCGGGTCGCCGGGACTCTTGTACGAGGAGCGGACCGGATGGCCGGTCTGGGCCTGCAGGGCCGCGACGTCGACGAACTTGCGCCCGTCCGGCGTCGTGATCACGCAGACCTCCCAGCCCTCGTCCTGAGCGAGCGCGACGAGGATACCGACGTCCCGGGCCATCGGTGAGCCGCACACCAGCACATACAGCACACCGGGAGAGGGGTTGACCATCACGTGCGGACCCACCTCATACCCCGACTCCCATCTGTTCGGCCAGCTCCGCGATGGGAGCCGGTGGCGTGCCACGGGTACGCCGGAGCACGTCGGAAAGGACCTCATGAGCCAGCGGCCGGCAGCGGATCTCGGCGGGGGCGAGCCGGTCGCCCTCGAGCAACATCTCGCCGGCCTTCTCCATGTCGCCGATCTGCGTGTAGCCCCGCGCGATGTCCAGGTAGTGGTGCGCGCGGCGTTCCGGCAGCATGGCGTGGAACCCCGCCAGGTCGATCCGCTCGTGGGTCTCCACGGCGGTCCGCCCGTCGCCCAGCTCGACCGCGGTCGCCACCCGGTGCAGTTGCACGTTGGTCGGGCCGAAGCAGGTCCAGTAGTGGTTGAAGTCGCCACCCAGCTCCAGCGAGGCCTGTTCGGCGCCGCAGAGCAGGTCGCGCACGGTCGCGCTGTCCCCGATCCGGGCCGCCGCCATGGCCCCGTTGAGCAGGAGCATGCCGTAGACCGAGAGCTGTTCCCCGCGGGGCCGCTCCGGACCCGGCGCCAGCCGGTTGGCGATGTTGACGTTGACCTCGAGCGCGGGACGGACCCGGCCGAGCGCGAGCAGCGCACTGCCCACCCGGTAACTGGCCAGACCGGCCAGCAGCTGGTCGCCGGCCCGCTGCGAGACCGCGATGGAGCGGTCCGCCGCCAGCCAGGACAGCTCGTGTTCGCCGACCTTGCGCAGTGCCGACGAGGCGATCTGGTAGACCTGCCCGAGCAGGTGGGCCGCGGTCGACGCCTCGTCGCTGTTCGCGTAGGCGCTGTCCGCCGCCTGCGCGTCACGCAGCAGCTTGGGCAGGGTGCGCGCGAGTACGCCGTACTTCGCGTGCTGATAGGTCAGCCAGGCGTGGCTGACCGCCTTCTTCATCTCGGACAGCGGCGGCGCATGCGGCACCGCCTGGAAGAACGCGCTCATCTGGTCATACCGCTCCAGCGCCGCGCGGATCTCCTCGACCTCGACCTGATCGATGCAGTTCTGCGTCTCCGGTTTGCGCTCCACCTCTTTGCCCAGCAGCAGCTGGACATCGACCTGCAGCACATCCGCGATGTCGTACACGACCGAGAACTTGTCGAGTCGGCGGACGCCCCGTTCCACCTTGTCGACCCAGCTCTTGGACTTGCCCAGCCGGTCCGCGAAGACCTGCTGGGACATTTTTCGACGGCCCCGCCAGTAGGCGACGCGGCGGCCGATCGGCAGCTCGTCCACGGTGCCTCCCCACTCGACCGGTGGCTCTTCATACCCGCCGGTCGAGCCATCCGGTGTCACCCGCAGTGTGGACCGTTCACGTCCGTGCGGATCGCACAGCGTGTGTGATCTCCTGCGCACCGAAGCTCGTAGTTTTTCATGCAAGTTGCAGTAGGTGGATCTGACCGACCCAACGACGACCGTCGCGCTGGGATACGGATCCGGGGGTTATCGAGCCATGCAGTGGAACAACCGTCAACCGTTCGTCCCACCGTCACTCCTCGATCGGCTGGATCGCCTTCGTCTGCGCCGCACGGCGTTGCGGTACGCGGAACACGGCTGGTCCGTCACGCCGGGAGCCTGGCTCTCCGGTCACCACTTCGACTGCGGCCGCCCCGGTTGCCGGATCACCGGTTGCCATCCGGCGCTCGACACCTGGACCGAGTCGGCGACCACCGACCCCGCCCGGATCACCGCGTGGTGGCGACGGCGCCCGTACGCCGTCCTGCTCACCACCGGCACCACTTTCGACGTCCTGGAGGTCCCCGCCGCGATGGGCCGGTTCGCCCCGGCCGCCGGGCCCGTCGCGGTGACCGCCACCGGACGCTGGATGTTCTTCGTCGCACCCGGCCGCCCGCTCCGGTCCGAACTGGAACATCGCCTCGACGTGGTCCGGCACGGCACCGGCTCATGGATCCCGGCACCGCCGAGCCGGATGATCGAGGGACCGGTCCGCTGGGTGAACCCGCCCGGCCGGACCGGCTGGCGCCTGCCCGACGCGGGTGAGGTGCAGCAGTCGCTCGCCGCCGTGTTCGGTTCGGCGCGCGGGCCGGGCCCGCTCGTCGTGCCCCGCCAACTGTCGACGTCGCGCCGCTCGGCCTGACACCGTGGCATGCCCGCCCGCCGCCTCACCAGTGGTGGGCGGCTGCCGCCGGGGCTTAACACGGTTACACATGTCAAGGAGCAAGATACCGTGTTCGTACGGTGATCAGGGAATCACACGAAGGGATGATATGCATGAGTGAGTGGGTAGTTATCTCACGAAAATGCTGCTTCATCCCGAATCGGCAGGGCGTTCGTCCGGATCTGTCCCGGCTGCGAGGCCGGTCGATCTCATCCGGGCGGGCCCGCACCGCCGAGGGGAAACCGGCCGGACCCGCCCACCTGCGGGGCGTCCCGCAGGTGTCATAAGGGATCGGAGACGGGCGGGCCGACTTGAGCCCGCCCGCGTTGCGTGCCGGTTGCCTCCGCGGCGAGCCGGCCGATGGGCCGGTCCGCGCCGGTTCCCGGGTTCCGCCGACCCGGCGACCCTCGCCGTGGTTCCCTGACCGGGAGTCCTGTCGCCGTCCGGGAGCCCGCGATGACCACCGCAGCAGTGCCAGCAGGCCGGTTCCGGCCCACCATCGCCTTCAGAATCACCGCGATGGTGGTACTGGCGATCCTCCTGCTCACCGGCCTGGGGATCATGACGATCACCTCGATCACCTCACTGCGCGCCCAGGCCGACGAACAGGCGACGCTGAACGGCGCCAACGCCCAGCTGATCGACCTCGACCTCCAGCAGAGCATGGCCAGCCTGGCGCTGAGCTGGGGGCTGCTGGCCACCACCGAGGCCGAGGGCACCACCGCCAACAACCTGATGACCTCGGTCGTCGAGAAGATCGAGACCGACCTGAGCGAGCTGACCGCCGTCACGCTGCCGACCGCACTGTCCTCCCCGCTCGCCGAGGTGGTCAGCGGCTACCGCGACTACCTGACCGCGGTGCAGGAGAAGATGACGACCGCGGTGAAACTCGACCCGGCGTCCGCCGCGGCGAAAGCGCTGATCGCCGAGGACACCGCGGCCTCCGACGCGCTGGGCGAGAAACTGGCCGCCATGCGCCAGCAACTCGCCGAAGCGGTCGCGGCCGGCGACGAGGCCGCCGCCGAACGGGCCACCGGCGTCCGGGTCATGGTCGTGGTGACCCTCATCGTCGCGGCCGTGGTGCTCGGCGGCATCGGCTGGTTCCTGGTCCGCGGCATCCGGTCCGCGCTGACCGGCCTGCGCACCCGGATGGAGGACATCGCCGAGGGCGAAGGCGACCTGACCGCCCGCCTGCCAGAGACCGCCCGCGACGAGACCGGTGACGTGGCCCGCGCCGTCAACCGGTTCATCAGCCGGGTGCAGACCCTGGTGCAGGAGATGGCGAACGCCGCCGAGACCCTGGGCGGTTCGGTCCACACGCTGAGCGCGATGACCACCGAGATGTCCGCGAACGCCGGCGAGACGAACGGTCAGGCCTCCGCCGCCAGCGACGCCGCCGAGGACGTCTCCCGCAACATCTCCACCCTGTCCGCGGGCAGCGAGCAGATGACCGCCTCGATCCGGGAGATCGCCCAGAGCGCCGCCGAAGCCGCCCAGGTCGCCAACACCGCCGTCAACATCGCCGCCACCGCCCGCGGCACGGTCACCGCACTCGCCGACTCCAGCTCCGAGATCGAGAACGTGGTCGCCCTGATCACCAGCATCGCCGAGCAGACCAACCTGCTCGCCCTGAACGCCACCATCGAGGCGGCCCGGGCCGGCGAGTCCGGCAAGGGCTTCGCGGTCGTCGCCGGCGAGGTCAAGGAACTGGCGCAGGAGACCGCGAAGGCCACCGAGGACATCACCCAGCGGGTCGCCGCCATCCAGTCCGGCACCACCGCCGCCGTGGACGCCATCTCCACCATCGGCGAGATCGTCACCAAGATCAGCGACTACTCCACCACGATCGCCTCCGCCGTCGAGGAACAGACCGCCACCACCAACGAGATGTCCCGCAACGTCTCCGAGGCAGCATCCGGCGCCAACCTGATAGCGGGCAACATCTCCCAGGTGGCCGGCGGCGCCTCCTCGACGTCGGAGGCCGCCGCGGAGGCCGCCCGCACCACGTCGACCGTCTCCACCGTGGTCGAGAACCTCCGCACCACGGTCGGCACGTTCCGCTACTGACCCGTCCGGCTGGACGCCAGGGCTCCGGTATCGGGAACCGTTCGGCTGGACGCCAGGGCTCCGGTGCCGGGAACCGCCCGGCTCCGGTAGTCACTGGTTTCGTGGGATCTCGTTCCGGCCTTCGACGTCGGCGCCTTCCCGGAACTGATCGCCACCGATCGGCACGCCAGGATTCGAACCCGTCGGCGAACCGATGCCGACGCCCGACCGACCGACCGACGTGACCGGCTCCGGTAGCCGAAGCCCGCGGTCCTGTAGCCGCAGACGACGGCCGAGACAGTCCAGCCGTCGAACACGGCTATTCGCCGGACAAGAACCAGCCATGACCGACGGCCCGGGGCCACCCAGCCGTCACCCACGGCCGCAACCGACTCACAGACGAACCACAGCCGACGGCCGGGTCAGGCGAGCCGTCGAACACGGTCCATCCGCAAGCCGAAAACGGCCCTGAACGACGGCCGTCACCGTCGCCGAGAGTTGTCGGCGTCTCGGGCGAACCGTGGGCGACGGCCGGGATGCCCGACATGCCGCCCGGCCCCGGTCCGCCGTCCGCCCCGGTCTGCCGCCAGGCCCCGAATACCGCCCGGCCCCCGTCCGCCGTCCGCCGTCCGCCCCAGTTCGGTCATCGGCCGGGAGCAGTATCACAACGAGCAACTGAACCCCGAGCAGCTCTGCGAACACAGCGACGTATCGGGCGTCATGAGCTGCCGCAGGGTCGGCACAAAGCGGTGATCGCGTAACACCTGGTCATCGCCACACCCGGAGTAGGCGAAGTGGCATTGAAAGCTCTGTGACCAAAACACGCCGACACCCAGGGACCCGCTCCCCAGGAATGATGGCGGCAAGGCGGTGTTTCTCGTCCGGAACAAGAGCAGGAATCGCAACACTGACGACCACGCGACCCGCCGCACGGGACGCCCGGCTCCTGAAGCAGCCCCGGCTCAGCCGCAAACCACTGCACTCAGCCGCCGATGGGCTGACCAGCCAATAAGCCGAACCCGAGACCCACCCGACACGCGAAGACCCCGCCGGAGAAGCCCGCAACAGACCTGAGTAGTGGAGGCGAAAGCCGACGTCGATCAGACGAAAAACCAGACGGCAACCGAACAGAAAGCCGGCAGCAAGCGATAACGCGGGGCGTCCGGGGGCTCGGCCCCCGGAGCAGACAAGACGAGCGACCAAGGTCCGCGCATTCCGCGGACACAATCCACCCAAGCTCGTGGGCGCGGTAGGTTTCGAACCTACGACCCCCCGCTTGTAAGGCGGGTGCTCTCCCACTGAGCTACGCGCCCGGCACAGACCACAAACCGGCCGGAGCCGCCAATCTTACCCGAGGGCGGCGACGGCGTCGCGCCAGGACTGCTGGTCGCGGGACTTGCCTATCTCGGTGTGTTCGGCCCAGCGGATGATGCCGTCGCGGTCGATGAGGAACGTGCCGCGGACGGCCACCCCGGCCTGCTCGTCGAGGACGCCGTAGGCGTGGGCCACCTCGCCGTGCGGCCAGAAGTCGGCGAGGAGGGGGAAGTCGAATCCCTCCTGGTCGGCCCACACCTTGTGGCTGAAGAACGAGTCCACGCTGACGGTCAGCACCTGGACGTCGTCGTTCGCGTACGCCGGAAGGTTCTGCTGGATCTCGGTGAGCTCGCCGTGGCAGCGACGGCTGAAGGCGAGCGGGTAGAAGATCAGCAGGACGGCTTTGCGTCCCCGGAAGTCGGCCAGCCTCACCTCTTGGTTGTTCTGGTCCTTGAGGGTGAAGTCGGGCGCGGGCACGCCAACAGAGATCGGCATCCGCTCAGCTTAGGCCTGGGCGGACGCCGACCTCGGCGAGGTGGCAGTGTCGCTACTTCTTCTTGGCGCCCCGGGGGGTGACCAGGCGTGCGCCGGTCCAGTCCTTGCCGGCGTTCACCGTCGAGGTCTGCTGCAGCCCCGCGGTGGGGGCCGACTCGCTGATCTCGCTCGGCTCGACGTGTCCGTCGCGGCCGGCTTTCGGGGTCAGCAGCCACACCACACCGTTGTCGGCGAGGGGGCCGAGGGCGTCGGTGAGAATCTCGAACAGGTCACCGTCGCCGTCGCGGTACCACAACAGCACCGCATCGACGACCTCGTCGGTGTCCTCTTCGACCAACTCTCCAACGCGTTCGGTCAGGGCGTCACGGAGATCCTCGTCGACGTCGTCGTCGTAACCCATCTCCATGACCACCATGTTCGGCTCGAAGCCGAACCGGTCCGCCAGGCTGCGTACGCCGTCGGCCTGACCCGCGGTCGCGCTCACTGTCCAAATCCTCCTAGCCTGAAATCCGTGGAAAATGCACCGGAACCTGGGGGTAGTCCACACACTCCGGGGCTCGGGCGCAAGTGGCGCACCGAGTGTGTGGCAATTTACCGCGCCAGCAGCGTGTGGGCACCCTGTGTGATGGCATCCTCTCCCACGAGAACCTGTTGGGCTGCTGGTCCGAGCGGAACGGGTGAGTCAGCCGCGGCCACTCGGCGTACGGATCCGACAAATGCCCCGTCCACCAGGGCCGCGAGGACACCCTCGCCGACGCCGCCGGATCGCCGGGTCTCGTCGACGATCAGCACCCGCCCGGTTGCCGAGGCCTCTCGGACCAGGTCAGCCGCGGGGAGCGGGCTGAGCCACCTGAGATCCACCACTCGGGAACCGTACCCCTCGGCGGCGAGTTGGGCAGCGACACGGAGCGACATCCGCACCCCGTTGCCGTACGTCACGATGGTCAGATCCTGGGCGGTGCCCAGCCCGTAGGTACGTGCCCGGCCGATCGGCACGTGGTCCTCGGACCAGGTTCCGGGGGCCGGATAGGGCGCCAGCCACTCGTTGTCGCCTTGTTGATAGAGGTCCCTCATCGGGTAGAGGGCGACCGGTTCGAGGAAGACGCAGACCGTCCCGTCGGCCCGTGCCGCCGCCAGGCAGGTGCGCAGCATCGGCGCGGCGTCGACCGGGTGGGCGGGCACCGCGACGACCAGGCCGGGCACGTCGCGCAGCGCGGCGACGGTGTTGTCGTTGGCGAGCCGGCCGCCGGGGGCGAGTGGCTGGGCGAACGCCGGGATCCGCAGGACGAGTGGATTCCGGTAGGCCCCGGCGGACAGGAACGCCATCCCGGTCGCCTCGGCCCGCAACTGGTCGATGCCGGTGTCCAGGTCGGCCTGGCCGGTCAGTTCGGGCACCGGCAGCATGCCGGCGAGCCCGGCGCCGAGGGCCGTGCCGAGGATGGTCGTGGTGTCCGGCAGGGTGTCCAGCACCCGGTCCGGGGCGTGCTCGCGCAGCCCGGTGGTGACCCCGTGCCGCCCGCCGCGGGTGGTTCCCGGCCCGAGGACCAGAAGTCCCGGGTCGGCGAGCAGCGCGTCGGTGAGGGTGGCGTTGACGGTCTGCGCCAGTGTCATCGGCCCGGCGTCCTCGGGCAGACGCCCGCCGAAGGCCCTCAGACGGCCGGAGCGTCCCGGACCGGCGGCCCGGGTCGCGGACTCGGTCACGGCGTGTGCGACCCGCAGCGGCCGTCGTGGGGCCAGCGTGGCGGCCACCTCGGCGAGGGAGGCCAGCTTCGGTTCGCCGAGGACCTCCTCGGCGGCTTTGCGGACCTGCCAGCCCACCTCGTCGTACCGGCTGATCGTCTCGTCGGGGGTGAGCAGGCCGGCGGCGACCAGCAGGCCGGCGGTGACGATCAGCGGGTCCCGGTCGAGACCCGGGGTGGTGTCCGGTTCGCCGGGGCCGCCGAGCAGCCGGACGGTGGACAGGTGCAGCAGGGCGGGACGGCGTTCGGCGCGGACGAACGCCGCCGCATCGGCCGCCGCGTCGTACACCGCGGCGGGGTCGCAGCCGTCGGCGAACGAGTACCGCAGGCCGGGCCGGGCGCGCAGGGACGCGGCGACCCAGCCGTCCGGCTCGGGGCCGCCGGGGGTGTCGTCCTCACAGACCAGCAGCAGCGGCAGGGGAACGCCGGAACGCTCGTCCCAGCCGGCCGAGTGCAGGGCGGCGGTCGCACCGGGCCCGGACAGGCCGTCGTCGCCGAACGAGGCGACCACGATGGCGTCGTCCGGCCAGGGGGTGCCGGCGGCGCGGGCCAGCACCCGGGCCAGTCCGGCGGCCCGGGGCAGGTGGGCGCCGGGCCCGCCGACCGCCGGGATCAGGTGCAGGGCGGGGCTGCCCAGGGTGAAGTCGCGGCCGCCGGAGCCGGGGTCGCGGACCGACGCGACGACACCGCGCAGAACGTCACGGGCGGCCTCCTCGAGGGACGGGTCCGCTGCGGGACCGCGCGCCGCGCGTACACAGAAGAATGCTGTCGATCGATGGTGCGGGAGGGCGGGATCGTCGCCGCGCAGCGCCGCGGCGACCGCGGCGTTGCCCTCGTGACCGGCCGAGCCGAGGCTGTGGAAGCCCTCGTTGAAGCTGCGCAGCCAGCGCGCGGCGAGGTCGAGGTGACGGCTGGTGAGCTGGGCGTCGAAGAGTTCGCGGGCCTGGTCGCCGGTCAACGTGACACCGTCACGGACCGGGTCGCCGGGGGCACGCAACGTGGCGGGGAGAGGCAGGGCCGAGACCGCGTCGCGGAACCGCTCGTCGAGGTTTTGCGGGGTGGTCACGCGATTCAGCATTGCCGAACCGCGCGAACCCTGCCAGTGCGGAAGTGTTCCGGCTCGATCTCTATACATGACACATGCGCACTGAACTGATCACTGTCCGGACCGGTGGCTCGCCCGTGGTCCGGGACATCACCGCCGAGGCGGGGTCCTTCGTGGCCTCCGAGAAGGACGGCCTGCTGCACGTCTTCGTGCCGCACGCGACGGCCGGCATCGCGATCATCGAGACCGGCGCCGGCTCGGACGACGACCTGCTGGCCGCGATCGACCGGCTGCTGCCCACCGAGGACATCTGGCAGCACCGGCACGGTTCGCGCGGTCACGGCCGCGACCATGTGCTGCCCGCCTGGATCACCCCGTTCGCCTCACTGCCGGTGATCGGCGGGCGGATCGCGCTCGGCACCTGGCAGTCGATCTGCCTGGTCGACACCAACGGCGACAACCCCACACGCCAGGTGCGATTCTCCTTCCTGGCGGGGTGAGATCCCCTTCCGGGGGTACGCGCCGGAGCGCGCCGTCCGTCCCATGAGGGCCGTCCGGGGATCCCGCCACGCCGGACCGGGCCCGCGGGCAAGGGCCGGACGGTACCTCTTTTGCCTGCCAGTCGCCCCGGAACCGGCAAATTACTGGTCAGTACATGTGTCCCGCGTCGCTGACACCTCGGGTAGGCGTGACGAGGCCCACCGTGAGGGGGCAGGATGGAAGCCTATTCCGAGCGATTCGCCACCTAGGTCGCCCGGTTCCCGACACTCAACCAAGAGGTAATGCCTGTGGCCACGGAGCGCAAGCGCCCGGTGATCAGCGACGGCCTGCCGAGCCAGCTTCCGGACATCGACCCCGAGGAAACCACCGAGTGGGTCGAGTCGCTGGACGGAGTCATCGACGAACGGGGCACCAAAAGAGCCCGGTACGTGATGTTGCGGCTGCTGGAACGGGCCCGGGAGCGACAGGTCGGCGTTCCGCCGCTGAGGTCCACCGACTACATCAACACGATCGCTCCCGAGGACGAACCCTGGTTCCCCGGTGACGAGTTCGTCGAGCGGCGGATCCGCGCCTACGTCCGGTGGAACGCCGCGATGCTGGTGCACCGCGCGCAGCGCCCGGAGATCGGCGTCGGCGGGCACATCTCGTCGTATGCGTCGTCGGCCAGCCTCTACGAGGTCGGCATGAACCACTTCTTCCGCGGCAAGGACCACCCCGGCGGCGGCGACCAGATCTTCTTCCAGGGTCACGCCTCCCCCGGCATGTACGCGCGGGCCTACCTCGAGGGCCGGCTCAGCACCGACCAGCTCGACGGCTTCCGGCAGGAGCTCAGCCACCCCGGTGGCGGTCTCCCGTCGTACCCGCATCCGCGCCTGATGCCGAACTTCTGGGAGTTCCCGACCGTCAGCATGGGCCTGGGCCCGATGAACGCGATCTACCAGGCCCGGTACAACCGGTACCTGCACAACCGCGGCATCAAGGACACCAGCCAGCAGCACGTCTGGGCGTTCCTCGGCGACGGTGAGATGGACGAGGTCGAGTCGCTCGGCGCGATCGGCGTGGCCGCCCGCGAGGAGCTCGACAACCTCACCTTCGTGGTCAACTGCAACCTGCAGCGCCTCGACGGGCCGGTCCGCGGCAACGGCAAGGTCATCCAGGAACTGGAGGGCTTCTTCCGCGGCGCCGGCTGGAACGTCATCAAGGTCGTCTGGGGCCGCGAGTGGGACACCCTGCTCGAGGCGGACGCCGACGGCGCGCTGCGCAACCTGATGAACGTGACGCCCGACGGTGACTACCAGACCTACAAGGGCGAGTCCGGGGCGTACGTCCGGGAGCACTTCTTCGGCCGTGACCAGCGGACCCGCAAGCTCGTCGAGGGCATGACCGACGACGAGATCTGGAACCTCAAGCGGGGCGGTCACGACTACCGCAAGCTCTACGCGGCCTACAAGGCGGCCACCGAGCACACCGGCCAGCCGACCGTGATCCTGGCCAAGACCATCAAGGGCTGGACGCTCGGGTCGCACTTCGAGGCCCGCAACGCCACGCACCAGATGAAGAAGCTGACCCTCGACGACCTCAAGGGCTTCCGCGACCGGCTCTACCTCGACATCAGCGACAAGCAGCTCGAGGAGAACCCGTACCTCCCGCCGTACTACCACCCCGGCGAGAAGTCCGACGAGATGCAGTACATGCTGCAGCGCCGTCGTGAGCTGGGCGGGTCCATCCCGAGCCGGCGCACCAAGGCCAAGTCGCTGGCGATCCCGAACTCCGACGCGTTCAGCTTCCTCAAGAAGGGCAGCGGCAAGCAGAAGGTCGCCACCACGATGGCCTTCGTCCGCCTGCTCAAGGACCTGATGAAGGACAAGGAGTTCGGCGCCCGGTGGGTGCCGATCATCCCGGACGAGGCCCGTACCTTCGGCATGGACTCGCTCTTCCCGACCAAGAAGATCTACTCGCCGCACGGCCAGAACTACACCTCCGTGGACCGGGACCTGTTCCTGTCCTACAAGGAGGCGACCAACGGCCAGATCCTGCACGAGGGCATCAACGAGGCCGGTTCCACCGCGAGCTTCATCGCCGCCGGTACGTCGTACGCGACGCACGACGAGCCGATGATCCCGCTGTACATCTTCTACTCGATGTTCGGCTTCCAGCGGACCGCGGACGAGCTGTGGGCGGCCGCGGACCAGATGACCCGGGGCTTCCTGCTCGGCGCGACCGCGGGGCGGACCACGCTCAACGGTGAGGGCCTGCAGCACGAGGACGGGCACTCGCTGCTGATCGCGGCGACGAACCCGGCTGTCGTGTCGTACGACCCGGCGTTCGGGTACGAGATCGCGCACATCATGGAGGACGGCCTCCACCGGATGTACGGCGAGAAGCAGGAGAACATCTTCTACTACCTCACGATCTACAACGAGCCGGCGCTTCAGCCCGCCGAGCCCGCGAACGTGGACCGGGAGGGCCTGCTCAAGGGCATCTACCGGTACAGCGAGGGTCCGTCGACCACCGGCCCGAAGGCGCAGCTGCTCGCCTCCGGCACCGGCATGCGCTGGGCGCTCAAGGCCCAGGAGCTGCTGGCCCAGGACTGGGGCGTGAGCGCCGACGTCTGGTCGGTCACCTCCTGGACCGAGCTGCGCCGCGACGCGATCGAGGCCGAGGAGCACAACCTGCTCCACCCGAGCGACACCCCGCGCAAGCCGTTCGTCCTGCAGAAGCTGGAGGACACCGAGGGTCCCGCGGTGGCCGTCAGCGACTGGATGCGGGCGGTTCCGGACCTGATCGCCCGGTGGGCGCCGAACGGCTGGACCTCGCTGGGCACCGACGGTTTCGGCATGAGCGACACCCGGCACGCACTGCGCCGCCACTTCCACGTGGACGGCGAGTCGGTCACCGTCGCGACCCTGCGGGAACTGGCCCTCAAGGGCAAGATCCCGGCGCACGTGCCGGCCGAGGCCGCCAAGAAGTACGCGATCGACGACGTCAACGCGGCGCCGGTGGGCGAGACCGGTGGCGACAGCTGATCGCCGCGCTTGAACCGATCACGATGTGATGAAGCCCGCCGCGCATGCGGCGGGCTTCGCTCATTGCCGGGAGTAATTCGCCGATACACCCTTTGTGAGCCTTCGCATCAGTCACAAACTGCTTCTTCTCGGACTCGGCAGCGTCCTGGCGACCGCCCTCGTGCTGGTCCTGGTCGGCGCCTGGCGCAGCGCCGAGTTCGCCGAAAGCACCGAGAAGGAGGTGCTGAAGCAGAGCCAGGCCTCGCTGGCGGCGAGCGCCAAGGACGCCAGCGCCCTGGTCCAGACGGTCGGGGACGAGGTGCAGAACGGCGTCGACGCCAACATGACGACCGCTTCCGGCCTGCTTTCGCAGCTCGGTGGAATGGTCAAGACCGCGGGGACCTACACCTGGTCGGCGATCAACCAGGTGACCACTACGGCGAAGAGCGTCACCCTGCCCCGCATGGCGATCGACGGCAAGGCGCTCGGGCAGAACACCAACCTCAAGGTCACCACGCCCTACGTCGACCGGGTCAAACAACTGACCAGCGCCGACGTGACCATCTTCCAGATGATGAACGGCGACACCGGCCTGCTGCGGATCGCCACCACGGTGAAGTCCGCCAAGGGCACCCGGGCGATCGGCACGTACATCCCGTCGGCCGCCGACGGCAAGGCCAACGCGGTGTACGCCGCGATCAAGGCCGGCAAGACCTACCGCGGTGTCGCCTCGGTGGTCGGTACGCCGTACATCACCGTCTACGAGCCCATCAAGAGCGGCAACACGGTGATCGGCGCGCTCTTCGTCGGCGTGCCGCAGAGTTCCGCACTGGAGACCCTGACCTCGGCGATCGGCGAGACGACGATCCAGACCAACGGCTGGCTCGCCACGTACAGCACCGCCGCCGCGGACGCCGGCCGGGTGGTCGCCTCCAGCATCGAGGCCGCGGTCGGCCAGACCTTCCTCGACGCGACCGACGCCAACGGTGTCACGTACGTCCAGGAGATCGTGGCGGCGGCGCCCTCCCTCACCGACGGCCAGACGTGGCAGGGCACCTACAAACTGGCCGGAGCGGCCGGCGGTGAACCCGCGTCGACCACCATCACGGTGGCCTACTACGCGCCGTACCAGTGGGCGGTCGCGGTCGGCGGCTACGGGCCGGACTCCGCCACCGCGGTGACCGTGGTCCGCGACGGCCGCAGCGCGATGCTCACCTGGTTCGTGGTCGCCGCCGTGCTGCTCGCCCTGCTCGGCGCGGCCGTGGCCTGGTGGCAGGCGTCCCGGATCGCCGGGCGGATCAGCGGCCTGACCGGTGCGCTGCGCCGACTCGCCGACCGGGACCTGACCGTCACGGTGAACGACAAGGGCACCGACGAGATCGGCGAGGCGGCCACCGCGCTGAACACCGCCTCGGCCCAGCTGCGCACGGTGATGCAGGAGGTGACCTCCGCGTCGGCCGAGGTGTCCAACACCGCCCAGCAGGTCGCCACCACCGGCAGCGAGCTGACGTACGCGGCGGACACCGCCGCCGAGCGGGTCGGCACGGTCAGCAACGCGGCAGACACCGTCTCGCACGTGGTGCAGACGGTGGCCGCCGGCGCCGAGGAGATGGGCGCGTCGATCGGCGAGATCTCGCACAACGCCCAGGAGGCGGCGCAGGCCGGCCGGGACGGTGTCGGCCTCACCGCGGCCGCGGCGGACGTCATCACCGAGCTGCGCGCCTCCACCGGGAAGATCACCGACGTGGTGCAGCTGATCGCCACCATCGCCGAGCAGACCAACCTGCTCGCCCTGAACGCCACCATCGAGGCGGCCCGGGCCGGCGAGACCGGCAAGGGCTTCGCGGTCGTCGCCAACGAGGTCAAGGAGCTGGCCCAGGAGACCGCCCGGGCCACCGAGGACGTCACCTCCCGGGTCGCCGCCATCGACTCGGACACCGCCCGCGCGGTCCAGGCGATCGACGCGATCTCGCAGCGGATCGCCCAGGTCAACGACTACCAGACGGCGATCGCGGCGGCGGTCGAGGAGCAGGCGGCCACCACCGCCGAGATGGCCCGCAACATCTCCGAGGCGGCCGGCGGCAGCCGGGACATCGCGGAGGGCATCGGCACGGTCAGCGGCGCGATGCAGAGCACCCGCGAGTCGGTCACCATCTCGCACCAGGCCGCCGACGAGCTGGCCAAGACCGCCCAGCGTCTCGACGGGCTGGTCGGCCGCTTCACGGTCTGATCCGGCGTTTCCGCCCGGCATCCCACGATGCCGGGCGGAAACGGCTTTCGGCCCTGGGTAGTCTGGGGCGGTGACTGTTCGCGTACGTTTCGCACCCTCCCCCACCGGCATGTTCCACGTCGGCGGCGCCCGGTCGGCGCTGCAGAACTGGATCTACGCCCAGCAACAGGGCGGGGTGTTCGTGCTCCGGATCGAGGACACCGACGCAGCCCGCAACAAGCCGGAGTGGACCGAGGGCATCATCTCGGCACTCGACTGGATCGGCATCGAACGCGGGACGTATGAGGGCCCCTACTACCAGTCCTCCTACGCGGCCGACCACACCGCCGCCGCCACCCGGCTCTACGGCGAGGCCAAGGCGTACTACTGCGACTGCAAGCGCGACGACGTGATCGCGCGGACCGGCAACACCCACACCGGCTACGACGGGTTCTGCCGTGAGCGTGCGCTCGGCCCCGGCGAGGGTCGCGCCCTGCGCTTCCGCACGCCGGACACCGGCGAGACCGTGGTGATCGACCTGGTCCGCGGCAAGCCCACCTTCGAGAACAAGCTGATCGAGGACTTCGTCATCGCCCGCAGCGACGGCTCGGCGGTGTTCCTGCTGGCCAACGTGGTCGACGACATGAGCATGGGCATCACCCACGTGTTCCGCGCCGAGGAGCACCTGCCGAACACCCCCAAGCAGCAGCTGCTCTGGGAGGCGCTGGGTGTCACGCCGCCGGTCTGGGGCCACGTCCCCGTGATCGTCAACGAGAAGCGGCAGAAACTCTCCAAGCGCCGCGACAAGGTCGCCCTGGAGTCCTACCGCGACGAGGGTTACCTCGCCGCCGCGATGCGCAACTACCTGATGCTGCTCGGCTGGGCGCCCACCGGCGACCGGGAGATCGTCCCGTGGTCGGTCGTCGAGGAGGAGTACCGGATCGAGGACGTCAACCACGCGCCGGCGTTCTTCGACGTCAAGAAGCTGCGGGCGTTCAACGGCGAGTACATCCGGGCGCTCACCCAGGACGAGTTCATCCAGGTCTGCGCGCCCTGGCTGAGCGGCACCGACACCATCCCGGCCCCACGCTGGGAGACCGCGAAGTTCGACATCGCGGTGTTCGCCGCGATCGCCCCGCTGGCGCAGACCCGCATCGCGGTGCTCTCCGAGATCGTCGACTATGTGGACTTCCTCTTCCTCGACGAGCCGGTGCACGACGAGGCCTCCTGGGCCAAGGCGATGAAGGAGGGCGCGGCGGACATCCTGACCGCCACGTCCGCCGCGTTCGCCGCGCTGCCGGAGTGGTCGGCCGACGCGCTGAAGGCGGCTCTCGAGCAGGTCGGCGAGGCCCGAGGTCTCAAGTTGGGCAAGACTCAGGCGCCGGTCCGGGTCGCCGCGACCGGGCGCACCATCGGTCTGCCGCTGTTCGAGTCGCTCGAGGCCCTCGGCCGGGAGCGCACCATCACCCGCCTGGACGCCGCCCTGGCGAAGCTTTCGTCCTGATTCGCCGACAATAGTCGCGTTCGACGACCGGGGAACACCACCGGTCGTCGAACGGGACGAAACTGTCCGCTACCAGGGTGACCGCCGCCCCCGCCGGTTGCACGACATGGGTACTATTCGGCGGCTGATCAACGGCCGTTCCGGCTCCGTCCCCCCTCATGGCTCCAATTCACCCTGCCTCGAGATGCGCGCGGGGCGGTGTCCGGGGAGGCTGGAGACCTGGGCCTTCGCACCGGCGCTACCGCCGGTTCATGAGCAGCGTGTTCACTGGTCCATGTCCATCCACACGGGGCGGGAGGTCGGATGGTGCGAGGGACGGTCACGAGGGCGGTGTCCGCGGTCGGAGCCTTGATGGTGACGTTCGCGCTACTGCTCGGCGTCGTGCCGGGCGCGGCACACGCCGCGCCGAAAACGACGAAACCCACGGCGATCAAGATCGATGGCAAGGAGATCGCCGAGGAGATCATGGTGCAGGAGGAGGCTCAGCCTCGCCTGTTCCAGATGCTGTTCAGCGAGGTCGGCTGGTTGTCCGCGGCCAAGCCGCAGACCACGGCGCCGAAATCGTCGGAACTCGGACCGAAATACACGGTCACCCTGCTGGTCAAGGAATCGCCCAGCCAGGTCTACGACCTCTACCCGCTGGCGACCGGCGGCCCCCGGGCCTACCGGCCGGCCAAGCAGCCTTCCGGCAAGAAGACCGCCGGCTGGTTCTACGGACGGCTGTCCATGTCCGAGGCGCTGCGCCTCGGCGGGGCCCCGCTGGAGGCCAAGCCGGACGTCGTCAACGGCGGCATCGGCGGCGGCTTCGGCGAGGACATCAAGGCAGTCGACCCGATGGACACCGTCAACGACGCGTTCACCGAGTTCCGCCAGCTGTTCCTGCTGAACGGCGCGGTCCTGCTGGCGATCATGGTCGGCCTGGCCGGCATGGCGTTCCTGATCCGCCGGCGGATCTAGCCACACCACGCACATCACCGGGCCCGGCCGATGAGTCGGCCGGGCCCGGTCGCTTTTCCGCGCAGGCCCTTTCAGACCTTTCTCGGGTACGGGAGAGCGCACTCGACCAGGCGCACCAGATCATCGAGGTCGGCGTCGAACTCGGCGTCGGCGCGCGCCCGGACGGCGGCCGGATCGGGCTCCTCCTGATCAGGGTCCGTCAGTCCATCCGCCCGCTCGATATCCGTCGGCCCGGGATCCACCCGCTCCGCATACGCCGGCCCGGGATCTGCCCGCTCCGCATACGCCGGCTCGGTAGGCTGCCCGATGGAGGCCGTGGCGAACCGGGAGGTCCGGGGCGGGGCGGGGCCGGGTTCCGGGCCGGGAGTTACGGGTGGGATGGGAACGGGCGCCGCGGGCAGGCCACCGGTCACCTCCCCGGTGGTGTAGCCGAGCAGGAACGCGCAGATCATCCGGGCCATCCGGGGCACCCCCGCCGGCGGCACGCCCGCATCGTGCAGCACCCCGCGCAGCGCCGCGGTCAGCCACGACGCCGACGCGCCCGCCGCCGACCGGTTGAGCAGCAGCGGGAAAGCACTCGGATGCGCCCCGGCCAGCGCGCGAACCGCCCGCCCGAGGGCACGCAGCCGGCGTCGCCAGTCGATGTCCGCGAGATCGCCGCCGACCGCCGAGCCCAACTCCAGGTTGAGCAGGTCGACGAGGCCGTCGAGCAGGGCGTCCTTGCCACCGACGTACGGGTACAACGCCATCGAGGTGAGCCCGACACGTTCGGCGACCGCCCGCATCGACATGGCCGCGAGTCCGCGCTCGTCCACGAGAGCGAGTGCCTGGTCGAGAATCAGTCGCCTCTTGTCGTCCACCGCGACAACCTGATCAGGCCCGGACCCCGCGGCCCGGGAAACGCGCCCGAAACAGGCTTCCGCTCACTCGTTCGGGGACGACCGGGGGAGGTGTGGCGTCAGATGCGACGGCAGCTGACGCGTACCCCCAAGAGAATCAGCACCAACGGCCCGGAGGCCGGCCTCGCCCGGCCGCACGACGCCGTGGCCGCACCGCGCCGTGCAGATGTGCGCCGGCCCATCCGCGCAGTTCGGTCCGGCAACCGACCCGCCCGGTGACCTCGTTGTCGACAGGCTCCTCGTCGGCCGGCGTGACCGCCGGCATGTCGTCGAGGGGGGCTTCGCTGTCGGTACGCGGAAACGACTCGTCCCGCTCCATCATCTCGCCTCCTCGATCCGTGTCCTCGACACCGGCTTCCCCCGGCACCGCATCTTCATCGGCACCGGGGCGCCCGGTGTTAACCCTCAGCCCGGACCGCACTCGTCCGACACCTTGCCAGGTCACCGACCGAAATCGCGGCAGAGGCGCACCGCTACTCCCGTCAAATGTCATAAAAACGCCTAAAGTTCTGGCCTGGAGGGCTCTCCCGGCGTGTCATCCGCATGCCGGAGGCGGGTACCCACACCGGCCGGACCCGCCGTGACACCCTGGGCCGGTGGCAGACACCGCCCGAAACGACAATCCTCCTCCCCCCGCACCGGATGCGAATCCGCTGCGCCCGGACACGCTGCGCCGGATAGAACGGCAGGCCGGAGCCCTCGCCAGCGGCGCGATCAGCCGGATGGACGAGACCCTCCCCTGGTTCCGGGCACTGCCGGCCGATCAGCGGGCCTGGGTGATGCTCGTCGCACAGGCCGGCGTCCGGTCGCTGGTCGAGTGGCTGCGCTCGGGTGGCACGGTCGCCGAGACGCAGGAGATCTCCGACGAGGTGTTCGCCGCGGCGCCGCGCGCCCTGGCCCGGGTGATCACGCTGACCCACACCGTCCAGCTGATCAAGGTGACCATCGACGTCGCCGAGGCCGAGGTGCCCAGTTTCGCCGAGGAGGGCGAGCAGGAGGCGCTGCTGCGGGCGATCCTGCGGTTCTCCCGGGAGATCGCCTTCTCGGCCGCCCGGGTGTACGCGCGGGCCGCCGAGTCCCGGGGTGCCTGGGACGCCCGGTTGCAGGCCCTGCTGGTCGACGCGCTGCTGCGGGGCGACTCCTCGGACGTGCTGGCCAGCCGGGCGGCCGCACTGGGCTGGGCGGACGCGCCGCCGGTGACGGTGGTGGTGGGGCGTACGCCGGGCGGGGACATCGCCGCCGTGCTGCACGCGGTCTACCGGGCGGCGCGGCGCGCCCGGCTCGAGGTGATCGGCGGCGTGCACGGCGACCGGCTGGTGGTGGTGGCCGGTGGCGCGGCCAACCCGCTGGCGACCGCGTCCGCCCTGGCGTCCAGTTTCGGCGAGGGCCCGGTGGTGGTCGGCCCGGCGGTGCCGTCCCTGGATCAGGCGACCGAGTCGGCCCGCGCCGCGCTCTCCGGGTTCCGGGTGGCGGCGGCGTGGCCGGGGGCGCCGAACCCGGTGGCCGCCGACGACCTGCTGCCGGAGCGGGTGCTGGCCGGGGACATGGACGCCCGGCGGCAGCTGCGGCACGACGTGTTCGGGGCGTTGTCGCGGGCCGGCAGCGGACTGCTGGAGACGCTCGACGCATTTTTCTCGGCCGGGGGCGTGCTGGAGAGTGCCGCCCGGGAGTTGTACGTGCATCCGAACACCGTGCGGTACCGCCTGAAGCGGGTCGCGGAGGTGACCGCGCTGTCCCCGCTGGACGGCCGGGACGCTTTCGCCCTGCGGATGGCGCTCACGATCGGCCGGATGGATCCGGTGTCCTGAACCCGCAAGAGGGTCACTCTTCCGGGTGAACGACCGGCGTATCGCCTACCAGCAACAAACGACCACGACCCCAAAAGCGGATAAAGTTACCCAAGTCGTCCACCCTTTTGTAGGTTTCCTACAACCCTCATCGTAGGGATTGGTAGCCCCCGGCAACCCCGGAACGGCCTCCGATCCGGGAGAGTCAACAACGTGCTCGCCGTACTCTCGCCTGGCCAGGGCTCACAGAAGCCAGGCTTCCTCACTCCGTGGCTCGACCTCCCCGGTGCTGCCGACCGTCTCCGTGACTGGTCCGGCCATGCCGGCGTCGACCTGATCCACCTCGGCACCGAGGCGGACGCCGAGGAGATCAAGGACACCGCGCGGACTCAGCCCCTGCTGATAGCCGCAGCTCTGCTCGCCGCGGAACACCTGCCGCTCGCGGGCTCCGTCGTCGTCGCCGGCCACAGCGTCGGTGAGCTCGGCGCGGCCTCGATCGCCGGCGTGCTGCCGGCGGAGGCCGCGATCACGCTGGCCGGAGTCCGCGGACGGGCGATGGCCGCGGCCTGCGCCCTGGAGCAGTCCGGCATGAGCGCCGTCCTGGGCGGCGACCCGGACGAGGTGGTCGCCACCATCGAGAAGCACGGGCTGCACGCGGCCAACCGCAACGGCGCCGGCCAGATCGTCGCGGCCGGCTCGCTCGAAGGGCTCGCCGCGTTCGCCGCCGAGCCGCCGGAGAAAGCCAAGATCGTCGCGCTGAAGGTCGCCGGGGCGTTCCACACGCCGTACATGGCGCCCGCCGAGTCCGAGCTGGCCGCCGCCGCGGCCGGCATCGAGGCCCACGACCCCGGCCGGACGCTGCTCTCCAACTTCGACGGCACCGCCGTCACCGAGGGCCGGGAGGTGCTGCGGCGCCTGGTCCAGCAGGTCACCTCGCCGGTGCGCTGGGACCTCTGCATGAACACGCTGAAGGAGCTGGGCGTCACCGGCATCATCGAGCTGCCGCCGGCCGGCACGCTCGCCGGCCTGGTCAAGCGCGAGTTCCGGCCGATCGGCGTCCCGGAGACGGTCACCCTGAACACCCCGGACGACCTGCCCGCGGCCCTCGACCTGATCGCACGGCACAGCGCACAGCAATGACACACCCCACACACCACCCCGTTGCGCTCGCCGCGCCCCAAGGAGGAACACGATGACGGGTTCCCGCATCGTCGCGATGGGCCACTACCAGCCCTCTCGCGTGGTCACCAACGACGACCTGGCCATGACCCTGGACACGAACGACGCGTGGATCCGGGACCGGGTCGGGATCGCCGAGCGGCGCATCGCCGACCACGCCGAGTCGGTCGCCGACATGGCCACCATCGCCGCCGAGAAGGCGCTCGCCGCCTCCGGCATCGCGGCCACCGACATCGACCTGGTCGTCGTGGCCACCTGCTCGGCGATCGACCGGTGCCCGAACGTGGCCGCCGAGGTCTCGCACCGGCTCGGCATCCTCGCCCCGGGCGCGTTCGACATCAACACCGCCTGCTCCGGTTTCTCGTACGCGCTGGGCAACGCCGACAACGCGATCCGGGCCGGCGCCTCGCGCAACGCCCTGGTGATCGGCGCGGAGAAGCTGTCCGACGTGATCGACTGGTCGGACCGCACCACCGCCATCCTGTTCGGCGACGCCGCCGGTGCCGCGGTCCTGACCGCCACCGCCGACGACGAGGAGCACGGCGTCGGGCCGGTCATCTGGGGATCCGCCCCGGAGAAGGGCGAGGCCCTGACCATCGCGGGCTGGCGGCCGTACATCAAGCAGAACGGCCAGTCGGTCTTCCGCTGGGCCACCACCGCTCTCGCGCCGTTCGCGCTCGAGGCGTGCCGCCGGGCCGGGGTCGACCCGTCCGAACTGGCCGCGTTCGTGCCGCACCAGGCGAACACCCGCATCATCGACGCCATCGTGAGGAAGCTCGGCGTCGGGCCCGACACGATCGTCGTCAAGGACCTCGTCGAGTCCGGGAACACCTCGGCCGCGAGCGTCCCCCTGGCCCTGTCCAAGCTGATCGAGCGCCGTGAGGTGCCCTCCGGGGCACCGGTGCTGCTCTTCGGCTTCGGCGGCGGCCTCACCTACGCCGGACAGGTCATCCGCTGCCCGTGAGCAGCACCCTTCCGTCGACACATCGCACCATCGAGAGGAAAGAATCCGAAATGGCAACTCGCGCAGAGATCACCTCCGGCCTTGCTGAGATCCTCGAGGAGGTCGCCGGGGTGAACCCGGACGACGTCGCCGAGGAGAAGTCCTTCACCGACGACCTGGACGTCGACTCGCTGTCCATGGTCGAGGTCGTGGTCGCGGCTGAGGAGAAGTTCGGCGTCAAGATCCCCGACAACGAGGTCCAGAACCTCAAGACCGTCGGCGACGCGGTCACCTACATCGAGGCGAACCACTGACATGAGCAATGTTGACGTCGTCGTCACCGGGCTCGGCGCGACGACCCCGCTGGGCGGGGACGTCGCGTCCACCTGGGACGCCATGCTCGCCGGTCACTCCGGGGTGGGTCCGCTCACCCAGGAGTGGGCCGAGCAACTCCCGGTCCGGATCGGCGCCCTGCTCAAGGTCGACCCCTCCGAGGTCATCGACCGTGTCAAGATGCGGCGCCTGGACCGGGCCGAGGCGATGGCGATCATCGCCGCCAAGGAGGCGTGGGCGGACGCCGGGCTGGCCGGCTCCGGCCTCGACCCGGAACGGCTCGCGGTCTCCTACGGCAGCGGCATCGGTGGTGCGCTGACCCTTCTCGAGCAGGACGACATCCTGGAGAAGTCGGGTCCGCGCCGGGTCAGCCCGCACACCGTGCCGATGCTGATGCCGAACGGGCCGGCCGCCTGGATCGGCATCGAACTCGGCGCTCAGGCCGGCGTCCGCGCCATGGCCAGCGCCTGCGCCACCGGGGCCGAGGCGGTGGCCCTGGGTCTCGACCTGATCCGGGCCGGACGGGCGGACGTGGTGCTGGCCGGCAGCACCGAGGCCGTGGTGCACCCGCTGCCGATCGCCGGTTTCGCCTCGATGCGCGCCATGTCCACCCGCAACGACGAGCCGGAACGGGCCTCACGTCCGTGGGACAAGAATCGGGACGGCTTCGTCCTCGGTGAGGGCGCCGGCGCGATCGTCCTGGAACGCGCCGACCACGCGGCCGCCCGGGGTGCGCGGGTCCACGCCCGCCTGCTCGGTGGTGGCATCACCTCGGACGGCTACGACATCGTCCAGCCGGACCCGGAGTGCAAGGGCGGCATCCGGGCGATGAAGATGGCCATCAAGGACTCCGGCCTGACCGGGGCGGACATCCAGCACGTCAACGCCCACGCCACGTCGACCCCGGTCGGCGACATGGGCGAGATCATCGGCATCAAGGCGGCGATCGGAAGCCACCCGATCCTGACCTCGACCAAGTCGATGACGGGTCACCTGCTCGGCGCGGCCGGCGCCCTGGAGTCGATCGCCACGATCCTCGCCCTGCGCGAGGGCGTCATCCCCCCGACGATCAACCTGGACGACCCGGACGAGCGTCTCGACCTCGAGGTCGCCGCGCACAAGGCGCGGACGGCCGAGATCCAGGCGGCGATGAACAACTCGTTCGGTTTCGGCGGGCACAACGTGGCGCTGATCTTCGGCAAGGCCTGATCAGCCCGTACAGACGAGGAGGGCCCCCGGTGCGCTGCACCGGGGGCCCTCCTCGTTCGCGTCCGGTCACTTCACGCAGGCGCTCCGCGGCAGGCCGGGCACGGCCACCGGAGACCTGCCGGGTGCCTTCGCCTTGCCGGCGATCACCGCGGCCAGAGCGGTCAGCGACAGCTTGCTGGACGAGTACGTGGCGATCAGGGTCGGTGACTTGGCCGACCCCAGCAGCCCCGGGTTGTCCATCATCACGGTGACGCCGGCGTCGGCGTTCAGATCGGCCAGGCCGTCGCCGTAGCCCACCAGGTGCACGACCGTGCCACCGGCCGCCTGAACGGTCACACCGGCGTCCTGGAGGGCCCGGACCAGGTTGGCGCGCGCGGTCTCCCGGGAGCCGGGTGCGGTGACCGTGACCGGCCCGGTGACCAGCGAGCCGGTGCACCGGCCCTTCAGCACGGTGATCGAGGCGGCGTCCAGTGCGGTGACCGCCTGCCGGTGCTGCTCGGAGCCGACCACGGACAGCTCGGGCTGGGTCTTCTGCGCGGTGGTGAACTTCAGCGTCAGGATCCGGGTGACCGCCTCGGTCAGGCGCTCCCGCTTGAGACTGCCGCTCTTCAGGCCGTCCAGGATGCCGTCCCGCGCCGCCCGGATGTCCGGCGGCATCAGCAGCATGTCGTTGCCCGCGTTGAGGGCCCGGACGGCGGCCTCACCGGCCGGCCACTTCTTCGCCGGGGCCATGTTCATCGCGTCGCTGATCGCGACCCCGGTGAACTTGAGCTCACCGCGCAGCACGTCGGTCATCACCTTGTGCGAGAACGTGGCCGCGGTGCCCTTGTCGACCGCCTGCAGGTCGAGGTGGCCGGACATCACCACCCCGGCGCCGGCCCCGATCCCGGCCTTGAACGGCGGCAGGTCCTCCTTCTCCCACTTCGCGCGGGACTGCGCGATCACCGGCAGCTCGTCGTGGCTGTCCCCGGTGGTGTGCCCGTGCCCCGGGAAGTGCTTGAGCGAGGCAGCCACCCCGGCGCTCTGCAGGCCGCGGACCGCCGCCGCGACCTGGGCGCTGTTCACCGCCGGGTCCGCACCGTACGACCGGGAACCGATCACACCGCTGCCCTGCGGTCCGAGAGTGTCGGCGACCGGGGCGAAGTCCACCGTGACACCCATCGCGGCCAGCTCCTCGCCGGCCGCCCGCCAGGCGCCCTCGGTCAGCGACGGCTGGGCCGCGGCCCCGAAGGCCATCGCCGACGGCATCATGGTGACGCCCTCGGTGATCCGGGTGACGACGCCGTACTCCTGGTCGGTGCCGATCATCAGCGGCGCCTGGACCGGGAGCGCGGCGGACGCCTGCTGGAGACCGGCGGTCAGCTTGCGGACCTGCTCGGGGTTCTCCACGTTCGTGGTGGGGTTGGTGTCGCTGGTCGGGTCGCCCGCGGTGAAGCTGACCAGGATCAGGCCGCCCAGCCGGTATTTCGCGATCATCTCGGCCGGGGTGTTCACCCCGGCGAGTTGCTGGTTGCCACCGGCGGCGATCTTGTCGACCTCGGTGGCGGCGCTGCCGTACGCATAGGGCATCAGCACCTGCCCGGCCAGATCCTCGTCGCTGAGCCGGGCCACCGTGGCGGCGGCCCGGGTCGCCGGATCCCCGGTCGGCGCCGGCAGGGCGCTGGAGGGCAGGGCGCTCTCGGGAACGGGTGGCGGCGCGCTGGACGCCGGCGCCACCGGCTCGGCGCCCTCACTCCTGCAAGCCCCGGTGACCAGCAGTAACGGCACGACGACGGCGGCTCGCAGCAGCTTTCTCACGCCCGCCATCGAACCAGTTCGCCGGAAACGTCGCCACTTCAACCCCCGTGTGCACATCTCTCGGGGCATCGGTGTCCGACCGTTTCCGGACACGCCTTCGATCGTCGCAGGCCGCACCTTCGGCTGTTTCCGGCCACGCCTTCGACCGTTTCCGGACACGCCTTCGACCGTTTCCGGACACGGCGAGCCGGCGTGCCGGCACCTGGCCGGCACGCGTGTCGCCCCCGCTCAGCCGACCCGGGTGAGCAGGGTGACCGGGGCGCCGTCACCGGCGTAGCGATATGGCTCGAGTTCGGCGTCCCAGGCGGTGCCGAGCGCCTTGTCCAGCGCATGCGACAGCGCCTCGGGCGCACGGACCGAGGACATGATGGCGCGCAACCGGTCCTCACCGATCTGGATGTCGCCCGACGCGCCCATGACCCCGTGGAAGAGACCGCGGCCGGGGACGTGCATGAAGCGCTCCCCGTCGACGCCCGCACTGGGCTCCTCGGTGACCTCGAACCGGATCATGGGCCACTGTCGCAAGGCAGCAGCCAGCTCGGCGCCAGTACCGGTCCGGCCGGTCCAGGTGCACTCGGCACGCCGCATGCCCGGATCGACCGGTTGCACGGTCCATTGCAGATTGACCGGCGCTGTCAGGACGCGCGCGATCGCCCACTCGACATGCTGGCACACGGCGAGTGGGGTCGAGTGGACGTATACGACGCCACACGTTGGCACGGTGACCTCCCGGAGACCGAGGTGCGTCTTCCCCTACGACCTCGACCGCGGTTGATCGTGTCCCATGATGCCGGGTGGTACTGATGGTGCGCCAGAGAATCCGCAACATCGACTATGGGAGCTGTCGTAGTGGCACACCCTGTGCAACGGCCTTACCTGCTCCGACGGCACGGTCCGAGGGCAGTCGTGTAGAGTTGCCAAAGCCTTTTTCTATTCCTCAAGGAGTGCCGTCGTGGCGAGCAACACCTCAAAGACCGCCCGCGCATCAGTCCGCGCCGGCCAGGGTTCCGGTGGCGCCCTCAGCGTTCTCGGTGAGTTCAAATACCTCATCCCGCTCGCCGACGGCCGCTACGCATATGTGCGGAACCTGACCAATGGCAAGACCACCCACCTCGCGACCGGCTCGGACGCCTTCGTCGAGGAGATCCGCGTCCTGACCGCCGCCGGTCACGGTGCCAAGATCCGTGCCGAGCTCTCCGCGCTCGAGACCTCGAACCCGGGTCACGGCTGGGCCGCCACCGAGAAGCGCCTCGCCGAGGCCGGCGTCTTCGAGGGCTGATCTTCGGTCTTCCGGAAGGCGCTTCGACTGACGTCGGGGCGCCTTCTTCTTGCCCGCTCCAGGCGCTTCTCGGACGCTTTTCCGGTGGTACGACCTACGCGCCGGCCGGCAACCACGGGGTGTCGTGGCTGCACGCGGCCACCTGCCCACGCACGGCCGAGAACGCGACCGCCGGGCCGTAGCGGTGGGTCACCCACCAGATGTCGCGCCTCGCGTCCACAAGCATGCTGTGGATCCGGGGTGTCGCACTCATCACCATCCGCACCGGGCACGTGGCGGATTCCCGACGCTGCGACCCGCTGCAGCCGGGCTCGCGGGGCGGCCTCAGATGCCGCACACGCCACGTTCGACCGCTTCCGACCCCGCGGGGCCGATCTCAGAAGCCGCGGGCGCCACAGCTGAGCCCGAGGGGCCCGCCGGGACGACTCCGGAACGGGCGGGAGGGCGTGGGCGAGGAAGGGGACGGGACGTCTTTGGCCCGTACCCGATGAATCAGCGCAGGAAGTCCACCCAGCCGGTGCTGAGGTCGTAGACCGCGCCCTCGACACGGACCTGTCCGGAGGCGAGCGCCTCGGCGAGACCCGGGTTGATCCGCAGACGGTCGACCGTGCGGGCGACGTGGGCCCGGACCGCCTTCTCCTCGGCGTCCGGATCGTCCAGGCCCACCTCGTGGACCGCCGGCGCGAGTTCGTCCACCAGGTACCCGATGTCCCCACCGGGCTGCTGTCCGGCGCGCAGCGACTGAACGGTGGCGTGCACGGCACCACAGCGCTTGTGGCCGACCACCAGGACGAGCGAGACGCCGAGTTCGCTGACCGCGAAGGCGACCGAGCCGGCCACCGAGCGGTCGAGCACGTGGGCGCCGGACCGGGCCACGCAGATCGAACCGAACGACTGGTCGAACACCGCCTCGAGGGGCACGCGGGAGTCGATGCAGCCGAGCACGATCGAGTGCGGCTGCTGTCCGCTCGCGGTCGCGGCGGCCTGCGTCACGTGGTGTCCGTAACGGGGCTTGCCGTAGACGAACCGTTTGTTGCCGGAGATGAGCTCGCTCAGGGCGGCTGCGGGGGTGCTGACCTGGGTGGCGTCTCGAGTAGCCGTCATGCACACGATTCTCACCGGCACCGGCCGTCGCCATAGTATTTGCGAGCTAACTCACTGTCCGATCCGCGTGGCCTGAACGGATTTGAATCACCACCGAAACATGCTGGTAATAATCGTGATCGCGAGTGATGCTGATGACCCGTGGGTACCTACGGGGACCGTGACCCTCACGGAGGTGCCCATGATCGAGCATTCCGCGGTCGTCATGACCGACGGCGTACGCCTGCACGTCGAGACGTCCGGACCGGTGGACGCGGCGGCGACGGTGATCCTGCTGCACGGCTGGTGCCAGGATCGCCGCACCTGGGAACATCAGGTGTCGGCGCTCGCCGGGCTGGGCCGCAAGGCGCCCCGCGTGGTCGCGTTCGACATCCGCGGCCACGGGCGCTCCGACGCGACCGACATCGGCTCGGCCACCCTGGACCGGCTCGGCGACGACCTGGCCGAGGTGATCGCGCGGTACGCCCCCGAGGGCCCACTCGTCCTGGCCGGCCACTCGATGGGCGGGATGGCCGTGATGGAGTACGCGCACCGCCGTCCCGAGGAGTTCGCCACCCGGGTCGCCGGGCTGCTCCTGGTCTCCACCACGGCCGAGGGCCACGCCCACACCCGGTACGGCCTGCCGCCCCAGGTGGCCACGCTGCTGCGCGCCGGTGAGACGCTCGGGGCCGGCCTGCTCGCCCGGTCCGGGGCCTGGCGCCCGCACCGGGCGGTGCTGCCCGTCCTGCGGCCGGCTCTGCGCTGGCTGCTGTTCGGCGACGAGTGCGCCGAGACGGCGATGCTCACCACGATGCGCGGGTTCGGGCGTGCCCCGCTCAACTCGATCGGCGGTTTCCGCGCCGCGGTCGGCGCCCAGCAGCGGCTGGACACCCTGGCCGCGATCGGGCCCGTCCCGTCCGTCGTGCTGGTCGGCGACCGGGACCGCCTGACCCCGCGGGCCTGCGCCGAGTCGATCGCCGGGGCGCTGCCGGACGCCGAGCTGACCGTGCTGGCCGGTGCCGGGCACATGCTGCCGCTGGAACGCCCGGAGGCGGTGGCCGACGCGTTGACCGGGATCGTGCGCCGGGTGCTGCGCGACGTGAAGCGGGCTCGCAAGAACGAGGTGCGCCGGATGAGCGCGGCCACCCGCTGCCGCAGGGCCGCTTAGTCGTTTTACCGCAAAGCGCACACTGATCGCCGCCCCGGCGACGATCCTGGGAGTTTCGGACGGCCCCGGGGACGCGCCGGAGGGGAGGCCCTGTCGACGCGCCCCGCCGCGCGGGAGTAAGTTCGATTGCCCCCTTCGCGAGAGCGCTGTGGTGGCGTGATGGGGAAGACGCGCATCCCGGGCGGGGCCGCTCGCGTGGTGCGCAGGAAAGGGAGAACTGCCGTCTTGAGCGACGCCACCGTCCTGCAACAGGAGATCGCGACCGAGCAGCTGCACGTGGACCGGGTCTACTCCCGGCTCGTCGAGCTGCGGCGGGACGCGTCCAGGGCCGAGAAGGAGGGCTACCGGCAGGCCGGCGTCGGCACCTTCGGCGCACTGGTGGAACGCGACGCGATGGTCTTCCACGCGGCGCGCCGCCGGCACGCGCTCGACACCGAATACGAGGGTCTGGTCTTCGGTCGCCTCGACCTGAACACCGGAGCCGTGCACTACGTGGGCCGGATGGGCATCCGGGACGAGGATTCCAAGCCGCTGGTGGTGGACTGGCGGGCGCCGGCCGCGGCCGCGTTCTACCGGGCCACCCCGGCCGATCCGCTCGGCGTGGTCCGCCGCCGCATGATCCAGTCGAACCGCGAGAAGGTCACCGGCATCGAGGACGACCTCCTCGACCCGGAGGCAGCACCGGACGGCATGCGGATCGTCGGCGACGGCGCCCTGCTGGCCAGCCTCTCCAAGGCGACCGGTCACGGGATGCGCGACATCGTCTCCACCATCCAGCGGGAGCAGGACGACGCGATCCGCTCCCCCGCCGGCGGGGTGACGATCGTGACCGGCGGCCCGGGCACCGGGAAGACCGCGGTCGCGCTGCACCGGGCGGCCTACCTGCTCTACTCGGACCGCAGCCGTTTCGCCGGCGGCGGCATCCTGGTGGTCGGACCGTCCGGCGTCTTCGTGGAGTACATCGCGACGGTGCTGCCGTCGCTCGGCGAGGAGACGGCGTCGCTGCGCTCGCTGGGATCGCTCGTACCGGCCTGGAACGCGACGAGGGTCGACCCGGGCGACGTCGCGGCGATCAAGGGCTCGCTGCGGATGCGACGGGTCCTGGAGCGCGCCTCGCACGACACGGTGCCGGGCGCCCCCACCGAGTTGCGGATGCTCTACCGGGGGATGCTGCTGCGGCTGGACGCCGCCACCCTGGAGAAGATCCGCCGGCAGGCCCTGCCGCGGGGCGCGCGCCGCAACGAGGTCCGCGGGCACGGCTTCGACCGGGTCTTCAACGAGCTGTGGGCGCAGGCCCGCGAGCAGAAGACCGGCAGCCTGCCGGAGAAGCGCGAGTTCGAGGCGGAACTGGCCGACCGCACCGACTTCCGGGAGTTCCTCAAGGCGTGGTGGCCGCGCTTCACCCCGATGCGGGTGCTGCGCTGGCTGGCCGATCCGCGACGGCTCCGGGCGTACACGAACGGTCTGCTCTCCCGGGAGGAGGTCGCCGCGTTGCAGGGCTCGTTCGACGGCCTGGACGAGCACGGCCCGACGATCGCCGACGTGGCGCTGCTCGACGAGCTGGACGAGCTGATGGGCCGCCCCCGCAAGGCGCAGAAGAAGTCGAAGAACCCGTTCCACGTCCGGGACGGGATCCAGGAGGTCAGCACGTTCGCCGACCGGCAGGCGGCGGCCCGCGCCCAGCAGGTGCACCGCGAGGACGACTACCGCGAGTACGCCCACGTGGTGGTGGACGAGTCGCAGGACGTCACGCCGATGCAGTGGCGGATGATCGGGCGGCGCGGGCAGTACGCGTCCTGGACGATCGTCGGCGACCCGGCGCAGACCGCCTGGTCCGGTGACGCGGAGGAGCTGGAGCGGGCCCGGGAGCGGGCGCTGGGCTCCCGCAAGCGCAACAGTTACGCGCTGACCACGAACTACCGCAACTCCTCGGAGATCTTCGAGGTGGCCGCCCGGGTGATCCGGACGATCATGCCGGATCTGCCGCTGCCGTCGGCGGTCCGCAGCACCGGTGTGCCGCCGGACGACGTGGTCACCGACGCCGGCCGGCTGCCGGAGGTGGTCCGTGAGCTCGCCGAGAAGCAGCTGACCGAGGTGGACGGCACGATCGGCGTGATCACGCCGGTGCCGCGGCGCGACGAGGCGGCCGGCTGGCTCACCGGCCTGCCGGAGCGGGTGCAGGTGGTCACCGCGCTGGAGGCCAAGGGCATGGAGTACGACGCGGTGGTCCTGGTCGAACCGAAGCAGATCGCGACGGACGACGCCGGGGTCCGCACCCTCTACGTGGCGCTGTCGCGTGCCACGCAGCGTCTGACGACCGTGGGCACGGTCCCCGGCTGGTTGCCCTAGGGGATCGCCACGGAGACGGCGGTGTAGGCCGTCTCCGGCGTCGGCGTGGTGGTGAAGCGGGCGTTCGGCAGATAGAACCGCCCGCCGAACTCGGCGATGGTGGTCGGCACGTCGAACCCGGGGTCGCCGGTGCGGGAGAGCACCGTGCCGGCGGTTCCGGACCGGTCCAGCGCGATCTTGGTGATCACGTTGTTGCGGTTCTCCACCACGTACAGCGTGCGGCCGCGCAGCCAGAGGCCGTCCCCGAAGGCGACGGTCTCCCCGGCCAGGCCGATCTCGGTGGTGACCCCGGCCGGGGTCACCCGGAACAGCTTGCCGGTGTTGGACTGCACGATGATCAGCGCGCGGCCGTCCGGCGTGGCGCTGATGCCGTTGGCGTTGTTGCCGGCCAGCAACTCGAGGTCGCCGGTGAGCGGCACCGCGACGGCCGCCTCCGGCAGCGCACCGCCCTTGCCGAGGGGCAGTTTGAACAGGGTGAGGCTGCGCGAGTCGGTGAACCAGGCGGCGCCACCGGTGACGATCACGTCGTTGATGAACGGCGCGTCGGCGGCGGGACGCAGCGGATAGGTCCGCAGCAGCCGCCCGGTCCGCTCGTCGTAGACGCGGGCGTCGCCACCCGCGCCGCCGGCCACGAACAGCCGGCCGCCGGACAGTTTCATGCCGAGTGACGCGGTGCCGGGGCCCGCGGCGAAGGTGGAACCCTCCGCGGTCCGCAGGTCCACGCGCAGGATGTCGCCGGTGACGCGGGAGCCGAAGTAGGCGTACGGCTTCGCGCCGATCGCCACACCTTCGGGCTGGAAACCGCTCGGCAGGGTGATTGTGCCGGGTAGTGCGCTGGTCTGCGCCGCCGCGGCGGGCTGGGCGGCTACGGTCACCGCCAGGATGGCGCAGAGGACGTTCGCAAGGGTACGGCGAAGCACGAACACTTCCTTTCCGTTGCAGAACGGGTCGTCATGATTCCAACCCACTATGACCCCGCCCACAACCGGAGGAGGGTGAGACATGGGAGCCGGTCACGATCACGGCGCCCGGAGGCAGGGCGGACAGCACCGCGGACGCCTCTGGTGGGCCGCCGGTCTGCTCACCGCGGTCATGCTCGCCGAGGCCGTGGCGGCCGGGCTGACCGGTTCGCTCGCCCTGCTCTCCGATGCCGGGCACATGTTCACCGACGTGCTGGCCATCGCGATGACCCTGGCCGCGATCACCGCCGCGGACCGGCACGGGGGCACCGACTCCCGGCGCACCTTCGGCCTGTACCGACTGGAGGTGCTGGCCGCCCTCGCCAACGCGCTGCTGCTCACCGCGGTCGCCGGGTTCGTCCTGGTGCAGGCGGTCCGGCGGTTCACCGATCCGCCCGAGGTGCCGGCCGGATGGATGCTGGTGGTCGCGCTCGGCGGTCTCGCCGCGAACGTGGTGGCCTTCGTGCTGCTGCGGTCCGGGGCACGGGACAACATCGGGGTACGCGGTGCGTACCTGGAGGTGCTCGGCGATCTGCTCGGTTCGGCGGGGGTGATCGTGGCGGCCCTGGTCATCGCGGGGACCGGGTGGGCGTACGCGGATCCGATCGTCGCCGTGGTGGTGGCGCTGATGATCCTGCCCCGGACCTTCGCGCTCGGCCGCTCGGCGGTGCGCATCCTGGTGCAGGCCGCCCCGGAGCGTCTCGACATCACCGCGGTCCGCGCCCGCCTGGCAGCCGTCCCCGGCGTCTGCGATGTACACGATCTGCACGTCTGGACATTGACCTCGGGCATGGACGTGGCGTCGGCGCATCTGCGGCTGGACGCGGCGGCCGAGTTCGGGACGGTGCTCACCCGCGCCCGGGAGGCTCTGCACGAGGACTTCGCCATCGATCACGCCACCCTGCAGGTGGAACCGGCCGACACGGATCGACACTGCTCGCCGACCGGTTGGTGACGTGTGGGGCAGAAGTTCTTTCTGCGATCTCCCACGCCGATTGCGCAAAAAGATAACAATGCGAATCATGAGTGACGGCCGGGTCATGGTCTTCGCGCCGGCTCCCCAGCTGACGGTGACCATCGAGCAACACCACGACGAGCCCGAACTGCACGTGCATCCCGGCGGCCAGGGCATCTGGCAGACCCGGATGATCACGTTGCTGGGCGCCCGGGTGACGCTCTGCGCGGCCGCCGGCGGGGAGGTCGGCCGGGTGCTGAGCCCCCTGCTCGAACAACTGACCGGGGTGACCCTGCGCCTGGTGATGCGCGAGCACGGCAGCGGGTGGTACGTCCACGACCGCCGCGGCGGCACCCGCGAGGAGATCGCCGAGCGGCCCGGCGTCCCGCTGTCCCGCCACGAACTGGACGAGCTCTACAACCTGAGCCTGGCCGAGGGCCTGCGGGCCGGCATCGCCGTCCTCAGCGGACCGGCACACCCGTCGGTGATCCACCCGGACGTGTACGGCCGGCTCGCCGCCGATCTGCGCGCCAACGGTTGCCGGGTGATCGCCGACCTGTGCGGCCGGCACCTGGCCGCGGTCCTGGAGGCCGGCATCTCGGTTCTGAAGATCAGCCACGAGGAGCTGATCGCCGACGGCACGGCCCCGGACGGCAGCACCGCCGCGCTGACCGAGGCGCTGATCAAACTGCATGACGGCGGCGCCGAGACGGTGCTGCTGTCCCGGGCCGACGAGGGCGCCCTGGCCCTGATCGACGGCGAGATCCACGAGGTGGCCCTGCCCCGCCTCACCCCGGCCGAGCACCGGGGCGCCGGGGACTCGATGACGGCCGGCGTGGCGGCGGTCCTGGCCCGCGGGGGCCCGATGCACGAGGCGGTCCGCACCGGCACCGCGGCGGGCGCACTGAACGTCACCCGGCACGGCTTGGGCACCGGCCACGTCGACGCGGTCCGGGTCCTGACCGAACGCGTCCGGCTGACTCCGATGAAGAAGGAATCATGAGCGCCGTAGCGGGCAATCAGCCGCCAATGAGAATCCTCATCACGAACGACGACGGCATCGACGCGCCCGGGATCCGCTGGCTGGCCCGGGCCACCGCCCACGCCGGCCACGAGGTGGTGGTCGCCGCCCCGCTGAGCGAGGCGAGCGGCAGCAGCGCCGCGATGACCGCCGTGGTCCAGGACGGCAAGATCGTCTCGCAGCGCCGCGAGCTGGCCGGTGCCAAGAACATCCCGGCGTACGGGGTGGCGGCCTCGCCCGCCTACATCGTGCTGCTGGCCCTGCGGGACGCCTTCGGGCCACCGCCGGACGTCGTGCTCTCCGGGATCAACCGGGGCGCCAACGCCGGGGCCGCGGTGGTGCACTCCGGGACCGTCGGGGCCACCCTGACCGCCTCGCACGCCGGCCTGCACGGGTTCGCCGTCTCGCTGGACGTGCTCACCCCGGCCGCGGCCACGGCCGCCAGCGGGGGCGCCGCCATCGCGGCCCTCGACCACATCGACGACGAGAAGCACCACTGGGGCAGCGCCGCCGACCTGGCGGTCCGGCTGCTGCCGTCGCTGCTGCACACCCCACCCGGGACGGTCTTCAACCTGAACGTGCCGGACCTGCACGTCGACGGCATCCGCGGGTTGCGGCAGGCGTCACTGGCCCGGTTCGGCCAGGTGCAGATGAGCATCGCCGAGGCCGGTGACGGTTATGTCCGGACCGCGGTGCAGGCCGCCGAGGAGGACCTCGATCCGGGCACCGACCTGGCCGCCCTGGCCGAGAACTTCGCGGTGATCACGCCGATCCGGGCCCCCTCGGAGGACCCGGGGGTGCGGATCAGCCTGGACGGCATCAAGTTCCAGAGCCCGGCCTACTAGCCCCGGGCCCTGGAGAAGGACGGATGTCAGGCGCCGGCGGCGGTCACCGCGTCCTCGTGGGGCTGTGGATTGCCGAAGAGGCCCAGCAGCCCGGTCACCCAGAGCTGGCGGTGGGCGAAACGACTGGGCCTGGTCACCACGACCTTGACCCCGCTGACGCCGGCCAGCTGGAACGCGGCCACCAGGGCGCTGATCCCCACCGAGTCGATGAAGGTCACGTGCTGCATGTTGAGCTCGATACGCACCGGGGTGCAGTCGGCCAACTGCGCGGCCACGGCTTCGCGGATCTCGTATGCGTTCTCGACGTCGATCTCGCCGCGCGGCGAGACCTCCACTGCACCGTCGGCCAGCGTCGACGTCGTTATCGACAGCGTCACGCCTCTTCCCTCCACCCGCCCGGCGGGTCCGGGCGTCGTTTCCTGTTACGCGGTTCGGTCCGCGCGTCGCACCTCTGCCACGCGCCGCCCTGTCAGCCAGGGCCGAAGGACTACCCCCGGAAGGTTCGGTGAAACTGCACGAAACGTTAGGACCCGAACCTGTCAGACACCTGAGTGGCCGGTGTGGACGAGGTCAACAGTACTGCGCGACGTCAAATCGTTTTGGAACCGTAATGCGGACGTTTGCGGATTCGATAATTCGGGCAACTAGGCCCTCAGGGGCCTGTCGAGGAGGTAGACCGACGATGTTCGCAAGCAGGAAGAGCCGGGCCGAGCACACGGCCGTCCAGGCATGGGAGTACCTGTCCGAAGCCATGTCGACGGCCGGCGAAAGCGCCAAAGGTGCAGGCCGGGCGACCGCCGGAGTCGCCGAACGCGCCGGACGGCGGACCCGGGGACTGGCCGGGCGGACAGGAGATCGGGTGACCTCGGTCACCGACGAGGCCCGGGTCAGGGCCATCGCCGCCGCGGACGCGCTCGCCGGGCGCAGCCCGGGACGCCCGTGGGGCCTGATCACCGGCGCGATTCTGGCCGGTGCGGCGATCGGCTGGGTGGCCGCGACCACCGCCCGGGCAGCGCTGCAACGCCAGGCAGAGGACGAGGAGAGCGAACTGGCCGAGACCGCGATCGTGGTCACGCCGTCGTACGACGAGCCCTGACCCCGGCCGCGAGCAGGCTCTTTCGGGGCCAACCGCCGACCCTCCCGTTGCGAGCGGACCCTCTGTACAGTTGGGCGTCGTTCGGCTTGTTCTCGCGGCGCCGGGTCAGGGCCGCCCGATCAGATGGGTCCGCTTGGTGCTCAGTGCGGGAAGTCTCCTGGACAACAGGTACCGGTTGGACGATCGGATCGCCGCCGGTGGCATGGGTGACGTGTGGCGCGGCACCGATGTCGTCCTGGGCCGCACCGTTGCGGTAAAGGTGCTGCGCACCGCGATGCTCGAGGATCCGGAGTTCGCCACCCGGTTCTACGGCGAGGCCCGGATGATGGCCGCCTTCCGTCACCCCGGCGTGGTCGAGGTCTACGACTACGCCAGCGACGGCGACTACGAGGGCCCGGAGAAGGTCGCCTATCTGGTGATGGCCCTGGTCGAGGGCGAGCCGCTGTCCAACCGGCTCAAGGACGGCCCGATCGACGTGGCCGAGACCATGTCGATCGTGGCTCAGGCCGCCGACGCGCTGCACGCCGCCCACGAGAACGGGATCGTGCACCGGGACGTCAAACCGGGCAACCTGATCGTCAAGCCGTCCGGCGCGGTGATCCTGGTGGACTTCGGTGTCGCCCGGTCGAACGCGATGACCAGCGTCACCGGCCTCAACGCGATCGTCGGCACCGCCCTCTACATGGCGCCCGAGCAGGTCGCCAAGGGCAACCTCACGCCCGGCACCGACATCTACGCGCTGGGCGCGGTGGCCTACCACTGCATCGCCGGCCACCCGCCGTTCGACGGCGACAACGCGCTGCAGGTGGCGCTGCGTCACCTGGAGGACGAGCCGGAGCCGCTGCCCGCGCACGTGCCCGACGAGGTGCGCTATCTGATCGGCCGGGCGATGGCGAAACAGCCCGCCGACCGGTTCCAGAGCGCCTCCGAGTTCGCCGAGGCGGCGATCCTCGCGGCCGGGCCGATGGACTGGAAACGTCTGACCGGCACCGCCCTGGTCGCCCCGATCAGCCCGGCCCGCCTGGGCACCGGCCAGTTCCCCACCGCGCCGATGAGCCCGGCCTCGATGGGTCAGCCCCCGGCCACCCGGCCGGTGCAGATGCCCCGTCCGGTGTCGCCGGCGCCTCCGCCGATGCCACCGATGCCCGTCTCGTCGCCCCGGCAGCAGCCGGGACAGCGGATCCTGATGTTCGCGGTCCTCGCCCTGTTCGTGATGGCCGGCGGGCTCGGCCTGATCTTCACCTTGACCGGCGGCGAGGACACCCCCAAGGGGGAGAACCCGGTGAAGCAGAACAATCCGGTCGAGGCGGTGCTGCCGACCGAGGAGGTCGTGCCCAGCGAGTCGCCCGACGACGACTACGAGGCGGAGACGACGGAGGCCACCGTCCGGCCGAGCAAGAGCCGGTCCGCGTCGCCCACCCCCGAAGAGTCCTCGTCCTCGCCGACGCCGGATGCCGAGCCGACGACGACCGAGCCGACCACCGAGCCGACGACCGAGCCGACCACCGAGCCGACCACCGAGCCGACCAAGGAACCGACGACCGAGCCGACGACCACCACGCCGACCCTGCCGCCGGTCATCGGCGACGGCGGCGCGGGCTGACAGGAAGCTCTCTAAGCCTCATCTGGGCCTGGCGGGCGCCGATGGTGCCGCCATGACACTCCAGACCTCTCCGGAGCCGGGGCCGTACTCCACCGCCCCGCCGTGGGCGAACCAGGCGGCACCCGCACCGGCAGCGCCGCCCACGGCGCCGCCCGGGGGGCAGGCCCCGCACGACGGTTTCGAGTACTACCAGCACGGTCAGCTGTTGGTGCGCTTCCCGGAGGAGGTGCTCGCCGGGGGCCGCCCGGACGCGCCCTCCTGGAAACCGGTGGTGGTCTGGACGTTCTTCCTCAGCGTCCTGGGCGTGGTCTCGGCGATGCGGCGGGCGGGCCGGGCCCGGCACTACGGGCGGCCGCGCCTGCGGTACTGGATGGCGTTCGGGCTCACCCTGGTGGTGGGCGGCGTGTTCTGGACGGCGCTGACGCTCAAGGTGGCGATCCCGCTCTACCTGAAGAACCAGGAGGCGGCGATCACCGCGGTGGTCGAGGGCGGCCTGCTCACCGACAACCGGATCAAGACCGAGATCGGCGCGGTCACCAGCGCGTCCTGCCAGCCGCAGGGGTACCGCGAGGCCGACGGGATGCTGTCCTACCTGTGCACCTTCAAGTTGGAGAAGGGCACCACCACCTCGGCGTACCTGATGACGGACGAGCGGGGGAACTGGGAGTTCGACACCGAGTGACGGCAGGCCGGATGCGGGGTCCGGCCTGCCACCCGCTCAAACAGCCACCGTTCAGAAGGTGATCGGCACGCCGGCCCGGACGAGCTGCCAGTTCTTCGTGAAGAAGTCCGCCGGGTCGATGCTGCCCTTCTCCTGCGCCCAGTCGATCAGCAGCTGACGGATCTCCTGCTGGGCGTTGTAGACCTGGGTCTTCACGATGCCCGGGAAGCTGCCGCCGCCGGAGCGCCGGTAGTTGTTGACGGCCACCACGAACCGCGCGTCCGCGGCCACGTCCACACCGTCGATCTGCAGGCGAGTGATCCGGCTGCCGACCGGCTGGGAGATGTCGATGTCGTAGTCGACACCGGAGAAGATGTCGTAGTTGTAGTCCGGGATCGCCGGGTCGCTGATCGTCTCCGGGTCGACCGGCGCGTCCGGGGCGACGGTGACGAAGTACTTCGCGGAGTACTCCAGGTACGCCTTCACCTCGGCGCCGGTCAGCACGACCGCCTCCAGGGTGTTGTCGTAGATGTAGAGGCCCGCGACGTCCTTGATCTTGACGTCGCCCTGCGGGAAGACCGCGGTCCGGCTGAACGGCGCGGCGATCGACAGGACCGGCAGTCCGGCGTACTCGGTGCCGGCCAGCGCCGCCGTGACCGTGTCGGTCTGCACCTTGTTGATGTAGTCGAGGATCGGGGTGTCCTCGTACCGGGAGGTCGCGGCGGAGAGCGTCGCGGTGGAGGTGGCGACCACCTGGTTGACGTAGGTGACGGTCTTCTCGTGCTGCTTGCGCACCACGGCGAGGACCTTGGGGTCGGCCTCGACGGTGTTGGTGTTCAGCGACGCGGCCGCCTTCTTGGTGATCTTCCAGCCGGTCTTGGCCCGGACCAGGTCGAAGTCCATCTTCGTCAGGCGCTGGCCCCACTTGGACGGCTCGGAGAGCAGCACCTGCTCGCCGGTCTTCGTGTTGGTGACGAACCGTTCGGCCACCTCGCGGTGCGCGTGCCCGAACAGGATCGCGTCGATGCCGGGAACCTGCTCGGCGATCAGCGCGGTCGGGTTCTCGTTGGGCAGCTCGTCGCCGTAGCTGGAGACGCCGCTGTCGCCGCCGTGCGCCGAGATCAGCACGATGTCGGCGCCGCGGGCCCGCATGACCGGCACCCACTTCGCCGCCGCGGCGACCATGTCGGTGAACGTCAGCTTGCCCTCGACGTTCGCCCGGTCCCAGATCGCCGAACCGGGGTTGGTCAGGCCGAGGATGCCCACCCGCAGGGTCGGCGCGTGCTTGCCGAGCGAGACCTTCTTGATGATGTACGGCGTGAAAGCCGGCTTACCGGTCTTGACGCTGATCGCGTTCGCGGCGAGGGCCGGGAACCCGAGCTGGCGGATCCAGAGGTTCAGCAGCGGCAGGCCGTAGTTGAACTCGTGGTTGCCGAGCGTCACCGCGTCGTACTGCAGCACGTTCATCGCCCGCGCCATCGGGTGCTTCTCACCGGTCGTGGTGATCGGCTCCTGCTTCGCGTAGTACGTCGCGAGCGGCGTGCCCTGGATGGTGTCACCGGCGTCGAGGACCAGCACCGGGCCGGTCGCCTCGGCACGCAGCTTCGTCACCAGGGCGGCCAGCTTGGCCACGCCGACGTCGTTGTGCGCGCTGTCGTCGTACTCCTTGTCCTGGTAGTAGTCCCAGTTGTAGACGTTGCCGTGGGTGTCGGACGTGCCGAGCACGGTGAGGCGGAAGGTCTGCGCGGGCTTCGAACCGCCGGCCTGCGCCGCCTCGGAGAAGACGAGCGGCGCGGCGACGGTGGCCGCCGAGGCGGCGAGGACGCTCCGCCGCGAGATGCCGGAGGGAAGGGTCATGTCGAACCTCTCACCATGAGTTTCCGTGGCGCGTCGTGGGCGCCGAAACCAGCACCATAACGGCGAATGGGCAAACTGGTCGATCGATCGGAGGTTGCGCGGAGATCAAATCTCGTCCAACGCCTCGATACCCAGCAGAAACATTCCGATCTGGAGGGTACGAGCGGTGAGGTCGGCCAGTGCCAGCCGGCTGGCCCGGGTCGGCTCGTCGGCCCGCAGCACCGGGCACCGCTCGTAGAAGACCGAGAACGCCGCGGCCAGGTCGTGCAGGTACGTGGTGAGCCGGTGCGGCTCGCGCAGGGCCGCGGCCGTCGCGATCGCCGGGTCCAGCCGGAGCAGGGCCAGCGCCAGTTCCCGCTCGGCCGGATCGGTGAGCCGGACCGGGCCGGGCCCGCCGTCGGCCTTCCGGAAGATCGAGCGGATCCGGGCGTACGCGTACTGCAGGTAGGGTCCGGTGTTGCCGACCGAGGCGAGCATCCGGTCCAGGTCGAACACGTAATCGCCCCGCCGGTCGGAGCACAGGTCGGCGTACTTGACCGCGGCGATGCCGATCGCCGGGACGGTGGCCCGGTCGACCGCCGCGTCGAGCAGGTCGGCGAGCCGGACGCTGGTCCCGGACCGGGTTCTGATCATGCAGCCGCTGGTGCTCAGGATCGCGCCGAAGCCGATGTGCTCGGCGGTGACGTCGTCGGGCAGCCAGCCGGCCGCCCGGGCCACCGCGAAGACCATCCGGAAATGGGTCTGCTGCGGCATGCCGACCACATAGAGCAGTTCAGTGGCACCGATCGTGCCGACCCGGTGCCGCAGGGCGGCGAGGTCGGTCGCCGCGTACCCGAAACCGCCGTCCGCCTTGCGGACGATCAGCGGAAGAGGAGCGCCGTCCCTGCCGGTGAACCCCGCCGGGAACGCGCAGAGGGCCCCGTCGCTCTCCGACAGCAGGCCCCGGGCCGCCAGGTCGTCGACCACGCCGGCCAGGTCGTCCTGATAGCTGCTCTCCCCCGCGAAGTCGTCCGGCCCGAGGGTCACGCCGAGGGTGTCGTAGACGGCCAGGAACGCCCTCTCGGACTGGGCGACCAGCCGCCGCCAGAGGTCCCGGGTCGCGCCGTCGCCGTTCTGCAGCGCCACCACCCGCAGCCGGGACCGGGTCCGGAAGTCCTCGTCGGCATCGAACCGGGCCCGCGCCGCCTGATAGAAACCGGTCAGATCACCGAGCGAGTGGTCGCCGTCCCCGGCCTCGGTCAGGTGCTCGATCAGCATCCCGAACGGGGTGCCCCAGTCGCCGAGGTGGTTGACCCGCCGCACGTCATGGCCCTGCCAGGAGAGCAACCGGGCCAGTGCGTCCCCGATGATCGTGGACCGCAGGTGGCCGACGTGCATCTCCTTGGCCACGTTCGGTCCGGAATAGTCGATCACGATGCGGGACGGGGCGGTCACCGGCGCGATGCCGAGCCGTTCGTCGTGCCGCAGCGCGTCCAGCGCGCCGGTGATCAGCTCGTCGGCGACGTGCAGGTTGAGGAAGCCCGGCCCGGAGACCACGGCGGTGGCCACCCCGGACAGATCGGCCGCGGCGGCGACCTCCGCCGCGATCTCCCGCGGCGGCCGGCCGAGGGACCGGGCCAGGGCGAGGGCCACCCCGGACTGGAAGTCGGCGTGCGGCGACACCCGCACGGCCGGATCGACCGGGGCACCGGCGACCGCCGCCAGGGCGGGCGCGAGCCGGTCGTGCAGCAGGGACTCGAGATTCATCGGTCGGCACTCCTCGGTGGGAACACGAAGACGGGTCGACCGGACACGGATCCCGCACCGGCGGACGACCCGCCGGGAGGGAGACATGCAACGTCAGCGGCGGCCTGGACGAGGCCGGCGTCGCACGCTGAAGCAGAACATGCCGGGAACCCTACCTACCGTGCGCGATGTCGGCGAGCGATTTCCAGAGCACCGCCACGAAGACCGCCGAGCCCGCGAACGCCACCCAGAACGGTGCGGCCACGCCGTAATGGGTGGCCAGCGTGCCGCCGAAAGCCGAGCCGACCACCAGTCCCCCGTACACGCAGATGGTGTTGACGCCGTTGACCCGGCCCTGCAGGTGTTCCGGAACGGCCCGCTGCCGGACCGTGGTGGAGATCGTGCCCCAGACGAACGCGTACCCGCCGAAGACGAAGAAGATCGGCATCGCGATCCACGGCGAGCTGGTGGCGGCCAGGGTCAGGTGGACGAGCACCTCGATCACCAGGCCGGTCCGCATCAGATTGCCGAGGCTGAAGCGTGCGGTCAGCCAGCCGTACGCGCCGGTGCCGAGCATCCCGCCCACCGCGGAGACCGTGGTGATCAGGCCGAATCCGATCTCGCCCAGTCCGAGGCGGTCCGAGGCGTAGAGCACCAGCACCGACCAGGCCGCCCCGAAGGTCACGTTGAACACCAGGATGGTCAGGCACAGTGTCCGGACCGGCGGATGGTGCAGCACCCAGCGGAAACCCTCGGCGATCTCCCGGCGTACCCCGGTGGTGGTGCCCGGGCCCGCGGCCCGGCGGCCGTGCGGCGGCAGGCGCACCCGGGAGATCAGCAGCATCCCGGCGGCCACCAGCAGCACCTCGGTGGCGAACGGCCAGACCCGCCCGGCGGCGAACAGCGCGGCACCGATCGGCGGCCCGGCCAACTGGTTGAGAGTGATGAACCCGGCCTGCAGACGGGTGTTCGCCAGCCCCAGATCGTCGCGGTGCACCAGCATCGGGGCGAGCGTGCCGGTGGTGTTGTCGGCGAACACCTCCGCGGTGCTGATCAGTCCCAGACCGAGCAGCGCCGAGGCGACCGTGAGCCGGCCGGTGGACAGGCCCACGACCATGGCGAACAGCACGACCAGGCGCAGCGCGTTGGCGGCCAGCACGATCCGCCGGCGGTCGTAACGGTCCGAGAGCACCCCGGCGTACAACCCGAACAGCAGTGGCGGCGCCCAGGTCAGCAACGCCGCCATCGAGATCAGGAACGGACCGTCGGTCAGCGAGGCCACCAGCAGCGGACCGGCCGCCGCGGCGATGCCGTCACCCAGGTTGGTCGACCAGGAGGAGGCGGCGAGCCAACGGAATCCGGCACCGAGACGGGGCGGCAGCAGGTTCTGGACGAGAGTGCTCACAAGGCGATCACCCTACGTCGATCCGGGCGCCCGGGCTGCCGGGTTCCGGCACACCGGGGAAGATGACCCGGTGCGAAACGACAACGGGGTGACCGTGACGTGGGACGAGGACGGCGACGGTGTGCTGCGCCTGCCGTCCGGGCGGCTGGTCCGCGGCCGCGGCCTGCGATCACCGATGCCGTCCGGGCATCCCCCGCAGTTCGGCGTCTACCTGCTGGGCTCCGCGCCGGATCAGTTCGGCTGGGAGAGCCGTTTCGTGCGCTGGCCGGACTTCTGGTTGCCGCGTGATCGCGCGTACACGACGGAGGTCTTGATCGAAGCTCTGCGCCGCTCCGGGAGTGAGCGGGTCGAGGTGGCCTGCGGCGGCGGCCGGGGACGCACCGGCACCGCGCTGGCCTGCCTGGCCGTGCTCGACGGGGTGCCGCCGGGCGAGGCGGTGGCGTTCGTCCGGGACGCCTACCACCGCCGTGCCGTCGAGACGCTCTGGCAGCGCCGCTTCGTGGAGCGTTTCCGGAGCTAGACACGTTCCGCAGTCAGGGTCTGCCCGCGTGGTGATTTCGGGCGGGCTGACCGCCCGTAATCACCACACCCCCACGGGTGTGGTGACTTCGGGCGTCCAGCGCGCCCGTAATCACCACACCCCCACCGGTGTGGTGACTTCGGGCGTCCAGCGCGCCCGTATTCAACACACCCCCACGGGTGTGGTGACTTGGGGCGTCCAGCGCGCCCGTAATCACCACACCCCCACGGGTGTGGTGACTTCGGGCGTCCAGCGCGCCCGAAATCACCACGCGGATGGGCTTCGCACCCTGACCACGAAACGTGTCCAGCTAGACCGGGGGCCGCCAGACGGTGAAGTCCTGCAGGTGGAAGTGGCTGGCCACGGTGCGGAAGGCGAACCACCCGCTGGGGTACGGGTCCGCGTCGGTCCAGTCGAAGACCAGCCGGTCGTCGCTGAAGTAGCGGATGTGCTGCCCGTCGACGGCGATCCGGACGCGCACCGGGGTGTTCGCCGCGATCAGCGGGGACGTGTAGTCGTAGATCAGCGGACGGTTGCCCGGCTCACCGACGTACTTCCGGAACCGGGTGGTGGTGTTGAGGTTGGCGCCCTGCCCGACGTAGTACGTCTTGAGATGGTCGTACTCGGCGAAGGCGCCCTGCCTTACGGTCGCGAAGATGTCGTCGGGTGAGCGGGCGTCACGCGCGTTCCAGAACGAGTTCAGGTCGGTGACCAGGTCGTTCGGTCCGCCGGCCTGGATCGGGGTGGCGGTGTACTCGATCTCGTAGGGGCCGGCGAGTTCCTGCTTGAGCCAGACGGTCGCGCCGCCGGGGACGTCGACGTCAAGAACGCCGTCACGGGCTTCCACCGTGCCGCCGCTCTGCAGCTCCGCAAACCACTTATCTGCATTTTTCGTGAAATTGTCGTGGGTAACGACCTGCCAGGCGTTCCCCGCCTTCGCCGTCGTCTGAATCCGGGGCCGCGCCGGGGGCCGCGCGCCGAACCCGAGGTAGAAATCGGTCAGCGTGGACTGCAGGTAACCCCGGACCGTCCAGCCGAGACGGTAGGCCGGATCGTGCGCCGGCGTGTAGAGACGCGTCGTGGTCGGGATGTTCGTGGTGAAGATCCGCAGCGCGGTGTGGTCCGCCGTCTCGGCGAGGAACTCCTCCCGCCAGTCGCCCAGGATGTCGCCGTAGAACGGGACCGCGTTGCGCCAGGACGACACCACCCCGGCCGGCTCGAAGATCTTCGCCGTCGTCGAGGTCCGCCAGTCCCACTTCTCCACGGAGGTGGTGTCCAGCAACTCGGAGCCGAGGTCGCCGTCCCACCAGATCCGGAAGTTGACGCTCGGTGTGCTCTTGGTGATCTGCCTGCCGTCGACGCTCCACACCCCGGCGCCCGGCAGGTCGCTGTTCGCGGTGGCCGCCCAGTACTCGTAGCCGGGTGTCCGCGGGTCGATGTCGGCGGTGGTGCCGCGCGGGACGTCCCAGAGCGTGGCGTCCTGCGGCACGTCCGGATGCACGCCGGTGACCAGCCGCTCCCCGGTCGCCGCGTCGTAGTAGTACCAGGGGAACGCGGTGAACACACCGCCTTCGGTCTGCTGGATGGCGTACCCCTCCAGCCCGGGGCGGGACGGGTCGAGGTCACCGATGTGGAACCGGTCGCCGTGGGTCGCGCCGGCCACCACGTACCGGAACGTGCCGTCGCTGTTCACCACGTAGTTGCCGTCCGCGATGTCGTCCCGGCCGTCCTGGTCGACGTCGACGATCCGCAGCTGGTGGAAGCTGGTGCCCTGGTCCGCGCCGCGGATGAACTTCCACCGCTCCCGCAGCGTCCGCCCGTCGTAGTCCCAGGCGACGAAGAGCACCCGGAAGTCGCCGCGCTTGGCGCCCACCCGGACCACCTGCTTGGTGATCAGGCTGGGATGCACGCCGTCCAGGTAGCCGACGCCGTACTGCCCGCCGGAGGTGCCGTCGGCCGCGAAGTCGCCGGCGACCGGGACACGCTCGCGTTCCACGCCGCTGCGGCCGTCGATCACCGAGACGAACTGGTCCAGTTCGCCGGCCCGGAGCAACGCACCGTCGGCGAAGACGGTCCCGTTCGCGGTCTTCACCACGACCTCGGCACGGCCGTCGCTGTCCAGGTCGTAGACGGTGACGTTGTCGTCGTTGCGGTAGCCGGCCACGTCGCCGTACCCGCTGACCGCGGCGGGCGGCGGGTCGTTGGCGGCGTTGCCACCGGCCCGGGCGTAGGACGCCGGCCCCAGGTCGACGCGCCACAGGTGCTCGCCGGCGAGGGTGTACGCCTCCAGATAGTTGGGCTTGTCCAGGTCGTAGGAGAGCCGGGACACCACGATCTCGTAGCGCCCGTCCCCGTCCAGGTCACCGGGCCAGGCGTGCTGCACGTAGTAGCCGGGCGCCTCAGACAGCGGGATGTCGCCGGGTGTGAACGCGGGGCCGCTCGCCGCCTGCTCCCGCCCGCGGACCACGGCCCGGACGGTGTACGCCCCGGAGCCCCGGGATCTGTCGGTGAAGGCGGTCGACGCGGTGACCGGTGTGGGGGTCAGCCGCCTGGCGCCCTTGTAGACGTGGAAGGCGATGTCCGTGCCGTACTCGGTGCCGAGCAGACGCCAGCTCAGGAAGGTCCCGCCGCCGGTGGCGGGCACCGCGACGAGCCCCCGGTCCAGCGACTCGACGATCCGTAGCGGGCTGCTCTCATGACGGCCACCGGCGGCGGCCGGGACGGGAAGGATGCCGGCGGCCAGCGTGAAGCCGGCCGCGGCGGCGATGAGCGCTCTCATCCGCCGGAAGGTAACCGACCACTGTGTATCGATATTTGCGAACTTTTGACGTCGAGTGCCGTGATCAGCTCGTTCAGCAACGCACTGAGGTCGTCGCCGACCGGCAGTTCGGCGATGCTGGCCCGGACCTTCCGGTCGACGCTGTCGTGCAGGCGGCGGCCACGGGCGGCCAGGTGCACCCGGATCCGCCGGCGGTCCACGTCGTCGCCGCGGCGGTACACCAGGTTGTCCTCGACCATCTGGTCGATCAGCCGGGTCAGGCTGCCGGGCGGCAGGGAGACCCGCTCGGAGAGGCCGGTCATGAAGTGGCCCTTGCCGTCGGCGAGGACGCAGAGCACCCGCCAGGCCTCCGGACCGCAGCCGTGGGTGTCGAGGATGCCGGCCAGACGGCGGGACAGCAGCCGTTCGGCACGGGTGAGCAGGTACATCAGATCATCGGAGCCCCGCATCGCTGGGATGTTACCGAACGGGGACCGGCTTTCCTGGAGATCGAGGCAACGATCCGCGACGATGGGGCCATGTCGGCCCCGGACACCCTCGACATCGCCCTCGTCGTGCCGCTGCGGGGCCCGGCCGGGATTCTCGGACCGAGCGCCGAGTCGTGTGCCGAGCTCGCCGCCGCCGAGGTGAACGCCGCCGGTGGCGTCCTCGGGCGTGAGGTGCGGCTGCTGCCGGTGGACGGCGGGGCGGCACCCGGCGCGGTGGCCGACGAGGTGGCCGCCCTGGTCACGTCGGGTGCGGTGCAGGGTGTCACCGGCTGGCACATCTCCTCGGTCCGGCAGGCGGTGGCGCCGCGGGTGGCCGGCCGGGTGCCGTACGTCTACACCGCGCTGTACGAGGGCGGCGAGAACACCGACGGCGTCTTCCTGACCAGCGAGACCCCGGACGTGCAGCTGTTCCCGGCGATCCGGTTGCTCGCCGCCGAACGCGGAGCCCGACGGTGGTTCGTGGTGGGCAACGACTACGTCTGGCCGCGCCGGACCGCGGCCGCCGCCCGCCGGTACGCCACCGGCGCCGGCCTGTCCGTGGTCGGCGAGACGTACGTGCCGCTGTCCACCCACGACTTCACCGACGTGCTTCGCGAGATCGAGCACTCCGCGGCGGACGCCGTGCTGATGCTGCTGGTGGGCACCGACGCGGTCCGTTTCAACCGGGCGTTCGCCCGTCGCGGGCTGGCCGCCCGGTGTCTGCGGCTGAGCACCCTGATGGACGAGAACATGCTGCTGGCCAGTGGCGCGACGGCCACCGAGGACCTGTTCAGCACGGCCGGTTTCTTCGCCGCCATGGTCACGCCGGAGAACCTCGACTTCCACGGCCGGTACGCCGCCCGGTTCGGTCCCGAGGCGCCACCGCTGGGCAGTCTGGGCGAGTCCTGCTACGAGGGGGTGCTTCTGCTGTCCGCCCTGATCGAGCGGGCCGGCCGGCTGGATCTGCGGGCGATCGGGGCGAACGCCGAGTCGGTCTGTTACGAGGGCCCACGGGGTCTCTTGCGGCTGCGGCGCCGGCACGTCAACCAACGGATCTATCTGGCGCAGGCCCGGGGTGTCGAGTTCGACGTGCTGACCCAGCTGTCTTGACAGGGCCGGCCACTTCGGACCAAGATGCTTCCAGCAGGAAGTAACAATGCGCCGATCCTTTATGGGTCGGCTTTTTTTATTGATCTCAACCAATGGAAGAAACGGCTTGTCAATCGCCGTGAAACTCGTCGGAAATCGATGAATCCAACACTGTCGTTACCCGGTTGACCAGCGCGGACCGGCGGTGTTCGGAGGATTCATGCTGAAAAGAACGATGGCTTTCGTCGCGGTGGCGGCGACTTTTGCGACCCTGACCGCCTGCGGCGCCAAGACCGACGAGAGCGGTGCCGCATCACCCGACGGCGCGGTCATCGACACCTCCGGGCCGACCGTCAAGGTCGGCCTGCTCAACTCCCTCTCCGGCACGATGGCGATCAGCGAGGTGACCGTCCGCGACTCGCTGCAACTGGCGATCGAGGAGATCAACGCGGCCGGCGGCGTGCTCGGTAAGCAGATCGAGGCGATCAGCGAGGACGGCGCCTCGGACTGGCCCACCTTCGCCGAGAAGTCCGGGAAACTGATCAGCGAGGACAAGGTGGCAGCGGTCTTCGGCTGCTGGACCTCGGCCAGCCGCAAGGCGGTCAAGCCGGTCTTCGAGAAGAACAAGGCGCTGCTGTTCTATCCGGTGCAGTACGAGGGCCTGGAGCAGTCGCCGTACATCTTCTACACCGGCGCGACCACCAACCAGCAGATCGTCCCGGGACTGGACTACCTCAAGGCGCAGGGGAAGACGAGCGTCTACCTGGTCGGCAGCGACTACGTCTTCCCGCGGACCGCTAACAAGATCATTAAGGCGTACGCCGAGGCCAACGGCATGAAGGTCCTGGGCGAGGACTACGCGCCGCTCGGCTCCACCGAGTTCTCCACGATCGTCAACAAGGTCAAGGCGTCCGGCGCCTCGGCGGTGTTCAACACCCTCAACGGCGACAGCAACGTGGCCTTCTTCAAGGAGTACAAGTCGGCCGGGCTGACCGCCGGCGCCATGCCCGTGGTCTCCGTCTCGATCGCCGAGGAGGAGGTCAAGAGCATCGGCACGCAGTACCTGGCCGGGCAGCTGACCGCCTGGAACTACTACCAGACCACGGAGGGCGCGGCGAACGAGAAGTTCGTCAAGGCCTACAAGGCGAAGTACGGCGCGGACAAGCCGACCAGCGACCCGATGGAGGCCGCGTACGTCTCGGTCCACCTGTGGAAGGCGATGGTCGAGAAGGCCGGCACCTTCGAGGTGGAGAAGGTCAAGGCAGCCTCGGACGGCATCACCTTCGACGCCCCCGAAGGACTGGTCACGGTGGACGGCGCGACCCAGCACATCCACAAGACCGCCCGGATCGGCAGGATCGGCGACGACGGCCTGATCACCGAGGTGTGGAACTCCGGTCAGCCGGTCAAGCCGGACCCCTACCTCAAGGGTTACAGCTGGGCGACCGGGCTGTCCTGATGACCCTCGTCCTCAGCCAGCTCTTCACCGGGATCAGCATCGGGGCCGTACTGCTCCTGATCGCCCTCGGGCTCTCGCTGACCTTCGGCCAGATGAACGTGATCAACATGGCGCACGGCGAGCTGATCATGGTCGGCGCGTACACCGTCTACGTCCTCCAGCAGGTGATCAGCGGCGCCGGGTGGTCGCTGCTGATCGCCCTGCCGGTGGCGTTCGCGGTGGCCGGCCTGATCGGCGTCCTGCTGGAGGTGTCGTTGATCCGCCGCCTCTACCTGCGGCCACTGGACACCCTGCTCGTCACCTGGGGTGTCTCGCTGCTGCTCCAGCAGCTCGCCCGGGACGTCTTCGGCGCGCCCAACGTGCAGACCCGCGCACCGGAGATCCTGACCGGCAGCATCCGGATCACCGACGACCTGGCGATCTCCAGCAGCCGGGTGTTCATCCTGGTGCTGGCGCTGGCCGCGGTCGCCGCCGTGACCCTCGTGCTGCGGACCACGCCGCTGGGCCGGCGGATCCGGGCCGTGGTGCAGAACCGCGACCTGGCCGCCGTCTCCGGCCTGGCCACCGGCCGGATCGACCGGCTGACCTTCTTCATCGGGTCCGGGCTGGCCGGGATCGCCGGGGTCGCGCTGACCCTGATCGGCCCGATCGGCCCGGCCATGGGCACCAACATCATCGTCAACGCGTTCCTGGTCGTGGTGGTGGGCGGCATCGGCCAGCTGAAGGGCACCGTGATCGTCGCGTTCGTGCTCGGCGTGCTGCAGTCGATGGTCGAGTACACCACCACGACCAGCGTCGCCAGCGTGATCGTCTTCGTCACGATCGTCGCCTTCCTGCAGTGGCGCCCGCAGGGGCTGTTCACCCTCCGCACGAGGAGCCTGGCATGAGACGACCACTGATAGGTTTCGGACTGGCGGCCGTCGCCCTGTTCGGCGTGGCCCCACTGGTCCTCGGCGACTTCCGGCTCAACCTGCTCGCGAAATACCTCTGCCTGGCGATCGTCGCGGTCGGCATCGGCCTGGCCTGGGGGCGGGGCGGCATGCTCACCCTCGGACAGGGGGTGTTCTTCGGGCTCGGTGGCTACGCGATGGCCATGCACCTCAAGCTCGCCGACGCGGGCCCCGGTGAGCTGCCCGACTTCATGCAGTTGTACGGGCAACTCGACGAACTGCCCTGGTGGTGGCGACCGTTCGCGAACCCGGTGTTCGCGATGGCCGCCACCGTGCTGCTGCCGATGCTGGTCGCCCTGCTCCTCGGTCTGCTGATCTTCCGGCGGCGGGTCCGCGGCGCGTACTTCGCGATCCTGTCCCAGGCCCTCTGCGCCGCCTTCGCGATCTTCCTGATCGGGCAGCAGGGCACCACCGGCGGCACCAACGGGCTCACCGACATCCGGGGCTTCTTCGGGTACGACCTGAACGACCCGCTCAACCGCCGGACCGTCTACTTCATCATCGCCGCGAGCCTGCTCGCCGTCCTCGCCCTGACCTGGCAGCTCATCCGCAGCCGCTACGGCGAACTGCTGGTGGCGGTCCGCGACGGCGAGGAACGGGTGCGGTTCCTCGGCTACGACCCGGCGAACGTCAAACTCGTCGCGTACGTCGCCGCCGCGGGCATGGCCGGACTGGCCGGCGCCCTCTTCGTCCCCGCCGTGGGGATCATCTCGCCGGCCCTGATCGGCGTGGTCCCGTCGATCGAATTCGTCATCGGCGTCGCCGTCGGCGGCCGGGCCAGCCTGGTCGGGCCGGCCCTCGGCGCCGTCGCGGTGGCCTGGGCCAAGACCGCCCTGTCCGAGCGGGCACCGTCGGCCTGGACGTACTTCGAGGGCCTGCTCTTCATCCTGCCGATCGTGTTCCTGCCCGGCGGTCTGGCCTCACTGGCCCGGCTCCGGCCCTCGTGGCGCCGGCGGCAGGCCCGGATCCCCGCGGAGGCAACCCCATGAGCGGCCTGACCATTCGCGGTCTCACAGTGACCTTCGACGGATTCGTCGCGGTCGGCGGCGTCGACCTGGACATCCCGGACGGCGACGTCCGTTTCATCATCGGGCCCAACGGCGCCGGCAAGACCACCCTGATCGACGCGGTCACCGGCCTGGCCCGGGCCGGCGGCTCGGTCACCTTCGACGGACAGGAACTGCTCGGCCGCAAAGTCCACAGGATCGCCCGGATGGGCGTCGGCCGCACCTTCCAGACCGCCACGGTCTTCGAGGAACTCACCGTCCTGCAGAACCTGGACATCGCCGCGGGCTGGGCGCGCGGGCCGCTCACCCTGCTGCGCACCCGCCGGGCCGTTCCCCCCGAGGTCGAGAAAGCCCTGGAGACGGTACGCCTGACCGCCGTGCGCGACAGCCCCGCCGGAACGCTCGCCCACGGCCAGAAGCAGTGGCTCGAGATCGGCATGCTGCTGGTCCAGAATGCCCGCCTGTTCCTGCTCGACGAGCCGGTCGCCGGCATGAGCCACGAGGAACGCGACGCCACCGGTGAACTGCTCGGACTGCTCAGTGCGGACCACACGATCGTGGTGATCGAACACGACATGGACTTCCTGCGGCGCTTCGCCCGGACCGTCACCGTCATGCACGCCGGGAAGGTCCTCTCCGAAGGCACCGTGGCGCAGGTGCAGGCCGACCCGAGGGTCCAGGAGGTCTATCTGGGGCACGCGGTAGGGGAGGCCGTCTGATGCTGAGCTTCGAGGACGTCCACGCCGGGTACGGCCGCAGCGTGGTACTGCACGGCGTCAGCCTGTCCGTGCCGGCCGACGGCGTCGCCGCGGTGCTGGGCCACAACGGCGCCGGCAAGAGCACCCTGCTGCGCGCCGCGATCGGCCTGCTCACCCCGCGGTCCGGCCGCATCCTGCTGGACGGCGACGACATCACCGGCCTGGCACCGCACGACCGGGTGGCGCGCGGGATGGCGTACGTCCCGCAGGGTCAGCAGAGTTTCCCGCACCTGACCACCGCCGAGAACCTGCAGTTGGTCGCCGACGGCCGCCGCGACGGCCGCGCGGCGACGGCCGAGTCGCTGGACCTCTTCCCCGCGCTGAAGGACCTGCTCCCCCGCAGGGCCGGTCTGCTCTCCGGCGGCCAGCGCCAGCAACTCGCCCTGGCCCGGGCCCTGATCACCCGCCCCCGTCTGCTGCTGCTCGACGAACCGACCGAGGGCATCCAGCCGTCGGTCGTCGCCGAGATCGAACAGACCATCCTGTCGCTGGCCGCCCGCGGCGGCCTCTCGGTCCTGCTGGTCGAGCAGCACGTGGGGTTCGCCCTGCGGGCCGCCCGCACCTATCACGTCCTGGAGGCCGGCCGGGTGACCTCCACCGGCGACGGCGGCGCCGACGCCGAGCCCCGCGTTCGCCGGGCTCTCACCGTCTGACTCCGCGCCGGCTCCTACCGGTTCCGGTAGGGGTCGGCGATCTCCAGGGGATTCAGCACCGGCGCGGCCAGGGCCCGCAGCGCCGGTGCGGCCAGGTAGTACCGGCCCCGGGTCTGGCCGTGCTGCTCCAGCGCACCCGCCCGGACCAGCGCACGCAGGTCACGGACCGCCTGGTCGTCGGTGAGCGTCTCGTCCCGCTGGTAGACCGTGCGACGGACCCGGCCACCGGCCGCGGCGACGGTCAGGGCACTGACCGCCCGGTCGGGCAGCCCGCGGGCACCGGCCCATCCCTCCAGGAGCTCCCAGAGCCGGCCGGCCCGGTCCAGGCGCCCCCGGACCCGCTGGGCCTGCTGGTGGTGGGCACTGAGACAGAACCGGACCCACGCCCCGGTCCCGCCGTCCGGACTCCATGACGCGCTGCCGGTATCCGCGAGGGCGTCGTAGTAGGCATAGGTGTTCCGGCCCGCACCCAGCCACTCCTCGATCGAGGAGAACTCCGGAGCCAGGACGCCGTCCCGGGCCAGGACCAGGGTGTGCAGGCAGCGCGCCATCCGCCCGTTGCCGTCCCGCCAAGGATGGATCTTCACCAGGTTCAGGTGGGCCATCGAGGCCCGGACCAGCAGAGGTACGCCGGGGTCCGCGTCGGCGAGCCAGGAGACCAGCTCGCCGATCAGGACGGGGACGTCGTCGGCGTCCGGACCGGTGTAGACCCGGCGCCCGGTGTTCTCCTCGTCGACGTAGATGTCGCCGGGACGGAAGCGGCCGGGCCATTTGCCGAGCTCATGGCGCATCATCATGAAATGCAGCGAGTTCAGCAGCATGTGCTGCCACGCGAACTCCCGGGACTGGGCGAGCTGCTGCACATAGGTGAGGGCGTCGCGGTATCCGGTGATGACGTCCCAGGTCGCCGGTCCGGTCTCCATCGGGTCCTCCCCCGCGACGGCGGCGACCGCGTCGTCGAGCCCGACCTGGTATCCCTCGATCGAGTTGGACCCCTGGATGGCGTGGGCGATCAGATGGCGGCGCAACTGGCCGGTCCACCGGCGCGGCTCGGCGACCTGATAGCGCAACCACTCGCGCATCGCCTCCACCTCGGCGAGCACGCGCTCGTCCGCCGCGGTAAGTGCGGGAGTGGGATAGAGCATCCACCGATCATAGAATAATTCCGGGGTCATGCTGAAATCTTTCCGGCACTCGCCCCGGTGACGCGCCCGGCCCGAGATCCATTAGGTTGAGCCACCGTGGCGAGAGTCGGGCAGTACGCGGTGCGGGTGGTCCTGTCGCCGTGCACGTGGATCGTCGGGGTGGCGATCTGGTTCTTCTCACGGTGGGCCCATGCCCAGTACGTGAACATGTCGGTCGGCGCCTGCGACCTGGGGATCTTCTACCAGGCGGTGCAGGGGTGGGCGTTCGGCGGCTGGCCCTATGTGCCGATCAAGGGGTATCCGCAGATCGGGGACCACTTCTCGCCGATCTACGCGGTGCTGGCGCCGATCGCGTGGGCGTACGACTCGCCGATCACGCTGGTGTACGCGCAGGTGGTGCTGATCTGCCTGTCCGGTGTGCCGATCTACCACATCTTCCGGCGGCGGTTCGGGATCCTCGCGGGCACCGGGATGCTGCTCGCCTACCTGGGCAGCCACGCCGTGCTCGGCACCATCCAGTTCCCGGTGCACGAGGTGATGTTCGGGGCGCTGTTCCTCGCCTGGGGCCTGGAACGGGCGCTGGCCGGCCGGTGGACGCAGGCCACGATCCTGTTCGCGCTGCTGGTCACCGTCAAGGAGGACGGCGGCCTGATGTGCGCGCTGCTCGCCCTGTACGCGCTGCTCAACCGCCGCCTCAAGCACGCGGTGTTCCTGGTGCTGTGGGGCGCCTTCTGGTTCCTGATCAGCCTCAAGGTGATCATCCCGGCGCTCAACCCGGGCGGGTTCACCTACGCCGTGGACTACCAGCAGAGCCTGCACGCGGACGGGATCTTCGCCGGCATCCCGTACATGCTCAGCCACCCGCTGGAGATCCTGAACCTGATGTACGACCAGCCGGCCAAGGTCGAGACGTGGCAGCAACTGCTGATCCCGATCGGGTTCGCCGCGCTGGCCTCGCCGCTGGCGCTGCTGATCGCGCCGGTGATGCTGAGCCGGATGCTGTCGTCGCGGGAGACCCAGTGGTCCTCGCACCTGTACTACGACATGCCGCTGATGCCGATCCTGTTCGCGGCGGTGGCCGACGGTGCCCGCCGGATCGGGAGCCTGGTCGACCGGCTGCGCGGGCTGGGACCGGATCGCGACTGGGCGATGGCTTCGCGCGTACCGAAAACGGAAGAGGGTGCGGAGACCGCCGAGGCCGCGGCAGAGGAGAAGAAGCGCCCGTGGTGGCAGGTGCGGACCGGAGCGATCCTGGCGAGTGTCGCGGCCGTCACCTTCGTCTGGTTCGCCTGGCAGGACTTCCGCGAGGACAACATCCTGAAGTGGTATCAGGAGGGTCAGCCGGCGTTCGGCAACCACCTGGTGGTCGCCGAGGCGAAGCAGGCCTTCACGCACATCCCGGCGGACGTCACCGTCCGGGCCACGAACAACCTGCTGATCCCGCTGCTGTCGACCAACGAGGTCACGCTGATCGGCTCGAACGTCGACGAGGGCGACTGGGCGGTCGTCGACACGGTCAACCCGAGCTGCCCGATCGGCAAGGGCGACATCCCGAAGATCATGCAGCAGCTGGACGGGATGGGTTTCCGGGAGGTCTTCTCGACCGGCCGGATCAAGGTGCTGAACCGGACCGCCGAGGCGACCCAGCCGATCCGCGGGACCGGCCAGGCCAGCTGACGCGGATGGTCCGCCGGACCGGATCCGGCGGACCGCGGACGTCCGGTCAGACCTTGCGGTCCGGGTACTCGGCGAGGACCTTCTGCACTTCGGCGCGCAGGGCCTCGATGCCGCCGAGGATCTGGCCGTAGGCGCCGGGGGCCGGGATCGGGTCGCCGCCGCGGGTCTTGCCGCGCAACTCCAGGCCCCACGGGTCGCCGATCATGTCGAGGACGTTGCGGCGGTAGGACTTCGGGTCCGCCGGGTTGTCCGCCGACCAGTCCGGGCGGGTGTTGACCAGGGTCTCGTTCGCGGTCGCCTTGGGGAGCTTGGACAGGATGTTCGCTTCGATCTTGTCGGCTCGGGCGTCGATCTGCGCGGTCAGCCACTTCTTGTCGGCGTCGGTCAGTGCCACGGGGATGTCCTCCAGGTGCCAGGAAGCCTTCGATGCTTCGCGTGCGGTTTCGTACGACGAGGAGAAGTGCGCGTGCTCGGTGTGCGGGCTGGCCCCGTTGTACGAGCTCTGCCGCCAGGAGTTCGACGCCTCCCAGATGCGGCGGTTGAAGATGATGTACCGCAGCCGCTTCTCGGCACCGCTGCGACAGCGGCCGAGGATGTGCTGCACCACCTTCTCCATGGTCAGGTTCGACGTTCGCAGGTCGGCGGTGGCGTCGAACGCGTGCACCTCGTGTTTGGAGTCGGCGTCGCGGATCGGCACCCGGCCGACCTCGTCGTCGTTGTGGTCGGAGACGGAAGCCTGGTGGGCCGCGTCACCTATGGTGCCGTCGCTGGCGCGGCTGCGGCCGGGGGCGATCGCGTCGAGCTCGGCCCGCAGTTGCACCAGACAGGGCACCAGAACCCAATCTGCCATCAGGTCTCCCTTTCAGCGCTATCGTTCGACAATCCAGCAAATATGCCCCGTGGAATTCACTGAATACCGCCGATACCACTGGATAAAACTGACCTGTTCGGACGAGGGTCATCACTGTGGGTGAATGGGATCGCGAAATCGCAGGTCCACGCGCCGCGTTCCGGACGTGCCAACATCGAGGTCTGTGACCCCGATCACCACCCGAACCGGTCGGGGTAGACGACCGCGGCGAGCTCGTTCTGGCCCTCGACGTTGGGGTGGAAGTAGTCGATCCGGTTCACCAGGTCGAGATCGAAGCGGACCTCGTGCGCCCGCCCGCCGTCGGTGCGGCAGCGTCTGCCGTACGCCTTGCAGGCCAGCCGCAGCTGCTCGTTGTACGCCTCGATCCGGTCCCGGACCCGCTTGCGCCGCGCGTCGTCGGCGTCCGCGCGGGAGGCCGGATCGGCCAGCATGGACGGGCAGATCCGGCCCTGCGCCCAGACCCGGACGGCCTCGTCGTCGGTGCGCCCGACCTGCCAGAGCCGGTAGAGGTCGGGGATGCTGACCACCAGCACCCGCGCCTTGGGCAGGCCCTTCCTGAGCCGTTTCAGCCCGCGGTCGACCTCCTTGCGGAAGGTCGCGACCGTGGTCATGTCCTGGACCCGGCCGGCGCACGCGTCGTTCGCGCCGATCAGGACGGTCACGTACTGCACCCCGAGGTCGACCGCGCGGGTGGCCTGGGCGGCGAGCGCGTCCGCCTCGGCGCCGGGCTCGGCGAGGTTGTGCGCCTCGCCCTTGATCTTCGGGTTGTCCTCGAGGATGCGCCGGTAGTGGCTGCTCACCGCGGACGACGAGCCGGTCGACCAGGAGTTGCGGGTGCAGGCGACGAAGACCGGGCAGCTGCCGAACCCGGCGGTGATCGAGTCGCCGAGGGCGGCCATCGACGAGGGCAGCGAGGTCGTGGACCGGGACGGCTCCGGCTCGCCGGTCGGCCCCGGGTCCGCGCCGGCGCCGTCGCAGGCCAGAGCGAGCGCGGCGAGCAACGCCAGCGCCAGTGAGGTCCGATGTCGATACGTCATCCTCCCGGCACGATAGGCGACCCACCGGCGATCAGGAAATCACCGAGAGTCACTTTTCGCATAGGGGTCACTGGGTTCGTCCATAGGTCTCCCCCAGACTCCGCACCTAACTTGGCTCCTCGCCAGCGCATTCTGCAGAGGGGAAACCACCATGACGCCCATCGATTTCCGGGGGCTCGAATGATTTCCCCCCGACAGTCCCTGGCCGGGCTGGCCGCCGCCGCGATGCTGTTCACCGGCGCCTGCTCCACGGACGACAGCCCGGAGGAGAAGACGACCGCCACGGTCGCGGTGGACACCGCGCCGTCGGTGGCGCCGTACATCGACATCGTCAGCGGCACGGCGGACATCGACGCCATCAACGAGGCGACCGGCCTGACCGACTTCACGCTGGCGTTCGTGCTCGCCGACAGCTCGGGCGACTGCACGGCGAGCTGGGCCGGGACGACCGCCCTGGACGACGCCACGATCGGCGCGGAGATCGACAAGATCACCGCCCTGGGCGGCGAGGTGATCGTCTCCACCGGCGGGGCGACCGGCAGCTACCTGGAGAGCGTCTGCTCGGCCGGCGAGCTGGCCGCGGCGTACGGCTCGGTGCTGGACGCGGCCGGAAGCAACTCCCTGGACGTGGACATCGAGCAGTCGATCGAGCCGGCCACGGTGACCGAGGCGCTGAAGACGCTGCAGGACGAGCGGGGCACCGCGATCACGCTGACCGTGCCGGTGGGCGGCACCCAGGTCGGCCTCACCGACGCGAGCATCACGCTGCTGCAGAGCGCGAAGGACGCCGGCGTCGAGGTCACCGTCAACGCGATGACGATGAACTTCCATGCCGACGGCGACTGGGGCGACGCGATGGTCACCGCCACCGAGGCGGTCCGCGACGACGTCGCCGCGATCTGGACCGACCGGGACGAGACGCAGATCTACGCGATGCTCGGCGTCACCCCGATGATCGGCGCCAACGACACCGGTCCGGTCACCACTGTCGACGACGTCAGGACCCTGCTCGCGTACGCCGAAGACAAGTCCCTGGGATCTGTCCGGTTCTGGTCGGTGAACCGGGACAACGGCGAGTGCCCGGACGGCGCGGTCGACGCGGCGTGCAGCGGCATCGCGCAGGACGACCACGAGTTCGGCGCGCTGTTCGCCGCCTTCGCGGGGTAGCGGATGTCCGTCTACGCGTCCCAGAAGCCCGCTCCGCGGGAGAAGAGGCGGATCCGGGTGCCCCGCCCCCGCTGGATCGTCTTCGCCGTGCTGATCACCCTGTTCGCCAGTCTCCTCGCGGTGAACGGTGTGGTGCAGGGCGAGTTCACCCAGGACCAGGCGGTCGAGTCGACAAGCGACGTGGACCAGGTGCCGGAGGAGGCGCTCACCGGCGGCCCGATCATCCAGACCGACGGGGAGACCACCACCACCGTCAGCCCGGGTGACAAGCAGATCGTGCTGACCTTCGACGACGGTCCGGACCCGGAGTACACCCCGGAGATCCTGGAGGTGCTGGCGCAGTACCACGTGCCGGGCGTCTTCTTCATGATCGGCTCGGAGATCAGCAAGTACCCGGATCTGGTCGAGCAGGTGCTCGATCAGGGCCACGAGGTCGGCATCCACACCTTCACCCACCCCGACCTGTCCACCAAGAGCGAGTGGCGGCGCCTGGTCGAGATGCAGGAGACCCAGTACGCGCTGGCCGGCGCCGCCGGGGTGAGCAGCGTGATCTTCCGGCCGCCGTACTCCTCGACCGTCGAGGCCCTGGACAACAGCAACTGGGCGGTCATGGAGGAGATGGGCGACCGCGGCTACCTCACCGTGGTCAACAACCTGGACAGCCGGGACTGGGAGCCGGACGTCACCAACGCCGAGATCGTCGAGGCGGTGATGCCGGAGGACGGCGAGGGCGCGATCCTGCTCTTCCACGACGGTGGCGGCGACCGGTCGAACACCGCCGCGGCGCTGGCCGAGGTCATCCCGGCCCTGCTCGCGGAGGGGTACACCTTCACCACGGTCGCCGGACTGACCGGCATGGAGACGGTGAACCCGGAGGCCACCGCCAACGAGCTGATCCTCGGCACGAGCATCGTCGGGGCGATCCAGATCGCCAAGAACGCCACCACCTGGTTCTCGCTGCTGCTCGTCGCGTTCGGTGTGCTCACCATCGCCCGGCTGGTGCTGATGCTCGGCCTCGGCCGCAAGCACGCCAACCGGCACAAACGCGGGCGCCGGCGGGCCGGTGGGGTGATCTCGCCGTACTGGGGGACGCCGTACACGAAACCGGTGACCGTGGTGGTGCCCGCCTACAACGAGAAGGAGTGCATCGCCGACACGGTCCGGTCACTGGCCGCCAGCACCCACCCGATCCGGATCATCGTGGTCGACGACGGCTCCACCGACGGCACCGCGGAGATCGCCGAGAAACTCGGTTATCCGAACGTCACGGTGATCTGGCAGCCGAACGCGGGGAAACCGGCGGCGCTGAACACCGGCATCGCGGCGGCCGACACCGAGGTCGTGGTGATGATGGACGGCGACACGGTCTTCGAGCCGGACACCGTCCGCGAGTTGGTGAAGCCGTTCGCGGACCCGGAGATCGGCGCGGTCGCCGGCAACGCCAAGGTCGCCAACCGCAAGGGCATGATCGCGCTCTGGCAGCACATCGAGTACGTCGTCGGGTTCAGCATCGACCGGCGGGCGTACGACGTGATGCGCTGCATGGCGACCGTGCCCGGGGCGATCGGGGCGTTCCGCAAGCAGGCACTGACGCAGGTCAACGGGCTCAGCGACGACACTCTCGCCGAGGACACCGACCTGACCATCGCGATCATCCGGGCCGGCTGGCGGGTCGTCTACGAGGAGCACGCGCGGGCCTGGACCGAGGCGCCCACCACCATGCAGCAGCTGTGGAAGCAGCGCTACCGGTGGAGCTACGGCACCATGCAGGCGATGTGGAAGCACCGGCACGCGCTGGTCGAGCGCGGTCCGGGCGGCAAGTTCGGCCGGCGCGGCCTGCTCAACCTGGCCATGTTCCAGACGCTGATGCCGCTGCTGTCACCGCTGATCGACGTGTTCCTGATCTACGGCCTGTTCTTCCTCGACCCGGCCGAGACGCTGATCGCGTGGGGCACCATGCTCGCCCTGCAGGTGTGCAGCACGATGTACGCCTTCCACCTGGACAAGGAGAGCATGAAGCCGATCTGGCTGGTACCGCTCCAACAGTTCGTCTACCGGCAGGTGATGTACCTGGTGTTGATCCAGTCGGTGCTGGCCGCGCTGGGCGGGATCCGGCTGGGCTGGCAGAAGCTGCAGCGGGCGGGCGGCCTGAGCGCGCTGCTGGGCGTCAAATGAGGGGTGGGGGCGCCGGGCGCCCCCACCCCGCACGGACGTCAACTGTTGGCGTTCACCAGGCCGGGATTGTCGAGCAGGTACGACGCGACCCGGTCCTCCTTGACCGCGACGAAGAAGTCCTCGACGCCGGGGGCGAACTCCTCACCCTGGTAGCCGCTGTTGGTGGCCGGGTTCTGGAACTTGCCGCCACCGGGCAGCTTGACCGTGGTCATGTCGTCGACGTTCATGCCCTTGAGCGCGAGTGCCCACTCGATCGGGCTGTTGCCGCCGCCGGCGAAGGTCAGCGACTCGCCGGCCGCGTCCAGGATCTTGGTCAGCTTGCCGACGTCGGTGATGACGTTGGTGCTCATCGCCTCTTTGGCCATCGCCTTGATGAACTGCTGCTGGTGGCGCTGACGGTCGTAGTCGCTCATGCTCGGGCCGCCCTTGAACGCGTAACGCTGGCGCACGTAGTCCAGCGCCTCCCACGGCTCGAGCCGGACTTCCTTGCTGCTCTTCTTGTAGAACTTCTGCGGACCGATGTACGGGTGATCGCAACCGGACGGGGTGTTCTTGGCCGGGCAGCGGGCCGAGCGGGGGCGCTTCTTGCCGCTCGGGGCCAGGTGCTCGGACTTCACGTCCATGTCGATGACCATCGAGACGCCACCGAGGGCCTCGACGATCTTCTGGAAGCCGCCGAAGTTGATGATGCCGCCGGCGTCGAACTCCTCGATGCCGGTGACGTTGCGGACCGTCTTGGAGAGCAGCTTGAAGCCGTTCGCCACGTCGATCTTGCCGTTCACCTGGCTGCCCAGCGACATCGCCCCGTTGATCTTGCCGAACTGCGCGTTGGTGCCCGACTTCTTGTCCGACGGGATCTGCACGTACAGGTCACGCGGGATGGAGAACAGGTAGGCGGTGCTCATGTCCTTCGGGATGTGCACGACCAGGATCGAGTCGGACAGCGGGGGCGTCGACTCGTCCCGGGGGTCGATGCCGACCAGCAGCAGGGTCAGCGGCCCCTTGATGTCCTTCGGCGCGGCGTTGGCCGGGCCGTCCTCGAGCAGGCTCTCGTCGGTGAGACCGCTGGTGTACTTGGCGATCAGCGTCTGACCGGCGACCGCGGAACCACTCGCGGTAATCGTCAGGACCACGCCGAAGACGAGACTGAGCCGTGCCCACAACGGCGCACGACGTTTGCCGGACTTTGCCAACAGAGCTCCAACCCCAGGGTTCACATCGACGTCGCATAATCACACAGTCAGGTGAACTTCCGGATCCCCAGGGCGTGCCACTACTTTGTGGGCGGTGGGTCGTCGCGGAGCGTGAAGAATACCGCGCTCTGAACCGCGCGCTGCCAGTTCTCGTACTCCCGGGCGACCTGAACCGGATCACGGGCCGGCGTCCAGCGCCCGGCCCGGTGCCGGTTGCCCCGCAGATCCCGCAGATCGGACCAGTAACCCACGGCCAGACCGGCGGCGTACGCCGCGCCCAGCGACACCGTCTCGGCCACCATCGGCCGGGCCACCGGAACCCCCAGCACGTCCGCGACGATCTGCATGAGCAGGTTGTCGGCGGTCATCCCGCCGTCCACGTTCAGCGTGGTCAGCGCCAGACCCGCGTCGGCGTTCATCGCGTCGACCACGTCACGGGTCTGCCAGCCGGTCGCCTCCAGCACCGCGCGGGCCAGGTGCCCCTTGGTGATGTAGGACGTCAGGCCGACGATCACACCGCGCGCCTCGCTGTGCCAGTGCGGCGCGAACAGACCGGAGAACGCCGGGACGATGTAACAGCCGCCGTTGTCGGTGACGCCGCCGGCCAGCGTCTCGATCTCGGAGGCGGTGCTGATCAGGCCGAGGCCGTCGCGGAACCACTGGACCAGCGAGCCGGCGGTGGCGATCGATCCCTCCAGGGCGTACACCGGCTTCTCGTCGCCGATGCGGTACCCGACCGTGGTGATCAGCCCGTGCCTGGACCGGACCGGGGTGGTGCCGGTGTTCATCAGCAGGAACCCGCCGGTGCCGTACGTGCACTTCGCCTCCCCCGGCGCGAAGCACGTCTGCCCGAACAGGGCGGCCTGCTGGTCCCCGACGGCCGCCGCGATCGGCACGCCGGGCAGCACGGCGTCGGCGGTCCCGTAGACCTCCGACGACGACCGGATCGCCGGCAGCATGGCCCGCGGGATCCCGAACAGGTCCAGCAGTTCCTGATCCCAGTCGAGCGTGCGCAGATCCATCAGCATGGTCCGGCTGGCGTTGGTGACGTCGGTCAGGTGCGCCCCGCCGGTGAGGTTCCAGATCAGCCAGGTGTCCATCGTCCCGAACAGCACCTCGCCGCGGGCCGCGCGTTCCAGCAGCCCGTCCACGTTCGCGAGCAGCCACTGCACCTTGGTGGCGGAGAAGTAGGTGGCCGGGGGCAGACCGGTCCGCTCGGTGATCAGGCCGGCATCCAGCCCGGCCACGAGATGATCGGTCCGGGTGTCCTGCCAGACGATCGCCGGCGCCACCGGGACACCGGTCGCCCGGTCCCACAGCACCACCGTCTCGCGCTGGTTGGCGATCCCGATAGCGGCTACCTGCCGGGCCTCGATGCGCGCGTCGCGCAGCGCCCGCCTGATCAGTTTCTGCACGTCCCGCCAGATCCGGGCCGCGTCGTGCTCCACCCAGCCGGGGCGCGGGTAGGACTGCGGATGCTCGCCGCGGACCACCGCCACCACGGTCGCCCGCCGGTCGAACAGGATGCAGCGGGTCGAGGTGGTGCCCTGGTCCAGGGCCAGCACGTACCGCTCGGTCATCAGTGCGGTCCCGTCAGGTCCCGGGACACCGACCGGGCCGCGGCGCAGACGTGCTCGACGAGACCCGGCCGGGCCTGCCGCCGGGTGTCACAGAGCCGTTCCACCGGCCCGGAGATGCCGATCGCGCCGACCACCAGTCCGCCGATGCCGCGGACCGGGGCCGCGATCCCGGCCAGCCCGGGACGCCACTCCTCGACCGACAGACCCCACCCCCGCCCGCGGGTCTCGCTCAGCTGCCGGGCCAGCTCGCGGTGCGTGGTCACGGTCCTTCTCGTGTACGCGTCGAAGCACTCCCGCCCCAGCGCCTCCACCGCCGCCGGGTGGAAGGCCAGGAGCACCTTGCCCAGTGCCGTGGCGTGCGACGGCAGCACCCGGCCGGTGTCCATCGACTGGGCCGAGTCGTCCGGGCGGAACACGTGGTGCACCACCAGGACCTCACCGTCGCGCAGGGTGCCGATGCGCACCTCCTCGCCGCCGCGGGCGGCCAGAGCGTCCGCCCAGTTCAGCGCGCGGGCCCGCAACTCGTTGACGTCGAGACCGGCGGCGCCCAGGTCGAGCAGCCCGCGGCCGAGCCGGTAGCGGGCGGTCTGCGGGTCCTGCTCGACGAACCCGACGTGTTCCAGGGTCCGCAGGATGCCGTGCGCAGTCGACTTGGGCAGCGCGAGCGCGTCGGCGATCTCCTTGACCCGCAGCCGGTCGGCCGCGAGCAGGCGCAACACGGCCGAGGACCGTTCGATGGACTGGATCAACCCCGGCACGTGCGACATTGTCGCACGCTGTGCGTTGTCGCGGCCCTCCTCGCTCCCTAGCGTCGCTCTTCGGAGGGCTACCGGGAGGCACATGTGGCGCAGTTCGTCGGCGCGATCGACCAGGGCACGACCAGCACGCGGTTCATGATCTTCGACCGGTCCGGTGCGGAGATCGGCCGTCACCAGCTGGAACACCGGCAGATCCTGCCCGCCGCGGGCTGGGTGGAACACGACGCCCGGGAGATCTGGGAGAACACGCTCAAGACCATCGCCGTCGCCATGGCCGACACCGGCCTGGAACCGGACGACCTGGCCGCCATCGGCATCACCAACCAGCGCGAGACCGCCGTCGTCTGGGACCGGGCGACCGGCGTTCCGGTGGCGCCGGCGATCGTCTGGCAGGACACCCGGACCGACCCACTCGTCTCGGTCCTGGACGAGCGCCTGATCCGGGACCGGACCGGGCTGCCCCCGGCCACCTACTTCTCCGCCACCAAGGTGCAGTGGCTGCTCGCGAACGTGGACGGGCTGCGCGAGCGGGCCGAACGGGGCGAGGTGCTGTTCGGCACCATGGACAGCTGGCTGATCTGGAACCTCACCGGCGGGGCCCACCTCACCGACGTCACCAACGCCAGCCGGACCATGCTGATGAACCTGTCCACCCTGGACTGGGACGACGAGCTGCTCGCCGTCTTCGGCATCCCGCGGGCCATGCTGCCGCAGATCCGGTCGTCGTCGGAGATCTACGGGACCGCCGACACCGTGCTGCCCGGCGTGCCGATCGCCGCGGCCATCGGGGACCAGCAGGCCGCCCTGTTCGGGCAGACCTGCTTCACCCCCGGCGACGCCAAGTGCACGTACGGCACCGGCGGGTTCCTGCTGATGAACACCGGCACCACCCCGGTCCGGTCCAGCCACGGGCTGATCACCACGGTGGCGTACCGGTTCGGCGACGAGAAGCCCGTGTACGCCCTGGAAGGCTCGATCGCCGCGGCCGGCGCCGCCATCCAGTGGCTGCGCGACCAGCTCGGTGTCCTGGAGACCGCCGCCGACAGCGAAACCCTGGCCGAGACGGTCGAGGACACCGCCGGCGTCTGCTTCGTCCCGGCGTTCTCCGGGCTGTACGCGCCGTACTGGCGGCCGGACGCCCGGGCCGCGATCGTCGGCCTGTCCCGCTACCACACCGCCGCGCACATCACCCGGGCCGCACTCGAAGCCATCTGCTACCAGACCCGCGACGTCGTCGAGGCGATGGCCCAGGACTGCGGCCACGCCCTCGACAGCCTGCAGGTCGACGGCGGCGTCACCGCCAACGACCTGTGCATGCAGCTGCAGGCGGACATCCTCGGCGTCCCGGTCAGCCGGCCCGCCGTCGCCGAGACCACCGCGCTGGGCGCCGCCTACGCGGCCGGCCTGGCGGTCGGCTTCTGGCACTCGGTCGACGACCTGCGCGCCAACTGGCACGAAGACCGGCGCTGGAAGCCGACCTGGACCGCCGAACGCCGCGAGGAAGGCACCACCCGCTGGAGAGCGGCCATCGACCGAACCCTCGACTGGGTCAGCGTCGGCTGACGGTCTGAAAAGAGGACTACCCATGAACACCGGAGCGATCTCTCCGCAGGCCCGTGCCACCGCGCTGGCCGCCATGTCCGCCACCTCGGCCGACGACCAGCTGGACGTGCTCGTCGTCGGCTCCGGCGTGGTCGGGGCGGGCGCCGCCCTCGACGCCGCCACCCGCGGCCTCTCCGTCGGCCTGCTGGAAGCCCGCGACTTCGCCAGCGGCACCTCCAGCCGGTCCAGCAAACTCATCCACGGCGGCCTGCGATACCTGGAGATGCTCGACTTCTCCCTGGTCCGCGAGGCCCTGCGGGAACGCGGCCTGCTGATCAAGCGGCTCGCCCCGCACCTGGTCCGCCCGGTGCCGTTCCTCTACCCGCTGCAGCACCGCGCCTGGGAACGGTTCTACATCGGCGCCGGCATCGCGCTCTACGACACCCTCGCCCTGACCGGCGGCGGCGCGGCCGTCCCCCGGCACCGGCACCTGACCCGGGTCGAGGCGCTCAAGGCGTTCCCGTCGCTGCGGCCGGAGACCCTGATCGGGGCGATCCGCTACTACGACGCCCAGGTCGACGACGCCCGGCACACCATGCTGCTGGTCCGGACCGCGGCGGCGTACGGGGCGCACGTGGCGGCGCGGACCGAGGTGACCGGTTTCCTGCGCGAGGGCCGCAAGGTGGTCGGCGTCCGGGCCCGGGACATCGAGACCGGCGCCGAACTGGAGATCCGCGCCCGTACGGTGATCAACGCGACCGGCGTGTGGACCGGTGACAGCCAGGCGCTGCTCACCGGCGAACGCGGCGAGTTCCAGGTCACCGCCAGCAAGGGCATCCACATCGTGGTGCCCCGCGAGAAGATCGCCGGCCGGACCGGCATCATCCTGCGGACCGCCACCAGCGTGCTCTTCGTGATCCCGTGGGACCGGCACTGGATCATCGGCACCACCGACACCAAATGGGACCTGGACAAGGCCAACCCGTCCGCTTCCGGCGCCGACGTGGACTACCTGCTCGCCGAGGTCAACAAGGCCCTCGCCGTCCCGCTGACCCGCGACGACGTGCACGGCGTCTACACCGGACTGCGCCCGCTGCTGTCCGCGACGGCGTCCAGCACCGCCAAGCTGTCCCGCGAGCACGCGGTCGGCAACCCCGTCCCCGGCCTGATCGTGGTGGCCGGCGGCAAGTACACGACGTACCGGGTGATGGCCAAGGACGCCGTCGACGCGGCGGTCCGCAACCTGGCCGCCCGCGTCCCCGCCTCGTGCACCGAGCAGGTTCCGCTGCTCGGCGCGGACGGATACCGGGCGGCGTGGAACCGGCGGGCCGCGGTGGCCCGCAAGAACGGCCTGACCGGAACACAGATGGAGCACCTGCTCCAGCGCTACGGCACACTCGTCGACGAGATCCTCGACCTGATCGCCGCGAACCCGGCACTGGGCCGGCCACTCGACGGCGCCCCGGACTACCTCGCCGCCGAGATCGTGTACGCGGTCACCCACGAAGGTGCCCGGCACCTGGACGACGTGCTGTCGCGGCGTACCCGGATCTCGATCGAGACCGCCGACCGGGGCCTCGCCGCGGCCCGGACGGCCGCCGGCCTCATCGCGGGACCGCTGGGCTGGACCGAGGCGGAGGCGGCCGGCGAGGTCGCGCTGTACGAGGCCCGGACCGCCGCCGAGATCGCCGCCCAGCAGCTGCCGGACGACGAGAGCGCCGACGCGACCCGCCGGGACATCCCGGAGATCGCCCGGGTGGCGGCCTCCGCGGCCTGACCCGCACCGTGGTGGCTTCCGGCGACGGGGCCACCACACACCCGCGCTCGCTGGACACGTTCCGTGGTCGGGGCCACGAAGCCCATCCGCATGGTGACTACGGCCGCCCGTAGTCACCACACCCGTGGCGGTGTGGTGAATACGGGCGCGCTGGACGCCCCAAATCACCACGCTGTTGTGGGTGTGGTGAATTCGGGCGTGCTGAGCGCCTGAAATCACCACAGAGGCAGACCCTGACTGCATTAGGTGTCTAGCGTCCGGCTGGGGCGCGCCGTAGCAGGGCGCGCTTGGCCCGGTTCTTGACCTTCGCCAGGACCTCGCGGGACGTCAGGGGTTCCCGGGTGCTCAGCTCGTCGGCGTGCCCGAGCATCCCGATGATCGTCTCGATGGCGGCCTCCAGCAGCTGCGCCTCCGTCAGATCGTCCGGCGTAGTGGTGACGGTCGGCGTAGTGGTGACGGTTGGCATGGTGGTGACGACCGCCCCGTCCGGTCGCAGGTCGGCCAGGTCGCCGACCACGTGGCAGGGGTACTCCTGCAACTCCCGGATCTGCTGCTCGGCCAGCTCGGCCACCCAGTCCACCCGGTCCGGTCCGATGCCGAAGCGGGTGTCGTTCGCGCTGTCCTTCAGCACCGCGTTCACCAGATGCCGCTGCACCACCTTCTGGTACGGGGTGCGATGCGGATAGCGGTCGCCGAGGCCCACGTTGACCCGGCGCAGCAACTCGACCTCGACCGCGCCCAGTGACGGGTTCGACGACGGCACTCGCAGATCGCACAGTCCGGCGGGGATCCCGAGCACCCCGGCGAACCGCCCCCACAGCATCTCCTGCGACGCCCCCGGCGGCGGCACCGTGATCAGGTGACGGCGTTCGGCGGGCACCAGGTCTCCCCACCGGCGCAGCATCCGGTTCGGTGTGAAGTCCCAGAAGGCGTCGTACCGGCCCCGCTCGATGACGTCCAGGAAGTCACCGAAGCTCCAGAGGCTGCGCGCCCGGATGCTCTGCTGCCACATCGACGGGAACGTCCGCCACAGGTCCCGGGCCGCCACCACCACGTGCACCTCCGCGGGTGCCAGGCTCGCCACCGCGCGGGCCGCCTGCTCCGCGGTCGCGCCGCCCAGCCCCTCGTTGCTGACGATCACGTCACCGGGCCACCGGGCGCACTCCGTCACCAGCCGGTCCCAGGTCCAGGACGACGCCGGATCACGCCACGTCACCTGCCGCAGGTCGGTCATCGCCTCGTCGTGCGCCGTCGTGCTCCCCGGCAGCAGAATCCCGCTCTTTTTCAGGGCCTCGACGTTTTTCCAGAGCACGTTCTGCACATAGGTGCTCCCGGTCTTCGGCGCCCCGACGTGCAGAAAGACGCGCTTGACCATTTTTCCTCCCCGACGTGAACACCAGCAGTTTAGGCTGGCACAGCGCGCCTGAAAACCACCACTCGGGAACCCTTATGCAATTCCCGGACTTGTAAACGAAACAGTTAACGTGTAATTCAGGCAATCAATACGTGACGGCTGCCGGCCGCTCATGCGGGTCCGCTCGCGCAGGGCATGAGGGTGGGCGGGACACGGCCCGGGATGGCAGCGGGGTGATGGCAGCCGCGAGGCCGGTGCGGCCCGGGTGCGGTCGGGGCGGGTGTGGGGCGTACCCGATAAGAGAGAAGGACCACCGGGAAGGCCGGTGCCGCGGCGCGGAGCGGACATAACGATCTAGGCCGCGGGTTCCCGAACCTTGTCCGGGGGGATCTGCCTACTACACTTCCTGAACGCGCCGCAGCCTGTGCCACGGTGTCGTCATCCCCCGCCGCGGACCAGGACGCTGAGTGCTGCGCTGCTCCGTCGCGATGGCCGGGGTGTGACCGACCGGGCCCAGGAACGGCGGAACCTGGAGACGGAGAGGCCACATGCAGACCGCCGGTCAGTACCGCTTGGAGCAGGCATTGAGCACCTGCGAGGTCGGTGAGGTCTGGTCAGGTGTCGACGCCGGGGGCGAGACGGTCACCGTCGCCGTCCTCAACGAGCGGGCATCGGCCGACGACCGCTGGCGGGGGGCGTTCGCGGCTGCCGCGGACGCGCTGGCGCACGCCGCCGACCGCCTTCCGATCGTCGACGCGGACCACGCCGCAGAACGCCCGTGGGTGGCCTGCGCCCGGGAACGCGGGGGCGGCGCGGCACAGATCTTCGAGGCGCTCGGGCAGCGGCTGCAGGTGATCCCGGAGCCCGAGCCGGAGCCCGAGCCCGAGCCGGTCGCGCCGATCTCCGTCGCGCCGGTGTCGGCGGCTCCCGTCTCGGCCGCACCGGTGTCCGCCGCACCGGTGTCCGCCGCGCCCGTCTCGGCCTCACCCTTCACGGCCTCGCCCTTCGCTGTGCCTTCCGTCACGCCCTCCGCGCACGAACCGTTCGTGCCGCTCTCCGTCCCGGCGGAGCCCGCGCCGACCCCGATCTTCGCGCCGAAGCCGGAGCTGGACGGCTCCCCGGCGCCGGGCGTGCCGCGGGTGACGCCCACCCGCAAGGAGGCCCGTGCGCAGAAGGCCACCAAGAACACGAACCTGCTGATCGCCGCCGCGGCGGTGGCCGGTCTGGTGATCGGCTCCGGGGGCACCGCGGCCGCGATGTCGCTGGGCGGCTCGGACGACGGCCCGGGCGCCGCCGCCGCGCTGACCGACGCGCAACTGCTGGTGCAGGGCACCCCGGCCGCACCCGGCATCGAACCGCCGGTGGGCGGCGGCTGGCCGGCGAACGCGCCGACCTTCGCGTCGAACCAGCCGACCGTGCCGATGACCGCGCTGGAGGGCCTGGGCTTCGACTTCCGGGTGCCGCAGGGCTGGACCTGCGATCTGGTGGAGAAGGCCGAGGCCGCGGTCCGCTACCAGTGCGCCGGCGGCGACGGCGCCTCGTCCGGCGCGGGCGGCGAGCTGATCGTCCGCACCTGTGACGTGGTCTGCGACGAGACCCGCCGGACCGCCATGCGCCAGAAGGAGGAGGCGTGGGGCCTGCAGTGGGTCCGCAGCGGCCCGTTCGCCACCTGGGCGGAGACGTCCGGGATCACCGGCGAGCGGCAGTACGGCCTGGTCTACGTCGGCTTCTGGCGTTCGGTCCCGGAGGGCGGCCTCGACCGTGAGCTCGTGCTGCGGATGACCGCTCCCCTGACCGGGGCCGACGACCTCAAGCGGGTCGTCAACTCGATCCGCGACGAGACCTTCACCCTCTAAGGAGCGCCCGTGTCCAAGACCCTCGCGGTTCCCGGGACCTACCCGACGATTGCCGACGCTCTCGAGGTGGCCTCCGACGGTGCGGTCATCGTGCTCGCGCCGGGCACCTACACCGAGCGTCTCGACCTGTCCGGCCGGCGGATCACCGTCCGGGCGGCGGGCGACGCCGGGTCGGCGGTGATCGACGCCACCGGGCTGGACAGTCCGGCACTGAGCCTGTCCGCCGGTGAGGTTACGGTCGAGGGTCTGGCACTGACCAGTGGCGACTACCCGGCGGTGGCGGCGTCCGGCGGCCGGTTGCGGCTGCGCTCGTGCCACCTGTCCGCGGGGTACGGCGCCGGCCTGCAGGCCGTGGACGGGGCGACCGTCGAGGCGACCGAGGTGAAGGTGCTGCGCGGCCAGCACGGTCTGGTCTTCTCCGACGCGGGCGGCACGGTCGACTCCTGTGACATCCGCAACACCACCGACGACGGCATCATCGTGCGGCTGGGCGCCGATCCGGCGATCCGCAACACCACCGTGGCCGACTGCGGGCACCGGGGCATCTACGTCTATCAGTCGGGTCGCCCGACGATCGAACGCTGCGACGTGTCCGGCACCGCCGACGCCGGGATCGTGGTGATGCACCGCAGTTCACCGCAGATCCTGCACACCTGGGTGCACGACACCTCCGGGGTCGGCATCTCGTTCGGCCCGGGGTGCGGCGGCGTGGTCGAGCAGTGCCGGGTGGAGAAGACCGCCGAGCCGCGGGTCGACGTGGATCCGGCGGCGAACCCGGTGGTGTCGCTGGACGAGGGTGCCGCGCCGAAGGCCGGGGTGGGCGTCAGCGAGAGCAAGGGCAACAACCAGAACGAGGCGGACGTCGAGCGCCTGCTGGGTGAACTGGACTCGATGATCGGCCTGGCGGGGGTGAAGAGCGAGGTCCGGGCGCTGATCGACGAGATTCAGGTCAACGAGTGGCGGCGCACCGCCGGACTCTCCGTCGGCTCCGCCAGTCACCACCTGATCTACACCGGCGCACCGGGCACCGGTAAGACGACCGTGGCCCGCATCTACGGCCAGTTACTCAAAGCCCTCGGCGTCCTGCCCAACGGCGAATTCCGGGAGGTCTCCCGCCGCGACCTCGTCGGCCAGTACATCGGGCACACCGCCGAGAAGACCACGTCCGCCTTCGAAGCCGCCATGGGCGGCGTGCTCTTCATCGACGAGGCCTACACCCTGGCCAGAGCCGGCGGGGCGGCAGCCGACTTCGGCCAGGAAGCCATCGACACCCTCGTCAAACTCATGGAGGACCACCGCGACAACGTCGCGGTCATCGTCGCCGGATACACCACCGAGATGGCCGACTTCCTCGACGCCAACTCCGGCCTCGCCTCCCGCTTCGCCAAGACCCTCGAATTCGAGAACTACGGACCCGACGAACTCGTCATGATCGCCGGACGCATCGCCCGCACCGACGACTACATCTTCGCCCCGGGTCTGAGTGACGCACTCCACGAGTACTTCTCTCAACTCGAGCGAGACCGTAATTTCGGTAACGCCCGAGAGGCCCGCAAGCTGCTGGAAGGGATGCGGAAGGCGCAGTCCGGCCGGCTGCGCGGGCTGGGCCGGATGCCGAGCCGCGAGGATCTCTGCACCCTGGTGCTGGACGATCTGCTGATCGCCATCCGGTGACCCGGGACAGCACGGCCGGCACCACAACGTACGAGAACCGAGTTCAGGACGCCGAGGGATGATGCGCGCGACAAGCACTGATCAAACGGCGATCATCATCCGGGTCACCGACGAACCGGAGAAGCCCGAGGAGGCCGGCGCCGCCTGGACGCCGTCGCCGGAGGACCTGCCGGCCGCACCGGAACCCCTCGCCAACCCGCGCCTCAAAGCGCTCTCCTGGGTGCTCCCGATGGTGGTCGCCACCGGCCTGGGCCTCTGGAACCTGGCCACCCCCGGTCTCAGCGAGGAGGAGCTGGCCACCTGGGGCATGGTCACCGCGAGCTGGGGCGACTTCCGCAGCGTGCTGACCAACGCGGACGGGACCGTCGCGCCGTGGTACATGCTGCTGCGGCTCTGGGCCTCGATCGCCGGCGACACCGACCTGGTGCTGCGACTGCCCTCGGTGCTGTTCGGGGCGGGCGCGGCCGCGGCGGTCGCCCTCCTCGGCACCCGGATCGCCGGGCTGCGCGTCGGCCTGGCCTCGGGACTGCTGCTGGCGCTGCTGCCGGGCTTCTCGCGGTACGCGCAGGACACCCAGCCGTACACCCTGACGATGCTGGCGGCTGCCTGGTCGACCTACATGGCGGTGGACCTGGCCGAGAAACCGCGCCGCCGGACCTACGTCGGGTACGCGTTCTCCGTCCTGCTGCTCGGACTGGCCCACCCGGCCGCCCTGCTGATGCTCGTGGCGCACCTGCTGCTGATCGCGCGGGTACGGCGTACCCCCAGGGCGGTCCTCTCCTGGCTGGGTACCGCCCTGCTCGGCTCCGCGCCGCTCTGGCCCCTGCTCTACCTCGGATACCTGCAGCGCAGCGCGCTCTCCTGGATCCCGCCGCTGAGCCTGGACCGGGTCGCCACCACCCCGGACCGGCTGTTCGGGGCCACCATCATCGCCGGTGCCGTGATCGCGCTGGCGCTGACCGCCCTGTCGGTCCGCACCACCGCCCACGCCCTGACGCTGTGGGCCCTGGTCCCGGTGGCGGTGCTGGCCGCCGTCTCGGTCCTCGTCCCGCTCTGGGTGCCGCGGTACCTGATGTTCGTGCTGCCCGCCTGGGCCCTGCTCGCCGGCCTGGCGCTGCGCCGGCTCACCCTGATGCGGGGGCTGCTCGCGGTCCTCGGCATCGCCGCGCTGGCCGTCCCGGCGCACACCGCCCAGCGGACCGTGGCCGGTCACGACATCGCCAGCCGGGACGTCGCCGAGGTGATCCGGGCGAACCAGGCGAAGGGCGACGCGGTGCTGTTCGGCCCGTACGCCGACAACGACCAGCTGACCGGCCGGGACTCGTTCCGGCGGTACCTGGCGGCGGACAGCCGGCCGGACGACAAGCTGCTCGTGCAGGCGCCGCGCACCCAGGGCAGCGTCAGTGCCCAGGAGTGCCCGGACATCGAGGTCCCGCAGTGCTTCGGCAAACCGGCCCGGGTCTGGGTGGTCCGCAAGGGCAGCCACACCGACATCCTGGAGGACATCGGTGACGCCAAGAACGCGCTGCTGCGCACCGACTTCGTACAGTCCGACATCTGGCCGTTGAAGGGCTTCACCGTGGCCCTCTACACCCGCAAGCCGGCCGCCTGATGTCGTCGGCCGAGGAGACCGCCGTCATCCCCGTGGTGACGACCGGCGAACGCCCCCTGACCCTCAACGACGTCGTCCCGTCGCAGCGCGGGATGCCGCGCAAGGAGTGGCCGGCCGCGCGGGCGGTCGGTGTCGCGCCGCAGCGGCGGACGTCCGCGCCGCTGATGCCGCCGCCCACCGACGCGGAGACCCTGCTCTACGGCAAGCGCCGGCTGTGGGTGCTGACCGGCGCCTCGCTGATCAGTTTCTGCACGCTGATGGTCAGCCAGACGCTGTTCCTGCGCATGTCGCCGTGGCTGTTCCTGCTGGTCCCGGCGTTCGTCTTCACGGTCGCGTACTACCTGATCTCACTGGCGGTCAACGGCGGGACGCCCGGTTTCGACATGGCGAAGCACCGGCGGCTGGTCGAGAACTGGAAACCCGGGCAGTACCCGTCGGTCGACGTGTTCCTGCCGGTCTGCGGCGAGGCCCTCGACGTGCTGGAGAACACCTGGCGGCACGTCGACATGATGGCCGACCACTACCCCGGCCGGGTCTGCGTGTACGTGCTCGACGACTCGGCGTCGACCGAACGGCAGGAGCTGGCCCTCGGCTTCGGGTTCGTCTACCAGCGGCGGCCGAACCGGGGGTGGTTCAAGAAGGCCGGGAACATGCGGTACGCGTACCACCGCACCCTCGGTGACATGGTCCTGGTGCTGGACGCGGACTTCACGCCCCGCGCCGACATGCTGGACCAGATGCTGCCGTACTTCGACGAGTTCCCGGACGTCGGCATCCTGCAGTCGCCGCAGTACTTCCGGGTCACCAAGGGCCAGGGCTGGCTGGAACGCGGCGCGGCCGCCGTGCAGGAGCTGTTCTACCGTTCGGTGCAGGTGTCCCGGCAGCACCACGAGGCGGCCATCTGCGTCGGCAGCTGCGCGATCTACCGCCGGGCGGCGCTGGACGCGATCGGCGGGTCGACGCTGATCGAGCACTCCGAGGACGTGCACACCGGCTTCGACATGCGCCGCAAGGGCTGGGTCCTGCGCTACATCCCGGTGCCGCTGGCCGTCGGGCTGTGCCCGGCCGACCTGAACTCGTTCTACACCCAGCAGTACCGCTGGTGTGCCGGGTCGATGAGCCTGCTCGGATCGACGAAGTTCTGGAACCTGCAGATGGGGTTCCGGCAGCGCCTGTCGTACGTCTCCGGCTTCTGCTACTACGCGCACACCGCGCTGTTCACCTTCGTCAGCCCGCTGGTGCCGATCGTGATGCTGCTGTTCTTCCCGCAGTTCGTGAAGCTGGAGCACTACCTGCTGATCGTGCCGAGCATCGTCTACAACTTCGTGGTGTTCCCGCTCTGGCACCGGACCCAGTTCCGGTTCGAGACGTGGACGGTGAAGCTGGTCTACGGCTGGGCGCACGCGTTCGCCATCTGGGACCTGCTGCGCGGCCAGCCGATGGGCTGGCAGCCGACCGGTGCGACCGGCAAGAAGTCGAAGACCCGGCGCCTGCGGATCGGCCTGGCGGTGTGGAGTCTGGGCACCGCCGCGGTGTGGACGCTGCTGGCCGCCGAGCGGATGAGCTCGGTGGACCTGGCCACCTTCACCCCGGCGTTCCTGGCCGGCACCATCTATCTGGCCACCGTGCTGCAGGTCCTGCTGGTCGACCCGGTCCGTGACATCCCGGCGAGCATGAGGAGTGCCGACGCATGAGAACCCCGCACCTTCTCCTGGCGATGTCGGTCTTCGTGGCCAGTGTGTTCGGGTACGCCGCGTTCGGTCCGGAGAAGTCGACGGCCGCCGGGCACAACACGGCCGCCGCCTCGCAGGCTCCCAGCGCCGGCCCGTCGGTCTCCGCGCCGCCGGCCGTCTACGACGTGTCCCACCTGATCAAGCCGGACCACAACTACCTGGGTACGGCGATCAACGGCGCGCCGCAGGACATGAGCCGCATCGACGCGTTCGCGAAGCGGATCGGGCAGAAGCCCAACATGATCACGATCTACGAGAGCTTCGACGACGACTTCGCGGCCTCCGAGGTCCGCGACATCTACCAGTACGGTGCGCTGCCGATCGTCCGCTGGGAGCCGTTCAAGCAGGAACTCAAGGACATCGCCGCGGGCGAGCACGACGAATACCTGACGAAGTTCGCCAGTGACGTGAAGCAGCTGAACGTGCCGATCGCCCTGACCATCGCGCACGAGATGAACGGTCACTGGTACCCGTGGGGCACCCAGAAGGCCAAGGCGAAGGACTTCGTCGCCGCGTGGAAACACATCCACGACATCTACCAGCAGGTCGGCGCGACGAACGTGATCTGGACCTGGACCCCGAACGTCACCAACTACCTGCCGGACGTGCCGCTGAAGCCGTACTGGCCGGGTGACGAGTACGTGGACTGGATCGGCATCGACGGCTACTTCACGCACAAGGGCGAACAGCACTTCAAGGCGCTGTTCCAGCCGACGATGAAGGAGATCACGCAGTTCAGCGACAAGCCGATGCTGATCGTCGAGACCGGCTCCGAGCCGGGTTCGATGCGCGCCGAGGTGGTCGACGAACTGCTGGCCCAGGTGGCGTCGAGCAAGAAGCTGATCGGATTCGTGTACTTCAACGCGCGGGGTTCCGGCGATTGGGTGCTCGACTACGACACCAAGGCGCTGAAGGTCTTCAAGACCCACCCCGCCCGGGACGACTACGCCTTCACCGTACAGTGATCGTGCCCGTGACCTGGTGGGGAGGAGTCCGGTGAGCGGAGGAGACGGTTACCCGGGGTTTGCCGCACCCCCGGTTCAGGAGTCCGCGCCGGTGGCGCCGCCGGCCACGCCCGTGCCGCTGCCGGGTGCGGACGACGCCGCGGTCCGCCGGGTCCGCCGCAGCGGCCATCTCGGCCCGGTCGGCATCGGCCAGATCGTGACCGCCGAGGTCGCCTGCCTGGGCGCCGCCGCGGCCGCCTCGCAGGGCCCGGTGCCCGGCCTGATCGCCGGGACCGCCGCGGCCGGTCTGCTCGGCGTGGTCTTCGCCCGCCGGCGGGGCCGGTGGTGGCTGGAGGACCGGGTGATCGCCTGGCAGCACGGACGGCGGCGTCGCTCCGCTCCGGCCGCCGGGGGAAGCGGTCCGCTGCGCGCTCTGCACGCGGTTGCTCCGGGTCTTGCGGTACGCAACGAGTCCGCTCCCGACGGCGCCCGCGTCGGGGTGGCCCGCGACGAGGCCGGCTGGTACACGGTCGTGTCGCTGATCCCGACCGCCCCGGTGCACCAGGAGGCCGGACCGGTCCCGTTGGACACCCTGGTCGGCGTGCTGGCCGCCACCGAGCAGCCGGGGGTGGTGCTGCAGCTGGTCACGCACACCGTCCCGGCACCGGGTGCGGACGTGCACCCGTCGTCGCCGGCCGGTGCGTCGTACCGGCAGATGGCCCAGACGTTGAGCCCGGTCCCGGTTCCGGCGCACCGCGAGTCGTCGGTGTGCGTCCGGGTGGACGCCGTCGGCCTGGCCGAGGCGCTGCTCGACCACAACACCGACCCGGCCACCGCCGCGGCCCTGGTCGCCAGTCTGGGCCGCAAGGTGGCCACCAGCCTGCGCCGCCTCGGCATCGACTGCCGGGTGCTCGACGCCGACGACCTGATCGCCACGCTGGCCCGGTCCTGCGACGTGGAGCCGGGCGCGGTCACCGAGACCACCCAGGTCCGCGAGGAGTGGAACCGCTGGCACACCGCGCGGCTCGGCCACCGCACGTTCTGGCTGAAGACCTGGCCGGGCACCGCCACCGCGATCAGTGACCTGCTGACCTGGGCGGCGGCCGTCCCGGCGGCACAGACCAGCGTGTCGGTGGTGCTCGAGGCGTCCGGCGGCGACGACGTCGCGCTGCGCTGCCTGATCCGGCTGGCGACCCGGCCGGAGGACGACTTCGCGGCCCTCGAACAGCAGTTCATCGAGGGTGTCAAACGGTTCGGCGGGGAGGTGGAGCCCCTCGACGGTGAGCAGGGGCCGGCCGCCTACGCCACGGCGCCGACGGGTGGTGGTGCGGGATGACGTTTCCGGACCGGGAGGGCGCCTGGCGTCCACGTCCCGCACAGCGGCCCGAGGGTGAGCTTCCGCCGCCGCCCGCACCGGCCGCCGCCCTGCCCCCGCCGCCGTCGGTCTTCGCGCCGCGGCCGGCCGCCGAGCAGCAGCCGGCCACTCCGGCACCGCTGCCCCCGCCGGTCGTGGAGGTCGCCGCCCCGGCGCCGGTCGCCGAGCAGGCCGCCACGGCGCAGGCCCGGCGGCTCGCCGCACCCCAGTTGACCAGCGCACCGCTGGCCAACCCGACGGCGCTGACCGCCACCGAGCGGCCCGGTGGCGGCCCGCCGGCCGACGGCGGCGCGCAGGCCGGTGCCGACGTCCACGCCCGCCCCTCGGGCAAGATGTCCCGGCTGCACGTGGGCCGGCACCTGATCTCCCGGGCCACCCTGAAACGGGTCAACGTGGCCACCTCGGCCGGATCCGGCCTGATCATCGGCCGGGACCGGCAGTACGCGGCCGTCCCGCTGCGCCTGTTCGGGCCGGAGCCGGTCCGGGTGTCCGTGGTCGGCGGGGTCTGGGCCACGCACCTGATCGTCTTCCGGGCCTTCGCGCTGGGCGCCCGGGTCACCGTGGTGACGACCGAACCGCAGGCCTGGGCCGGGTTCGGCGAGCGGGCCACCGGCCTGCGGGGCCGGCTGTTCGTGCTCGGCGCCGACCAGGGCGGCCAGGTGCCGGTGCTGCCGGGCACCGCGCAGACACCGATGCTGACCGTGTACGACCTGGGGATGACCGGGCCGGCCGACACCGTGCCGCTCGGACCGTGGCGCAGCCAGCTCACCCTGCTGCGCCAGCTGGACCGTCCGGGGGTGCCGGCACTGCAGGACGCGAACATCACGCTGCTGCAGCGGCTCGGCGGCGAGGAGGCCGCACTGGCCTCGTCGGCGCTGCGCCTGCGCTCGCACAGCAGCCAGTTCATGCAGTTCATGGCGGACGACATGATCGCCCTGATCGACCAGGGCACGGACCGCTACCTCTACCTGGCGCAGACCGACGCCGAGTTCCGCGAGATCGGCACCCCCCGGCGCTGACGCCGTGGGGGTGCCGCCCTCCGTCAGTTCGTCGGCGGGGTCCAGGCCAGCTGGACCAGCCGGCTGCCGTGCTTGCGGGTGATCATCCAGGCCCGGCCGGGCGGCAGGATCTGCGGCTTGACGGTGCCGAAGAGCGGGCCCTCCTCGCGCGGACCGGACATCATGATGCCGGGTGACGCGAGTTCCCGGATCCGGGCGATGATCGGGTCGAACATCGCCCGGGACGCGCCGCCGATCCGCCGGGTGATCACCAGGTGCAGGCCGATGTCGCGGGCCTGCGGCAGGAACTCCAGCAACGGCTGCAGCGGGTTCACCGACGCCCCGGCCACCAGGTCGTAGTCGTCGACCAGCACGTACAGCTTCGGGCCCTTCCACCAGCTGCGCTCACGCAACATCTGCGGGGTGACGTCCGGTCCGGGCAGCCGCTCACGCAGCACCACGACCGCCTGGTTGATCACCTCGGCGGTGGTCTGGTGCGAGCTGCCGTACCCGATGGTGTGCCCCTCGTCGACGCACCCGAGCAGGCTGCGCCGCAGGTCGACCAGGAGCAGGCGGGCCTGCGACGGGTCGTTCGCCGCGGCGATCGACTTGGCCAGGCCGCGCAGGAACGAGCTCTTGCCGCTCTCCACGTCACCGAAGAGCAGCGCGTGCGGCTCGGCGTCGAAGTCCAGCCAGACCGGCTCCAGGTTGGTCTCCGCGATGCCGATCGGCACCAGGCTGCCCGCGGCCGGCGGCAGCGCCTCGTAGGGCAGCTCGGCGGGGAGCAGGCGGACCTGCGGGGCGGGCGGGCCGGACCAGTGCTCGGTGGACGATTTCACGAACTGGCCGACGGCCGCGGAGAGGTCCTCGGCCCGCTGTTCGCGGTCGAGGCGGGGAAGCGCTGCCAGGAAGTGGAAGCCGTCCGGGGTCAGACCGCGGCCGGGCTGCTCCGGGACGTTCACCGCCTCCCGCCGGTTGATCACCGAGTCGGCCGCCTCGCCGAGACGCAACTCGATCCGGGTGCCGAACACGTCGCGGATCTGCGGCCGGATGTCCATCCAGCGGTTCGCCGCGGCGATCACGTGGATGCCGAAGCCGAGACCCCGGTTGGCCAGCTCGTTGACCGTCGGCTCCAGGTCCTCGAACTCGGCCCGCAGCACCGACCAGCCGTCCACCACCAGGAACACGTCACCGAAGACGTCCTCGGCGTGCTTGCCCTGCGTCTTCTCCCGGCGGTAGGCGGCCACGCCCTCGACGTTCTGCGCGGCGAAGAACTCCTCCCGGGCCCGCATCAGACCGTGGACCTCGGCGACCGTGCGGCGTACCCGGTCGACGTCGCGGCGGGTGGCGACCCCGCCGACGTGCGGCAGGTCGACCAGCGCACTCAGCGGACCGCCACCGAAGTCGAGGCCGTAGAACTGCACCTCCCGCGGCGTGTGGGTGAGCGACAGGCTGACCATCAGCGAGCGGATCAGGTTCGACTTGCCGGACTGGGCGGCACCGACCACGACCAGGTTGCCGGCCGAACCGGAGAGGTCCAGCCACATCGGTTCGCGGCGCTGCTCGTACGGCTTGTCGATGATGCCGACCAGCGCGTGCAGCGTGCCGAACCGCTCGGTGGTGTCGGCCACCAGGCCACGCTCCGGGTGCGCCACCAGCGGGGGCAGCATCTGCCCGAGGGTGGGCGCGGTCTTCAGCGGGGGCAGCCACACCTCGTGCGCCGGGGCGCCCTTGCCCTCCATCTGACGGACCAGCACCTCCAGCAGGGTGTCGCCGACCACCTTGTCGTCCTCGGACTCCGGCGTGGTGTCGTCCTCCTCGTCCGGCTGCTCGTCGCGCAGCGGCGCGACGTAGAAGGTGGAGAACTCGCGGATCGGGTCGCCCAGCCGGACCCCGGCGGCGGCGATCGCACTCTCCTCGCGGACCGCGCCGGAGACGTACGCCGCCCGCAGCCGCACCAGGCCCTCGGTGCCGGTCCGCAGGTAGGCGTGGCCGGGTGACCGCGGCAGTTCGTAGGCGTCCGGAACCCCCAGGACGGCCCGGCTCTCCATCGACGAGAAGGTCCGCAGGCCGATCCGGTACGACAAATGCGACTCCAGACCGCGCAGCCGGCCCTCGTCGAGTTTCTGCGACGCCAGCAGCAGGTGGACGCCGAGCGACCGGCCCACCCGTCCGATCTGGACGAACATGTCGATGAAGTCCGGCCGTTCACTGAGCAGCTCGGAGAACTCGTCGACGATGAACAGCAGGCTCGGCAGCGGGGTCAGCGGCACACCGGCCGACCGGGCCCGCTCGTAGTCACGCTGCGAGGCGTAGTTGCCCGCCTTGCGCAGCAGCTCCTGGCGCCGGGTCAGCTCACCCTGGATCGCCCCGAGCATCCGGTCGACCAGCGGGAGTTCCTTCTCCAGGTTGGTGATCATCGCGGCGGTGTGCGGCAGCCGGTCGAGCGAGGCGAACGTCGCGCCGCCCTTGTAGTCGACCAGCACGAAGTTGAGGATCTCCGGGTTGTGCGTCACGGCCAGCGCGAGCACCAGCGTCCGGAGCAGCTCGGACTTGCCGGACCCGGTCGCGCCGACAACCAGGCCGTGCGGGCCCATGCCGTCCTGCGCCGATTCCTTGAGGTCCAGCTCGATCGGCCGGCCGTCCGGGCCGACACCGATCGGCACCCGCAGCCGGTCCCGGTTGGGGCGGCTGGCCCACAGGTCACCCAGGTCGATCTGGTAGGGGTCGTCCTGTTCCAGCAGTTCGGCGAGTCCCATGTCCTGGGAGATGGCGACCTCGTCACGGTGTGACGCGGCCGACAGCCGGAGCGGGGCCAGCTCGCGGGCCAGCACCTCGGCCTCCCGCAGGCCCAGGGTGTCGCCCTTGCCGACGGTGGTGGCCCCGTCCATGGTCGTGCCGACCACCGTGCCCTCACCGTCGATCTCCAGCACCACCGAGCTGTCGTCGAGCAGCCGCGGCGGCGGGACGGACAGGTCGAGGATGGTGACGCCGCCCACGCCGCCCTCGGTCATCAGGTGGTCGGAGCCGGCCGTCGAACCGCCGTCGATGATCACGACCACGTGCGGGCCGTTGACCGGCGGTCCGCCCGGGTCGAAGCGCGGACGGTTGACCAGCACGTCGTCCAGCATCGCCTCGAGCGCGGGGACGCTCGGCGCGACCAGGCGCACCGGACCGACCGCGTCGTTCTTGCCCGGGTGCTGGGCGTGCGGCAGCCACTTCGCCCACTCCCAGCGGGACCGCTGGTGATCCGGGGTGCAGATGCCGATCCGCAGGTCGTCCGGCGCGTGGAAGAGGACCAGCTGGGCGATCAGCGCCCGGGTAAGATCCGCCACCGCGTCGTCGGCGCCGCGCATGTAGATGTGCGAGAAGTCGCGCAACGACACCGAAACCGGCAGATCCGGGACGACCGAGTAGGTGCTGACGAACTTGCGCAGCGCCATCGCGCACATCGGCTCGAGCTCGTCCACCGGCCGGGTCTGCGGGGCGACCAGCGGGGTGGCCACCTCCTGCGCGCCGACCGCGACGCGGATCACGGTGAAGTCCGCGTCACCCGGGCGGCGCTCCCAGAGGCGTCCGCCGTCGATCAGCGACCACAGGGTGTCCGGGTCGGGGTTGCGGTAGTAGAGCGCCTCCCGCTGACGGCGGATCGCGGTGCGGACCTGGGCCCTCAGCTGGGAGAGATGGCGCAGGTACTGCCGCCGGGCCTCGATCATCTCGCGTTTGCCGGGCCCGGTGGTGTTGGTGACCATCATCGCGATCATGCCGAGGATGGAGACGCCGTACATCGCGCCGGCCACGTAGGTGATCGCGTTGCTGCCGCGCTGCACGCCCATCATCAGGCCCATCGCGCCCGCACCGGCGGCCATCGGCAGGACCATCAGCATCCGCGTCCAGCCCTTGCCGCCGGCCGGCGGCACCTCGGGTGGCGGCTCCAGCATGACCTCGCCGGAGGGCATCGGTGGCGCGGCCCGGCGTGGGGGACGCTTGACGATGGTGACTGTCACGCTTGATCTTCCCCCTAGGGCATCGGGACGGCGACCCATCCTAGCCATCCCCGCCGGACCTCGATGATCCCCGCTCGGGCGAGCGAATCCCAGGTCACGGCCACCCGCCGAGCCTGCTAGGTTGTGGCGCGAAATGTCGGCGTCGCAGCGGAGGTGATCGAGTGAGTTCACCAGGTGGCCCCAGTCTGGCCCGGGTGACGATCGCCGCGCCCGAGCGGCGGATGGACATCGCCCTTCCGGACAACATGCTCGTGGCCGAGTTGCTGCCGCATCTGCTGCGGCACGCCGAGGGCGCACTGGGCGAGACCAGCGAGCGCAACGGCGGCTGGGTGCTGCGCCGTGCCACCGGAGCCGCACTGGAGCCGCAGCGCAACCTCGCCGCCCAGGGCATCCGCGACGGCGAGCTGCTGCACCTCAACCCGGCCCAGGACGACTGGCCCGAGCTGGCGTACGACGACGTGGTCGAGGTGATCGCCAGCGGCGCCCGCCGCGCCGGGCGGGCCTGGACCGCCGAGGAGACCCGCCGTGCCGGCCTGGCCGTCACCTCCGCCGCGCTGGTCGTCGGGCTGTTCGGCCTGGCCGCGACCGGCCCCGGCTGGCAACTCCCGGGCGTCATCGCACTCGGTGTCGCGCTGGCCCTGACCGCCGGTGGTGTCCTGCTCTCCCGGGCGTTCAGCGACGCCGGGGCGGGCGCGATCGTCGCCGCCGCCGGTCTGCCCTACGCGTTCCTCGGCGGCGGATGGCTGCTCACCCCGGACCGCGCCGGATTCCTCGACCTCGGCGCGCCCGGCCTGCTGCTCGGCTCGGCCGCCCTGCTGGTCCTCAGCCTGCTCGGGCACACCGGCGTCGCCGGACTCCCCCGGCTGTTCGTGGCCGGCCTCGCCACCGCGCTGACCGGCCTGCTCGCCGCCCTGCTGAGCCTGGCCGGCATCTCCGCCGCCGGTGCGGCCGCGGTGGCGCTCACCACCTCGATCGGGTTGCTCCCGGCGTACCCGGTGGTGTCCGGCTGGATCGGCCGCCTGCCCTTCCCCGAGCTGCCCAACCGGGCCGAGGAGATCCTCGAGGACCGGCCGATGCCGCGCCGCTCGGACGTCTTCGCCGCGGTGGTCCGCGCCGGCGAGGTGCTCACCGGCCTGCTGCTGGCCACCGCGATCAGCAGCGTGCTCGCGATGATCTACCTGGTGCTGGCGCGCCCGGACATCTCCGGTGTCCTGCTGATCGTGGCGGCGATCACCGCCCTGCTGCTGCGTTCCCGGCTCCTGGCGGTGCCGCAGCAGCGGGTGCCGCTGCTGGTCGCCGGCTTCCTCGGGATGGCCGTGCTGGGCCTCGGCCTGCTGTGGACCACGTCGGGCCTGTTCGTGCTGGCCGGCGCGGTGATCGCGGCCGTCGTCGCGCTGGGCGCCGCGCTGGTGTTCAGCCGCCGGACGCCCTCGCCCTACATGGGCCGGGCCGCCGACATGTTCGACGTGGTGGCGATCATGGCGCTGATCCCGCTCGCCTGTGCCGTCATCGGCGTCTTCGGCGCGATCCGCGGGCTCGTCGCGTCGATCGGCGGGTGATCCGGTGGCTTCCCGTCGCGATCAGCTCCACTCGTACCAGTTCATGAACCAGCGGGTCGTCTCGGCCTTCGTGATGCGCGAGACCGACCCGGCCCAGTCACCGCTGCGCCGCGGCATCGGCGCGCTGTTCGGCGGCCTGATGGTGGCGATCCTGGCCGGTGCGGTCGTCGGCATCGTCGGCATCGTCACCAAGGTCGGCAACAACAACTGGAAGACCGAAGGCGCGGTCGTCGTCGAACGCGAGACCGGCGCCAGTTTCGTCTATCTCAACGGCAAGCTGATCCCGGCCCTCAACCTGGCCTCCGCCAAGCTGGCCGCCGGGCGGCCCAACCCGACCGTCTACCGGATCGCCGCGAAAGCACTGACCGCGGCCCCGCGCGGGCTGACCATCGGCATCGCCGGGGCACCCGCCTCGCTGCCCGAGGCGGCCCAGAGCAGCGGCCTGCCGTGGACGATGTGCGCGGTCGTCGGCTCCCGCACCCGCTCGGTGCTGCTGGCCGGCGCGGGCGGGCCCGCGTCGAGCGCCCTCGGCGACCGCGGCGTGATCGTCCAGGACGCCGTCAAGGGCGTGCGCTACCTGGTCTGGCACGGCCGCAAGTTCCAGTTCCAGGACTCCAAGACCACCATCCTGGCGCTGTTCGGCGCGGTCACCGCCACGCCGGCCGGCACCGCCTGGCTCGACGCGCTGCCCTCCGGCCTGGACATCGCCGCGATCGACGTCGGCGACCGGGGCGCCGGGGCCACCGACCTCCCCGGCCGCAAGATCGGCGACGTGGTCGTCGCCCCGACCGCGACCGGCAGCGGCGAGCAGGCCTACGTGGTGCTCGACGACGGCCTGGCCGCGATCACCCCGCTGCAGCGGATCGTGCTGCAGGCCCGGTTCCCCGGCGAGGCCCAGGAGATCACCGTCGCCGACGTCGCGGACTGGGCGACCAGCAAGCGCTTCGACGACGTCGACCCGGCCACCCAGCCGCCGGCCGACCCGCCCGTGCTGGTCACCCCGGCGAGCGGCGAAACGGTGTGCGCGGTGACCACCGACGCGGCGGCCGCCCCGGCGGTATCGGTCGGCGGCACCGCCGACAGCCTCGCCGCCGCGGTACCGACCACCGCCGCGACCTCGGCCGGCCGGGCGCTGGCCGACGCGGTCCTGGTCCCGGCCGGCACCTACCAGCTGGTCAAGGTGCCCGGCTCCGGCGGATACGTGCTGATCACCGACCTCGGGGTGCGGTACGCACTACCGTCCGCGGACGCGGTCGCCATGCTCGGCTACGACGTCACCACGGCCGTGACGGTACCGACCGCGCTGATCAACCGGCTGCCGGCCGGCGTGACCCTGGATCCGGCAGTCGCGACCGCCGTCGCCACCGGCGTCGAGGAGTAGCGTCTGGCGGTGTGGAACTCGCCGGAGTTCAAAAGACCCTCAGCCCGGTACTCAAGGCCAAGGCACTGGACAACCGGCTGCCGTCGCCCATCCTCGGCGACACGGTGGCCGAACAGACGATGCGCCAACTCGACCCCGGCTACGACAAAGGCTGGTTCGCCACCAGCCAGCTCGGCCTCATCGCCGTGGTCCGCGCCAAGACCCTCGACGACTGGACCCGCGACTTCCTCGCCGGCCATCCCGACGCGGTCGTGCTCAACCTGGGGTGCGGCCTCGACGCCCGCGCCCACCGGATCGACCCACCGGACACCGTCTCCTGGTACGACCTGGACCATCCCGCCGTCGCCGACCTGCGACGCCGGTTCCTGCCCACCCGCGGGCAGGACACGCTGATCGGCTCCGACGTCACCGACCTCACCTGGCTGGAACGGATCCCCCGGGACCGGCCGGTGGTGATGGTCGCCGAGGGCCTGCTGGGCTACCTGACCGAGGCCGACGTGCGGCGCCTGCTGACCGGCATCGTCGAGGCCTTCCCGAGTGGACGGCTGCTGTTCGACGTCGTCTCGGTGGCCGGATGGCGGGCCTCCCGGTGGGACCCGATCGGCCGCCGGTACAACGCCCGGTTCCTCAGCGGCATCGACGATCCGGCCGTCATCGCCGGCTGGCACCCGCGGCTCAGCTACGTCGGCGAGGCACCGATGAACGATTCGCCGCTACTGATGGCCCGGGCGCCGGCGGGCACCCGGCGGATCTATCGGTTGCTCAACCTGTTTCCGGCCTACACCCGGTCCAGCCGGATCCTGCAGTACCGCTTCAGCTCCGAGTGAGTATTCAGCCGCGGCCGGTGCCGGACAGGTCGGTGAGCAACTCGACCGGCGGGCCCGGCTCGATCTTCTCCTCGACCACCGGCAGCGGCGGGGTGAGCACCGGCCGCCAGGTCCGGCGCCGTCGCATCGCGGCCGTGCCGATCAGCACCACGACCACCACGAACAGCAACACCCCCGCGCCGCCCAGGGCCAGCGCACTGCGGCGGTCGGCGTCACTGGTGTCCGGCATCCGGGCCGGCGCGACCTCGGGCAGGGCGCGGGCACTGGGCGCGACGATCTGTTCGGTCAACGCGGCGTACGGGTTGACGACCCCGGCCCCGTACTGCCCGGTCAGCGGGGCCGGACTGGCACCGGCCAGGATCGTCCGCACGATCTCGGCGGGAAGCAGGTCACCCCGCTTGGACCTGGCGACCGCGACCACGCCCGCGGTCACCCCCGCGGCGATCCCCGAACTGCTCGCCGCGACCAGTCCACTGCCGCGCTGCAGCGTCGGCACCTCAGCGCCCGGAGCGACCAGGTCCACATAGTCACCGGACGGCGAACCGGACAGGATCGTCCCGTCGATGCCGACCGCGCCGACACCCAGCACGTTGCCGAACCCCGCCGGGTAGGGGACGGCGTCCAGGCTGCCGGCCGTCTCGGTGTCACCCACCGACGCGACCACGATGATCCCCTTGGCCACGGCGGCGGTCACCGCGTTCTCCAGCGCGGCGGATTTCTGGTAGACCGGCTCGCCGATGACGATCACGTCGGCGGCACCGGCACCGGCGGCCCAGGTGACGCCCCGGACCAGCGGGGCCGCCTCGGCGGGGGCGGTACTCAGCGGGTTGTCGGCGACGACACGGACCGGCTGGATCCGGGCATACGGCGCCACGCCGATCACGCCGTTGCCGCTGACCGGCTGGGCCGCGACGGTCCCGGCGATCTGGGTGCCGGTGCCGCTGCAGTCGGTGTTCGCCGCACCGGTGCCGCGCACCGCGTCGAACCCGGCCAGCACCCGGCCGCGAAGCTGTTCCTGGTTGGCGTCGACACCGGTGGAGAGGACCGCGACGGTGACGCCGCCGCCCTGGCTGAAGGCGTGCACCTGGTCCAGGGCGAGCGTGGTGCGCGGCCACGGCGCGGCGGACTCCAGCTCACCGGCCTCGGCGCAGTTGTCACCGGGGGCGGCCAGCGCGGGCCCGGCGCTGAGGGGGACGACCGGCACGGCCACCAGCGCGCTCACCGCCACGCCGGCCAGCGCCCGGGACAGGCGACGACTCATCGAGAACACCGCCCGATGATAGTCATCCCAGGTCGTGAGCCCTGCGTGGCCCGAATCACCGGCTCCGGCACGGGGTACCCTGGCCGCTCCCCGCCGCCGATCACCGGGAGAGTCGCCGTTGTCCCGCCGCTGGATCACCTACAGCCTCGTCACCGTGCTCGTCGTCCTCGCCGGTGCGGTCGCCGTCTTCGTGGGCGGGAAGTGGTATTTCACCCGTAACGGCTCCTCGATCGACCTGATCCACCAGCGCCTGGCCGGGGTGGGACAACGACTGCAGGAGGCGGGCAGCGCCCGGGTGACCTTCACGGCCGACTACACACCGCAGGTCGCCGGCCCCACCGCCAAGTTCACCGGCACCAGCATGGTCACGTTCGGCGCGGACGGCGACAACGCGAACACCGAGTACACCAGCATCGAAGCCTCCGGCGTGAAGGAGACCACCGCCGAGAGCATCCGGGTCGGCGACAAGGTGTGGCTCACCACACCGGCGATCAAACCCAACGACGGACGCCGGTGGATCGGCCCGGGAACCGCCCGGTCCTTCGGGAACATCCTGGCCGACCCGACGAGCGGGCTGGCCGACTTCACCGTCTGGAAGCCGTTCCTCACCAAGGTGACCAGGAACGACGCCTTCCAGGGGTACGACAGCGAGAAGGTCCCCGACCTCCCCGGCGCGCCCCACAAGTACGAGGTTCTCTGCGGCGTCAGCGTCGTCGAGGCGATCAGCACCAGCTGCCCGCCTCCGCTGCCGGACCGCCTCGGCGATCTGTTCAACGCCATCGGCAGCCCGCTGCACTACCTCGCCTGGATCGACGACGACGGCCTGCTCCGCAAGCTCGAGGTCTACATCAGCATGGCCTATCTCGCCGACCTCGACACCTTCCCCCCGGCCGGCGGCCACCCGAAGGGCGAGTACTACGCCCGCGTCGTCTTCACCCTGGACCAGTTCGGCGCCCCGGTCACCGTCACCGCGCCGGACGACGCCGACGTCACCACAGCCAGGGGTGTGGTCCGGTCGGACTGAGGACATCGCCTTGTCGTCCCGGCGGCGCGTACCGCCTCGCGCCGCTGCGGATGGCACGGGCGCCGGATGACAGTCAGCCCAGGTGGCGGGCTATCCCTGGCCCAGCGCCGCCCGCCGCTCCTCGAGCACGGCACGGCGGAACCGGTCCGGGAAGCGGTCCCGGAAGGCGCGGCCGTTGTCGCTCCAGAACGCCCCGTCGGGCGCCTCGGCCGCGCCGGCCGGCACGAATTTCAGCGCCTCGTCGAAACAGGCGACGGCGGTGGCCCGCCACGCGAGCGCCTCGGCCGCGGTGGTGTCCGGCAGTTCGGCGGCGAGCGCCATCATGTCGGCGATCTCCACCCACTCACCGGCGTCGAAGAGCACTGAGGTCTCCCCGTCCGCCCCGAACGTCACCGCGGCGCCGGGCCGGGGCGGCGTCGGCCGCGCGGGCAGCGCGAAGACGAACTCCCGTGCCGCCCCGCAACCACCACAACTCCCGTGGTAACGACGGGCGAGCACGCCGTCCTGTTCGGACAGCGCGTCGGCCCAGGCGACGTCGACACCCTGACATTCCGGGCAGCCGTGCAAATCCATATAGAGATGGGCTTCGTCACGCGTACGGGCTACAGGCAGCACACTACCGATGATAAAGCCGCTGCTCCGGGCCGTTTCAGGCCGTCCCCGCACCCGGAACGGGCCGGCCGTGATCCGGATCAGGCCGGCGGGCTGAAACTGAGCAGCAGCAGGACCTGTTCGGCGGGGACGGTGATGCCGTCGTCGCCGCCCGGATTGACCGACAGGCCGTGACCCTCGGGCCACACCGCCAGCGCGAACGGCAGCGACACCTCGACGGCCGGCACCGGGTCGGGGTGGGTGCGGGCCAACGCCTCCGGACCGGTGAACACCTCGATCATCTGATCGGTTCCGGTCCGCCACGGGAAGCCCGGTTCGAGGATCTCCTCCGCGGCGAGCACCGGCCGGGTGGTCGGGATCAGCACCGTGGTGTCCAGCAGGCGATTCAGGTAGCCGTACACGTCACCGGCCCGGGCCGCCGCGGTCAGCGCCGCCGCGTCGTCGTCCGGGTAGTCGCCCCGCTCCCGGCGCTCCTGAAGATCGAACTCCTCGGCGAAATCGGCCACCGCCGCCGCGCCCAGCTCGTCCAGGGTCGGCACCTCGAGATCACCGACGGCGGCCTGCTCGACGGCCTCCACCGCGAGGTAGGCGTCGATCGGGGTACCCGGATTGATCGCCAGCCGCCAATCCGGATGTGGCCACTTGCGGCGCAGCTCGTAGTAGTTGGTGATCGCGTAGCCGTTCACCGCCCCGGCGGCCTGCGCGATCAGCGCCTGCGACGACGTGAAGACCGGCAGGAACACCTCGCCGAACGCGCGGACGGTGAGGAACCGCTGCTCCGGGGACTCGTCGCCGGCGATCTGCGGCAGGAACAGGTCGGCCAGCGCCAGCAGCTGGAAATAGGACTGCCGGTCGTTCTCGCCGACCGCCAGCAGCATCGCTTTCTCGACGTCGTTGACCGGCTGCCAGTCCGTCATTGATCAGTCCTCCGGTGCGACGTCGGCAACAGCACACCACACCCGTCCGGAAAGACCTGTTCGGCACCGGCAGCGGCATTCGCCGCCAGCTCTTCAAGATCATGGGGTACGCCGCGGAGCGCCGTCCAGAACGCGGCGAAATCGTCGGCCACCCGGGACAGCAGACGCTCACAGACGTCGGCGGCCGTGAACGCGTCCCGGTCCCGCGGATCATCGTCGTCGAGGTAACCGATCGCGCCGGCGTCCTCGCCACGGACCCGCAACAGCAGCAGGCCGCCCTGCACGAAACCGATCGCCAGCCAGTCCGGGGTCAGACGGTCACCGAACCAGGCGTTCGCATACGACAGGTCCTGCGCACGGTCGTCCCGGAACCCGAACAACGGCTGGTCCAGCACGAACCCCCACCCCGGGAGAACGGCCGGCATGCCGGGGGCGCCACCGTTGGTACGCTGGAGAAACTCGCGGTACGCATACGGTAGGCGTACCCCCAGAAGGTCTTCTGCCTTGGCCACCGCCTCGTCGGACAGGCGCTCGGAGAGCAGCACCCGCGGCGCCTCACCACCCCGCGCGGTGAGCCCACGCCCCGGCGCCCGCGAAGCGGCGACACTGACCCCGCCCAGGTGCCGGAAACTCGCGTGCAGCTCAGCCGGCACCAGGGCGAGCCTGCGCTCCTGCGCGGCGTGCGCCCACGTCCAGCCCGGCGGCGTGCCCACCGTGCCGTCCCAGAGTGGATCACCGGACGCCCGGGCGACCGTCTCGGCGGCCCGCACATCCACCACCCGCGCCTCGTCGAGGGTGAGGTCCGCGATCGCCGGCGGCAACTCGACCATCGTGCGCGCGTACGGCGTCCAGTCCGGGAAACCCCACGGGTCGACCGGAACCCCGTGCCGGTACCGCACGCGCAGCATGGGCGCGGCCGGGTGCGCGACCTGAAAGGCGTACCGGGCCCCCGCAATCCGGTCCTCGTCCATCATCCGCCCAGGGTAATCGCCGGACCGCCGGCGTGGGACACCTCGCACCGCGACGACATAAGGGCTGCTCCGGGCTGGGGTAGCCTGTCTGCTCCCCTCGATCGCCACCAGGAGGACCCCCTGTCCCGCGGCCGGATCATCTACAGCCTCGTCGTCATCCTCGCCGGAGTCGCCGTCATCGCCGGCGGCGAATGGCTGTACTCCCGCTACGGCAACTCGATCGACAACATCCACAAACGCCTCGCCTCCGTCGGCGAACGCCTGCAAGAAGCAGGCAGCGCACGCGTCACCTTCGCCGCCGAGTTCACCCCGCAGGTCGCCGGGCCGACCGCCGCCTTCACCGGCACCAGCATGATCAGATTCGGCGCCGACAGCGACGACGCCAACACGGAATACACCACCGTCGAAGCCTCCGGCAAGGAACCGATCACCGCCAAGAGCATCCGGATCGGCGACGACGTGTGGGTCACCTCACCCGTCATGAAACCCCAAGACGGACGCACGTGGATCGGGAAGGGCACCGCCCGATCCTGGGGCAACATCCTCGCCGACCCGACGAACGAGCTGGCCGACTTCACCGTCTGGAAGCCCTTCATCCCCCAGGTCACCCGCGACGACGCCTTCGACGGCTGGGACAGCAAGGACATGGCCGACCTGGACGGCGCCCCCTACAAATACGAGATCACCTGCGGCGTCAGCAGCGCCGCCGCCAACCCCGGCTGCGCGCCGCCGCTACCGGACCGCCTGGGCAACCTGTTCAACGTCATCGGCAGCCCGATGCGCTACCAAGCCTGGCTCGACGACACCGGCCTACTCCGCAAACTCGAAGTCAACATCAGCATGGCGTACATCGCCAGTGTCGACACCGCGCCCAAGGGCGGCGGCCACCCGCAGGGCGAGTACTACGCCCACGTCGTCTTCAACCTCGACCAGTTCGGCACCCCCGTCACCGTCACCGCACCCGACGACGCCGACGTCACCACCGAGATCGGCGTGATCCGGACCAAATAAGGACTTACCAAAGTCCGCGATTCCCCCACCATTTCCAGGAGAACCCCCTGTCCCGCGGCCGGATCATCTACAGCCTCGTCGTCATCCTCGCCGGAGTCGCCGTCATCGCCGGCGGCGAATGGCTGAACGCCCGCTACGGCAACTCCATCGACAACATCCACAAACGCCTCGCCTCCGTCGGCGAACGCCTGCAAGAAGCAGGCAGCGCACGCGTCACCTTCGCCGCCGAGTTCACCCCGCAGGTCGCCGGGCCGACCGCCGCCTTCACCGGCACCAGCATGATCAGATTCGGCGCCGACAGCGACGACGCCAACACGGAATACACCAGCGTCGAAGCCTCCGGCGAGAAACCGATCACGGCTGAAAGCATCAGGGTCGGCGAAGACGTGTGGGTCAGCTCACCCGTCATGAAGCCCAATGACGGACGCACGTGGATCGGCCCGAAGACCGCGTCCTCCTGGGGCAACATCCTGGCCGACCCCACGAACGACCTCCCCGACTTCACCGTCTGGAAGCCCTTCATCCCCCAGGTCACCCGCGACGACGCCGTCCACGGCTGGGACAGCAAGAACATGGCCGACCTGGACGGCGCCCCCTACAAATACGAGATCACCTGCGGCGTCAGCACCGCCGCCGCCAACCCCGGCTGCGCCCCTCCCCTGCCGGAGCAGTTGGGCGTTCTCTTCAACGTGATCGGCAACCCGATGCGTTACCAGGCCTGGCTCGACGACACCGGCCTGCTCCGCAAACTCGACGTCACCATCAGCATGGCGTACGTCCGCGAAGTCGACACCAACCCCCTGCCCGGCCACCCGCAGGGCGAGTACTACGCCCACGTCGTCTTCAACCTCGACCAGTTCGGCACCCCCGTCACCGTCACCGCACCCGACGACGCCGACATCACGACAGCCCGAGGTGTGATCCGGCCGAAATAAGGACCGGCTCAGTCGAGGGTGATCGTCGCCCCGATCCCGTAGTGGTCGGAGAGGTACGCCCGGCGGCCGTCGGCCAGGGCCACCTCGTCGGTGAGCACCAGGTCGGCTTCGGCCCGGGCGCCCCGGACCAGTACGTGGTCGAAGGCGGGCGGGTTCGGCCACTGTGTCGTGGGCCGATAGGTCGGCCGGGTGTCCCCCGCCATCGCGTCGGTCAGCCCGGCGGCCTCCCGGAACCAGGCGAGCGTCTCCGTCTTCCGCGGCAGGTTGAGGTCACCGACCACCACCAGCGGCCCGTCCGCGGGCAGCGCGGCAGCCAGGTGGTCCAGCTCGGCCCGCTCCACCCGGGTGTACCGGTTCTCCGGCGACCAGTCGTCGTCGAGATTCGCGGACAGGTGCGTGTTCACCACGGTCCACTCGCCCGCCGGGGCGGCGATGGTGGCCAGCTGGGCGCCCTTACGCATGAAGAACTCCGGACGGACCGGCCCGCTCATCGGATAGCGCACGAACCGGTGCCGCACGACCGGCAGCCGCGACAGCAGCACCAGACCGCCTCTGATCACCACCGATCCGGTGGACAGGTAGTGCCGGAACCCGGGGGCTACCTCGCGCAGCACCCGAACGTTGCGGCGGTACATGAACTCTTGAAGACAGACCACGTCATACTCCGCCAGGAACGGACCGAGCGCCCGCAACCGGAAAGCCACGTCCCCTTTGTAGAGCGTGTTGAACGTCAGCAGCCGCACCGGATCATTCTCTTTTCTCCCGCCGTCGAGACGTACCGATTGATGGGACCTCGACGGTCAGAATCCGATGTCGAAACCCGTCTCGGGATCCTGGCCCATGATCTCGCGGGCACGCCGAACGTATTCCCGATCTGCCTCTGGCGACGCGTCCATGTCGACATGGTGGAGGTTGTAGTCGGAGCCCTCAGGGTGATTCTCCGGACGGAACGGCGTCGTCGCGGCATGCTTCTCCACCCATTCCGCGTGCCAAGCGCTCAGCGCTCGACGCCGTTCCGCCGGGGTGGGCGGCGGAGGTTGCCCCGGAACGTTCCGTTCCTGAATGCGGTCCGCGCCCTGGGCGCCCGCCGATCCCACCAGTCGGCGGGCACGTTCCACCACGTCCGGCGCGACCGTCTCGGGAAGGGCGAACTCACGAGCCAACATGTGACCGTAGAACTTGTTCTCCGGATGTGAACCGGTCTCCCGTACCATGTCCACGATCGACTCGGACCACACCCACATCCCGTCGGTACGGTAAGTGCCCTCCGCGCCCGTCATGACCAGCGGCGCCCGGGTGAGGAACGCGATCACCTCCTCACGGTCCTCCACATCGAACTCCTCAAATGCGGTGCCCGGCGTCTCCTTCGCGAGCCGAAGCACGAATCCGCCCGACTCCTGCAGGGCCAGCGCTCGCCGAATCGCACCGAACTGCCACACCGCGGTCGCAAGAACCCGTCGCGGCAAAGCATCGCTCGTCTGCTCGAGCCGGCCGGGCAGCTCTCCTCGCTCGGCCCGGGCCAACATGTCCGACGGTCGCCACTGCCCGTCCCGGCCGAGTAGCTCATCCACCGTTCCGGACTCCGTAACGACCCGCCGCAGCACCCACGACGGGCTGGCTTCATGGTCGGCGGGACGCAACCGGATGAAGTACGTGATCTCCGCGCTCGCCGGCGACAGCTCAGCGTCCTGGATCCGCTCACAGCGCAGGTAGGCGAGAAGGTCATGTTGTTCCTTCTCGGGCAGCGTCGCGAACGCCTGGTATGCGGCCTGCCGGGCATGCGGTGCCTGGGTCTGCAACAGTGCGACGATCGCGGCCCACGCCATCGTCACCAGATGAAACCGGTCGTTCTGCAGTTCCGGCCGGGTGGCCAGCTCCCCGAGGGCGACGGCGGCCCGCACATCGGCGGCGGACCGATCCGCCAGCTCGTAGACCGCCTTGCCCCGGAATCGATTGCTGCCCCTAGCCAAGTCGACCAGTTCCGCGACACTCATCTCCCCCACTGCGGGGACCGGCACCCTCGGCAACTCAGGAAACGTCATTGCTCTCCCGTGATCTTCTTGTGCTCCTCCGCCAGCAGTTCACGGAGTTTCTGCGCCGACTCGTGGTCGCCGATCGATTCGGCGTAGTCAATCTCCACCTGGTAGGCCCGCACCTCACCCTGGAACCGCACCTCCATGTCGGTGAACCAGCCACGCATGCCGACCCAGCCGGCCTCCTGATCGTCTCGCATGTGCCTCAGCTCGTGCAGCAGGGCACCGTAGGAGGCCTCCGGGTCGAGGATGAGCTGACCAGGTGTACCGGGACTGCCTCCGGGACCGTAGGCGAGGCCTCCGGTCCGGGTGATCACCTCGACACCGAACGACTCCGCTTCCGCGATGGCCTCGTTCCAGGCCTCGGGGTGCGTCTCGTAGGCGGGCCCCCACTTGGCCAGCGGGTCGGCATCCGAGTGGTGGAAGTACTCTCTGCCCTCGTCCGGCCTGTGATAGTTCTCGGCCGGCTCATCGACGCTCGGAGAGTACGCGGTGTCGCCGGTGTGCGGCTGCGCCTCATCAACACCCCAGGACTGTCCCCACTGCCCCCTCATCCCGGGCAGGTTCCGGTCGTCCCGGCCCGCGTCGTCAGGCGGGTAGACCGGGGAGTCATCGTTGAAGACCGGCTTCTCCACCGTGGGCGGGTTCGGTGACTCGGCACGCAACGGCGCCTCGATGCCCCCGGTGGGCTCCTTGGCCCCATGCCAGTCGTAGCCCAACATGACCCGCTTGCCGATCCAGGTAGCGCCTGCGCCGCTCTCCCCGTCTCGCCCCACCTGACTGATTTCCTGGGGTGTGGGGAAGTCGGCATCGCCGTACGTGGAGGTCCGGTACTGCCGGTACAGCTGCTCCGCGGCCTTCTTCTGGGTGGTCAGATGCTCCTCGACGTCCACGGATTCGCCGTATCGGTGCCGCTCGCGGATCTCATCCCGGTTCTTCGCAGCGCCCCAGTCGGACAGGTCCTCGCTCAGCTGCCGGATCTCGGAACGCAGCCGGGTGAAGGCACCGTCGGCCTCCGCACCCCCCCAGTTCTGGGTGTCCCAGCCGAACCCGGCCCGGGCCCACGCGTATCCACCGACGTCCATACTGGCGTGGATGGCGATCCGGTCCACTCCGGACTCGACGTACCACTCCTCCATATGATCGTTGAAGGCCTTGGCGAACCCGGAACCCTGCAAACCTTCGTCGATCGTGAGCGAGGCGTGGGTGGCGACAAGCAGATCCTGGTCCTGCGAGTAGCTGAAACGCCGCGTGATGTGACCGACCGGTTTCGTATCATCGCCGTGTTCCCAGACGCTCATCCGGACGGAGAAACCGTCCTGTGCGGAGTATGCGTGGTCCACCTGGACGTCGAAGCCCTTGAAGTCTCGGTTGAGAAACTCCCGGTCGAACACCTTCTGGACGACCGTGCTCCAGTCCACCGTCGAACCCGTCGTCCGCGGGAAGAGGTCGCGCAGAGACGGACGGGGCTCCCCTGGTTCGCGGGGGCCGTCGCCGACATCCGGAGGTGTCGGGTCCTGGAGGTCTGGAATGTGTGACGCCTCAGGCTCGGCGTGAGGGTCGGGCTGGTGATGTGCGGCAGGTGGCTCCTGCTCGTACCGGTGTGCGGTGAAATCGTCGTGTCGCGGCACGGCGTCGTCGCCGTAGCGGGAGCCGGAGACCGGACCGGTTTCACCGATGACACCGCTGCGGCCGAGCAGACCATTGCGGGCCGGTGCCTCGGGCCTGCCCATCGGCTCGGACTGACCGATCACGTCGGGCCGCATCCGACTGCCCAGCGAATCATGCGAACCGAACGGTGACGGTCCGGTTCGCCGGCCGATGTCCTCGAAAAGGGATCGGGGCACCGGATGCCCCAGCTTCTCCAGGTCCCGTTCGACGCCGGCGATCTCCTGCCGCAGACGTTGCTGCACGTCCGGACGCGCCCACGCCTCGTTGAGCCGTCGCTGCAGGTGCACCCGCTCGTTGACGCGGGCCGCCGCGTGCGGGTCCACCCTGGTCGTCTCCGGGCGGCCGCCACCGAAGAGGTTGCCCAGCTTGGTCATCGCACGCCGGAGCATGCCCTGCGGTTCCGGGCGGGTGGCCGCCGCGTGCTGTACGGCCAGCGTCTCGGTGATCTCGTGGACCCAGACGCGGGACAGGTTGTCGGCGGAGACCCGGTTGTTCACCCGGACGATGTGCGGGTCCTGCGGCGTGCCGGAGCGAACCGTCGTCTCGGCCAGGTCGGGCATGTTGACGCCCAGCTCGGGCCGGAAGTACCCGGTGGTGCCGTCCGCCTTGTCCACCCGGATGTCGACGCCGTCCGAGGAGATCCGGACGATGCCGCCGTCGGAGAAGTCGCCCGGCAGCACGTCGTTGATCGCCTGGTGGAGTTCGCCGAGGTGGACGGGGCTCTCGTACGGTGACCGGCCTTCGGGCACGAAGCGAGTGCCCTCGATGGGGCTGGCGGTATGCACCACCGACGCGACGTCGGGGGCGGGGGTGACCCGGTTCAGGGCCTCGCCCGCGTGGCGGTCGACGACCTCGGTGATCTCGTCGGCGGTCTTCGGGCGGGCGGTGCCGTTCTGGTCGCGGTCGGACAGGTGGTCGCCCGCCCACCGGCTGATCTGTTCCGGTCCGCGAGTGGAGGTCAGCGCCTGCCTGACGGTCTCCGGCGTCAATGCCGCGGGGGACGGCGCGGCTGCCGGATCCGCCCGGTGCATGCCGACGCCGTCGGCGTCGCGTACCGGGACGTCGCCGCTCGTCAGCGGCTCCTCCAGGGCTCGCATCGCCTCCGGGCCGGAGAGATGGTCGACCGGCAAGCCGCCTTGATCGCGAGCCGGGGGCATCGGGCCGTCCGGATCGCGAGGGGTGACCGCCGGGCCGTCCGGATCGCGCAACTGCGGGCCGATCTCGTCGTGCATCGTCCGCCATGCCGCGTCCAAGGCCTCACTGACGTGCGCCGCCCGGGTGGCCGGGTCGGCCGACATGTGGGAGGACACCACCACGCCGGCCGCACTCGTCTGCTGCCAAGTTCCGTCCACCATCTCCAGGGACGGCCGGACCACCACCGCCTGCCCGGGCGGCACCGATTCGTTGACCTGGACGATCACGTCGACTTCGAGGCCGTCGCCGTACCGGACGCGCAGGGTTCCCGCGTCGGCGTCCCAATCGGCGCGCTGCGGCTGGTCCGGGGCGACGCCGTCCCGGCCGGCGACCAGGTCACCCATCTCGTCGCCGATCAGCCGGGCGACCTCGTGCGGCACGTTGACCGGATCAACCGGTTTCGGACCTTCAACAGGCAGCATCCGGTACGGGTCGACGCCGCCGGGCGCCTTGGCCATCGGCGTGCTGTCGCCGCCCGTCGACGGCTGCCCTGTCCGGGGGTCCGTGCCGGTGCCGTCCGTCTCCGCCGCTCGCAGTTCGTCGTACCGGGCTTCGAGATCGCGGATGTCCGGGTAGTGCTCCCTCGCCCACTCCTTCGAGTTCTTCTTGTCCCACGCGTCGTTCATGACCTCGTGGTAGTCACCACGGTGCTTGTCGACCCCGGCCACGTGCTCCGCCAGCACGTCCGGGTCGACGCCCCGTTCGGAGAGCCGGAGGTACTCCTCGAGCCGGACCTGGTACTCACCGATCGTGTTCTGCTCGGTGGTGAGCCGGCCCCTGACCTTGGTCATCTCCTTCGGCGTGTTCCCCGGACGGTCCCGGTAGATCTCCGACGGCGGGTGCTCGCCGGGGCCGAAGCGTTCGACGGAGGCACGGACGTGCGCCATCTCGTGTTCGAGGTCGAGGTACCGCATGCCTTCGACGACCCGCACCTCCCGCTCGACCCGCAGCACCTCGTGGGTCTTCGGGTCGACGACGTGCCGGATGACGGTGTGCGGGTGCCCTTCCTGCGACGGTAGGACGGAGAATCCCTGCTCAGCGAGGGTCTCCACGGCGCGCGGATAGTCCGGGTGGTCCTCCATCCGGACGGTGCCCTGCCGGATCGTCTCCGGGGTCGGCGGCAGACCGGTGCCCGCTCCGTTGCTGGCGAGCAGGGGACTCTCGGTGCTCGCCGGATCGGGCGCCGATCCGTGCGACGGGCCGTCACCGGGTACCCGTTCACCGGCCGGGACGTCACCGTGCATTCGCTCACCGGCCGGGCCGTTCCGGGTGGCCGGGTCTACGCCGCGTACGTCCCGCCCGGTGGCCACGTCTCCCGCTCGCGGTGCAGGCGCAGGATCTTGCTCAACGCCGCCGCGAACGGTTTGTCCGGGTTCCCGTCCGCCGGGCTGCCCTCCATCGACGTTTTGTCGATCACCAGCAGCCGATCCGTCGTCGGGTGGCCGAAAAGATACTCCACCTGTCTCTCGTCCTCGCGAGCCTTCCGGAAGTGAACCAGAAGCGCCATCGCCGTCCTGCCTTCCCCACTTGCCGTCCAGGTCCTCGCCGGTCCGACCCGGCACGATGTCCTGCCAATTGTGCTGCTCATTGGCGTGCTGATGCGCGGTCGTGTAGTCCGCGTCCGGGTGGGCGCGCATGTGATTCGATTCGGCCAGCTCGTGGTTGAGCAGGACCAGATCCTCGGGCAGCGGGTTGCCCTCGCGCAGCCGGATCCACGCCTCGGCGATGTCCGGTGACGCGTCGAACCGCCGGTGCTCCAGCACCCCGTCGTAATCGCGGATCGGGTGCTCCTCGACCATCAGATGCTGCTTGATCTGATTGATCTCGGCCACCGAGTACCCGGTGGTCCCATCCGCCCGCTGCACGTCGCTCAGGTTCCCGGCGATCTCCGCGACATCCGCGTCGTCCCCACGGAACCGGTCATAGGCCCGCTCAGCCCAATCGAAGGCCCGAATGTCGTCCCGCGGCCGGATAGCCCCACCGGTCGCCGCGTCCGCCGGGTGATCAGACTCCCGCCCGGCGTTGTCCGCAGCCTCATGTGTCCGGTCGGAAGAAGCCTCATGCGTCCGGTCGGCAGCCGTCTCGTGTGTCCGGTCGGGAGCAGCATCGTGCGTCGTCCGGCCGGAAGAGGCCGCGGTCCGGTCGGGAGCAGCCGTGGTCCGATCCGGCGGTGGTCCGTCCGGCGGTCCGCTTTCGCCCTTTGTGGGTACGCCGGAAGTCCCGTCCCGCCCAGCGGACGATTCCGCGCCGGCCCGTGGTGTGACCTGGTCCCCCGTCACGCGGGACTGCTCACCGGTCGGCGTCGTCGCCCCACGGTCGGTGGCCGTCGTGGAGTGTTCGGTGGCCGCAGCCGGGTGGCCGGTGCCGATCGTGCTCTGATCGGAAGCGGTCGGACGGTGTGTCTCCGACGTCGACGTCCGCGAGTCGGACGCGGGCGTGCGGTTCCCGTCGGAGGGGGCGGTCCGGACGCTCTCCGCGGTGTTCTGTTCCGGTCGCGCGGTCGTGCCACTGTCCGGCGGGTCGCCGCCCCCGTCGGCCCGTGTGGTGGCTTCCTGCCGAGCAGCAGGCGAGCCACCGTCGTTCGAAGCGGCCCTGGTGCTGTCCGGCGAATCACCACCGCTGTCACCCCGCGTGCTGGTCTCCTGCCGAGCAGCGGTCGAACCGCCGTCGCCCGAAGCGGCCCTGGTCGTGTCCGGCGGATCGCCACCGCCGTCACCCCGCGTGGTGGCCTCCTGCCGAGCAGCGGTCGAACCGCCGTCGTTCGCGGACGTCCGGTCGGGGACCGACCGCTCGGAGTCCGGCGCCCGGTCAGCCACGGTGGTGGTGCTGTCGTTTGCGCGTACCCCATCCGGGGTTGAAGAAGGGTGACCCGGCACCGGGGCCGCATCGGACCCGCGAGAGCTCGCCTCTCCTGCGCCGCCACCACTGTCCGTGCGGGTTTCCGGGCTGTCGAAGACCCGGCTGATGCCCTCGGTCACGTCGCCGCGGCCGGTGATCTCGGTGTCGACGGTCCGGACGCCGTCCGCGCCCTGGTGGGCCACGTAGCCGTCGCTGGTCAGCAGCAGGGACTCGCCACGACTGGTCCCGGCGATGCTGAACGTGCCGTCCTCGCCGGCGATGAAGTGCACATCGCTGCCGATGCGGAGCGCTCCGCTGTCGTCCCGGGTGAGGTTGGGAAGGCCGGGCTCGAGGACGGTCTCGACGCCGGCGAAGAGGCCGGAGGCGGCGCCGTCGCGGGCGCTCAACCAGATCTCGTTCCAGTTGAGGCCCTTCTCACCGTCACTGCGGATGTAGTCGACGGTCTGCGCGCCGAGGGTGTAGCCGCCGGCGGCGAGACCACCACCGATCGTGTGCCCGGTGACCCCGCCGAACATGCCCAGGCCGGCCGCACCGCCCTGGATCGTGTTGTCCCGGACCTGAGCCCAGTCCACGCCGTCGGTCCGGTTGCCGGAGACGATCTGTCCGATCTGGCCGACCAGGTTGCCGCCGCCCATGAAACCGGCGCCGATGCCGACCCGCGTCCCCACATATTGGGCGAACTCCCGGCCCAGCATGCTCTGACCGATCCGGTCCACCGCGATCCGGGACAGACCGGAGGCGGCCGCGTCGGCGCCCTCCTTGCCGGCCCACTTCAGCAGCAGCTGATTGCGGATCTCCTTGGCCATCTGGCGCTGCGCCTCGCGGGACATCTGCCGGCCGAGACCGGCGCCGACCTGTTCGGCGGCGAGGGTACGCAGCGACTGGGCGGCGATCCGGTTGGCGACCGAGGTGGAGATGCCGCGTGCGCCGATGTTGCGGACGGTCTGGTTGAAGCCCTGCGCCCAGATGTCCCTGGCGCCCTGAGTGATCGCGGTCCGCATCGCCGGGACGTTGACCCGGCTGGCGATCGCGGGGCCGAGCCGTGTCGCGCCGTTGCGCAACGTGGTGGGCAGCGTGTGGGTCAGGGCCCCGGGCAGCCGGGTGAACAGCATGCCGATGTCGCGCATGACGATGCGCATCGACAGCGACATGATCTTGGAGATGGCCTGCCGGGCAGCCGCAAAAATAGCCGTCTTCGCTGCTGCGAACGCCGCTGGAACGCCGAGCAGGGCGGCACCCAGGGACGGGCCGGCAGCCGCGGCGATGGCGAACAGCGAGTAGGCGAGCATGACGAGGTTGATGGCCGCCATGAACTTCATCAGCTCGACCTCGAGGCCGAAGTTCTGGGCGCCCTGCCGCATCTGGGCGGCGCTCTCCGCCGACTGGCGCAGGCCTTCGAGGTAGTTGAACCAGTCCTGGGTGAACATCTGCGCGGCGCCGTCGCCGGACCAATTCTCCAGGATCGGGTTGGCCGCCTGCATGACGTCCTCGTACGCCGCGTTGAGCGAGTCGGCCAGCGCGCCCCAGTGGTCGGCCAGGTCGTACACGTCGTTGGCGTGTGCCAGCGGAAGCGGGCCGAGGATCAGCTCGCCCACCTTCGACCGGGCGCCGGGGATCCACTGCTCGATCTCCGTGAACCAGTCGAGGAGCGACGTCATGAACTCGTGCTCTTCGGCGCTCACGACGGCGCCGTCAGAGGTCCGTGCGACTGATGTCGTCGCCGCTCTGCTGATCGGTGGACTCGTACCCGGTCATCGCCTTGACGACGAAGTCGCCGATCGCGGTCAGCTTGTCGCCGCAGGACGCCGCACCGATCCGGACCGCCTCGCAAGCCGGATAGTCCTTGCCGTCGCTGGCGGTGGCGACCTTGTTGTACTCCTTCAGGAAGGCATCGGTGAAGTCGTCGTGCGGCAGGGTGTCACCCTCCGCCTCCTGACTCCGGATGGCCTGGTTCAGGCGGCTGATCTCCTCGGACAGGTCGCTGCCACGGTTCCTGATCCGGGTGGCGATCCCGATGATCTCAGCCGGGCTGGAACCGATCTGCACGAAGTTACTCATCGCGGTCCTTACTGCGGATCAGAACGTCGGCGTCGTGGGTGCCGATGTATCCGGTCATTCCGCCGTCACCCAGGTGGCGCATGTCCGCGGGCAGGCTCTCCTGGATCAGGTCACGTCCCTGGGCGCCGACCTCCTCGACGGCGGCACGCACGGTCGCCACGATGCTCGCCGACAGGGCCTGCGAGTTGGGCTGGCGCAGCAGACGCGGATTGATGTCGAGTTCCAGCAGGTGACCTCGCGGCCCGACGACCGCTTTGATCATGCCGTCCGGCGACCAGGCGGTCCCGGTCAGGCTCATCATCCGGTCTTGCAGATCAGGCAGGCCCTTGGTCGCCTTCTGCAGGTCAGCCATCATCCCGCGGAGCGCGCCCCAGTCGGGACGTCCCGGTATGTCCGCCACTTCCGTCCTCCCGGTTTCCACCCTCACGATCCGCCAAGGGGACCGTACGTCATCGGCCGGTGGCCCTTCATCGGGTCACCGGCCGATGACGTCACTACATACCCGCGGCGATCTGCTGGTCGACGCCCTGCATGCGCTCGCCGGCCTGGCCGAGCTTGGTGCCGACCTGCGCCAGCGCGACCTTGATCTCCTTCGCGCCCTGGTCCCACTTCTGGCGGGCCTCGTCGCAGGCGGTGCCGGCGGCGCCGGTCCAGTCCTGGGCGAACAGCTGGGAGAACTGCTTGTACAGGTCCTCCAGCTGCTGCTCCATCGAACCCTGGAAGGTGTTGATGGCGTCGGACACTTCGCTGATCTGGCCGAAGTTGTAGGTGATGCTCATGTGTTCGCCTCTTTCGATCCGGGTCGCGCTCAGCCGCGCAGGATGCTCATGACGCTGGAGTCACCGGTGCTCGCGGCAGCGTTCTGGATCTCCCGCGCGGCGTCCTCGTCGTTCACGCCGTACTGCGTCGACGCGTTGCTCATCTTGCCCGCGAGCTCGTCCAGGGCGTTGATGATCTTGGTCAGCCCGGAGTTCAACTGGGCGGACACGTTCTGCAGCGCCTGGTTCGCCGAGCCGTCCAGACCCGAACCGCCCAGCGCCTGGATACGGTCGACAAGCTGCGCCATACCGGTGGCGATGTTCTGGCCGGTGTCCTCACACCGCTGCGCCATCGCGTTCAGCTGTTCCTGAGTGGCATGGACCTGGCCCATACCTGGAGTCCCCGACAAGGGATCACCCCGCCTCTCGATGTCGGCTCGCTCCCCGTGAAGCGGCACACGAAATCTCCATGGAGCAGCGACGGTAACCGCGGAACTGGTGTCAAGGCCACCCGTTGTGGCCGATTAGGCTCGTCCGTCCATCGACAAAAGGGCTGCACAGGCAGTGTTCAGACACACCATCGCCTATACGGCCGTGGCCGATTACCCTAGCTGGCCAGACGGGTTCACCCAGCGAAGCCGGCGATACGGGGAGGCATGATGGGACTGGACACGGGGAACGGAACACCCTATTCGGCGAACAGTCCGTACTCGGTGGAGACGTCGGGGAACACGAACGCCGGGTGGGTCGACTCCGAGCCGCTGAAGGTCGACGTCGAGGGTCTGCGCGACTACGCCAAGGACATGGTGAGCCAGCAACTCGACCTCGCCAACCGCAAGATGAACCTCAACGACCTGTTCAGTGGGCCGTACGAGGCGTGGGGTGGCACCACCCTCGGCGAGGCGATGTACCTGCGCTCCCAGCTGGCCGCCAACGCCTCCGAACTGTTCAGCTACCTGGACAATCTCGGTCAGTCACTGTTCAACGTGGGGTCGGCCGCCCAGACCATCGCCGACATCTACGGGGCGGAGGACGCGACGCAGGCCGCCAGTGTCAACGACGTCCTCTTCGCCTTCGGTGCCCCGGGGGTCTCCCGTCCCGCGGGCCTGCCGTCGCACATCGGCCAGACCTACAGCGAGGCAGTCCGGGAAGCTTCCGCCGAGGCTGCCGAGACCCCGGTCGTCGCGAACAGCCCTGATTGGGACGAGCCTCAGACTCTGTCAGAGACGCCCTACCAGACGACCACGGTCTCCACCGACCCGAACACCGGCCAGAAGCTGCAGACCGTGACGATGAACGTCCCCGGCGGTGGGGGTGTCGTCCAGACAATCACGATCTACAACAGCAAGGGCGAGGTCCTGTCGACGACCAGCACCCGCACGGTCACGTCGTACAACCCGGCCACCAACACGGAAGTCAAGACGGTGACCAGCGGGAACTCAACCACCCGGACGACCACGGCCTACGACGACGACGGCTTGGTGGCGAACGAGAAGACGCAGAACTCCACCACCGGCGAGAACGGCAAGGTCACCGAGACCGGCAGCCGCGAGGTGACCGTCGACCAGAACACCGGCATGCAGACCGAGACGACGTACAACGCCGAGGGCGAGACGACCGGCACGACGTACACCGGCAAGGAGACCGAGGGGCAGCTGACCGTCGACAAGCCACTCAGTGCGGAGTACGACCCGACCCTGAACGGCACCCTGACGAATGGTTGATTACTGGGGCACCACCGCGGACCCGAACTACGGGTACAGCCCGTACAGCGGACGGTTGCACTACGGCACTCACCAGTCGTCGGACGAGCCGTTCACCTCCAAGCCGGGCAGCGCGGACGGCAAGACGATCGAAGAGATCCGGATGCGCATCCGGAACATGCACCCGGAGAAGATCGCCGAACTCGCCGACCACTGGCAGAACGCCTGGTCGGTGATGGACAACGTGCGGACGTACGTGCTGGGCTCGAGCAACCGCCTGGAGGCGGAGAGCTGGCAGTCCCCCAAGGCCCGCGACGCGTTCCTGGGCAAGGGGCCCGGTGAGGTGCTCGCCTACCTCGACGTCTGGATGGACGCGGCCCAGCAGAACGTCACCGCCCTGCGTCACCTGGTGCAGATCAGCATCACCGCCCGCGCCGACATGGACGCGCTCTGGGCGGAGTACGAGCGCGCCCTGCAGACCGCCCAGAACGTCGACCTGGCCGGGCAGTTGAGCGAGTGGTTCAACTTCTCCGAGCGGTACTGGACGACCGACTGGGAGGACGCCAAGCACTGGCAGGTCAAGCAACAGGTCGACGAGACGGTCCAGCAGTTCCAGCAGCGGGCTCAGGAACTTGCGTACCGCGTCGGCAACGAGCACTACGAGTACACGACCCTGGTCGCCACCGGAGTCGGGCCGCCGTACCGCCCGATGGACGCGGTACTCAACACCCCGGGCAACCCGGCGCTGGTCACGCCGCCGTCGCTCGGCGGACCGGGCGGGGTGAACGCGCCCAACCCGGTGCCGTCGGGTGGGGCCAAGCCGCCGGCGCTGGCGCCGACCCCGGTCGCCCCGCCGGCTACCGCGCCCAAACCGCCGGCCACCGCGCCGACCCCGGCCCCCGCGCCGACGCTGCCCACCAGCCCGCCGGCCGTCGTCGCGCCCCCGGCGGTGGCCAACCCGCCGACTTCGATCACCCCGCCCGGGGTGGTCCCGCCGGCCGTGGCGCCGCTGCCCGCCCCGCCGCCCGCGTTCGCCGGATCGCCGCCCGGCGTCGGCGCGGTCAAGCCGAGCCTGCCCGGTTCGGTACCGTCGCTGTCGCGTCCGCCCGGTCTCGGCACGTCCCCGGCGGCCGGCCCGGCCACCAGTGCGGCCCGGCCGCCGAACCCCGGCCAGCTGACCCGCAACGCCTTCAACCGCGGCGCCGGCGGCGCCCCGCAGTCGCCCGGCGCGGGTCAGCCGCCCGGACGCAGCCTGCGGCGTCCGACATCGACACCGGGCGACCCTGCCCGGGGCACGCCCGGTCAGCCGGGTCAGCCCGGGCGAGGCGCGCCAAGACAGCCCGGTCGTGGCGCCCCCGGCCAGCCCGGACGGGGCACGCCGGTTCAGCCGCCGAACGGCCAGCGCCGGCGCGGCGAGGGTTCGGACGACGCCGGCCGCCGTGTGCCCGGCACCACGCTCGACGGTGCGGAGCAGTTCGGCCGGCCCGGCGGCACCACTCCGCCGGTGCTGAAGAACCCGACCGGCGACCGCAACCGGGTACGCCCGGGCAGCCAGCAGGAGATGCGGCCGCCAAGCTTGGGCGGGACCGGTGGCGACGCCGTGCACCGCGAGGGCACCGCGCCGCCGGTTCTGCAGCGTCCGACCCGTACCCCGGAAACTCCCGCACCGTCCCGCGGACGGCCCGGACGTAAAGACGGCCGGAAGCCCGCCGGTGCCGACTGGATCGGCGCCGACCAGGCGCGCACCGAGGCCGGCGCCCCGGTCATCGACGCACCCGCCCCGCCGCCCTCGGGCAGCAGGGTGTCCAAGCTGGAAGAGGTTCCCAAGGAGCTGCGCAGCCGGGCCGCGACCCGTGCGAGCGGTCCGGGCCGGGTCGAACGGCCCGGAACGGTCGCGCCGGAACTCAACCGGCGGCGCACCAGCGACGGCCGGGACCGGACCGAGAGGGACGACGAGGCGCGCGGTGTCGTCACCGACGAGCAGGCGTTCGAGGTGCAGACCCCGGGCGGCGGCGTGGTGACGAGCAAACGCGAGGAGCATTACGAGCCGGAGATCCGCCGCATTCTGGGCGGGCGCTGAACCGCGGATGAGAGGGTGAGCCGGTGAAGCTGGGATTCCCGCCGAACTACCACGTCCGGGTCGATTCCCTGGCGTGGTCGCTGCCGGACGGTGAGGCTGCCCTGCACGAGGGCACCTACCGGGTCGACCTGAACCGGGTCGTCGTCGTCACGTTCGTCGACGACCTGGCCGTCGCCGGCCCACCCTGGTCCGCGGATTCCCTCCCGGAACCCGGCACCGACCTGACCGATCCGGTGCAGGCTCGGCTGAGTGTGCTGCTCAGCGCGGTCTACGCGGTGACGCCGAACGCGGCGCTCGCCGGCCGGAGCGAACGCTTCGAACGGCCGTGGGCCGCGGACGGCAGCCGGGACGGCGCGGTCTTCTACACGGGGGTCGAGGAGTTCGCCGTGCTGCGCGCCGACCTGGAGGAGCTGGGCGACATCGCGGGCGGTGTGCACTCGGTCGTCCAGCGGGACACGCTGATCGAGCATCCGGTCATCCGGTTCCTGGAGGACCGGGTGCTCGACTCACCGTGGCTGCGGGCCGATCACGCGGAGGCGCTCGGCCGGGACCGGTGAGGTTAGTCCGCAACCGTCAGGACCGTGCCCGCGCCGCCCACCAGACCGGCCACGTCGGCGTCCACGGCGATGGTGGTCCGGCCCGGCGCGCTGTGGAACTCGACGGCCCGGATCACGACGCTCCGCTCCGGTGTAACGGTGAGCTCGTCACCGATGCTCAGCGGCGCGCCGTCCAGCTCCCCGGTGACGAACACCCAGGGCCGGCTGCCGATCCGGTCGACCCGCTCGACGCCCAACCGGGTCATGTCCTGCTCCTCCAGGTGGCTACGAAACCGTCCTCGGCGGCGTACGTCTCGGCCTCCAACGGACCGGTGACGCTGCTCCCCCGCCCCTCCTCCTGCAACTGATGTATGTGCACGCCCTAGAACAGCCAGGCCGGGGGAAGCTCCGATGCGGCCGGTTCGGCTGAGGCGGTGAAGGACACATCTCATCCCGAACGGCTCCCCTGTCGCCAGCCTCCCGGCGACGGATATCGGGGCCGATTCCGGTCCCTGCAGTGAGCCGTCGCGCCGATTCCGGTGTACGCCCCAGGTGGAACCGAATCGAGGGTGGAGTCCAGATGAGCGACAACCCGCTGATCGTCGAGGTGCAGTCCTCGACGTCCTGGTATTCCGGATCGGGCCTGGTCGAGGATGCTCTCCAGGTCAGTAATGGCATCGAGAACGGAAGCTGGGCTGACGTCACGCTCGGCGGCCTGGGTGGCGGCCTGGAGGCTCTTGCAGTGGCGATCGACCCGCTCGGCACTCTGGCGTCCTGGGGTGTCGGCTGGCTACTGGAACATGTGCAACCGTTGCAGGACGCGCTGAATCAGATCGCCGGCGACCCGGACGCCATCGCCGCCCAAGCCGCCGCCTGGCGAAATGTCTCCGCGGCGATGGCCGATGCGGGGCAGCGGTATGCGGCTGACGTTGAGACCCGAACCGCCGAGTGGTTCGGGCTGTCGGGTGACACCTACCGGGCGCACGCCGCCGAGCAGTCGGCCGCGATGGAGGCCATCACTATCGTCACCAGGGCAATCGCCTTCGCGGTGGAGGGCGCCGGTCTCCTGGTCGGGGCGGTCCGCGGCATCGTAAATGATCTGATCGCCCAGTTCGTGGCGACGCTGATGGTTCGGTTGCCGCAGTGGCTGGCCGTAGAGGGTGTGACGCTCGGCATCGCCACTCCCGCGGTGGTCAGCCAGGTCGCCACGATGGTGGCGCACTGGGCGTCCCGGATCCGGGGGTTCCTCCAAGCGCTTTTGGACAGTCTTCGCCGCCTGAACGGAAGACTTACCGAGATCAACGTGATTCTCGACCGGCTCCGGCAGCGTCTGGGACGGCTCAGCCGCACCAGTCCGGTGGCCGCGGAGACGAACTTCTTCAGCAAGAATCCGGTTCGCAGCAACCAGGATGTCCTCGATCACGGCCCGGGAACCCCGATGTCGCGAGACAACGTCGACGCCACCGCGCAACGAATGAACCTCGATCTCACTGATGTCGATGTCGTGCTCATCACCGACGCCGAGGAGATCCGGTATCTGGATTACATGGACGCGTCCGCGTACACGCCCGGTGAGCTCCACGGCGCGCAGGTGCGTCTCGGACCGGCGAGCTTCGCCGACGGTGAAACCCTGGCGGCTACCATCGCGCACGAGTACACACACGTCCTTCAACAGCGTCGCGGGGAGCATCTGCACCGGCTGCTCCGGGAACTCGAGGACGAGGCCTACGCGAGTGAGATCCCAGCCTTGGAGCGATGGAGGAGTAGTCCGACATGACCGTTGTCGAGTTCCGGGTCAACGAGGTGTTCGACATTCCGGCACGAGGTGGTCTCATCGTCGTCGGCGAGACGCGGGGCGGGGAGTTCACCGGGATTCCCCTCCTGCACGACGCGACCAGCGGGAAGCCGATCCGCATCCTTGCCGTGGATCATCCGACTCCGCGGACGCGGCGTACCGGCGAGACCATCCTGGTCGTGGACCGCGCCGACGCCCCTCAGGCCCGAACGGGCCAGGTCTGGACTACCGCCGGTCAGTGACCGCCCCAACCGGGTGGCACCGACCCGACTACTTCATCGAATATCGCGATTTACGATAACAATCTGCTCATGAGTCATGCGGTGGTCATCGGGGCGAGCATCGGCGGGATGCTCGCCGCCCGGGCCCTCACCAGCACGTTCGGCCAGGTGACGCTCATCGACCGGGACACGGTGCCGGACCGGGCCGTGCCCCGCCGCGGTGTGCCCCAGAGCCGCCAGGCGCACGTCCTGCTGGCCCGCGGCAGCACCGCCCTCGAGGAACTGTTCCCCGGTTTCGTCGACGAGATGCTGGCCGCCGGGGTGCCCGCCGGTGACGCGCACGCCGACTGCCACTGGTACCTGGACGGCCACCCGATGCGCCGCGCCCCGTCGACGCTTCCGGTCTTCGGTGTGAGCCGGCCGCTGCTCGAGCACCTGGTCCGGCAGCGTCTGCGCGCCCTGCCCGGTGTCCGGATCCTCGACGGCGAGGACGTCACCGCCCTGCTGCACGACAAGCGTGTCCGGGGTGTCCGCACGACACGGTCGGAGATGCTCGCCGATCTGGTCGTCGACGCGAGCGGTCGCGCCACGCGGGCCCCGCGGTGGCTGCGGTCGCTGGGCTACGGCGAGATCCCGGTGACCACGGTCCGTTCCGAGGTCGTCTACACGACCCGTCACTACCGTTACGACCCCGGTGCGGGCGCGCCGTTCGCCGTCGTGATGGCGCCGTATCCGGGCATGCAGCGGACCGGGGTGACGATCCGGCAGGACGGCGACCGGGTGGTGGTGCTGCTCGCCGGGATGCTGGGCGAGGAGCCGCCGACCGACGACGCCGGCATGCTGGCCTTCGCCGAGTCGCTGCCCGGTCCCGAGATCGCCGCCTTCCTGCGGACCGCGGAGCCGCTGGACGCGCCGGCGAGGATGCGGTACCCGGCGAGCGTCCGGCACCACTACGAGCGGCTGCGGCGCCGGCCGGTCGGTTTTCTCGCGCTCGGTGACGCGTTGTGCAGCTTCAATCCGATCTACGGACAGGGTGTGACGGTCGCCGCGTTGGAGGCGCTGCTGCTGGCCGCGTTGATCGGCACCGCGCCGGAGCGCTACTTCCGGGAGGCGGCCCGTCTGGTGGACAACCCCTGGGCGCTCGCCTCCGCGACGGATCTCCGGTTCCCCCAGGTCGAGGGCCGGCGCCGCCCCACGGATCGGCCGCTCAACGCCTATCTGGCCCGGTACCGCGCCGCCACCGTCCACGACGCCACCCTGGGCGCCGCGTTCCTCCGCGTCTCGAACATGCTGGCCCCGCCGGCCCACCTGCTCGCCCCGTCCACGATCCTCCGCGTTCTCCGCGCCGATTCCACGATCAACATCGACGATCAAGAGCTTTTGGGGGTACGCCACACCACAGTCCCGTAGTGGCACCATGCCGACGCGGGCGGCCAAAACTAAGGCGGCCTGCGCCACCCCGACGGCGAGCGGGAACGCCCGTCGATTAACGTCGGGCGATGCTCCACGTCGGTGAGGACGATCCCGGACGACTTCCGGCCTGTCCCGTAGCCCCCACCACCGACGACTCGTTGAGGCCCGAGCCGAGCCGAGCCGAGCCGAGCCGAGCCGAGCCGAGCCGAGCCGAGCCGAGCCGAGCCGAGCCGAGCCGAGCCGAGCCGAGCCGAGCCGAGCCGAGCCGAGCCGAGCCGAGCCGAGCCGAGCCGAGCCG